>JBGAOP010000027.1:0-55299 GCA_044221735.1 Phycisphaerales bacterium | reverse complement strand
ATACCCATTTGGGGTGTGACTGTACAAAACGAGCCGATGGCCAAACAAACATGGGAATCCTGTAATTATACCGCTGAAGAAGAGCGCGATTTTCTGAAAAACTTTTTAGGGCCTACGCTTCAAAAAGATTCAAGCCTTGACGGCCGCCGCGCCGGATCGCGATCCCGCGGCCGCTCTCAGCCCATGCTGCAAGTCCGCGATCAGGTCATCCGGATTCTCAATCCCCACGCTCAGCCGAATCAACGTATCCGAAATCCCAAGCGCGGCCCGCTGATCCGGCGGCACGCTCGCGTGGGTCATGATCGCCGGATGATCCACCAGCGACTCCACGCCGCCGAGCGATTCGGCGAGCGTGAAGAGGTGCAGGCTCTCGAGGAATCGCCGCGATTCTTCCAATCCACCCTTGATGAAGAACGTGATCATGCCCGTATGGCCGGACATCTGCCGCATCGCCAGCGCGTGCTGCGGGTGCGAGGGGAGGCCGGGGTAGATCACCTTCTCCACGCCGGGCTGCTTTTCCAGCCATTGCGCGATGCGGAGTCCGCTGGCGTTATGGCGGGCCATGCGCAGGGCGAGCGTCTTGATGCCGCGGAGGACGAGGTAGGAATCGAACGGCCCCATCACCGCGCCGACGGCGTTCTGGTGGAAACGGATCTTCGCCGCGAGTTCAGCATTGCCCGTCAGCAGCATCCCCCCCACCACATCGCTATGCCCGCCGAGGTACTTGGTGGCCGAGTGGTGCGTGATGTCGAACCCGTGCTCCAGCGGCCGCTGGTTGATCGGCGAGGCGAAGGTGTTGTCGCACACCAAGAGAGCCTTCGGCGCCTGCTTCCGCGCGATCGCGGCGACTCCCGCCAGATCCACCACCTTCAGCGTCGGATTCGTCGGCGTCTCCACCCACACCAGTTTGGTACTGGCCCCGATCGCCGCGGCCGCCTTCTTCAGGTCCGTCAGGTCGACGTACTTCATCTTCAAACCCTGCGACCGCTCGCGGACGCGGGTGAACTGGCGGAACGTGCCGCCGTACACATCGTCCATGCACACGACCTCATCGCCCGCCGTGAGCATCTCGCACACGCAGTCCATCGCGGCCAGGCCGGATGAGAACGCGAACCCGCCGTACGACGCATCCTGCCCCTCGGTGAGCTTCGAGCCCTCCAGCCGCGCCACCATCCGCTCCAGCGCGTAGCGCGTCGGGTTGTGCGAGCGGCTGTACTCAAACCCGGAGTGCTCGCCCGGCGACTTCTGGGCGTACGTGGAGGTCGTGAAGATCGGCGGCATCACGGCCCCGGTGATCGGCTCGGGGCTCTGGCCCGCGTGGATGACCTGGGTGTCGGGGTGATAGTTCTTGGGCTGATCGTGGCTCATGCGAAATGGTAGGGAAAGAAATCAGCGGGCGGCCCCGATTGTCTACTGATCGTGCCACCGACCGCGGCTTTGAGCGGTCGGTGTGCCTTTGGTATTCGCACATCCAACCACCGACCGCCGAGCATCACAGAAAACCCTTCCACATCTCCCAGGCCCTTGGGTCTCCCGGCGGCCAATCGCAAGGGACGTCCTCCGGATCCTGCGCCAGGCCGCGATGCCGGCGCTCCCACCATCGCGCGCTCGACCATCGCCAGTCGGTGGGCGTATCGGCCAGTTCGCGATGGACCGGGTTGCGGTGGGTGTACCGGATTTCTCGCTCCAACTCCGCATCGCTCCGCACGTTCCGATCGAACCCTCCACCCTTCTGCCAGAACCGCGGCACGCCGCCCGGACGAATCAACTCCAGCGCAAGCGGATCGCCCGAGAGGCGCAGGAATCGCATTCCGCGCTGTTGCACCGAGAGTTTGAGCGACTTGAGAACTGGAGCCAGGTCACCGGGCGGACGCACGAGCAAGTGAGCGTGTTCGGGCATGGCCACCCAGGCAAACACCTCGATCCCGTGGCGTTCGCGGGCTTCTCGCAGCGAGCGAGCGAAGATGTCGCGGGCTTCTGGTGTGCCCATCAGCGGCAAGCGCCGCTCGCACGAGAACGTGATGAACCGGACACCGCCAGGGACTTCGCGGCGTTTCATCCGCTTGCGGATTGGATGCTCGCGGCAATGTTCCCCGGGGGCGTCCATTGTGGGAGTCTACCAAAAGGCGCGGCAGCCGCACCGTTTCGGGCGAACGGAGCAGAAGGAAGGAACCAAGGCACACCGACCGCTCAAAGCCGCGGTCGGTGGCACGACAATGCCGCTGGTCGGTGCCACCCGCCGTCCAGTACCTCTGTTTCGTTCGATAGCTATCGTGATCCTGGAATTGGACAGCCCAGTGCGGACATGCGGCGGCTTATTCTGGAGGCGCCGCAGTGGCGGGCAATGTTCGACCCTCAATAACAGCCGCTGGGGTATTACACAATTTGTGCTGCGAAGATGACCCCCAAAAGTGGAACAAGACTGATCGCCACGGGCGTTGTCAGCCAGTGATTCCGTCGTGCCAGCACGACGAGCAGCGCGATTCCGCAGACGAGCGTTGCGGCCGCGCATCCAATCAGAACATCACTCCAGATTCCTCCCCAACCTGTTATCACCTTCATCCCGAGTGCGCCTGCGAGCGGCGGAAGCGCAAATGGGCTAACCACGACTACAACCCATGCCGTGGTATATCCAATGAATAGAAGTCGGTTCTGAGGGGTCAGCGGTTGCCTGCGATTACGGATGCTGTAGCTGACGGGACAAGCGCACTCCGGACACGAACCGCTCGGGTCGAGTCCCGACAGGTCGTACTTGCAACGGACACAAAGGAGCATCTCGCTCGGCTTGCGTTCAGACATAGAGCATTATTGACCGGGAATGTACTGGCGTCGTCCTGAGGCACAAGGCGGGCGGCCCCGACTGATTCCTGATCGTGCCACGGGTCCGGGCTTGGGGGTGCGCGGTTGGTGTGCCTTTGGCCTTCGGCTCTGGCAGGTGAGGTGCCGGAGAGGGCGGCTGGGGGGGAGCCCTCCCTGACATTCGCAAACGCTGATCATCACCGGATCAACTGCGACCGCAGGTAGTGGATCATGTCGATCTTCGTGATGAGCCCGAAGAACACACCGTTCTTATCCACGACGATCGCCACGCGATCCGCCCGGAAGATCGGCATCAGCGCGCTCACCGGGGCATCCGGCGAGACGGTTTCCACGCGGCGGGTCATGTAGTCGCTCACCGGCCGCTCGAACGCGCCGCTGTCGGTGTGCACGCCCAGCAGGATGTCGCCCTCATCGAGGATCCCCACCACGCGGCCATCGGCATCCGTCACCACCATCTGGCTCACGCCGTACATCCCCATCCGCTTGATCGCCTGCCGGATCGGGTCGGTGTCGAGCAGCGTGTGGTCCTCGCCCATGTCGTGGCGGCGGGCGACGAGGTCGCGCAGGTCGCCCGTCTGCTCGCGCTTGATGAACCCGTTGTCCATCATCCAAAAGTCGTTGAACATCTTGGAGAGGTACTTCGCGCCGCTGTCGCACACGAGCGTGACGACGTTCATCGGCTTGGTCTGCTTGCGGCAGAAGACCAGCGCGGCGTGCAGGATGCATCCGCTGGAAGAGCCTGCGAGCACGCCCTCCTTGGCCAGCAGCTCCCGCGCGGCGAAGAAGCTCTCCGCATCCGTCACCGCCACCGCCTCGCTCACGAGCTTCAGGTCGCAGATGTCGGGCACGAAGTCCTCGCCCATCCCCTCCACCAGCCACGACCCCGCCTTGACCTTCTTTCCTTCGTTCACGAGCGGCGCGAGAATGGAGCCCGCCGGGTCGGCGAGCACGACCTTCACGTTCGGGTTCTTCTCCCGCAGATAGCCCGCGATGCCGCTGAGCGTTCCGCCCGAGCCCACACCGCACACGATGGCGTCCACGCCCCCCACGGGCTCCATCTGTTTCCAGATTTCCGGGCCCGTCGTCTCGTAGTGGGCCCGAGGATTGTCCATGTTCCCGAACTGATTCGTGTAGTACGAGTTGGGCGTCCGGGCCGCCAGCGCGGCCGCGACTTCCTGGTAGTACTCCGGATGTCCCTTCTCGACGTCGCTGCGCGTGAGGATCACCTCCGCGCCCATGGCCCGCAGGTGCTGGATCTTCTCCTGCGACATCTTGTCGGGCACGACGACCTTGAGCGTGTAGCCGCGCTGCCGCGCGACGAGGGCGAGGCCGAGGCCGGTGTTGCCCGCGGTGGCTTCGATGATGGTCGGCGGAGGATTCCCCTTGGGATTCAGTTTCCCAGCCTTCTCGGCGCCCTCGATCATCGACAGTCCGATGCGGTCCTTGATCGACCCCGCCGGGTTCATCTGCTCCATCTTGCCAAAGAGCCGCACCCCCGCCACCCCGCCGCGGCCGAGATCCAGCTTCTTGAACTCGAGGATCGGCGTGTTGCCGATCATGTCCAGCACGCCGGAGTATGGCGCGGCGAGGGGAGCGTTGGAGCGGGTGGTCGGCGAGGGACGGCTCGAGGCTGAGGATGGGGCCATGTCGCCAGTTTAGTCAGGAACCGGCGGTCGTCCCGCCGGGCTGGCCCTCGCCGGGCGTCCGGTGATTGCCCCGGTGCGGAATTTCGTCAGCGAGAGCGGCAAATCACCCGCCGCGCCGTCACTTGCACCTCCATCCCCCCCACCACGCACCGCCTCGGCTCCGTGCTGTCATCCCGAATCGCCCGCACCGCCGCATCCACCGCCCGCTTCGAGACCCGATCCTCCCCCACGCGTCCGCACAGCCTCCGCCGCGCTCGCCGCACCACAGCCCCAAGCACCAACGAATCCAGTCGCCGCAACTCGCCCCGAGTCCACGCACCCTCAACTACCACTGGCTCGTCCTTCCCCCCTCCCCCCTCCCACTTCCCCCTTCGAATCACTCGCCGCGCCACCACCTCCAGCCGCTTCCCCGCGAGTTCCGCGTACCCCGCCGCCGCCATCGCCCGCCGCCCGACATCCGGACGCAACTCGCGCAGCACCGGCGCAACGCGATGCCGCACCGCCGCGCGAAGTCGCGATGTGTCCTGATTCGTCGCATCCTCCCGCCACTCCACCCCCGCCGCGGCACAGATGCGCCGGCACGCCGCGCGATCAACCGCCCCATCTTCGGTGAGCATGGGCCGAATCAGCCAGAGGCGCGTGGGGTCGCTCTTCACATCTGAAATCTCAAATCTCAAATCTGAAATCGCCCGTTTCGCCGCCATCCCCTTGACGCCCGCCCCACCACCCGCCGCCCCACGCAGCAGCGACATCACCACCGTCTCGAGCTGATCGTCCGCGTGGTGCGCCGTCGCGATGAACCGAATCCCCCGCTCCCGAGCCATCGCCGCCAGCGCGGCGTATCTCGCCTCACGCGCCGCGGCCTCCAGGTTTTTCCCACTCCCCTTCACCCGCACCCGCGCCTCGACAAACTCCATCCCCAGCCGCGCCGCCAGCCCGCGGGCCGCATCCCGGTCCCCCATCGCCTCACCCTCCGCCCGAAGGTCATGAACCACATGCCCAACCACAAACCTGTCGGTTGCGCGCGTTAGCGTCCCCAGCGCCACCACCAGCGCACACGAGTCCGCCCCGCCTGAGCACGCGATCAGCGTCCGCTCCCCCTCCATCTCGCCGGTCAAAACCCGCCAATTTCGCACGATCGCCCGCACCGTCCGATCCCGGCGCAACGCCGCCCGCCACGGCGCCGCCGCCTCGGCCCGCCCGGCTCCTTTCACATGAGGGAAAACGCTCCGCACGCGCAGATCATACGAAGATCGGTACAATGACCCCATTCCCCAAATCAGCAACCTTGGGGGCTCTCACACTCTCTCACGCATCCCCCATCTCCCCCCCTTCCCGATGCACTCCTCGACACTCATCCCCGTCGCAACGCTGCTCGCCCAAGTCGGCGCGGGCAGCCAGAGCGTCGGCTCGAACGTTCCAAGCGTTGCCTATTGGCTCGCCCTGATCCTCGTCGCCGCCGGCCTCGGGCTGATCGTCATCGTCGCCCTCGCCTGGTTGCGCGGCCGCGACACCACCGGCGAATCGGTCGCTGCCCCGACCGAGGAGCAGACGTTCGCCGCTTACGCCTCCAACTCCACCGCCGCGCTCGGCGCCATGCCCGCGCTTTCGCAGGAGTCTTCCATCAACGAAGCCACCCCCGTCGGCACCACACAGGAAGCCGAGCGCCTTCTTCGCCTCATGGGCGAGGCCGAAGAGCTGTGCACCCGCCTCGCCCGAGATCTCGACGAGCGGGCCGACCGCCTCGAGCGTCTCATGGCCCGTGCCAACGGCATGATCGGCACCACGCTCGCCGAGCAGCGGATGCCCCAGCCCCCCCAGCCCCCCCAACCCGCGCCGCAACCGACCTACACGCCGCAGCCGGCCCCGCAGCCCTACTCAGTTCCGCCGCAGCAGCCCATGCAGCCGCGGCCGGAAATCATCACGCGCCCCATCGGCGTCCCGGCCATGGCTGCGGCCCCGGCCTATCAGCCCGCGCCGGCCGCTCCCGCACCCAGCCACGGCCACATCCCGGCCCCCGCGCCGCGCATGCCCGCGCCGCCGCCAATCCCGCAGCACCAGCACTACGCCCCGCAGCCGATTCAGCAACCCGCGCCCACCCAGCACGCCTCCATCAACGGCGCTCAAGCCATGTACGGCCAGGCGTATCCCGCCGAGGCCGAGGCTCTCGCCCAGCAGATCTTCCGCCTCGCCGACGCCGGCCTCACCCCGGGCGAGATCGCCCAGCGCCTCGGCCAGCACACCGGCAAGGTCGAACTGATCATCGCGCTGCGGAACGCGTGACAGAGGCCCGGGCGCAAGCCCGGGCAGGGTGTGCCCTCCCAACGACGAACGCCCGCCTTGTTACCGTGCATGGGCTTGCGCCCATGCCTCTGTTCAGACTCGTGCCACCGCGTCGAGCGCGAGAATCTCGAACATCACATGCGCCGCCAGAAGCGCTGTGATTCCCTGTGGATCGCGGTCGGGCAGCACCTCCACCACATCCGCCCCGGCGATGCTCAGCCCGCGCAGCATCCGCAGCAGCGTCAGCGCTTCGGACGACGTCAGCCCGCCCACGCTCGGCGTCCCCGTTCCCGGCGCGTACGCCGGGTCGACGCAATCGATGTCGAAGGTGACATACACCGGCTCCGCGCCCCTCTCGGCGACAAAAGCCTCAAGCTCCGCGTCCCCGCCCGCAACCAAGTCCGAATGCGTCACGACGCGCACGCCGTGCCGGCGCGCGTACGCGAGATCCTCCCTGGAGTTGAGCGGCCCCTTCACGCCCACAGAGAGCATCTTCTTCGGATTGACGATCTCCTCCTCGATCGCCCGCCGGAACACCGAGGCGTGCCCCCACTTCTCGCCCCACACCGCGTCGACCGTGTCGAGGTGGCTGTCGAAGTGCACGAGGGCGAGCCCCCCCTTGGGCTTCTCCCGCCCCCCCAACCGCTCCCACGTCGCCCGCATGTTCCCGTACGCGATCGTGTGATCCCCGCCGACGGCGAACAGCTTCGTCTTCTTGGTCCCCAGCCCGAGCGCGAACTCCGCCTGCATCTTCGCGTTCTTGGCGCAGTCATACGGCGCGACGGGCGCATCGCCCGCATCCGCGATGCTCAACACCTCGCACACATCCACATCCTGCTCGATCGAGTATCGCTTGACATACTGCGACTCCACCCGAATCGCCCGCGGCCCGATCCGCGCCCCGGGCCGATACGTCACCCCGCCATCGAACGGCACGCCGTAGATCGCCCAATCAACCGATCCCTTCACATCCTCAATCCGCGGGTACCGGCAGAACGTCGGAATCCCCGCAAACCGCGGCGAGACACGGGCATCAGGCAACATCGTCTTCGAGGTCTTGGCCATAAACCGAGTGTAGCGAGGACGAAGACCGTCTCGCGCGGAGACGCGGAGAACGCGGAGAAGAGACAATCGTCCAGGAATGAGTGCCACAACACCTGCACTCCCCTCAGCGAACCCCCGCGCAGCCTCCGCGAATCTCTGCGTGCGGCCTCTTTCTCTGCCCTCGGTGCCTACTCCGTGCTCTCTGTGTACTGAACCGCATCCAACCTTCGCTTGCCGGGGGGGGCGAAGGGCTGGTAGATCACATCCCGCGTCGCCGCGGCCCCATCGGCACGATCTTCGGCTGCGGCTTGGGCGAGTCGCCATACGTCGGCGCCGACTCGTCGAACTCAAAAGCCGGTCGGCCCAGGCCCGCGGGCGCGAGCCGCCGCATGCCCACCGAGAAGATGATCCCCGTCATCATCCACACCGTCACCATGCTCGTTCCGCCGTAGCTCACAAACGGCAGCGTCAGCCCGATGATCGGCAGGATTCCCAGCACCATCCCCACGTTGATGAACGTCTGCGCGAACAGGATCGCCGAGAGCCCCACCACCACCAGCTGCCCGAACGCATCCTTGCTCGTCGCCGCCGTGATGTACGCCCCCAGCAGCCACACCCCGTAGAGCCCCACCACCACAAGCCCGCCCAGCAGCCCGAAACGCGTCATGATCACGCTCAGGATCATGTCGTTGTGCCGCTCGGGAAGCTCGTTGTACTTGTGCAGCGAGCGGGTCTGCGCATCGGACATCCCCTCCGCCCCCCCCGACGCGGCCATCCGCTGCGATACCCGGGCCTGGAACGTCATGTCCTCGGTCCCCGCGCTCGCCGTCGGCGATTTCCCGCTTCCACCGTCGGGATCCACAAGCATGTGATACAGCCCCACGATCCGCGCCTGCTGGTGCGTCCGCAGCAGCGGCACCGATCCCATCGGGGCCCAGATCGCCACCGTCACCACCAGCGCCACCGCGCACGAGGCGACCGAAACCACCGCCACCATGTGCCGAATCCGCGCCCCCGCCGCCAGCAGCATCGCAAAGATCGCCGGCGCAAAGAGCGTCGCCATCCCAAGGTCCGGCTGCATCGCGATGAGCAGCGCGGGCACGAACGCGATCACCGCCGGGGGGATCAGCCCTGCGAGTGTGCGATGATTCTCGCGGAATCGCAGATAGTCGGCGATCACCAGCACGAACGCCACCTTCGCCAGCTCACCCGGCTGGAAGTCGATCGGCCCAAGCTCGATCCACGCGCGAGCCCCGTTGCGCGGATGCACAATCGACGCGGGCACGAACGGGATAAGCAGGAACACGAGCAGCCCAAGCATCCCCACGAACAGCACCCAAGAGCCCACGCGGAGCCATCGATGGTGCGGCAGCGCGATCAGCGCGGCCGCGAATATCCCGATCACCATGAACACCGTCTGCCGAAGCACCAGCCCCGACATCGTCACGTACTCGCCGGGATGGACCGGGGCCTCAACCGTCCCCAGATCGATCGCGTAGATCCCCAGCAGCGAGAGCGCAAACCCGGCCAGCACGCACAGCCACGCCCCGTGCCACGCGGTGAAGGAGGTGCCGAAGATGAAGCGTGAGGGAGAAGTCATGGACACAGCACACAGCACACATCACAAAGCACATACACAGATCCGCACCGCTCAATCAAGACGATCTCCGATCGTGTGCTTTGAACTGTGTGCTTTGTGCTCTTCACCGCAGGTACCCCTCCGCCCGAAGCGCATACACCACCTGATTCGCCAGCGGCCCCGCCACACGCCCGCCCGAGCCGCCGTAGTCCACGATGCACGCGATCGCGTACTTCGGCTCACCGCCGTTGCTCCCATCCCCGACCAGGCACACGCACCACGAGTGGTCGCTGTCATAGAGCTCTTCTCGCCCATCCCCCGTGCCACCACCACCAAGCTGCGAAAGCTCGGCCCGGAACGGGCTCGTGTCCGCCGTTCCGCTCTTGGCCCACACATCGATCCCCGGCACAGTAAACACGCTTTCGGTCTTCTTCGTGCCGTCCGCCAGCGTGTAGGTGATGACGTGCGTCGTGCCGTTCTCCTCGTTCGCGCTCCCGTGCAGCCCCTTGAGCGCCTGCTGGATCGCCCGGTCGGAAAGGTCCAGGTCCCGCCGCTCCTGCGTCGCATCCTCAAACAGCCGCGGCGAGAGCATCTCGCCGTGACGGGCCAACGTCGCGTACGCGTTGGCCGCGTGCAATGGCGTCCACGTCACCGGCCCCTGCCCGATCCCCATGAGGATCGCCTCCTGCGGCGTCGCCTTGTCGGGCGAGCGCACCTCGCCCGCGGCCTCGCTCAGCAGCCCGCGCCGACGCTGCTCCTGGGCCCGCGTGGTCGGGTCCGTCGGCAGGGCCGGCAGCCCGAAAATGTTGAACCCGCCCCCGCCCGGCGCGCCGGCCCCGACGCCGAACGCCGAAAACACATCGTGAATCCCCTGCGGCCCCAGCCGCCTGCCCATCTCGTAGAAGAAGATGTTGCACGAGCACCGGATCGCGTCCGCCCCGTCGAGCGGGTGCCCCAGCCGCGCCGTGTGCGTGGTGTGGAACTGCTTGTAGATCCAGCACCGATACATTAGCGGCTTGTCGGCGAAGAAGTGCCCCGTGCAGTCGATCCGCTCGTCGGCCGAGTATCGCCCCTGCTTCATCGCCTCGCACAGCACCAGCGGCTTCACGATCGAGCCGGGCTGATAGACCCGCCCGATCGCACGGTTCAGGAACGCCTGGTTGTACGTGTCGTTGGCGATCGTCTCGGGCATCGTCTCGATCTGCTCGTGCGTGTACGAGGGCATCGACACCATCGCGACGATGTTCCCCGTCCGCACCTCGATCACCACCACTGCTCCATTCAGCGGCGTGCCCACCGGCAGTTCCTTTGCCTCGCTCTTGGGCACGCTCGCCTCGTCCTCGGGCTTCTTTGTGCGATGCCACGGCTGCACCACCGTCAGCCCGAGGCTCGGATCGAACAGCGCCTGGATCCGCGCCTCGAGCGACGCGTCCAGTGTCAGACTCACATCGCGCCCCGGCAGCCGGATGATCTCCTCTTCCTTCCCTGTGTCCAAGTGCTTGATCTTCACGCCGCGAAGGCCGCGCAGCTCGTCCTCGCGAGCCTGCTCCGCCCCGCCGTGGCCCACGCTGTCGCCCGGGCGGTAGTGCCCGCGATCGATCTTTCCGGTCGACGGATCGATGCGCGGCCGCCGCTCCAGATCCTCCTTGTACAGCCGCCCGCGCATCCGCCCGATCTCGTGCATCGCCACCCCCGGCACGCGGATGCGCTGAGTCCCACCGCGCAGCGGCGGCGGAAACGTCGACGTGTCCACCTCCACGTCCATGACATCCAGCGGATATTCCCGCCGTGACGAGTCCACCACCCTCAGGCCCGGAAACACCGGCAGCGGTTTGCCGCCGCCCGCGTCCGTCCTGCCCGGCGCGGCCAGCGACACGTCCTCATCCCCGGTGAGGTCCTTCAGGCGGTCGAACTCCAGCCCGACGCTGTCCGACACGCCCCGCAGCATCACGTGCGCCTGCTTTTGCTCCAGAATCGTCACCCTCAGCGACGACGCCGCCACCTCCGCCGGCTTCCCCGCCGCACGCAGGCGCGCCTCCTCCTTCTTCCGCTCGTTCTCCGTCACCACCGCGGCGATGTACTGCACCTGCTCCTTGATTTCCTGCCGCCGCTGCTCAACCTGCTGCTCGGTGATCCCCGCCGTCTTGGCGAACAGCCGCCACATCTCCTCCATATGCAGGTCGAATGGCACCCGTGAGGCCCTGATCGCCGCCTCTTTCTCTTCAGGGCTCAGCGTCACCCATCCCTTGCCCGCCGCCTCGCTCGCCTTCTTGGCCGCGCGGGCCGCCCGCTCATCCGCCCACCGACCAGTGATGACCTTGTAGTCCACGGCGATGTCGAGCGACGGCTTGTCCCGCGCCAGTTCCCGCCCCTTGCAGTCCATAATCCGGCCGCGCGAAGACTCCAGCCACGTCTCGCTCACCAGCCGTTTCTCCGCCTCCGCGCGAAGATCACCCCCCCTGCCCAGCGTCAGTCGCGCCATCTGCACGACCGGAAACGCCCCCGCGGCCCCCATCGCCAGCGCAAGGAACAACAACCGCCGCTGGAACATGCTCGGAATGACATGAGTAAGCCGCACGCCCTTGGGCCTCCTTGCCGCAACGCTGGTCAAGCCTATTCCACCGCCCGCTACCAACATGTATCGACCGACCCGGCCCGCCCGCGTCGGCCTTTGGCCACGCATCCGTCACCGGTTTTCATACGGCCGATTTCGCCTCGTGGTAGATTGGACGCATGATCTCCCGACGCCAGTTTGTCGCCCTCTCATCCGCCGTCGCCGTCGCTCCCCTGTTCCTGCACTCCCGGGTGCTCGGACGCACCCGCCCGGGCCCAAACAACGCCCTCGGCATCGGGTTCATCGGCGTGGGCAAGCAGGGCCGCTCGCTGCTGGAAAACCTCAAAAAGCACGACACCGTCCGCATCCTCGCCGTGTGCGACGTCGATTCCGAGCGTCGGCTCGACGCAAAGAAGCGGGTCGACGCCGCTTACGGCAACACCGATTGCGCCGCCTTCGTGAGCCACGCCGACCTCCTCGCCCTCCCCGGAATCGATGCCGTCGTCATCGCCTCCCCGGACCACTGGCACGCCAACCACGTCCTCGACGCCGCGGCCGCCGGCAAGGACATCTACTGCGAAAAACCCCTCTCCCTGAACCTCCACGAGGCCCGCGTCATGATGGAGGGCGTCCGCAGGCACAACCGCGTCTTCCAGACCGGCAGCCAGCAGCGCACCGAGTGTGCCGGCCGCTTCCGCACCGCGTGCGAGTACATCCGGGCCGGACGTCTCGGCAAGGTCTACGCCGTCCACGTCGGCATCGGCGACACCTCCAAGCCCTGCGACCTTCCCGGCGAGACGCCCCCGGAAGGCCTCGACTGGGACCGCTGGCTCGGCCCCGCTCCGATGCGACCGTACAACGCCATCCTCTCGCCCCGCGGCGTTCACGACCACTACCCCAAGTGGCGCGACTACCGCGAGTACTCCGGCGGCATGATCACCGATTGGGGGGCCCACCACTTCGACATCGTCCAGTGGGCCATGGACGCCGACGAGGCTGGACCGATTCAGGCTCTCCCGCCGCGCGAACCCGGCTCACTCCGCGGGGCCAAACTCATCTATCCCAGCGGCACCGAGGTCATCCACGACGGCCCGTTCGGCATTACGTTCATTGGCGAGAAAGGCGTGATCTACGTCGACCGCGAAAAGCTCGAGAGCATTTCCGGCGACATCCTCAAGAAACCGCTCGACGAGAAGGACCTCCGGCTCCCCAAGGCCCCGAACCACATGCAGAACTGGCTCGACTGCATCCGGACCCGCGAGCGATGCATCTGCGATGTCGAGATCGGCACCCGCAGCGTCGCCTGCTGCCATCTCATGAATCAGGCCTACTGGCACGGCCGACCGCTGAAATGGGATCCGGCCAGGTGGGAGTTCCCCGGAGATGACGAGGCCAACACCTGGCGCGACTATCAGCGCCGCCATGGCTTCGAACTTCCCAAGGTCTAATGCCGCTGGCGACTAGTGCCGCGCCTTCCGCTGCGGCATCAGCGCCGCCGAGTCCTTCACACCCAGGTTCAGGAACACCTCCCGCGTCGCCGTCGAGCGGTTGAGCGTGTAGAAGTGGATCCCGCGCACGTTGTGGTCCAGCAGGTCGCGGCACTGCTCCGTCGCCCAGTGGATGCCCACGCGCCGCACCGCCTCCGGATCGCCGTCCGCCCGGTTCACCGCCCGGATCAGCGGCGCGGGGAATCTCGTCCCCTGCGCCATGTCCGCCATCCGGTTCATTCCGGGCAGGCTGGTGATCGGCATGATCCCCGCCACGATCGGCACCTTGATCCCCGCCAGCCCGCACCGGTCGCGGAAATCAAAAAAGTCGTCGTTGTTGAAGAAGAGCTGCGTGCAGATGTAGTCCGCGCCCGCATCCACCTTCGCCTTGAGATAGTCCATCTCCTTCACGCGGTTGGGTGTCGCCGGATGGCCCTCCGGATAGCCCGCCACACCGACGCCGAATCCGCCGCCCGGATGTCCGCCCGAGGCGTTGAACTTCTGGATGTACTTGACAAGGTCGGTCGCGTGCCGAAACGCGTCCTTCGAGCGATCGTGCTCGGCGCCGCCCGGCCCCTTGGGAAGGTCGCCACCGAGGGCGATGATGTTCGAGATTCCCGCCGCGGCGTACCGCTCCAGGATCGCGCGGATCTCGCCCTCGGTGTGCCCCACGCACGTCAGGTGCGGAAACGGGTCCAGCACGCCGCGCTGCTTCAGTCGCACCACCAGTTCGTGCGTCAGATCGCGCGTCGAACCGCCCGCCCCGTACGTGATCGAGACAAACTGCGGCTTCAGAGACTCCAGCTCACCGATCGCCTGGTACAACTGCTCGGCCGTCTCCGCCGTCTTGGGCGGAAAGAACTCGAACGAGAAGGTGGCGGGATAGGTCTCAAAAAGCTCGCGGGCGTGCATGGAGTTTCTACTCAGAGGGCGGAGCACTGAAGGAAGGTCGGCCGGTGGGGTATCGACCGATCCGGCCGCGACGGCCACCGGGACTCTCCACACTATAGCCATTTATCCGGATATACGGATTATGTCGAAGCGACCTCAGGCCTGCCCCTTCAACTTCCGCAACTGGTCCATCGTCCGATCCACCTGCTTGCTCAAGAGCCGCAGTTGCAGCATCGCCCGAACGCGCGTCACCAGTTCCAGCTTGTTCACCGGCTTGGTCAGGAAGTCGTTGGCTCCAGACTCCACCGCCCGCTCGGTATCGGAAATCTCGTTGAGCGCCGTCACCATGATGATCGGGATGTCCTTCGTCGCCGCATCCCCCTTGAGCTTCACGCACGCTTGATACCCGCTCATCCGCGGCATCATCACGTCCAGCAGGATCACATCCGGCTGCCGCTCCGCCACCGCCGCCAAGGCCTCCAGCCCATCCCCGGCCGTGCGGACATCCGCCCCGAGCTCCTCGAGATACGCCTCCAGCAACTCCACGTTCTGGCGGTTGTCGTCCACGATCAGGATCGATGACCCCACCGGCAAGGTGGCGGCGGCATCGGCGGACTTGGAAGCGGATTCTGCCATGTGGACCCTCGAACTGCGCTCACCCGTGCACCCAAACCCACCCAACAACTCCGATTTCACGGCCAGCACCCCCACGCGCCTATCGTATACCCTGTGGGAATGACCCCGCGAACCACTCGTTCGGGGGCTCGCCTGATTTCAGAGGTGCTTCGTACATGGCTTGGGGCACGGTCGCCAAATGCGCTTGGAGCGATAAGTTCCGCGTTCCCAGCGTGGAGGATCTCCGCGCCGGCACTCCGCCGCAGCTCCGGCCCGTCCTCGATGAGGCCCGACGCCAGCTCGCCGAGCTCCCCCGTGTCTCCGAGTCTCTCGTCTGGCAGGGCGTCCCGTGGCGCTGGACATTCGTCTATCTCGCCGACGACGCGAGCGACGGCCGCGCCACGGCCTACCTCGTGCCCGATCCCAACCGCCTGCAGATCTGCGTCCCGCTCGCGCAGGAGCACATCGAGCAGTTCCCCCTCAAGCGCATGAAGAAGTCGATCCGCGACGGCATCGTCTTCGCCCGCAACGTCGGCGGCATCTGGTGGCCCACGTGGGACATCCAGAACTCCACCGCCCTTGCCGAAGTCCTCGACCTCCTCGAGCGCAAGCACCGGCTCCCCGCCGTCGGCGCGGCCACGGTCGACGCCTAATCCCTCCGCCGCGTCGCACCGCGGCTTTGCAGCACGCACTCCGCCTCCGCCGATACTCACCCGTCGCCTGGCCGGGCGCGGTGTGCGGTGGACGTACCCTCCCGACATCGCCGCCGGCGACACGAACGCGGTTTGTTCACACGCCGCGAGGAGCATCTGCGAATGCCGGGACTCTTCTCCATGCCTCTTTCCACCGCCCGGCCCGCCCGCCTGCGCTTGGCTGCGGCCGCGCTCGCCGTGGGTGTCCTCGCCGCCGCCACCCCCGCCCCCGCCGAAACCCTCCAACGCAAGGTCTCCAACGCCCTCGCCGCGGCCCGCCTCGGCACCGCCCATGTCGGCGTGAGCGTGCTCGACTGCTCCACCGGGCAGGAGCTCGTGAGCTTCCGCTCCGGCTCGGCCAAGAACGGTTCCTCCGAGGGATTCATCCCCGCCTCGAACCTCAAGCTCCTCACCAGCGGCGCGGCCTTCCTCGTCCTCGGCAAGGACTTCGAGTTCAAGACCCAGCTCATCGCCGACGGCGACCGCCTGATCGTCGTCGGCGCGGGCGATCCCGCCTTCGCCGAGCCCGTGCTGCTCGACCAGATGCACATGGGCGTGGACCAGTTCGTCGACCGCCTCGTCGAGTCCGCCCGGGCCGCGGGCGTGGCCAACATCCGCGAGGTCGTCGTCGACGACCGCGTCTTCGACCGCCAGTACGTTCACCCCGACTGGCCCAAGGAGCAGCTCAGCCGCAGCTACTGCGCCGAGGTCAGCGGCCTGAACTTCCACGCCAACGTGCTCAACGTCTACGTCTCCCCCGGCCCCTCGCTCAACGCCGTCGCCGTCGCGCGCACCGAGCCCTCCGGCTCGTGGATCACCCTCCGCCGCCTCGCCCGCACCGTGAAGGAGGGCAACACCGAGGTCTGGGTCGAGCGCGAGGCCGCCGGAGCCTCCGGCGATCCCTTCTGTTTCAAGCTCCACGGCTCGGTCCGCACCACGCTCGCCGAGCCGGTGCAGGTCACCGTCGACCAGCCCGGCCTGATGCTCGCCAAGGTCCTCGCCGACCGCGTCAACCGCGCCGGCCTCGGCTCGCGCGACGCCGCCGTCACCGGCCGCCTCGTGAACGCCGACGAGACGCTCTCCTCCGATGCCGCGACACAGAAGATCCTGACCGTTGTCCGCACGCCCATCTCCGTCGCCCTCGAGCGCTGCAACGTCGACTCGGAGAATCTCTACGCCGAGAGCTTCTGCAAGCTCCTCGGCCACACCGTCACCGGCCAGCCCGGCACCTGGGCCAGCGGCACCGCCGTGGTCCGCATGCAGATCAAGGACAAGGTCGGGGCCGAGGCCGCGGCTCAACTCGTGCTCGCCGACGGCTCGGGCCTCTCCCGCAACAACCGCATCGCCCCCGACGTGATGACCCGCTGGCTCCGCGTCCTGTCCGATTCGGCCGACGGCGACGTCTTCGTCCGCTCCCTCGCCCTCGCGGGCGCGGAGGGCACGCTCAAGAAGCGCTTCAAGGGCGCGAAGCTGCACAACGAGGTCCGGGCCAAGAGCGGCTACATCCGCGAGGTCCGCACGCTCTCGGGCTACGTCACCAGCCCCGAGGGCAAGCGCATCGCCTTCAGCGTCCTCGTCGACAACATCCCCGCCGGCGCCGACGCCAAGGCCAAGGAGTTCCACGAGACCGTCGTGGAGGCGATCGATCAGTATCTCTTCGAGCGCGGCAAGGTCGCCGGCGCATCTACTCCCGGCGAGCGGTGAGCGGGCGGACGTCGGAGGGGATGCAGTCCACAGAGATCACAGAGCAGACGCGGAGGGCTCAGAGAGGGGCTTTGAGAAGAGACTCTTTCCGCGCTCGCTGAGCCTCCGCCGCACCCTCGGTGCACCGACCACCCTCACATCCCAACCGGAGACGACGGCGGCACCGATGCGGGCGGGGCCGGGGGAGGAGGCGGGGGGGAAGGCGGGGGCTCATCCGACCGCACCTCCACCACCTTCATCCGGTCCGCGTCGTACACGTACAGCGCGTTCGGGTCCGTCTCCACCAGCCGCGCGGCCTTGTGCGAGCCGTCGCAGAGCGGAAACATCCGGCTCAGCCCGCAGGCGCAGATCGAGATCGGCTTGTCCGACGGCCCGACCTTGATCGAGCCGGTGTGCGTCATGCGAACGAGTCGGGGCATGGGCATCTCCTCGGACCAAGAGTAGGAATGGCAGCAAAGGACGCGGGGTGAGTGTCTCGCAGCCCGAAGGGCTGCCATGCAATAGCCGGGGGCAGAGCGATGGTCGCCGTAGGCGACCGAGCGCCGCCCCCGGAAAGCGAAACCACTGTCTTTGTTTCTTGCCTTTGGCTCTGCGACCCTGAAGGCGGTCGCACCGGTGACTCGGTACGCTGGGCCGCATGTCCCAAACACTCACCGCTCTCCTCATTCACATTGTCTTCTCGACCAAGCATCGCGCGGACCTGATCGTGCCGGCGATCGAACGCGATCTGCATCGGTACATGGGCGGAATCGGGACCGCCCTCGATTCGCCGATCCTCGTCAGTGGAGGCACCACGAACCATGTCCACCTGCTCGTAAGCCTCTCGAAGACCATCGCGCTCTCCGATCTGGTGATGAACATCAAGAAGGACTCCTCCAAGTGGATCAAGACAAGGGGACCCGTCGCGTCGGGCTTTCGATGGCAGGATGGGTACAGCGCGTTCTCTATCGGGGAATCGGGGCACGCCGCGCTGGAGAAGTACATCCGCACACAGAAGGAGCACCATCGCAAGACCTCGTTTGAGGATGAGGTGCGGGCGCTGGTTCGGAAGTACAGGGTGGTCGAGTTCGATGAGTGGTACGCCTGGGATTGACGGGCGACGCCCGTGCGACACCTTTCAGGGTCGCCGAGGCAAAGGCAAGGGAGAGGGGGCGTGACCATGCTTCCCGGGGGCGGCGCTCGCCAAGCCTCGCTTGCCCCCGGCTATTACCTGTCAGCCCTTCGGGCTGCAAGACTATCGCGAAAACGCTCGGCTCTACGCCAGTTCGTCGAGCCGAAGACGACCAGCCATTCTGGCGCTTCGGCACCGATTCGTGGTAGACTCAGCACGCACCATGAAGCCCCACCCCACCCCCCATCGAATCCGCAAGACGATCAAATGGTGCGGCGCGGCGGTGACGGTGCTGCTGGTGGTGGTGTGGATTGGGAGCGGGCTTTTCAGCGTGTACTGGGTATCAACGGGCGCATCTTGGATTGGAATCGCAACAGGTCGCTTGTGCTTTGGGGGCGGGCCGCTCGGGGTCAGGCCGGTATTGCCGGAGGGACTGAGCATTGAACGCGTTGCCACGCCAACCGGACGGGGACTGCTCCTCCTTGCACCGGGGTTTGGAAGGGACGGTCCGGTGTGGTGGTGTTGGATTCCGATGTGGATCCCGGCGCTGCTAACGCTTGGGTTGGCCATTGAGATGGGACGGCGGGACATCGTTGAGCGCCGAGCACTCCGGCGAATCTCACTCAATCGTTGTCACCGGTGCAACTACGACCGCACCGGCCTCGCGAGCAACGCGGTCTGCCCGGAGTGCGGCGCTGCCCCGGCCGCGCCATCCGCATCGTGACTGTCTCTGGCCTCGCGTTATCAACCCATCGACGCCGCTGCGGCCTCTTCGCCGGTTTCGGGGGCCGACTCGCGCGATCGGCGGCGGCGCAGGCCGCGTTCGGGATCGATGCGGGGCCCGCGAGCGCTCCTCTTTGCCCCCAATGTGCTCTTCCTTGTCGAGCCGCGAGGAGTTCGTCGGCAAAGAAGAGCTCTTTGGCGTGCGGAGGGGAGCGCGTTGGGCCTTCGGAGCCGCGCTTTGCCCGTCGCGGAGAGTTCTCTGACCCAAAAGAGGAGTCCGCGCTCGAGCGCGAGGTTCGCCTTGCTCCAGGCGCGGAGAGCACATTGCCGGTGCTGAACTCCTCGCGGCTCCCGGTGGAGAGCACCAGGCCCATTATGCCCTGCGCTCGGCCCCGAACCTGCTGCGAGCGAGATAATCGACGCGGACCCGCGAAGATCGACCTGATTCCCGGATCAGGAACACGCCCCCCTCCCCCACCACCCCCACCCGCCTCTTCCACATCTCACATCTGAAATCTCAAATCTGAAATCCTCACGCCGGGCTCGGCAGCGTCTCCATGATCGACGCGAGCACCCCCTGCGGCGAGTCCGGCGGGAAGCCTGTTCCGTTCAGCCCGCCGCGCAGCACCGACACACTGCTCCGACCGATCATCCGGTGGGCGCACACGCTCAGGATGTTGTCCATCACATCCTCGGGCACGACATAGTCCCGCTCGCGCAGCACCGCCGTCGCCCGAGCCGCCTGCGCCAGCGCCAACGCCCCGCGCGGCGAGAGCCCGACCTGCAGGTCATCCCGCGAGCGCGTCGCGTTGGCCAGCGCGATGATGTACTGGATCAGCGTCGGCTCCATCCGTACGCGGTCCACCTGCTGCTGCAGCTCGAGGACATCCCCCGCGTGCAGCACGGGCTTGAGCGCGTGCAGCGCGTGGTCGGCCGGGCGCAGCGCGAGCACGCGAGACTCCACCTCCGGCGACGGGTACCCGAGGCTGATCCGCATGAAGAACCGGTCGAGCTGGTTCTCCGGCAGCGGGTACGTCCCCTCGAAGTCGAAGGGGTTCTGCGTGGCGATGAGCATGAACGGCTGGTCGAGGTGGTGCGTCTTGCCGTCCACCGTCACCGTCGCCTCGCTCATCGCCTCCAGCAGCGCGGTCTGCGTGCGCGGCGGCGTTCTGTTGATCTCGTCGGCCAGCACGATGTTCGCGAAGATCGGGCCCTTCTTGAACTCGAACGCGCCCTTGAGGCCGTGGCCGTTCGTGCCCGCGCCGCCGCCATCGGCGCGGAACAGGCTCACGCCGATGATGTCCGACGGCATCAGATCCGGCGTGAGCTGGATGCGGTTGAACGAGCAGTCCACCGAGCGGGCCAGCGCCGTCGCCAGCACCGTCTTCCCCACGCCCGGCACATCCTCGATGAGCACGTGCCCCTTGGCCAGCAGGCAGCAGATCACCTGCTCGACCGCGCGGGGGTTTCCGAGAAACACGCTGGAGATGCTGTCGCGAAGGCGTTGGATGGGAGTAGGCATAGGGTGCCGCGGCACGAGATGCGAGACGGGAAGGGTGGGCGGCCAGCGAGTATACGGACACGCCCCCGCGCCGGTTGAGCCGATCACGCCCTCGCCCGCATTGTGTACCCTTTGACCGAAGATGCCCGCCGACGATGCAACCCCACCGCAGTCCCCGCCGAATGGCGGCGAGGCGAAGCCCTCCGTTCCGCTGGGCCGCGAGCTCGGCGGCGATCTCCCCTGCGTCTTCTGCGGCTACAACCTGCGCGGCCTCTCGATCCGCTCCATGTGCCCCGAGTGCGGCGCGGGCGTGCGGGCCACCATCCTCTCCGTCGTCGATCCGCAGGCCAGCGAGCTCCGCGTCATCGAGTGGCCGCGCCTCACCGCCACCGGCGTCGTCCTCTGGGCCTTCGGCGCCGTCGCCGTCGCGATGATGTCGTGGCTCCCGCAGGCGGCCGAGGTGTTGCAGGCCATCGGCGTGCGCGGCGTCGGTCGGCCGAGCCCCGGCCTGGGCGTCATGCTCGGCCTTGCGACCTCCGCCGTCGGCTCCATCGCCCTCATCCGCCCGCACGCGGGCATCCCGATGCGCGACTGCGTCAAGGCCGCGCTCGCCACGCTGCTCTACATCCCCCTCGCCGCCGCGCTGTGGATGTACCACGCCGACTCCGACTCCCGCGGCGGCCCGCACTATCTCTCGCACTGGGACCCCACGCGCGAGATGTGCGTGCTCCTCGCCCTCGCCGGGGGGCTCATCGCCGTCATCATCGTGCTCCAGCGCAGCAACGCCCGCCTGCTCGTGGCCCGCTCGCTGGTCATGCGCACCGGGCGCGTCGACCGGCAGACGCTCCTGGCCATGGCCGTCGCCGCGTGCATCATGTCCGGCGGCGCGCTCGTCGGGCTCATCCCCTCGACCGTCACCGCCCCCACCATCGTCGAGACCTGCCGCATCGCGGGCGTGCTCGCCATCGCCTTCGGCGGCGGCCTGCTCTCCATCGGCGCCCTCGGCTCGCTCCTCGACTGCGCCCGCATCGCCGGCGCGATCCTCATCCCCAAGCTCACCGCGCGCCAGCTCATCCGCGGGGGCCGCCCCGCGCCGCAGAGCCGCTTCATGCGCGTCATCGACCCAGCCGTCCCCCCCCCTTCCCCCTCCCCCACCCATTCCGACGGGGCCCCGCGCCCATGACCGACGCCGAGCACGAACGCTTCGATGCGCTGGTGCAGGACGCCATCGACGCCCTCCCGCCGCGCATCCGCACGCTCCTCGACGAGGTCCCCGTCGTCGTCCTCGACGAGCCCACGCCCAGGATGATCGCCGAGCTCACCGCCGACGGCACCCTCCAGCCCGGCGACGACCCCGCCGAGCTCTGCGGCCTGCACACCGGCGTCGCCATCACCGAACGCTCCATCGACGATCCCGGCGGCTGGGGCCGCCCGGGGCATGACTCCTTTGCGCCCGAGGAGATCCACCTTTTCCGGAGAGGCATCATCGCCCTCGCCACCGACGACCTCGGCTGGCAAGCAGAGCACGCGGACGACGACATCTACGAGGAGGTCCTCATCACGCTCCTCCACGAGATCGGCCACCACTTCGGCCTCGATGAGGACGATCTCGAAGAGCTGGGCTACGCCTGAACCGAGGCCCGCGTGCAAGCCCGGGCACGGCGGACCACGATCGCGTCGTCAGGGGCATCCCGCCAGCCATAGATTGATGAAATCAAAGATGTCCTGCACGCTCAGCGAGGCCGAGTCGTCGGTATCCGCGTGGGGATCGCTCGCAAACCACCCGTTGATAAAGTCAAAGATGTCCTGCACCTCGACGACGCCGTTCAGGTTGTAGTCCGCCGGGCAATCGGTCCGCGACACCGCCCCCTCCTGTGGATTCAGGATGTTCACCCACGCCGGGCCGCTGTGCAGCGCGGGATCGAAGTTCGTCCGGCTGCGCGTCAGGCTCATGCACCGCATCGCGGGCATTCCGCCGAAGAGCTGGTTGGGCGAGACCCGCAGCGCCCCCGTGGAAGGGTCGCGATCGAGCACACGCACGCTTCCATCCCCCATCGCGAAGAACATCCCGCCGTCGCCGGGCTGGATGTCCTGGATGCTCTGGACCGCCGGGAGCACGAGCGTGGATTGGAGCATCAGCCGATCCGAGCCCGGCACCAGCGACAGTTCTCGCACGCTCCCATCCCCGGGGGTGGAGATCAGGAACCGCCGGTTCACCGGATCGGGTGTCACCGAACCGTCACCCATCGCTGGAAGTCCGGGGGGCAGCGGCTCATCGATCGCCGACACGAGGTCCATCGAGCATCGCAGCAGCCGGGCATTGCCGGGCGTGAGCACCACGATCTCGTCGTGCATGTCGTCGAGCGAGATCCCGCTCGCCGGCGAGGCCAGCGTCCGCATCGCGACCACCACCGGCGCCCGCGTGCTCAGATCGATCGCCTTGAGCACCGATCCATCGCACGTGATCAGCCGACCCAACCGATCGAAAACGATTGGCGTCTTCCCGGCAACGGGCGGCGTCACCGCCATGAGATCGGTGTCGGTGCCGTCGAGCGGATTGAGCAGCCGGAGTCGATACCCGACCCCAGCGCCTCCCAGCGTGCGACGCACGTACACCACCCTCGACTGATCTGGATGCACCGCGACGGCATTCGCCAGCGATCCCGCCGGCAGCGCGATCGTTCGCTCCGGGGGCGTCGGATCACCGAACATCGCCGCCACAAACGTGATCTTGATCTCGGGCGTGGATGTCGCCGGCGCCCAGCAGTTGAACAACGACCTGATCACATACATCGAGTCAACATACCGGCGCGTCGTGCTTCCCACGCCGAAGTCCGCCATCCGCGTAAGTGTCTTGTTGATCCCCGACAGCGGCGAGGCCGCGAACGTCTCGACGATCGCCCGCGACGTGACCGTCGAGAACGTCGATTGCGTCGTCAGCGTCGCGTCGTCCGCGGGGTTCCGCAGCCGAACCACCGGATCGGCCCCCGCCGTGCAGATGTTCTCCACCCCGTTGAGCGTCACGCAGTGCCCGCCGTTGCGCACGTAGTAGTTGCCGCTCGGCCCGGGGATCTGCTCGTAGTACCCGTAGCAGATGTTGACCAGCCCGTTGGTCTGCATCTGCAACCACATGTCCAGCGGCGTGATCGTTCCGTTCCAGTGTGTCGCCGTGAACTTGAACGGCGCGTGCGCCAGCAGATACAGATTGAGCCCGGCCGCGGCCCCGTTCCCACCGGTGCCGTCCACCGGATCCGTGCCCATGAGCGCGCCCATCTGCGCCGCGGTGCTCGTCACGAATCCGTAGTTTACCTGGCTCTGCCAGTCCCGCGGGCCGGACATCATCGCCGGGTATCCGTGGTTGGAGATGTACGCCATCCAGTTCGTCGCGCTTGTCGGCACGCAGTACATGCCTCCATCCGCCGGGAGGGCGCTGCGTTTCTGATCGAAATCGGGCACGTGCCAGCGATAGACGTTGCACTGGCCCTGCGCCGCCCCGGCCAGGCATCCCGCCGCGATCATCGACATCAAACCAATCGCAAGTCTCATGATGAACCGCCTCCGGGCCCCTCGGCCCTGCACGTACACCGGATCCTCGCCCGTCACGGGCATCCCGCGAACCACAGGTTCAGGAAATCGAAGATGTCCTGAACGGCGAGCCCGCCCCCATTGATATCCGCACGCGGATCGCCCGCGAACCACGCGTTCAGGAAGTCGAAGATGTCCTGCACCTCCAGACCGCCGCTCATGTTGAAGTCTGCCACGCACGGCAGCGGCCGCAGGTACACGATCCCCCGCGCGTTCGGCCCGCCCAGCGCGGCCACCGCCGCGTCGCTCATGGGCTGATCGGTGAACATCATGTTCGCCACGTACACGCTCTCGCCCCACCCGTTGATGTCGCAGAAGAGCCCGAGCGTCGAGGCCGTCGGCGCGCCCGTCGCCGCGCCGCTCGAGCCGCCCGAGTACGCCCAAGGGCTCGGGAACGAGCCCCACGCGCTCCATGTCGCGGGCGGAATGACTGTTCCGTTCGAGGCCGGCGGCACCGCCGACCCAGTCGCGGGCTGGGCCGAGTTGTCGCCCCAGCGCGGGTCCGTCGACTTCACGGCGTTGTACACCCAGTCGCCGCCCGTCGTCCCCACGAACGTCCCGTTGACGAAGATCCGGCTCCCCGCCGCACCGTACAGGTTGTTCACCACCGCCAGCCGGAACCACTGTCCCGGCTGGATCGCGCTCGCCGTTGTTGCACTGGCATAGGCCACCGTGTTGCCCACCTTCGCGGTTCCCGGCGCGGCCCCCGTCACCGTCACAAACACATCCGCCGCCGAGTTGTTGTTCTGGCTCGCCTCGATGAGCGGGATGCACTGGTTGTTCGCCGTCGCGTTTCCTCGGGCCGCATCCCACGAAGCCTGCGGGATCAGGATGTCCGCCACCATCGTCCATTGCCCCAGCCGCTCATCGGGCCAGAAGTCCCGGGTGTTGGGCCACAGCGCGAGCCCGAGCCCGCGCGACTTGGCCGTATTCGCCGGATCCCCCGCGTTCCGCGGCGGGCTGGTGCGATACACGGTGTCCACGCCCGTCGCGCCCAGCGAGGGCAGCCCGAACGACGTCGTCGTGCCGAATGCCGACTGCGCCAGCGTCACGTTCGTCGGCGTCGGCGTCGCGGGATAGGTCGTCTCCGACCCCACGCCGCCGAGGATCGGCCCGAACGCTGCATCGTCGAGATACCGGATTTTGCTCGGCCCGGACGTCGGCGCAAGGCCCGACTCCTTCACCGATTGAAGGTTGCCATCGAAGTGCCACTCGCTGATGACGGGCGCGGGCGGAGTCCATGTGCTCACGACGAGACCGCCGGAGTTGACCGTCAGACCAATGACACTAAATGGTCGAACAATGTTGCGGATCGCGGCCTGCGCATGCCCATCGGCGAGGATCTGCTGGTCGAAGGTGAGACTGATGTTGAAGCCGCTCACGGTCTGGGCGACGACTTCGTAGTCGAGGCGCGTGGGAAGCGTGCCGGGCACGTTGCGCATCGCGCCCATAAGGGTGCGCTGGCTGCCGATGGAGAGCCCGTTCAGAACACTCATGAGCGGGTTGTTCGTCCCGACGATGCTGCTACCGGCAAGCCCGCTCCCCGTCACAACCGGATTGAACGCAAACTGATACCCCGGCGCGGCCGGAATCGTCCCGGTGCTCGTCCTCACGATGTCGGGCGTGCTCGAAATAGAACTGATGGTCGCCCCGGTGCAATCCACCATCACAGTCTGTCCCACGGCCGCGCCGCAGCACGCCAGCACCCCCGCCACGCCCATCGCCGTCATCGCCCGCATGGTTCCACCGTGCCGCATGGTCCGCTCCTGATCCGCCCCGCCCAGGATCCCACCCCGCCAGTCTACTCCAAATCGCGCAAACTCCCACCCACCCATTCCGGTCAAACCCTGAATACCGGCATTCCCCGCAGAATCTGGTACCATTTCACCATGCCCGCTCGCCGCGTCCACGCTTCCCAAACCTCCCAGCGCCCGCGGCGCGCGCAGGTCTCTCACATCCGACATCCCACATCCGACATCCCACATCGCCCCGCCTTCACGCTCATCGAGCTCCTCGTCGTCATCGCCATCATCGCGCTCCTCGTCGGCCTCCTCCTCCCCGCGCTGGGCAAGGCCCGCGAGGCCTCGCGCCGCGCCCGCTGCGTCTCCAACACGCGCCAGCTCGCCCTCGCCGCCAGCGCCTACTCCAACGACAACGCCAAGGGCGCGTTCGTCCCCGCCTTCTTCGACTGGGAAGACAACATCGGCTGGCTCTTCCCGGACTACATCTCCGACTACCAGGTCGCCATCTGCCCCTCCACCCGCAACAAGATCCGCTCCGACTACATGCTCACGCAGGATCTCGGCCCCGACGCGGCCACCCTCTACGGCCGCGACTTCATCCGCGACACCTTCTTCGCCGCCAAGGACAAGGACGACGATCAGGGCGGCCACTCCTACGAAGTCCGCGCCTGGTTCTCAGCCGGCAAATACCTCGACGGCCAGCTCTTCTACACGCCTCCCGGTATTAGCGTCGCCGACCAGCTTGGCTGGCGCTACCAGCCCGGCAACGCCAGCGACCCGATGTACGCCGCGTCACAGCTCATGACCCGAAACGTGCTCAAGACGCAGTCCAAGGTCATCTTTCCCGACAAGATGTACCTCTTCGTCGACAACGACAACGACCAGTCGATCGTCCCCGGCATCGGCCGCCCCGACGGCATCAACAACTGGCCCGACCCGTGGAACAACCACGGCGTCGAGGGCTACCACATCTCCTACTGCGACGGCCACGCTGCCTTCGCCAAGGCCGACAACTCCGGCTCCCTCATCCGCATCTATCTCGACTCCTACGACGAGCCCCCCACCAACTACCAGAACGTCTCGCCCTATCGCCAGACCAGCGTCAGCACCCCGGCAGGAAGCGTGCCCGCGTACTACAAGCCGTAAAGGCGCACGCAGAGGCTCGCGGGGTGTGCGCAGAGGTGCACAGAGAAGATGGAGGGGGCGAGGGGAGGGGAACAGGAACAAGAGTCGACGCGGCACCGAGCACATTCATTGCGCCAGCGCCTTACAGACCTCGCCTTCAGCATTTCTCCTTTCCCCCCCTGCCTTTCTCCGCGAACCCCCGCGCTCCCACCGCGAACCTCTGCGTGCGCCTTACACTCCGCCCGTGAGCTCAACCCAGCCCAAAGTCTGGACCACCCGCGCCCTCATGGCGTGGATGAACGCCGCGTTCACCAAGCACGGGCTCGACTCGCCGCGGCTGATGTCCGAGCTGCTCATGGCCCACATCCTCGGCTGCGACCGCCTGCGCCTGTACATGGACCAGGATCGCCCCGCCTCGCCGCTTGAGAAGACTCAACTCCGCGACCTCGTCGCCCGCGCGCTCAAGCACGAGCCTGTGCAGTATCTCGTCGGCGAAGGCTGGTTCTTCGGTCTCCCCATGCACGTCTCCTCCGCGGTCCTCATCCCGCGCCCGTGCACCGAGGTCATCGTTGAGGAAGTGCTCTCCCACGCCCGCGCCGAGCCCGGTTTCGGCGGCAAGACCGGCGAGGGCGTCCGCATCGCCGACGTCTGCACCGGCTCGGGGTGCATCGCCATCGCCATGCTCAAGAATCTCCCGGCCGCGGCCGGCATCGCTACCGATATCTCCGAGCCCGCGCTCGCCGTCGCGAAAAAGAACGCGACGCGCCACGCCGTCGCCGAGCGCCTCGAACTCCTCCACGGCGATCTCCTCGCCCCGCTCATCGACCACCCCGCCGGCGGCGGCCTCGACCTGCACTATCTCGTGTCCAATCCCCCCTACATCCCCGACGCCGAATGGGACGCCCCCGACAAGGTCGATCGCAACGTCCGCGACTTCGAGCCCCACTCCGCCCTCCGCGGCGGACCCGACGGCCTCGCGTTCGTGCGCCCGCTCATCGAGAAGGGCCCCGATCGGCTCCGTCCCCATGGCCGCATCCTCATCGAGATCGCCGCGGCCACCGCCCGCCCGGCCGCCAGGCTCCTCCGCGAGCACCCACTCATCGATCCCGAGTCGGTGCGCATCGTGAAGGACCACGAGGGCCTCGAGCGCGTCCTAGTCGGGGCCCGGAAGGCCTGAGTCGACATTTTTAGACATAAACGTCCGTTACTGGGGTACTTCCCAGTGGCTTTTTCGAACACCCAGGCCATCATATCCGTATAGTTTGTTAGTGCTTACTATTCATGCGGACCCACCAAGGGAGACCTCGCCATGGCACTCACAATGAACGCCCCCTCTCCGCCCCGACCCCCGCCCGATCCACCCCGCCCACGCACGTGGTGCTCGTGGCCCTGAAGTGGATCCGCCGACTCGGCGCGCTGCTCTTCGCGGGATTGCTTGGTGCGTTCTTCATCGAGCACATCGGCGAGTGGTACACGCATCCGGACCAGGGCTTCCCGCCCGTCTGGGTCGGCGGCATGATGTTCGCCCATCTCGCCATGATCATCGGCCTGCTCACGCTGCTGCGGTGGGAACGCCTCGGCTCGCTCATCACCGTGCTCGGCACGCTCGCCTTCCTTGGCATCTTCGCCCTCGCACGCCACACGATGCACCTCCCCTACATCGTGCTCTACTGCCTCGCCCCCGTCGGCATCGTCGCGCTCGAGTGGGCCCTCGCACGCCTCACCCGCGATCCCGGCGGCCGCTGACCATCGCACGGCGCGCAAGAAAAAGGGCCCGAGGGAGGTGGAGCCCCCGGGCCCGATGGGAGCGCGCGGGCCGAAACCCTCGCACTCACCGTGGTGGTTGCACAATCACACGTGGCACGCCACGAGCGACGCTGACTCCGCAAACTCCTCCGGCACATCGCCCACGATCGTCGGTGCCGCCGACCCATACCCGCCAACCTCGAACTTCAGCCGCCGCTCCTGCGCGAATCGCACCGCCTTGTGCTGCACGATCCCGCCATCGAGCGCCAGTGCGCTCGCCCACGGCAGGCTCGCAAACCGTTTCGGCGCTCGCCCCGCCTGCGGGGGGGCCGCCGGATCCCATTCGTAGAGCCCATCGACGTCCTTCACCAACCGGCACTTGGCCGCGCCAAGCTCCTCCGCGATGAAGATCGCCGACAGATCGCTCCCGCCGCGCCCCAGCAGCACCAGCCGCCGGATCTCGTCGATCGCGATGAACCCCGGCACGACCACCGCCCGGTGCTCCTCGAACAGGATGCGCACCGCCGCCGAGTTAATGCTCTGCGGAAACGCATCCAGCGGCTCTCCCGTGGCCCGGAACCCGATCGTCCACGGCGCGGCCACCGTCGCCCGCACTCCCGCCCGGTGCAGGGCCAGCCCAAGCAACGACGCCGACGTGAGTTCGCCCGTGGCCGTGAGCAGGGCGCGCGACTCGGCGTGCGGCTCCTCGCCAAACGTCCTCGCCTTGGCGATCAGGGTGTCGGTCACACCCTCGATCGCACTGACCACAGCGACCGCGTTCCACCCGCGATCAATCCATGACTCGGTCTCGCGAACGGCCTTCAGCAGGTCGTCCTCGTTTCGAAGCACCGAGCCACCGTACTTGAGCACAATCAGCGGACGAGCCATGCGGCACCTCCTTTGCCGACCACCGACGCCCCCGTGATCGCGTCGCCCTCGAGGTCCTCCACTTCCGCAGCGTGCGCTGCCTCGATCGCCTGCGCCAGATCCGCGATGATCTCCTCCGGCTCCTCAAGCCCCACCGAGAGCCGGATCAGCCCATCGGTGATCCCCGCGGCCCGTCGCTGCTCCGGCGGCACATCCGCGTGCGTCATCGTCACCGGGTGCGTGAGCAGCGTCTCCACGCTTCCAACGTGCTCCACAAGGGCACACAGCTTTGCCCCCTCAAGCACTCTCTTCCCCGCCACAGCCCCGCCGACGACCTCGAACGAAATCACGGCCCCGTGCAGCCCCTCAAGGTGCTGCCGCGCGGCCAGTTCCGCCTGCGGGAACCCGGCCAGCCCGGGATAGTTCACCTTCGCCACGTGCGGGTTTGACGCCAGCCACTCGGCGATCACCTGCGAGTTCCGCGACTGCTGGCGGATCCGCAGCGGCAGAGTCTTGAGTCCCCGCGTCGTCAGCCACGCATTGAACGGCGCCTGAATCCCGCCCGTGCACTTGCGGATCCACCGGGCCTTGTCCAGCAGCGCCCCATCGCGCGACACAATCGCTCCGCCGCACGCCGCCGAGTGCCCCTCGATGAGCTTGGTCGTCGAGTACACGCTGATGTCCGCGCCCAGTTCCAGCGGCCGCTGCAGCACCGCCGTCAGGAACGTGTTGTCCACGGCGAGCAACACCCCGGCCTTCTTCGTCACCGCCGCGATCGCCGCGATGTCCGTCAGCGCCAGCGTCGGATTCGCCGGCGTCTCGATGAACACCAGCTTCGTCCGCGGCGTGATCACCTTCTCAACGTTCCGCGCATCGCTGGTATCCACGAACGTCGACGTGATCCCCAGCTCGTTCAGCACCTGCCGAAACAGCCGAGTCGTCCCGCCATAGATCGCATCCCCCACCACCGCATGGTCCCCGGCCTTGAGCACCGCCAGGAACAGCGCGGCCTCGGCCCCAAGCCCCGTCCCGAAGCACACCGCGGGCGGGCAATCCTCGATCGCCCCGATCACCACCTCCGACTCATCCACGCTCGGGTTGCTCACCCGCGAGTACGAGTGCCCCCCCACCTGCCCGATCTTCGACTGATGGAATGTGGTCGATTGGGCCAGCGCTCCAACCAGCGGCCCCGAGCGACGCTCGAAACTTGCGGCACCCGTCGGTGGTGATGACCCGGAAGCCGATCGCACCGGTCCGTGCAGGGCACGCGTGGCGAGCGAACCAGCCGAACGGGCCTTTGACTCAACGATGGAAGCGGAACGCGACATGGCCGTGAACTCCTCACGGCATCAAGCATCGGATGGCCTGTATTGCGGGGAGATGGCGAACATCGCCATCGTTTTGCTTCGTTTCCGCTCTGGGAAACTCCGCCGCATCGGTGCCCCGCAGGGGCCATCCTCGGCACCGCGACCATGTTTCGTGAACACGGCTCGGTTGCCGCCCGGGTGACACATGTCCCCGGGACTCTTGATGCTGGGAAGAACTTAGCCCGGGTTTTCAGCGGCGTCAAGGGGCGGATTGAAAGTCGGCTTGGGGGTAGCGTTGCGCCTATGGAACAGGCCGGTGAAGCCAGCAACCGCGTTGAGCGTTCGTACTACGAGGATGGCACCCTAAAGGAGGAGATCGAGTACCGCGATGGCGCACGATCGCCGAACGGGCGCTGGCGGCAATGGCATCCCAATGGCCAGCTCGCGGGCGAGTTCTTTCTTGAGCACAACGTCTATGTGAATGGGACCAATCGATTCTGGTATCCCGATGGTCGGCTCGCGATGGAGCAGACGTACTCACGCGGAAGGATTGTGCATCACGCAATCTTCAACCCCGATGGGACGCCGATGGCGGGGCCTGAGAATTCCGCTCGCGCGCTAATGAAGAAGGCGATCGCTCGTGGAGAGAAGGCCAAGCCCCGTCGCTTGCGCAAGACAGCGGATCCGAATGCGCTGGAGACGGCGGCGTTCATTGAGCAGCGGCTTGCGGGCCGAACTGCGCCTGCGCTTGCGTGGCTGGGTGAGGCGACCGCGGACGCGGAGCGCACGCTTGGCGAGATGGACCCGAAACTCTCGGTGGAGTTCGTTGAGGCCTTATCGAAGCTGGGCGCGGCGGAGATCGTCGCGGTCGATATCGAGGTTGCGCTGGGGACGGATGGGCAGACGTCCAATCACCTCGTGATACGCCTTCCCGAGGATTCACAGGCGCGGGCACGGGTTCTGGGGTTTTGCAGCGTGATCGCGAAGGACCAGGGCTTTGACGCGATGATCGATTCGGGACAGGCGTGGGAGTTCCTGAAGCTCTGCTGAAGCCGAACACACCCGTCGGGTTCCGCCTTAGGACGCGCCACTCTCTCGTGCCGAGACTCTCGACGCAGCGGGGAACGGTGCTTGCGCCAGGTCAATCAGGCGTTCGTCTGTACTCATAAATAATCGTGGTAGACTTTGGAGCCCCGAGTGCCTGCCCCCTCGGCCCTGGTGAACAGCCTCCGGCGGTGAGCGTGTAGCTTCCGGTCGAAACCACATGTTCTCCTCTGTCATTCACACTCCAGAGCGTTCGCGAATCGAGCGGAAATGCGACCATCACTTTGGCTCCCGCTTGCACAAGCCTGCGGCGGATGCCTCGGAGCGAACATGCAGGCTGATCAGGGTGCCCCGAAGGCCCTGACACATAGAACTGCACAACCTCGTCCGTGTCCATGGTTCCAGTATTGGTAAGCGTCACCAACGCAAGCAGCGTTTTGGGATCTTCCCAACTCGGTCGAATCTCAATTCCGTTGTACTCAATCTTCGAGTACGAAAGCCCAAACCCAAACGGCCACAGCGGCTCCTCCTTCATGTACCGGTACGTCCGCCCCTTCGGCCCCGACATCGCATAATCCTCGAACGCAGGCAGTTGCTCCACCGACCTCGGCACCGTGACCGGCATCCGCCCGCTCGGGTTCACGTTCCCGAAGAGCACATCCGCCACGGCCGCACCGCCCTCCTCGCCGGGATACCACGCCATCAGCACCGCATCCGCTAGTTCCTCCACCTCCGGGCACGCGATCGGCCCGCCGCCGGTCAGCACCACGATCAGCGGCTGCTTCACGCCCTTCCGGAGCTCCTTCAGAAACGCAACCTGGTTCGCGGGCAGCCCGATGTCGGGCCGGTCCCCGCCCGTGGTGTTCGCCAACGCGTCCCCTTCCTCCCCCTCCAGCAAGCTCGTGAGCCCCACCACCGCGATCACCGCGTCCTTCCCCTGCGACACCCACACCGCCCCGCCGTTGCCGCCGCTCTTCTGGTTCAACAGGCAGCCCTGCACATACTCGACCGAGCACGCCGGCGGCGCACCCGCCACAACTCCCTCCAGCACCGTCACCATGCTCCCCGACACCCCGTAGTAGTTCCCAAGCAGCGCCTCAACGCTCGCCGCGCTCGGCCCCACCACCGCCAGGCTCTTCACCGACTTCTTCAGCGGCAGCACACCGCCCTTGTTTTTCAATAAGACAATCGACTCCGCCGCCGCCCGCCGCGCTACCGCTCGATGTGCCGCCGAGTCCACCACCTCCATCCCGATCTTCGAATACGGCACCACCTCCGGCGGATCGAACATCCCCAGCCGCATCCGCACACGCATCGCCGGCGTCAGCGCGGCGTCGATATCCGCCTCCGTCACCAATCCCCGCCCCATCGCCTCCTTCACCTTCAGCACATCGTGCCCGCACTCGACATTCACGCCGCTCTTGAGCGCCAGCGCCGCCGCTTCTGCGGCGTCCTTTGAGGTCTTGTGCCCCTGGTGCATGTCCCACACGGCCCCGCAATCCGTCACCACATACCCCTCGAACTTCCAGTCGTCGCGCAGGATCTTCCCCAGCAGCGTCCGGTTCCCGCAGCACGGCTCCCCGTCGAGCCGGTTGTACGCGCACATCACCCCCGCCACCCCCGCATCCACCAACCAGTGGAACGCCGGCAGATACGTCTCGTTCAGGTCCTTCGGGCTCACCACCGCGTTGAACGAGTGCCGGAGCGGCTCCGGCCCGCTGTGCACCGCATAGTGCTTCGCGCACGCGGCCGCCTTGATGTAGCGTGGATCGTCTCCCTGTAACCCGCGCACGAACGCCGCGCCCAGCGTCCCCGTCAGGAACGGATCCTCTCCATACGTCTCCTGCCCGCGCCCCCAGCGCGGATCGCGAAAGATGTTGATGTTTGGCGTCCAGAACGTCAGTCCGCCGTACCGCGGACTGTTCCCACCCGAGGCCGCCGCCGCCGCGTTGTGCTTGGCCCGCCCCTCCTCCGCGATCACGCCCGCGACCTGCTTCACCAGGTCCTCATCGAACGTCGCGCCCAATCCAATCGCCTGCGGAAACACCGTCGCCCGCCCGGCCCGCCCCACGCCGTGCAGGCACTCGCTCCACCAGTCATATGCGGGTATCCCCAGCCGCTCGATCGCGGGCGAGTCGTTCACCAGTTGCGAGATCTTCTCGTCGAGGGTCAACCGCGACAGCAGATCCGCGACGCGCTCGCCCGCGGGCTTCGCCGGATCGCGAAACGTCTCGCCGTCTCCGGCAGGCCCCGCCCCGCACACACACACCGCCACACACGCCATGATCGCGAGCGACATCGTGAACCTCCGGGCATTCCGCCCAAGGCCCACGATACCAACCCGCAGCAACAAATGGAAAGTGCCGAGGGGCGGACTCGAACCGCCGACCTGAGCGTTATGAATGCTCCGCTCTAACCGACTGAGCTACCTCGGCAATGAGGGGTCGATTGTACCGGTCGGAATCGCGCCGACAACTCGGCGCGGCCATACTCCCCGGCTCTCAACGCCGGGTGTCGACCACCGCCCGGCGAGCGTGCTCAATCAACCATGTCGTTCCGCGTTACACGCACCTGCCCCTGGCCCACGGGGCCGGAGGGCTGCTGCATCCGCTGCTGGCCCGTCGGCTGCTGATACCCGCCCTGCTGCGGATACCCCTGCTGGGGCTGCTGGGGATAGCCGCCCTGCTGCGGATACCCACCCTGGGGCGGATATCCCTGCTGCTGCTGGGGATACGGCTGCTGGTACTGCTGCGGCCCGCGCTGGGGCGGCGGCAGCGGCTGCTGATGCTGCGGCGCGGCGAACTGGTTCGGGTTGTACTGCTGCTGCTGGTGCGGCGCGTACGGGTCCATCGGCTGGCCCGACACCTCTTCACCGGCGTCGCGCAGACCCTTCTTGAACTCCGTGATCCCCTTACCCATGCTCCGCCCGATCTCCGGCAGCCGCCGTCCGAAGATCAGCAGGCAGACGAACGCGATCAGCAGCAGGTGCTGCGGGGCAAAGATGTCGATGAAGCCAAGAGTCATGGGTTCCCCAATGGGAGGGCAGGGGCAATAACCACTCATTCAAGGTCACTGCTCGCCCAAGGTCAACGAACATCCGCCTGACAAATTGCCGAACCGTCCGATCTATGGGCGGTTCCAAGGGTTTGTCGGCCCCCGCACCCCCGCTCAATCACGAATCAAACACAATTCCGGCCCGGCCCCGTCAATATGTGCCGCCAGCCCCACCCCTCCACTCCTCCACTCTCGATCCCCTATTCCCTACGCCCCCGCTTCGCCGCTCGTTCCGACGCCTCCACCACATTCATCAGCAGCATCGCCACCGTCATCGGCCCAACGCCGCCCGGCACAGGCGTGATCCACGATGCCCCGCCCGGCGCCCGGATCCCGTCGAACTCGCAATCCCCCACTGTCTTCATCGTGCCATCCGTCGCCTTCACGCGGTTCACGCCGACATCCAGCACGATCGCCCCGGGCTTCACCATCCGCCGCGAGATCAGTCCCGGCAGCCCCACCGCCGATACGAGGATGTCCGCTCGCGTCGTGAGCTGCGGCAGCTCCGGCGTCCACTTGTTGCACGACACCACCGTCGCATCCTGACGCATGAGCATCACCGCGATCGGCTTGCCCACGTGGTTGCTCGCCCCCACCACCACGGCCATCTTCCCGCGCACCTCCACCCCCGTGTGCTCGATCATCTTGATCACCGCCAGGGCCGTGCACGGCGCAAGGCTCGAACGCCCGTACACGATGTTCCCGATGTTCGAGGGGTTCACGCCCTCGACATCCTTCTCCGGATCGATCATCGCCTGGATCGCAAACGGGTCCACGCTCGCGGGCAGCGGCATGTGCACCATGATCGCCGTGCACGTCTCATCCGCGTTCAGCGCCCCCACCTTGGCCGCGATCTCCGCCTGCGTGGCCGTCATCGGCATGCCGTGGAGCGCATACCCGATCCCCAGCTCCGCGCACGTCCGCGCCTGGCTCTCGGCGTACTGGTGAGCCGCGTCGTCGCTTGTCCCGCACAGCACCGCGTCCAGCCGCGCCGGCCGCCCCATGCCCTTGAGCACATCCGCTCGCTCCGCGATCTTCGTGCGGTGCGCCTTCGCCAGGGCCTTCCCATCCAGAATGCGTGCGCTCTCGTCCATTCCCGATGATACCGAACGCTCGTATCCGACAAGTCCTCCCCCACGCCCATTTGCGCAGGAACTTTTCCCCAATTCCAAGCCACCGCGTGCCCAGTGTTGATCCCGGGGGCTCGGGTAACATCTCCGCGTGTCCAAGCCCCCGCCAAAGAGCGAAGCCCGCGCCCGGATCGATGAGCTCCGCGCAATCCTCGATGCTGCCAACCGCGCGTACTACGTCGATGCCGCGCCGGTGATGTCCGACGTCGAGTTCGATCGTCGCCTCGCCGAGCTCGCCGAGCTTGAGCGCGAGCACCCCGACCTCGACCACCCGGACAGCCCCACCCACCGCGTCGGCGGCGAGGCTATCGACGGCTTCGAGACCATCAAACACGCGATCCCGATGCTCAGCATCGACAACACCTACGAGCTCGGCCACGCGGACAACAAGGGTCTCCTCGACTGGTACGACCGCGCCGTGAAAGACCTCGGCGGTTCCGGCGGCGGCCTCTTCGGCGGCACCGCCTCCGACCGGCTCCGCGTCGTCGCCGATCCCAAGATCGACGGCGTCGCCATGTCCCTCCGGTACGAGCGCGGCCGCCTCGCCCGCGCCATCACCCGCGGCGACGGCTCCAAGGGCGATGACGTCACCGCCAACGTCAAGACCATCCGCGCCATCCCCCTTATCCTCGAATCCCCGGGCGGCAAGGTCAAGCTCCCCGAAATCCTCGAAGTCCGCGGCGAGGTCTACTTCCCTCTCAAGGAGTTCGAGCGCGTCAACACCGAACGCGAGGAGCAGGGCGACGACCTCTTCCTCAACCCCCGAAACGCCGCCGCAGGCACGCTCAAGCAGCTCGACCCCAGAATCACCGCCCAGCGCAGGCTCGGCTTCGTGGCCCACGGCCGCGGCCAGATCTCCGACCCCCGCTTCGCCGCCTCCCACTCGGACTTCCTCGAAAAGCTCCGCGCCCTCGGCATGCCGGTGAACAAACCGCTGCTGGCCACCAGCGACATCAGCGCCGTCGTCAAGGCGATCCAGGCCTTCGACTCCGCCCGCCACAAACAGCCCTACGCCATCGACGGCGTCGTCGTCCGTGTGGATTCCTTCGCCCAGCAGGAAGAGCTTGGCACCACATCCAAGAGCCCGCGGGGCTTCGTCGCGTACAAGTACCCCGCCGAGCGCAAGACCACCACACTCCTCCGCGTCGATCCACAGGTGGGCAAGACCGGCAAGATCACCCCGCGGGCTGTGATGGAGCCCGTTCTCCTCGCGGGCACCGTCGTCCAGCACGCCTCGCTCCACAACTACGGGCGAGTCCGCGACGCCTCCACCAATCCCGATTCTCCCGACGCACCGCGCACCGACATCCGCATCGGCGACACGATCTACGTCGAAAAAGCAGGCGAGATCATCCCCTACGTCGCCGGCGTCGTGCTCTCCAAGCGACCCTCCGGCGCCCGCAAACTCGTCCCGCCCGACAAGTGCCCCGAGTGCGCCGGGCCCGTCGAGATCGATCCGCCCGAGGCCGAGAACGAGCCCACACTCGAGACCTCGCGCTGCTGCGTGAATCCCGAGTGTCCCGCGCAGATCCGCGAGAAGATCATCTGGTTCGCCGGGCGAAAGCAGATGGACATCGAGGGCTTAGGCGAGAAGACCGTCGACCAGATCCGCGCCACCGCTCTCCCGAAAGACGACGAGCGCCGCCTCGCCGCGGGCGTCCCGCCGGAGGCCAAGCGCATCCCCCTCGACACCTTCGCCGACGTCTTCCGCCTCAAGGACCATCGCGAGACGCTCCTCACGATCGAGCGAATGGGCGAGAAGAAAGTCGACAACCTCCTCGAGGGCATCGAAGCCGCCAAGTCGCGCGGCCTCGCCAAGGTCCTCGCGGGTATGGGCATCCGCCACGTCGGCGACGCCACGGCCAAGGCCCTCGCCCGCCAGTTCAAGTCTCTCGAAGATCTCCTCGAAGCCGAAGAGCCCCGCCTGCGTCCCAAGACCCTCAAGAAGGACGAGGCCGCGCGGCTCGGCTTCCCGCTCGACCCCAAAGACCGCGTTGAGACCGGCCTCGGCAACGAAACCGCCCCCGCCGTCCACGCCTATCTCCACAGCAAGGTCGCCGCACGAACGTTCCGCGAACTCGAGGAGGCCGGCGTGGATCTCAAGAGCCACGACTATCGCCCACCAAACGCCGGCGGCCGCGCCGCCGGCGCACCCGAGTCCATCTTCGACGGCAAAACCATCGTCCTCACCGGCACGCTCGAGAACTACGAGCGCGAGGCGCTCAAGGAGGTCCTCGAAAAGCTCGGCGCCAAGGTCTCCGGCAGCGTCTCCAGCAAGACCGACCTCCTCATCGCCGGCGAGAGCGCGGGATCCAAGCTCGACAAGGCCAAAGAACTCAACGTAAGGATCATGGAGGAGCCCGAACTGCTCAAGGAACTCGCCAAGGCCGGCGCAGGCTGACCCTACGCTGTTGTTCTTCTCTTCTCCATCACTCCGTCACTCCGTCACTCCGTCACTCGCTCACTTCGTCACTCCCCCATGCAGAACGTCGAATACAAAGCCGAGCTTCGCGACCTTTCCCTCGCCCGCACCATCGCCGCCTCAATCGGCGCGCTCCGCGTCGACACGCTCCGGCAGACCGACACCTACTTCCGCATCCCCGACGGCAAGCTCAAGAAGCGCGAGACGCTCGGCCAGCCCACAGAGTGGATCTTCTACTCGCGTCCCGGCCAGTCCCGCGCCAAGCTCAGCACTTTCACCATCTACCCCGAGCACATGGCCCGCGAACGCTTCGGCTCGACCGACCTCCCCGTCTGGCTCATCGTGAAGAAGTCCCGCGACCTCTGGACGTGGAACGGCGTCCGAATCCATCTCGACACCGTCGATGGTCTCGGCCACCAGCGCGATGAGCAGGGCCGCCCCACCCCCGGCCACTTCATCGAGTTCGAAGCCCTCGTCTGCCCCGAGCGCGCCCAAGCCAAGGCCCACGAGCAGGTCGAGTTCCTTCGCGCCTCCTTCGCCCCGGCCATGGGCGAGGCCATCGCCGCCGGATACGCGGACCTCTTGATGCAGGAGCGCGAGCCCGTACAGGAAGGAACCGACTGATGCCGCGCCCACGTCGGACAATCGCTTGCCTGCTCGCCGCCGCCGCGCTCATTGCCGGTTGTACTCCTCCCCGCCAACCACCGGCGAGCCAGCTCACCCCGCTCTTCCCCACTCCGACCACGTTCGATCGCTGCGATGGCCCAAGCACCTGCGCCGTGCACCACATTGAAATGGCACACAGAGAGGTACCCGTCGCCTACGGCCTCCCCGGCCTCGGACCCGGCCGCGCGTTCACCGAGGCTTGCGAGCATGAGTTCCCGAATGCCGAAGACCGCGTCCTCGGCGGGTGCATGGTGCGCAACCTCGACGATCGCGCCATCATCTGGAGTTGTCCTCGATGCGAGTCCGCCCGCGCGGCCTACATCGCCTCCCACCCCAACTGGAACAAAGTCTTCATCGAGCCCGACGCCACGCCCATCCTCGTCGACCTCCGCCCACGCCTCACCGCGCTCGGCCTCACACCGCGCCCGCAGGGCGCACGCGGCACTTGCTCCATCTTCACCACCTGCGAGGCCCTTGAGTACGCGCTCCTGAAGGACGAGCCCCACCCAACTCGCCTGAGCCCGGAGTTCGTCAACTGGGCCGCAAGCCAGGCCGCGGGACGCCCCTCCGACGGCAACTTCTTCCACAACGCGCTCAACGGCTTCGAGCGTTTCGGCGTCTGCACGGAAGCCGCGATGCCCTACCAGCCGCACTTCGACGCCGCGCGGTCCCCTTCGGAGGCCGCCCGCGCCGAAGCCGCCAAGACACGTGATGAGGCCCACGGCGGTCCGCGCACCGTCGCGATCCGCTGGATCGTCCCATGGCAGCCCGACCGTTTCGGCGTCAACGACGATCAGTTCGCAGAGATCAAGCGCGTCATCTCCAGCGGTTATCCCGTCGCCGCAGGCTCCGGCCACAGCCGCCTCCTCGTCGGCTTCCACGACGACGCAACAAAGCCCGGCGGCGGCACCTTCATCACCGAAGACTCCGCGCTCAACCGCTTCGACGACGTGACCTACGAGTTCGTCCGCAAGCAGGTGGCGGATGTGTTCTGGGTGGAGGCGGTTGGCACGGGCAGGTGAAACTCTGCCGAATCGTCCATCCGGCCCACTGAGCCACCAACGTCATTGGGCTACTTCGTCAAGTAGAAGCGTGTCCACTCGCCCGTCTTGAGGTCAATGGTGTATGCGCCCATTCGGCCATGGATTTGGAATTGGTTCTCTCCCAGTCCAAGCACCTCATCTGCAAACTCCGGGGCGGAGTCCCCAAAGTTCGCACCAAAGCCGCTCGAAGGCACGGATCTCACACCGCCCCTTGCATCAATGATGTGAAGACGGCCGTGCTCTCCTTCTCCGGTGCTCACGACAATGGAGCGCGAATTGGGAATTGTGGCAAAGTACGGTGCATTCCATGAATGCACATCCCCGAAGTAGTGCCAGCGTGTAACCAACCAACGCGGGCTCGAGGAATGGATATTCAGAAACGTCATCGGCGAGACGAGACGACCTGCGATCGCGCCATTTCCCAAATATGTCGGCACCCAACAGCCGTGCAAGACAAACACGATCACACACACCGCGAGTATGCCGATCACGACTCGAACCATGAACCGCCTTGATGACCGAGGCTTGACTGGTGCCATGGGTGCAAATTGTCCGACTCTGTCTCCTAAAACACTCACCCAAACCGCCCCGTCACATACTGCTCAGTTTCCGGCAGGTGCGGGTTCTGGAAGATGCTCGCCGTCGGCCCATACTCCACCAGCCGCCCGAGATACATGAACGCCGTGTAATCGCTCACCCGCGCGGCCTGGTGCATGTTGTGCGTCACGATGAGCACCGTGTATCCCCCCCTTCCCCCACCACTCTCGCCGTCCCGCCCGCTCATCTGGTGGATCAGTTCCTCGATCTTCATCGTCGCGATCGGGTCCAGCGCGCTGCACGGCTCATCCATCAGCAGCACCTCCGGCTCTGCCGCGATCGCCCGCGCGATGCACAAACGCTGCTGCTGACCGCCCGACATTCCGAGCGCCGACTCGTTGAGCCGGTCCTTCGCCTCCTCCCACAGCGCGCTCGACCGCAGCGCCTTCTCCGCCGCTTCCTCCAGCACGCTCCGCTTCCGCTCGCCCGCGATCCGCAGCGGATACACCACGTTCTCGAAGATCGACATCGGGAACGGATTGGGCTTCTGGAACACCATGCCCACCTTTCGCCGCAGGTCGATCGGGTCCACCGCCCGGTCGTACAAGTCGCGCCCCCGCAGCGTGATCTTTCCCTCCGTGCGCACCCCATCCACCAGATCGTTCATCCGGTTGAACGACCGCAGCAGCGTCGACTTGCCGCACCCCGACGGCCCGATGAGCGCCGTCACCCGCTTCTCCGGAATCGCCATCGACACCGAGTGCAGCGCCTGCGACTTCCCGTAGAAGAGCTTGAAGTCCTCAACGTGCAGCATCGCGCTCTCGCGTCCCACCGCCGCGTGCGTGTGCCCCTTCACCGCCTCACCCCGCCTGATCGCCTCCAGCACCGCCAGCCGCGGCTGCCGTAGTCCGCCAATGCCCCCTCCCTGCTCCGCTCCCACACCGCCCGCCATCGCATCCGCGGCCGCGCCGCGCATCGCCGCCTCTCCCGCGCCCACGGCGTCCGTGTTGTCTGATGATGGAGTGTGCGTGTGGTTCATGGGCAGCGCGCGATCACGTCCCGGCATCACCTCAATCACCACGGGCCTGGTTCGCCTGATGGGTGTATGTTGGCTCCCGGCAATCACGGAGGATACTCCCTTTCGTCGAGCGAAGGTCTACTTCCGGCTCCGAACCGCCCGCGCCGCCACCAGCCGAACCGTCACATTCAGCGCCAGGAGAATCGCGATCAGGACCAGGATCCCCGACCACCCCACCTGCTTCTGGGGCAGGTACGGGCCGGTCACATAGTCGTACACCTGCTTGGTCAGCGACGGAAACGGCTGCGACGGGTCGAGCGTCAACGCCCGATTTCCCAGCGCGGTGAACAGCAGCGGGGCCGTCTCTCCCGCCACGCGGGCCACGGCCAGCATGATCCCCGTCACCAGGCTCCCGGTCGCCGCCGGCAGCACCACGCGCACGATCGTCTGCGACCTCGTCGCCCCCAGCGCGAGCGACCCGGCGCGGTACGAGTCCGGCACCAGCCGGAGCATCTCCTCCGTCGCCCGCGCCACGATCGGCACCATGATAAACGCGAGCGCCAGCGCGCCCGCCCAACCGTTGTAGTGCCCGATCGGCACCACAAGCAGTTCGTACCCCACGATCCCCGTGACGATGCTCGGCACGCCAGCAAGTACATCAGAGACGAACCGCGTCAGGCGAGCCGGCACGCCCCGGGCCTCGCGCGAGTATTCCGAGAGATACACCCCCACCAGCAACCCCACCGGCACGCCCACCACCGCCGCCAGCGCGATGAGCGTGATCGTTCCCACGATCGCGTGCCGCAGCCCTCCAGGCAGATTCGCATCCCCCGTCGAATCCTGCGTGAACAGCGTCCACGACATCCCCGGCAGCCCAAGCACGAACAGGTACCCCGCCACGAGGAACAGCAGCACGATCACCGACATCGCCGAAGCACAGCACGCCCAGAACATCCCGGAACTGCGGATCCGGCGCAGCGCAAACCGCGACTCGCCGACGCGCTCCCGAACCAGTTCTGTCCCCGCAATAGCCGACACGGTCCAATCTCCACTGCGTTGTCTTGCTTCTTATTTGCGATTTGCCATTTGCGCTTTGCGATTTGTTGTGCCTACGCCCCCGCCGCCGTCCTCCCTCCCTTCCCCACCACCAGCCACCGCGCCACCACGTTGAACGCCAGCGACATCACCAGCAGCACCAGCGCCACCTGCAAGAGCGCCGACGAGTGCAGCCCCGCGCTCGCCTCCGCAAACTCATTCGCCAGCAGGCTCGACATTGTCTGCGCCGGCGCGAACGGGCTCGGCACGATCTGGTTGTTGTTCCCGATCACCATCGCCACCGCCATCGTCTCCCCCGCCGCGCGCGCCAGCCCCAGCATCACCGCCCCGAACAACCCGGCGCGGCTGTATTTCAGCATCCCCACGCACGACTGCCACCACGTCGCCCCCAGCGCCAGCGTCCCCTCGATCTGGCCGCGCGGCACCGTCCGCAGCACGTCCCGGCTCACCGCCGTGATGATCGGCAGGATCATGATCCCCAGGATCAGCCCGCCACACAACAGGTCCCGCCCCGTCAGCGGCATCGGCTTCACCACCACCCCCGAGCCCGACACGATCCGCTCAGACACCATCCACCCAAGCCCCGGCACGGCCCCGAGCACCCGCGCCAAGACCGGCTCGACATGGTCTCGCAGGAACGGCGCGAGCACAAACAGGCCCCAGATACCGTACGCGATGCTCGGAATCGACGCCAGGAACTCCACGAGGAACGACACCGGCCCCGCCACTCGCAGGCCCGGCGCGATCCGAACGATGAACAGCGCTGCCCCCATGCTCAGCGGAACCGCGAAGACCAGCGCGATCAGCGACGTCATCGCCGTGCCATAGATCACCGGCAGCGCGCCGAACGATGGCGGGATCGTCTCCGTCTTCGCCTCGCCGTCCTCGAACACCAGTTTGCCCGCCGCGTCGCGCACCGGCCGCTCAACCTCGTTGGGCCGCCACTCGCTCGAGACCAGGAACTTCATCCCGAACTGCCGCACGCTCGGCGCGGCCTTGATCGCCAGTACCCCGAGCAGCACCACCAGCATGAGCACCACAACGACCGCCGACCCCCGCGTGAGGCCCCCCAGTATGGCGTCGCCAAATCGCCTCATGCCATCCCCCCACCAATGCCAAGCCCCCCGCCCACGCCCGCCTTGCACCGAGGTCCACCAACAAGAACAGGGGCCGCCGAGCAGAAGCAGGACCGGACGAAAGTGCACTCAGACGCCTTCATCCATTCCTCCTTTCTTCTCGGCGAGCCCCTGCGTGGCTTCCACAAACCTCTGCGTACGGCCGCCTCTTACTTCAACGCCTTGCCCTGAAAGGTCAGCGTGCCCAAGGCCTCGGCGACCTTCTTCTGCACATCCGGAGCGAGCGGAGCATAATCCATCTCGCGGGCCGTCGACTGGCCGCCAGTCGTGGCCCAGTCGATGAACGCGGCCAAGGCCTTCGCCTCATCGGCCGACTTTACGTTGTTCAGGTCCTTGTAGACGATCAGGTACGTGAACGCCGCCACCGGGTACGACGCATCGCCCGGCTGGTTCCAGATGTCCGCGCTGAGCACCGTGCCCTTGAACTTCGACACGGCGTTCGCCCCGGCCGCGGAAATCGACTCCGCCGACGCCTTCACGAACTTTCCGGCCTGGTTCTTTACCGATCCGTACGCGATCTTGTTCGCGTTGGCGAAGTTCGCCTCGATGTACCCGAGCGCGCCGGGGGTCTGCTGCACCACCGCCGCCACGCCCTCGTTGCCCTTCCCGCCCTGCCCCGTCGGCCACTGCACCTGCTTGCCCATCCCGACCGTGCCCTTGAAGTCCTCGCTCTGGGTCGCGAGGTAGTTCGTCCACACGAACGTCGTGCCCGAGCCGTCGCTGCGATACGCCGGCGTGATCGCCATGTCCGGCAGCTTCACATCGGGATTCAGCTCGGCGATCGCCTTGTCGTTCCACTTGGCGATCTTGCCCATGAAGATCTTCGCCAGCACATCACCCGTGAACTTCACATCCCCGGTCACGCCCGGCAGGTTATACGCCGGAACCACCCCGCCCGCACACGACGGAACCTGCACGATCTTCTCCGCCCCGCCCAGCGCCTCGAGCTCCTTCTTGTTCAGCGGGGCATCGCTCGCGCCGAACGCCACCGTCTTGTCGGTGATCGCCTTCACGCCGCCGCCCGAGCCGATGCTGTTGTAGTCGATCTTCACGCCCTTGCCGACAGGCGTGCTCTCGAACTCCACCACCCACTTCTTGTACAGCGGCGCGGGGAACGTCGCCCCGGCCCCCGTCAGCTTCACATCCGCCCCCATCGCGCCAGCGGCCATCACGGCCAGCCCCGCCACCACGCCCATCATCCCGCCCGCACGCTTTACCATCGTCATGGTCATCCTCCTAAGCCCCCAACCCGAACTCCCCTTTGACCAAATGATCCCATACCCACGCCCCGCATGGGTGTCCGAACGCGCTAAGCCTGTGTAAAGACCGCCTCCCCGCCCTTCCGGGGCCCCATCCGCACCCGCCAAAACCCCGATTAACCCCTGTTCCGGCGTCGCCGCAGGCCCATTCCGGCCATCGCGACCACCCATCCCGCCGCCCCCGGCGAGGGCAACGCGGGAATGTCCAACCCCGTCACAACGAGGTCGTCCCCGGTCACCGCCACCAGGCCATCCGGCCCCCACAGACCGTTCGACTCGCGCACCCCATTGAACGCCTGAACGCCCGAGACGCCTTCGATCCGGAAGCTCAGCGTCCGCCCGGTGTTGGAGCGCAGCCCATATCGGAACCGGTACAGATCGACAAACTCTCCGCCCGCGAAGTACGACCCCATCAGCTCTGCGCCGAGCGGGTCGGAGTCGGGCTGCCCGTCGAAGTCGTCATCCATCCCCGGCGTCGTCATGAATCCGAACCCGTTCGCCGAGCCGACAATTAGCCCGATCTCCTGGTCCGGCGTGTTGGTGAACCCGACTGCCGAGAAGTTGATCACCCCGTTGAAGTTCTGGTTCAGGCTCGCCAGATATGAATATTGCCGCGCGATCCCCGTCCGCCCCACACGATCGCCGGTCCAGATCGTCGGGTCGTATGTGCCATCTGCGAGCGTGATCCCGCCGCGCCACAGCGTGCCCGCGGCCTCCGACTCGCCCGCGATCCGCAGGTTGAATCCGAACGCCGAGAGCCCGTACGCGTTCCCCACGCTGCTCACCCGAGCCTGCACCGCCAAGTCGTAGATCGCCTCATATCCGGACACGATGCGCGAGTATCCAAGCCGCGGCACAATCCTCAGCTCCACCGTCGCAGGCCCCTGCGCTCGCGCAGCACCGCCCAGCGTGCTCGCCGCCGCCACCGCGACCAGTGTTCCGAGTCTTGCGTTCATCCGATCCTCCGCCGGGGCGGCACAGGTGCCGCGCCCGCTCGCAGGAAATCGGACGTTCCTCCCCCACGCCCCACTCCGCGGCCGCTCCGGACTGCGTCAGAGACGAATCGCCGCCGTTATCGGGCGCATCGCCGCCGCCGCGCCGCCATCATCCCCGCGATCGCGAGACCGCCCGCAGCCCCGGGTGCGGGAATCACCTGAACGAGCAGATTCGTCGTCGTCACCGCATCGCCCGTATCGAGCGCCGGACCCCACAACGAACCATCGGTGCCGAGGCTGACTTCAGTGAATGACTGCCCTCTGGCCCCGTTGAGACGAACAAGCACGCTCCGAATCGTTAGGTCGGTGAAGATCACGCGGAAGCGGTACAGATCGATGAACTGGCCCTGCGCGAAGTAGGTCGGCATCGCCGCGGCCGGCAACGGCCCGCTTGTCGCCGGAGCCAGAATCGAGTCTGGGCGGCCGTCCATGTTGGCATCCACTCCCGGCGTCCGCAGCAGCCCGCTTCCCCCCGCATACCCGCTGATGCTGCCGATCTCGTTGTCCGGCGTGTTGGTGAACGTCCCCCCCGACATGTTGAACAGGCCGTTGAAGTTCGCGCTCACGCTCGCCAGGAACGAATACTGGCTCGCCACGCCGCCGATCCCCACCGCGTTGCTCACCACCGGAGCGCCGGTGAAGTACGTCCCGTCGGGATTGCTGATCCGGTCGCGGTCCAGCCCCGCCCGCGACTCGGCATCCCCGACGAGTTGCACGCTATCGAAGTACCAGCTTCCCAGCCCGCTCGCGGCCGCGCCGCCCGTCACGCGTCCCTGGATGGCGAAGTCCAGGATCGGATCCACGGGCGTGGCCGTGGTCTGGCCGGTGATTTCCACCAGCCGGAACTCGATGTTCGCCGCCCGTGCAACCGCCGGCGCGCAGCAGAGCGCGCAGGCAACAACAGCATTTCGACTCAGCATGTTGACCTCTGGCGCGGGAGAGAGAGAACCGCGCCGCCGTCACGTTACCAGACGCTCCCCTCCCGCACCAGCCCCGCGCCCGAATATTCGCGGCAAAAACGACCGCAGCGGTCGGGCGACATGCCCGACCGCTGCGGATTCTTGCTCAGTTGCGGTGTTTCCCTGACTCAGGCCCGCCGGCGACGAGCGCCGACCAGCCCGCCGAGCCCCAGCAGCGCGACCGAGGCCGGCGCCGGGATCACCTCGAACGAACCACCGGTGATGATCAGGTCCTCACCCGGAGCGTGGACCACGGGGCCCCACTCGGTGCCGTTGAACGACACTTGGGTGAACGAGCGGGCATCGCCGCCGACCAAGGTGATCGGAATGGTGCGGAGCGTGAAGTCCGTCACCGTGACGCGGAAGCGGTATACATCGATGAACCCGTCCTGAGCCATGTAGCTCGACATGATCGACGGATCAAGAGTGCCCAGCGTCAGCGGAGTGGCAATGGTGTCCGGACGACCGTCGAAATCAGAGTCCACACCAGGCGTCTGCATCAATGGCGAGCCGCCGAGCGTGCCGCTGATCAGGCCCAGCTCGTTGTCCGCCGTGTTCGTGAACGTGCCCGCGCTCACGTTGAGCAGGCCGTTGAAGTTGCCGTTGATCAGCGCGAGGCGCGAATACGAACGAGCCAACCCACCCAGACCAATCGCGGCGTTCAGCGACGATGGCCCGGCGTAGTACGTGCCGTCGCCGTTCGACGTCCGAATAGTCTGAAGAGTCGAGGCCGACTCGGCCTCACCCACCAGGCGCAGGCAGTCAAAACCCCACACGGCAAGACCCGCACCCGAGACCCTGGCCTGGATCGCGTAGTCCAAGACGTTGTCCACGGGCGAAGCCTGAGTCTGGCCCGTCAGTTCGACGATGCGAAACTCAATCGTGTTGGCGTTGGAAGCCCCGACCATCCCCGCTGCGCCCACGAGGGCGCAGACCACCATTGCGTGCTTTTTCATCACTCTCTCTCCTGGCGAGACCGTTAGGCCTTCGCTCTGAGCCGAGCATACCAGATTCGGTGACCCACGCAAGCCGAAAAGCAAAAATCCATTAAGTTCGGTCTCTGCTCGCCGCATTGTCGCTTGAATGGTTCTCCATCCTCACAACGCGGCCCGAAACCAGCCCCTTTCGCCGGCGAGATCGCCCGCCCGGAAGTCCAAAAAAAAGAAAACAGGCCCCGGATCAAACCGGGGCCTGCTTGGTTTCATCTTCTTCGAAGCGTTGCCACATCGAAGCTGTCGTTACGAATCAGGCCGTCCGACGACGACGAGCCGCGACGAGACCGCCGAGGCCGAGCAGCGCGGCCGAGGCCGGAGCCGGCGTCACCGTGAAGGTGTACGGGTTGATGGTCGCGGCGCCGGTGAACGTGGCGGTGTCGAGGCCCCACGCGCCGTTCGAGTAGAGGAACTGCGTGAAGATCTGAGCCGTCACACCCTGGAGGGTGAACGTCACCGAGCGAGCGGCGAAGTTCGTGACGGTGTACTTGAAGCGGTACACATCGACGAACTGGCCCTCGGCGAAGTACGTCGCGCCAACGGTGGGGTTCAGGTCGGAGACCGAACCCGCCATGGGGCTGCCACCCGGCCAGGTGTCGGGGTTGCCGTCGAAGTCATCGTCGTTGCCGGGGGTGCCCAGCAGCTGCGTGCCGAGGGACGAACCGGTGACCAGACCGATTTCCTGGGCGGTGGGAGAGTTCGTGAACGTGCCCTGCGTGGCGTTGATCACGCCGTTGAAGGCGCCGTTGATGTTCGCCAGGTAGGTGTACGAACGAGCCAGGCCGTGGATGCCCACCGTGCCGGGGTCGGCCGCCGCCGTCGAAGCCTGGTACAGGCCCGAAGAGTTGGAGATCACGCCCTTGAGGAGCGTGCCGTTCGTGTCGGCCTCGCCCGGAGCGGCGATGTTGAAGCCGAAGCCGCCGAGGGCGTACCCGCGGCCGCCAACGCTGCCCGTCACACGAGCGCGAACCGCAAAGTCAAGGACCGCGTCGCCGGCGTTGGCCACCGTCTGGGGCACAGCGCTGCGCTCAACGATCGAGAACTCGACGGACTGGGCCTGCGAGGCGCCAGCCAACGCGGCCAGAGTCATAGCAGAAACGAGGATCTTCGTCACAGGAGCACTCCTTTTCCGATGTGGGAACTGAGAGAGATGAGAGAGAGAGAGAGAGAGAGAGAGAAACCACAACAACGACCGGAGAGGAAGGTACCTCAAATCCGGGCGGTGTCAATGGCGAAATGTGCAAAAACGGCAGCGATGACCCGAAAAGGCCTCGCACAGCCGAAACCCGCCCCTTATTGGCCATTTTTGGCCGCGATCTTGAAGCGCCGACTCCGGGGTTAACCGGAGCCGGCGGATTGCTTTCTACTCAGAACCGGGCCAGATTGCCCAGATTCACGCACGACGACGACGGGAGATCACCAGGCCGCCGAGACCCATGAGGGCGACGGTGCTGGGAGCCGGCGTGACGTTGAAGGAGAAGTTGGGGTTCAAGATCGTGATCGCATCGGTCTGCGAGTCCACGCCCCAGACCTGCTGTGTGCCGCCGGCGTACACGAACTGCGTGAACGTCGAGGCGTGCGGGTCGCGGAGCTGCACGGGCACCGTGCGAAGGCTGTTCGAGGTGATCGTGTACCGCAGACGGTAGATATCGATCCAGCCTTCCTGGCCGAAGTAGTTCAAGGCGGCGTCGGGATCAACGGAGGCCGTCGAACCATTTTCGGGCTTTCCAACGACGGGATTCGGACCACCGGGCGGGTCGGCAACGGTCACGAAGGGGCCAGTGAACGTGCCGGGGCTGCCGGTGAAGCCATCGTCGATGCCGGGGGTGCTCAGAAGAGCGGAGCCGGACGCGAGGCCACCGATCAGGCCGATTTCCTGCATCGCCGCGTTGTTGGTGAACGTACCCGAGGAGTCGTTGATGCTGCCGTTGAACTTCGGAGCCTGCAGACCCGGGAGATACGAGAACGTCGAGGCCACACCGAAGAGGCCGACGCCAGCGGCGCCGGGGTTCGGGTTGCCACCGATGACCCACGGGGAACCGTTGCCGGTGTACGCGCCACCGTTGCTGATGCGCGAGATCCACAACTGGCCCGCAGACTCAGCCTCGGTCGGCATCACGATGTCAAAGTCGAAGCCCGAGAGCATACGGCCACCCGTCACGCGAGCCTGGACAGCGATTTCAATGAAGCTGCCGACGGGCTGCGCGGTCGTGAACGTAGCGCCGCTCCAAGCGGTCGTCAGCGTCACACCCGAGCTGGCATTGGTAGCGCCCGTAGCGCTTTGAGTACGCGTGCGGAACCGCAGTTCCACACCGCCGTGCGCAGCCCCAGCCAAGACCAGCAGGGCCACAGCAGAAACACACATCCGATTCATCTCTATCTCCTTCCGGTTGTGAGGGCAGAAAGACAATCCACAGACAACGACGCATCCAAAGTACCTCACGCGGCAAGATGCGTCAACCCTTTTTTGCCTATTCGGAGCGATTCACCGGCCTTTTGCAATCCGATTCACCCGCAAAACCATGCCGTTTTTACCTAGAAAATACCTTTCAAAAACCAAACATCAAACGATTCACTCGCCCCGCCCCCCCAAAATCTCGAACACACCCACCTCCTCGCTCGTACCCCCGACCGCTGGCGATACCACCACGACCCCGCAGGTGCTCTGAGAACCCCGCCACCGCACGCGAGGAACGAATGCGCCGCGCACCACCGCCGTTTCCGCCCCAAACTCCGCACCGCCTTCGCCACCCGTTCGCTTCACGGGCTGAAATACAAGCTCTCCCGCCGCGCCGAGCATGAGGCCCTCACCTCGGTCCGCACCACACGCGGCCGACGCGCCCACGGTGCCCCGCGCCAGCGGCCGCACCGCGCCCGTCGCCCCATCAATCCACGCCATCGAGCCTGTTTCCAGCGACAGAAACGCCGCGCCCGTCGCCAGCGCGCCCTGCACATCCGAACTCCACGGCGTCGTCAGGCACGTCACCGATTGCCACGCCGCCCCCACCGACGCCTCGAAGTTGAGCGTCGCAAATGCCCCCACTCGAAGCTCTTTCCCATCTCCCTCCGCGCCGAGATCCACCGCCAGCATCCGCGGCAGCCCCATCCCCGCCCGCGGCACCGCGATCACGTACACCCGGCTGCGATCCGCCGAAAACGTCGGAAACACCAGCGAATCGCCCACCGGCGACGCCAGCGTTCGCTCGCCCGCGGCGCCGACTTTTCGCACCACAAGTTCCCATGCGCCCGAGGCCTCGCGTCGCGAGAACGCGAGTTCGCCGCCGGGCCCCTTGCTCGCAAACGCCGCAACACCCTCCGCCTCGCCCGCCAGCGCGCCTTCCCCTCCAACCAGCCACTCCACACGTCCGCTCGCCCACTCAACCCGCCCGATCCACCGGCTCCCATCCCCTCGCGGCCACTCTACCAGGAACCCACGCTCATCCGCCGACCGCCCGAGCAGCAAGCCCCCTTGCAGCGGCCGCTCCCACTCCACCGCCCTCAGCTTCCCCCCCTTCCGCTCAACGCGAAACGCCGAGATCCGGAGGTTTCCCGGGACCCGGCGCGATTCGGGCGTGCCGTCCGCAAGCACCACCGGCCACGGCGGCGTCGCCCCGTGCTGGCTCGCGATCCACAGGTCCGGCTCGGCGGCATCCGTGCTCGGTGCAATCGCCACCAGCGGCAGCGTGAGGGCGTCGAATGGCACCGACCCGAGCGGCCGCACCTCCACCCGCACGCTCGCGTTCACCCGATCCAGCACGGGCGCAGGCCGCGCCACCGGCCGCGAAAGATCCACCCGCTCTCCCGCCCTGGTCACTCCGGTCCTCGCGAGTGCAGGCGGAGGTTGGGGCCCGCTCGGCTTGGCCTCTCCTTGATGGCATCCCGACACAGCCATAGCGCACAGCCCAGCCCCGCCGGCCCATCCCCAAAGCAACACTCGCCCCCCCATGGTGGAGAGGCGAGTGCGAAGATACTTCGAGTTGCTGGTGAAAAGGCTCACGGCCGATCGTTGGCAGGCGCCGGGGGGGCTGGCGGTGCAGGCGAATCGGCCGGGGCAGGCGACGCCGGGGCGGACGCGGCCTGCGACGGCGCAGGCTGGGCCGCCGCCTTCTTCTTGTCCTTGCTCTGGTCCAGCTCGTTCACGGGCGCAAGCCGGTCGCGCACTTCCTCGAGCCGGATGCGGTCCTTCTCGTCCACCCGCACGATGTCGTGCTCAGAACCCACGACGTAGGGCGTCACGAACGCGATGAGCTCGGTCTTCTTGCGGCTCCGCTCGGTCGATGTGAACGGGGCCCCGAGGCCGAAGGGCAGGTCGCCCAGCAGCGGGATCTTCCGCTTCGTGTCGCTGTCCTCGTTGCGCAGGATGCCCGAGACCACCACCGTCTGCCCGTCCTTGACGATCAGGTGCGTCGTCGTCTCGCGGCGATCCACGATCGCCCCGCCGAAGAGCGTGTTGCCCGGCTGCGTGGAGGAAAGCTCGAGGTTGATGTTGATGTCCACCTCGCGATTCACCGTGATGCGCGGCCGCACCCGCAGCGCGATGCCCACGGCGCGATAGTCGAAGTTCTGCACCAGCGCCGTGTTCCCCGTCGCCGGCTGGTTCTGCGTGATGAACGGGATGTCCTGCCCGGAGAAGAACTCCGCCTGCTGGTTGTCCGAGGTGAAAATACGAGGCTCGGAGAGGATGTTCACCGAGGTCTTCTCGCCCAGCGCCTGCACCAGCGCGTTCACGTTCACGCCCAGGTTCAGCACGCTCGAGGTGAACAGCCCCGGCAGCAGATCGTTCTTCTGCCCCGTGATCGTGCCGCCGGCCTGGTTGCCCGCGGCGGAGGCCCCGAACGAGATCGCGTTGTCGGAGTTCGTCGGCGTGATCGCCGAGTTCGACCACCGCAGGCCCAGCGCCGTCGCGTCCTCGATGTTGATCTCGGCGATGACTGCGGTCAGCAGAACCTGCCGCCCGGGATTGTCCAGAGTCGTGATGATCTCGCGCAGGCTGCCGGTGTATTCCGGCGGCGACATGATCATCAGCGCGTTCTGCCGCCACACCGGCACGATGCGGATCTTGCCCACGAGGTTGCCCGAACCGGCCGTCGTGGTCGGCGGCTGCGAGCGGGCCCACCAAAGCTGCATCATCGAGTTCTGGGCGGTCTGCTGCTGGTTCGTCGCCGTGGTGGCCGACGTGGCAAACGGCGATGAGGCGGTCTCGCCGGTCGTCAGACCCGTCTGAGCCCGCGTCACCTGCGCCAGCGTGCCCTCGCGGGCCAGCAGCGCGTTGAGCTGCTCGGCGAGTTGCTCCGCATCGGCGTGCTTGAGCTCCACAATTTGCGGCAGGCCCGCCGTCAGGGGCTGGTCCAGGCTCGTGATGATCTCGTCGATCGCATCAAGGTTGGCGCGGTTCTTGGCGATCACCACCAGGCGTGCCGCATCCGGGAACGCCTCGAAGGCAAACTGCCCGTACAGCCGGTTGGCCGTCGCGCTCGCCTGCTGGTTGTTCTGCCGCTGCGCCCCCGGGCTGCCGAACATGCTCACCAGCGAGTCACGCATCTTCACCGGGTCGGTGTTCTTGAGGTTGTACACGCGCGGCGTGATCGGCTCGCTCTTCACGTCCCACTCGTCGGCGATCTGCCTGCGGATCTGGTCCAGCACCGGCTTCTCCGCCACCACCGTCACCGCGTTCTGCTGCGTGTTCGCGGTCACCCGCAGGTTGGCGGAGGCCGACGCGTCGTTGGGCTGCCGCTGTTGCGTGGCCCCGCCGCCGCCCTGGTTGCCGCCTCGTCCGCCCTGGTTGCCACCCCCGCCGCGGTTCTGCATGAACTGCGCGAAGGGATTCTGGTTGTTGCGGTTGCCCTGCTGGTTCGCGTTCTGCGCGTACAGGTCGCGGATGTTGGTCGCGATGTCGTTGGCGTCGGCGAACTGCAGGTGGAACGTCTCCGACGACAGGGCCGCCGCCGACTGAATGTCCACCGCCCGGATCTTCGCCTCGATTCGCTGAAGGAGCCCCATGTCGCCCATCACCATGATGCGGTTGGAATCAAGGTCCACCGTCATCTTCGCAAAGCTCGGCAGCGAGCCCTTGATCATCTCCGAGATGTTCGCCACAGACGCGTACCGCGGTGCGAACACCTTCTCGTAGATCGCCCCCACGTCGCTTCGCCCCATCACGCTCTCGTCGGAGGGAATCACCGGGACCTGCTGCCGATCGATCTCGGCCAGACTGCGCAGCTGGATCAGGTCGTCGGTCTCCACCACCGCCACGCCGTTCTGCTGCAGCGCCAGGAACACCATGTCCAGCGCCCGAGCCCTCGCGATCTTCCGATCGTTCAGGATCGTGATCCGCACCGACATCACGTCGGGCATCGGCAGCACGACCTTTCCCGTCGCCTCCACGATGAACGGCACCACCTGCTCCACCGTCACGTTCTTGAACGCCAGTTCCGTCGGCTCGTCCGGCTGCACTCGGCGTCCACGCCCGTCCAGCTTCGCCGCCTCAGGAGCCTTCGGCTCCACCGGCGCGGCCGGCTTGACGGCTGGGTCTTCCGCGGCCGGATCGTCCATCAACTCCGCGATCTCCTCCGGAGTCATTCCGGCGAGTTGCCACAGCCAGTCCGGGTACTCCTCCTCGGCGCCGAATCCACCCAGCGCCACGGGCGGATCCGCCAGAGCGCTGCGTGTGAGCGAGGAAACGCCCGCAAGCCCGGCGGCCGCGCCGGCAACCATGGCCAGAAGAGCGATCGATCGACGATTGGTGTTTCGAATCATGGGTGTCATGGATGGGTGGGCTTGCTGGTCTCGGGCGCGGAGTGAGGATCCGCCGACGGTGTGGACTGCGGAGGAGAAGGAACGATTGGAACGCCTTGCAGAATCGGCGCGGGGTCGCCCGCAGGAGCGGGTTGTGGCGCTGGCGTCGGAGTCGAGGCCGGCGGCGGCCCATTCGGTGGCGGCGCATCGCCCCCACCACCCACCGCACCC
>JBGAOP010000026.1:0-59407 GCA_044221735.1 Phycisphaerales bacterium | reverse complement strand
GAAGCGGGTGCTCGGTTGGCGGGTGGGGGAGTTGGGGGTGGGAACGTGCACGGAAGCACGGCACAGCAAGGTTCCGCCGCTGGACAGGAAGGCCTGTCTTGCCTATTATCTCCGCCCCGAAAAACGCACTCAGTCGAGTGTTGAAAGCGAGTTTCCGCCATGAAGGTCAAGGCCAGTGTCAAGAAGATCTGCGGCTCGTGCCAGGTCGTCCGCCGCAAGGGTAAGGTCCGCGTGATCTGCAAGGCGGACCCGAAGCACAAGCAGGTCCAGGGCTAAGCCCGCCGGCCTGCGCCGGTGCAGCCAATCCCGCCGGCCTTCGCCGGTGCGTCCGAGCCATCCGATTTTCGATCGAGCCAATAGGAACGAACAATGCCCCGTATCGCCGGCGTCGACATTCCCGAGAAGAAGAAGATCTACTTCGCCCTGCAGTACGTCCACGGGATCGGCCAGAAGGTCGCCATGGACATCCTGACCGAGGCGAAGATCGACCCCAACCTGCGCGCCGGCCAGGTGGACGAGACCGCGCTGGCGCGGATCAACGAGATCATCGACGGCGGCTACATCGTCGAGGGCGCCCTGCGCCGCGCGGTGCAGCAGAACATCCAGCGTCTGAAGGACGTCCGCACGTACCGTGGCGAGCGTCACCGTCGCGGCCTGCCCACCCGCGGGCAGCGCACGCGTTCCAACGCCCGCACCCGCAAGGGCAAGAAGAAGACGGTCGCCGGCAAGAAGGGCGTCAAGGCCAAGTAATCCACACGGGCCCTCCGCATCCGCGGGGGGCCCTTTTCACCAACCCCGGGTACGACCTCTGCGGTCGGACGATCCGAGGAGACACGAATGGCGAAGAAGGCAAAGAAGGTCCGCAAGAACGTCACGCGCGGCATCGCCCACGTCAAGGCGACGCACAACAACACGATCGTCACGATCACCGACATCAACGGCGAGACCCTCTGCTGGGACTCGGCGGGGACGATCGGCTTCAAGGGCGCTCGCAAGAGCACGCCGTTCGCGGCGACCCGCGCCGGCGAGTCGGCGGGGCAGAAGGCCCGCAAGATCGGCGTCAGCGAGGTCGAGGTCTACGTGAAGGGCACCGGCGCCGGGCGCGAGTCGGCGGTGACCGGCATGGTCTCCACCGGCATCCGCGTGACCGCCGTCGAGGACCACACGCCGATCCCGCACAACGGCTGCCGCCCCCGCAAGCGTCGCCGCGTCTAAAAACAGAGGCCCGGGCGCAAGCCCGGGCAGTTCTTTTTCGTGTTCACACCGCTCTTCGCACAGCAGAGCATCCCGGGTGGTTTGGCGGCCGGGAATGACTCGTCAGGCGTTGAGCGGACACATCCGCAAGGTTCCGCCGAACAGTTGAGAGGATCTCGATATGCGCATCCGCTGGCGTGGGCTTGAGTTGCCCAGCAAGGTCGTCACCGACCCGAAGTTCAAGAGCGACGTGTTCGGCCGGTTCATCGTCGAGCCTTTCGAGCAGGGCTTCGGCACGACCATCGGCAACTCGCTCCGGCGCATCCTGCTGTCGTCCCTCGAGGGCGCGGCGGTGACGGCCGTGAAGATCAAGGGCGCTCCGCACGAGTTCCACTCGCTGCCCGGCGTCATGCAGGACGTGACGGACATCGTCCTGAACGTCAAGAACCTGGTCGTGAAGATGGAGACCGACGAGCCCAAGGTGCTGACGGTTGCCGCGACCGGCCCGGGCGACGTCACGGCCGACCTCATCGAGGGCGACCCCGCCGTCACCATCATGAACAAGGACCTCGTTCTGTGCACGCTCACGGACAAGGTCGACTTCGAGATGGAGCTGCGCGTCGGCAAGGGCCGCGGCTACATCCCCGCCAGCGAGCAGTACAACAAGCAGGAGGAGCAGGAGATCGGCCTGATCCCCGTTGACGCGATCTACTCCCCCGTGCAGCGCGTGCGCTACAAGGTCGAGGAGACTCGCGTCGGCCAGCGCACCAACTACGACAAGCTGATCCTCGACATCTGGACCAACGGCACCGTGGTGCCGGAGATGGCCCTCGTCGAGGCGGCGAAGATCCTGCGCAAGCACTTGAATCCGTTCGTTCAGTACTTCGACATCGGCCAGGAGCTCGTCAGCGAGGAGGCCGCGAAGGCCGCCGGCGTGGACGAGGAGCTCATCCGCAAGCTCAACATGCCCATCGGCGAGCTGGAGCTCTCCGTCCGGGCGAGCAACTGCCTGGAGTCGGCCCGCATCCAGACCGTCGCGGATCTGGTGGTTCGCTCCGAGGCCGACCTGCTCAAGGTCCGCTCGTTCGGGCGCACCAGCCTCCGCGAGGTGAAGAAGAAGCTCAACGACATCGGTCTCGACCTCGGCATGAAGCTGCCCGAGGGCGTTCATCCCACCAGTCCTTTCACGCCGGGCCAACCGGTCTGATCTTGTCAGTGCAGGAGTTTTCCCATGCGTCACCGTAGAGGTGGATATCGACTCGGCCGCACGACGGCCCACCGCGCCTCGACCCTTCGCAACCTTGCGATGGGCCTGTTCCAGCACGGCCAGATCACCACGACCGTTCCGAAGGCCAAGTGCCTCCAGCCGTTCGTGGAGAAGATCATCACCGACGCCAAGGAGGGCACCGTGGCGGCCCGCCGTCGCGTGATCGCCAAGCTCGGCGGCGACAAGCTCGCCTTCGACTGGCTGTACCTCTCCAAGTCCGCGACGGACGGGGAGAAGGACGCCGTGGCCGCGCTGCGTGATCGGGCCGAGAAGTACTTCAAGGTTCCCGACGGTGCCAAGGTCGAGCGTAACCGCTACGGCGAGCTGCGCAAGGCCCCGAAGCTGGTCAAGCACATCTTCGAGAACGTCGCGCCCCGGTTCAAGGATCGCGCCGGCGGGTACACCCGCATCGTGAAGCTGAACAAGGCCCGCATCGGTGACGGCGGCGAGATCTGCCTGATCCAGTTCGTCGGCGCCGAGGAAGGTCCGGAGATCGGCGGTCGTCCCTCGACCCGTCGTCGCCAGGCCGACCGTCGCGCGGCGTTCGCCGCCAAGGTCCGCAAGGCCTCGTCGGAGAAGGCCGTGGCCTGATCAGGACCGGGATGGCCGGAATCGCCGCTCGGCGGTGGATTCCGTGCAACCCCCGATCCGGTGGGCCGGTAGATTGAAGGCTGCTAACGTTTGGGGACATCCATCGATGTTCGTCGATGGAGCCCGGCCGAGGGCGGTCGCCCGAGGCGTGAACACGAACCCTCTTTCGGAGATCGACCCATGCGCAAGTTCATCTGCTCCTTCGGTCTGGTGTGTACGGTCGCGGCCGCCGCGTTCCTCGGCGGTTGCAACAAGAACAGCGACAAGTGCTGCGACGGCGACAAGGCCCAGTGCGCTGAGAAGGCCGGCTCGGTGAAGACCGACGCTCAGGCGACCCCCGCGGCCACCCCCGGCTGCTGCAAGGAGAAGGCGGCCGCCGGCGGCAAGTGCTGCAACGGCGAGAAGAAGGTCTGCCCCTCCACCGGCCAGTCGAACTAAGTTGGGTCGACCCATCTAAGACGGTCGGAATCTGAAACGCATCAACGCGGCCCGTCGGCACCAGCCGGCGGGCCGTTGTCGTTTTTGTCCCGCTACTATGCGTCCCCCATGCTCGAGCAACTCGAACAACTGCAGGCGGCGGGACTGGCCTCTCTGGCGGCGGTAAGCGACGGCGTCGCCTTGGAGGCGTGGCGGGCCGAGTACCTCGGCAACTCGGGGAAGGTGAAGGCCTCGCTGGCGGGGCTGAAGGATGTGCCCAAGGACCAAAAGCCCGCGGTGGGGGCCAAGGCGAATCTGGTGAAGGTCGCGCTGGAGGAGGCCTTCAAGGCCCGCCAGGACGCGATGGGTGGCGCGGCGGCGACCCCCGCCAAAGCCGGTGAGGTCAAAGTCGACATGACCGAGCCGGGGCTGCACTACGCCACGGGCCTTGGGCGGCGGCACATCATCTCGCGGGTGCGCGATGAGCTGGTGGACGTGTTCGCGCGGATGGGCTTCGAGGTGGCGCAGGGGCCGGAGCTCGAGGACGACGAGCACAACTTCATCAAGCTCAACATTCCGCAGCAGCACCCGGCGCGCGATCCGGGGGACAACTACTACATCGACGATCCGATGAGGTTCGACGTGCCGCGCATGCTGCGGAGCCAGACGAGCACGGTGCAGATCCGCGTGATGGAGACGCGCACCCCCCCGATCAAGATCGTCTCGCCGGGGCGCGTGTACCGGCCGGACACGGTGGACGCAACGCACAGCTTCATGTTCCACCAGATCGAAGGGCTGTACATCGACAAGGGCGTGTCGATGGCGGACCTGAAGACGTGCCTGCTCCAGTTTGCCAAGGCGTACTTCGGGCCGGAGGCGAACGTGCGGTTGCGCCCGAGCTACTTCCCGTTCACCGAGCCGAGCGCGGAGGTGGATTTCTACATGCGGCTGCGCCCGGACCAGCCATGGCGATGGGTGGAGCTGGGCGGGTGCGGGATGGTGGACCCGGCGGTGCTGACGATGTGCAACATCGATCCCGAGGTGTGGTCGGGGTTTGCGTTCGGATTCGGGATCGAGCGGCTGGCGATGGGGAAGTACTCGATCCCCGATATCCGCATGCTGTTCGAGAACGACCTGCGGTTCCTCAAGCAGCTGTAGGAAGCCTGCGACGGCACGTTTCCGGCGACTCTGGTATGCTCTCGGGCATCTCCGGAGGTGATTCCATGTCCCAGTACGGTTCCCCTTCCCACGTGTCCGGCGACTTCAACATGCCCACCGAGCCGCCCGCGTGGCCGAAGGTGGTGGGGATCATCAGCATCGTGCTCGGCTCGCTGGGGACGGTGTGCGGATTGTGCATGGCGGTGTTCTCGATGGCGATGGCGCCGTTCATGCAGAAGATGGGCGAGTTGCAGCAGCAGGCCCAGGCCAACGGGGGCGGCGGGCGGGGCGGGCCGGAGATTCCGAGCACGCCGATGCCACCCGAGCTCACGCCCGGCGCGCTGTCGATCGTGAGCGCGGTGTTCTGGCCGATCGGGACGATCCTGCTGATCGTCGCGGGGATCGCGACGGTGAAGCGGGCGGCGAAGGGTCGAGCGCTGCACCTCGGCTATGCGGGGGTGAGCCTGCTCTTCACGCTCGTCGGGCTGGGCGGGGCGTTCATGTACCAGTCGGCGTCGTCGGGGTTCCTTTCATCGCACCCGGATGATCCGTGGTCGAAGTTCTTCAACGGCCAGGGCGGCATGCAGAACCAGATCCCGCAGGCGCTCGGGCTGGTGTGCTTCAGCGCGATCTACCCGATCTTCTGCATCGTGTGGTTCGGGCCGATGGGCAAGCGGCCGGAGATCGGGGCCGCGCTGCAGGAGCCCGTGGTGTGAGCACCTCACCTTCGGGCGGCGTGTATCTCGGGCTGGACATCGGCGGCACGAAGATCGGGATGTGCGTGGGCACGCCCGACGGGCGGGTGCTGGCGAGCGATCGGTTTCCAAACGATCCTGCGCTCACCCCCGAGCAGATGCTGCTTCGGTGCAAGACGCGCCTGGCGGAGTTGGCGGCGACGGTGGGGGGAGCGAACGTGCTTGCGCTCGGTGCGGCGTGTCCGGGGCCGCTGGATTACACCGCCGGGAAGTTCATCAATCCGCCGAACAACCCGGCGTGGCATGGCTTTGCGCTGCGCGATTGGCTGGCGGCGAACTTCGCGTGTCCGAGCGCGATGATGAACGATGCCAACGCCGCGGCGTACGCGGAGTGGCTGTGGGGCGCGGCCAAGGGGACGCGGACGGCGGTGTTCCTGACGGTGTCCACGGGGATGGGCGCGGGGCTGATTATCGATGGGCGGCTCTATGAGGGGCCGCTGGGGCTCGCGGGGGAGATCGGGCGGATTCAGCTCAACCCGAGCGACGATGGGCCGGTGGGGTTCGGGCGGCGCGGCACGGTGGAGGGGTATTGCTCCGGGCCGGGAATGAGCCAGATGGCGGTGGCCGAGGCGATCATCTGCACGCAGACGGGGGAAGCGAGCGTGCTGCGCGAGGTGTACAAGAAGGATGGGGCGATCTCGCCGGAGCGGCTGTGCGAGGCGGCCCGGGCGGGCGACGCTGCGGCGAAGCGCGTGACGGGTCGCGTGGCCCGTGAACTTGGGCGGATCATGGCGATCATGACGGACATCCTCAATCCGGAGGTGTTCGTGCTCGGGACGATCGGCACGGCGTACCCGGAACTGTTCATTCCCGGGGCGATGGCGGTGATGCGCGGGATCGCGCTCGAGCCGGCGATGGCGATCGTCGATGTGCGGCCGTCGACGCTGACCAATCGCGGAGACCAGCAGGCCTTGGCGGTGGCGCACTACACCTTCGCGGGCGGTGCGGGGGCGAATCGCTGATAACTCGGGTGCGTTTCGGCGTGTAACGGTTGTGCGGGCGCGCGATGTGAAGCGGGCGAAGCGGTGGCGCGCGTGTCGGCGGGGCGCGCGGGCGAACAAAGCGGCGTGCTGGCGACGACCCCGATTGCGTGGCATCTCTTCGTGTGCATCGGGTCGTTGAAGCGGCCCACCAATAACGCCATCAGGGGTAGTTCACATGATCACCAAGAACCGAACCAGCTTTGTTGTCGCCGCTCTCGCGGGCATGGGCATGTCGGGTGCCGCGATGGCCGCGCCGGGCTACACCCTTGTGCAGAACCCGCCCTCGGGCGAAAAGAGCCACCAGCAGATGCTCTCGCAGGTGTACGGCGGCTCGTGGAGCAAGTCCTCCAACGGTCGCGACTACTCGTCGAACAGCATGACCGCGACGCGCCTGGCCGACACGGGCGTGAGCACGCCGACGTCGCTGACCACGGGCGTGAGCGGCACCGACAACGCCTGGACGGGCCCGGCGATGACGACGATCATCGCGAAGGCCAAGTACGCCGGCGACAACTCGGTGTTCGGCTACTTCGACGACTCGGGGACCGACCACACGTTCCACCAGCTCTTCAACACAGGCACCCTTGGCGCCGAGGCGACCGTGACGTTGCCCGCCGCCTTCCGCTGGGCCCTGAAGGACCTGACCACCGGCAAGACGTGGACCTCGCGCTCGTCGGACAATCTCGGGACCGGCTCGTACTGCAACAACACGTACGACCAGCTCGTGACGTACAAGATGTCCGGCCGTTGCAACGGCATGGACTGCGACGAGTGGGCGCTGTTCTGGGAGGATCGCCCCTACGGCGCTTCGGATCGCGACTTCAACGATGCGATGATCTCCATCCAGGTCTGCCACCCCGCGGTGCCCGCTCCGGCGACGGCCGGGCTCATCGGGATGGGCGTGCTGGGCGCGGCCCGGCGTCGCCGCAAGTAATCGAGTCTCTCTCCTCTTCACCCGCATTCCCCACCCTTCGAACGCCGCCGCCGCCCTTCACCGGGCGCGCGGCGTTCGTGCTTTTGCGGTTGGTGATACGGTCGCCGTACTGTTCGCCCCATGCGCACGGACTTCGCGGCGATCATCTTCGATTTCGACGGCACGCTGGTGCACTCCGAACCGCTGCACGAGTGGGCGATCCGGGAGAGCGTGCGGCCGCGCGGGTGGGATTTCTCGACCGAGGCGTTCTACGCGAACATCGTGGGCAAGGGGGACGCGAACGCGTTCCGGCTCATCGCGGAGTGGAACAGGGCGCCGTCGCTCGACGAGGCCGGACTCAAGGAACTGCTCTCGATCAAGAGCGACCGGATGGACGAGGGAATCGCGGCCGGACGGTTCGAGGTTCAGCCTGGGGCGGTGGAGGCGGTGCGGAGGGCGGGCGAGCGTGGGCCGGTGGCGGTCTGCTCGTCGTCGCTTCGCCGGGCGGTCGAGCCGCTGGTACGGCGGATCGGCGTTGCGGATCTGATCGCCGCGCTCGTGTGCGGCGACGATGTGCCCCGCCTGAAGCCTGCGCCGGACGGCTATCTGGCGACGGCGAGAGCGCTGGGGCTGAAGCCGGAGGTATGTCTAGCGATCGAGGACACGCCGACGGGCGTGAGCGCGGCCAAGGCAGCGGGTATGCGCGTGATGGCGGTGTGTCACACGTATCCGCCCGAGGCGCTGGGGGAAGCGGATCGCGTGGTGGACCGCATCTCGGAGCTGACGTTCTAGCCCGTCGTCCGCGCTCCGCTCGGCTCAACGAGCGCCGGCAACCGGTGGCTTGCCCGCAAGGCCTCGCGGCGCCACCGGCAACGATCGGGCGCACTTCGTGCGAAGACCGAGACGCAGAACGCCTACTTGCCCTGCAACTGGTCCTTGATGAAGTCCTTGCGTTCGGCCTCGACCCGGACGAAGAAACGGTTTGAGTCGGCCTTGGACTTGAACGAGATGTCCTTGCTCTTGTACTCGCCCTTGGAGTCCACGGTCCACTTGGCGATGTTGTCGCGGAGGAACTCGGCCTCCTCCGTGGCCTTGTCGCACAGGCGGACGAGGGCATCGGCGCCAAACTGGCGCGGCGTGGCGTTGTAGGTGGTGTGGGCCCAGCGGAAGGCGATGGACTGGGCCTCGAAGGAGGGAGCGCCGGCGGCGACGAGCTTGCTCCGTAGATCATCGGCAGCGGAGGGGAGAGTTTTGCTGAGGGCGGCCGCGCTGGTTCGGAGGTCGGCGATCGCCGTCAGCCGCTCGTTCACGATGCGAATCTCGTGCGGGTAGGGTCTCGCGAGTTGAGGGAGGAGTTTGTCGACCTTGGCAACGACATCGGCGATGGCGTCGTCGAGGGGCTTCTGGAACTCGGCGATGGCGGGCTGGGAATCGAAGGTTGATTGCGGGGGTTGCACCGGCGGGCGCGGCGAGGGCCGGGGGGTGGGGGACGGAGCGGTGGGAATCTGCTGGGGCGCGGTGTCGGGCGAGGGAGCGAAGGCCTGCGGGTTCGCTTGCGGAACCGGGGCCGGCTGCTGCACGGCCGGGCGGGGAGCGCCGAAGGGCGTGTTCGCGGCTTGGGCCTGTTGCTGCGCGGGCGGATTCTTCTGCGCGGCGATCACGATGTACGTGCCGTAGCCGAAAAGCGCGAGCAGCGCGACCATGATGAGGCCCGCGCCGATGTTGCCCGCATCGTCGGACTTGCCGAACATCAGCGAGACCAGCCAGCCGACGAACCAGGCGAGGCCAAGGGCGAGGAGCGGCCCGAGGATCGGCGCAACCCAGATGCCGATCTTCATGCCCGTGTACGTCGCCTGATCGTGCCCGTAGAGCGAGATGCCGCGAGGAGCGGTCGCGGGGAGGGACGACCAGATGAAGTACGACCGCACCGCCAGCAGGAGGACCATCAGCACGAACAAGAGCATGATGGTGCCGCCGAGGGCGAAGGCGCGGCGGGACGGGAGGTGGCGGCGATCAATGCTGAGCACGGCGGCGTCTCCTGATTGAGCGTCGCCGAGTGTATCAGATGGCCACGGGCATGCGCACGATGCGGAGGGAGTTGATCGCGGCTTCCTGCGTCAGGCCGCGCTGGCGGGAGAGCAGTTCTTCGTAGAAGGTGGAGACGCCTTCCCATGCGCCGACATCGTGGAAGCCGACGAGCGAGCCGGGAGCGAGGTGGGGCCGCCAGGCCTCAAAGTCGGCCTTGCTGGCCTCGTAGGAATGGTCGCCGTCGATGAACAGCAGGCGGATGAGCCCGCCCGTCCATCCCGCCGCTGCGGCGAGGCTGGACGCGACGACGGGGGTGACCAGATTGGTGAGGCCGAGGCGGGCGATGTTGGCGGTGAAGGCGGGAAGGGTGGAGCCGTGGGCGGCGATGTCGGGATCCGGATGGGTGCCGCCGGGCTGGTGCTCGGGAGAGCCGGTGAAGTGGTCGACGGCGAAAACGGTTCCGCTGCCGCGCTGCTGCAAACCGGCGGCGAGCCAGCAGGTCGAGCGGCCCTTGAACGAACCGACCTCGACGACCGATCCGGAGCAAGCGTCGAGCGCGGCGGCGGACATAAGGGCGTAGCCCTCGAGCTCGTGGAGCCAGCCTGGCACCGTCGCGATGGCGGTGGCGGTCTGATAGAACTCGCCGACGGCGGTAAGACGCTCGATGAGATGGGGGGTGAGCATGTGGGTGGATCGGATCAGCGGCCGGTCTGGCGTGAGATCGTGGGCAGTTCGCCGCGGTATCCGTCGGGGCCGCCGCTCCGGGCGGGGTCGTCGAGCACGGTCGAAATGACCTGAGTCTTGCGACGTGCTTCCGGGAGGTCTTCGTCCGTTGAGACGAGATCGAGAGCGATAAGCCGGGAGGTGGAGCGGAGTTGCGGATCGGCGCTGTACTGCTGGGCTTCGAGGTAGGGGACGACATCCGGGCCGAAACCGAGGAGGCCGGCGGAGGCGAACTTGGCGTCGTCGCTGATGGCGTTGTCCTTGAGGTGCTCGATGAGGATCGGGGCGGCGATGGGGAGGAGGTCGGTGAGGCGGGCCATTCCGGCGATGCCCGCGGCGAGCAGGCGGGCCTGTTCGTCGTCGCCCTGCATCGCGCCCATGAGGACGGGCGCGGAGCCTTCGCCGTATTGGATGAGAAAGTCGACGCCGCCGTGGCGGACGAGGGAGGCGTTGGAATCGGAGCGGAGGCCCTCGGCGGTGACGCGGAGCAGGCGCGGGCTGGGCGGGTAGGCGCAGAACGGGAGTTGGGCGTGGATGTCGCGCAAAGCCGCGGCGGCGTTGTACTTCTGCTGGCGGTCGGTGGAAAGGAGCGCATCCTCAAGCCGCGGCATCGCGGGGCGGCCGATGCTGACGAGGGCCCAGCGGGCTTGGCGCTCGGTGAGGTCGTCGGTTCCTGAACGCAGATCGTGGATGAGGCCGGGGATGAGCCACTGGATCTCTTCTGGCGAGATGGAGCGGCGATAGAGGCGGGCCTGGAGCTCCCATTCGAGTCGGCCCATGCCGGCATTGCCGAGGAGACGGTGATGGGCGATGAGGGCCCAGTCGGGAACGTGGGGGATCCAGCGTCCGTTGCGCATCATGGGTGTGCTGAGCACGGACCACGTGAGAGCGATGAGCGTGAGGGAGAGGGCCTGCCAGCGGACGAGGCGGGCGTGGGGAAGAGCACGAGCGATGGAGGGGAGATGGCGGCCGCACTCGGGGCAGGTGAGTGCGCCGGAGGCGGCGGCGCGCAGGCCGGAGAGGTCGTAGCCGCAGCCGCGCCGGAGGAACCAGCGCCAGGGGAGGCACCACTTCCATGCGGGAAAGGAGGGGCCGGGGCAGAGACGGCGGGCGCGGCGGGTTTGCCAGAGATTGAGGACAAGGGACCAGAGGATCACCGCCACCGCGCCGCCCATGGCGCAGGCATCGACCTGGAAGGTGTATCGCATCGGACTCGCCTTGTGGAATATCGCGAGTTGGAGGATCGCGCGCGCGAATATCGGCGAGTCGTCTCGGAGATCGTGAGTCGGTAGCGTGGCCGCGTGGCGGGCCCAGAGCGGCCCGCCACGGCACCCTTGGGTTAGGGCTTGACGGTCAGTTCGGCGCGGCGATCGGCGAGTTCGGCCTTGATGGCGGACACAAACTTCTCGAGCGGCATGGAGCCGGCGTCCTTCTCGGTGCCGCGGATGCGGACGGAGACGGCGCTCGACTCGGCGTCGCGCGGGCCGACGATCAGGAGGTAGGGGATCTTGAAGTCGGTGGCGGCCTTGATCTTGCCCTGGATTCGGTCGTTGGAGAGGTCGGTGGTGACGCGAACGCCCGCTTCGAGGAGGGCCTTGGTGACGGTGGCCGCGTAGGCGTCGGATTTTTCGCTGATGGGGAGCACGCGGACCTGCTCGGGGCTGAGCCAGGTGGGGAACGCACCCGCGAAGTGCTCGATGAGGACGCCGCAGAAGCGTTCCATGGAGCCGAAGGGGGCGCGGTGGATGACGACGGGGCGGTGGGGCTTGTTATCCGGACCGATGTAGGTGAGGTCGAAGCGGATGGCCATGTTGTAATCGACCTGCACGGTGCCGAGCTGCCACTCGCGCCCGATGACGTCCTTGACGACGAAGTCGATCTTGGGGCCGTAGAACGCGGCCTCGCCGGGCTCCTTTGAGAAGGGGACGCCGAGGGACTGGGCGGCCTCGATGCAGGCGGCCTCGGCCTTGTCCCAGTTTTCCTTGGCGCCGGTGTACTTGTCGGCGTTGGGGTCGCGGAGGCCGACGCGGACGCGGTAGTCCTTCATGCCGAGGACGTTGAAGATGACCTTGACGAGGGAGAGGCAGCCCTGAATCTCGCCGGGGATCTGGTCCTCGGTGCAGAAGAGGTGGGCGTCGTCTTGGGTGAAGCCGCGGACGCGGGTCATGCCGTTGAGCTCGCCGGATTGCTCCCAGCGGTAGACGGTGCCGAACTCGGCGAGGCGGGCGGGCATGTCGCGGTAGGAGTGGGGGGCGGAGGCGAAGATCTTGGCGTGGTGGGGGCAGTTCATGGGCTTCAACATGAAGCCCTCGATGAGCTGGTCATCGGGCATCACGCGGTCGGGAGTGATGGTTTGCTTCTGAGTGCGTTCGTTGATTCCTGCGGCGAGACGGGCGGAGACGCCCTCGACGCGGTGCATGAGGTCGGCGCAAGAGCAGCCTTCGGCGGCGAGTCGATCAAGGGTGTCGCGCTCGACGATGGGGGCGAACTGGGAGTCCTTGTAGTAGGGATAGTGACCGGAGGTCTTGTAGAGTTCGAGCGAACCGATGTGCGGGGTGAAGACCTCGGTGTAGCCCTGCTTGCGGAGTTCGCCGGCGATGAAGCTCTGGAGCTCCTTGCGGACGATGGAGCCGGCGGGGGTCCAGAGGATCAGGCCCTGGCCGACGGTTTCGTCGATGTGGAAGAGGCGGAGATTCTTGCCGATGACGCGGTGATCGCGGGCGGCGGCCTCTTCTTTCTGCTTCAAGTAGGCGTCGAGGTCGGCCTGCGAGGCGAAGGCGGTGCCGTACACGCGGGTGAGGCGGTCGGAGTTCTCATCGCCGTGCCAGTAGGAGGAGGCGAGGGACATGACCTTGACTGCGCCGATGCGGCCCGTGGACGGGACGTGCGGGCCGCGGCAGAGGTCTTCCCAGTTCTCGCCGGGTTTGCCGGTGGCGTAGAAGGTGAGCTTGGCGTTCGGGTCGGCCTTGATGGCGCGCTCGGCGTTGTCGACCTTGTACTTGTTGCCTTCGCGACCGAGGCGGGCGAGGCACTCGTCCTTTTGCTGCTCATAGCGGGAGAAGGGGCGGTCCTCCGCGATGATCTTCTTCATCTCGGCTTCGATGGCCGCGAAATCGCCGTCCTTGAGGGGGCGGTTGTCGGGGAACTTGATGTCGTAGTAGAAGCCGGTGTCGAGGGGCGGGCCATAGACGAGCTGGGCCCCGGGGACGATGCGCTGGATCGCCTCGGCCATGACGTGGGCCGCGCTGTGGCGGATGAGGAAGAGGGCGTCGGGGTCCTGCTTCTTGTCGCGGGTGGTCGGGGTGACGATGGAGAGCTTGGCATCCGAGGAGATGACGGTGCTCAGGTCGCTGAGCTGGCCGTCAATCTTCGCGCCGAGGGCGGCCTTGGCGAGGCCTGCGCCGATCGACGCGGCGACGTCCTTGGCGGAGACGGGGTTGGGGAACTCTTTGACGGAGCCGTCGGGAAGGGTGATGCGGGGCATAGGGGGGTCCAAATGGCAAATAGCAAATGGCAAATCGCAAATCGGTACGAGACGGTGGGGGGCGGATGGTACGGGGCAGAAACGAAAGAACCCGGCGCGTGCCGGGTTCTGGGGGGATACAGAGTGGGCAGGCCCGGCTACCTGCGGGTTGGCGTGGTCGTGGTCGTCGTGGTGTCGGGGGCGAGGAACATGGGTGCAAGTGTATTCGAGCAGGAACACGGAGGCGAGACGTGGAACTTGGGAGGGGTTGCGGCTGTCTATATGTGTAGGCGGATGCGGCGCACCCGGGGGCGGCGGGGTCACGGAGGAACAGCCATGCTCATCGCGATGCTTGCCGGTTCGGTGGTGTCGGTGGCCTCGGTCGCGTGCCCGCCTGAGAACCTGCCGAGCGGGGGCGATGGGCAGGGACTCCCGCAGGTAGGGCAAGTGACAAGGGTGTTGAGGGACGACCCCGCGCCCGGTACCGTGGATTGCATGGGCACGCCCGCGCCGGTGAGGATGAGCGAGGCCCCCTTCGAGCAGCAGTACACGGATGCGATGCTCAACAAGGTGTGGGTGACCAGCGCGGCGGGGGCGAGCCTCAAGGAGTTTGCCGCGGCGGTGGGGAAGGGAGCGGACCGAGAGGTGTTCGTGGATTGGGAGCGGCTGGCGTCGGTGGGGGTCAAGCCGGAGACGACGATCAGTGTGCCGCTCACGCATGTGTACATCGAGCAGGCGTTCCGGCTGGTGAACGAGCGGCTGGGGGCGGGCGGGACGGGCGGGAAGATCGCCGCGCGTCGGACCGGGGACCTGATCGAGATCTCGACGCAGGAGACGTTTGATCGGCGGGAGCGGAAGACGGTGGCGTTCGACCTGCGGCCGCTGCTTGCGGGACTGGAACCCGAGGCGGCGCAGAAGAAGGTGAAGGAGATCACCGGTGCGCTCGTGATGACGGTGGAGCCGGACGGGTGGGCGGACAACGGGGGCGACACGGCGCGCCAGTCGATGGCGGAGGGGCGGATGTTCGTGGTGGCGCCGCCGCGGATTCAGAAGGCTGTGGCGTGGTTCTTCGGGCAGGTGAGCGATCGGCCGCTGGCGGGCGCGGATGCACTGCGGGCGGCGGAGCCGGTGCAGGTGCTCGACATCGCGCCGATGCAGATCAATGCTGCGGAGCGGGAGGCGGTTGAACTTCGGGCGCAGCTTCGGCACCTGCGGCGCGAGCTCGCGTGGAAGAGGGTGATGCTGGGCGAGCCGCTTACGGCGGACGATCAGGCGGCGATGGATGATGCACGCGCGGTGCATGCCGTCGGCGCTTCGGGGCCGGCGCGGGAGCAGGTGGAGAAGGAAGCGCACGAGCTGGCGGCGAGGGTGGAGTTTGTGCGGGCGCGCCTGGAGCGCGTGAATCCGCAGAGCAAATGACGCTTGTTGAGTCTGAGGATCGTTTCCAACGAGCACACGAAAACCGCTTGACTTCACGGGTTTCGAGGGCAATATTGCCCCCGAGGTTATTCATGCGCGTCCTTTTGAGTACATCTCCAACTCGCCCGGCCCGCCACGTGCGGGAAGGCGATCAACCGTGCGCATGAGCCGCGGCACCCGCGGCCTCGCTTCCCGTTCATAACCCACTCCCACCAACCAGACGGGCTTTGCCGTCTCCGACGCGCTGTGCGTTGGGTATGGCTATGCCCATGCATTGCTCCCGGGCAGGATCCGGGAGGTGACCCATGATCGATCTGACTCCGCAGGACACCACTCTCGCCCGCCCCGTGGCCCCCGAGGACATTCGGGTGGGCGAGTACATCGCGCCTATGAACGAGGTGCTGCAGTTCGTGCAGCGCGGCTGCGAGCAGGACTGGGCTCCCGGCGACCGTGCGCCCCGCATGCACGTGGTCTCCGCGCGCGTGATCGATTCCCTGCCGCGCGTGTTGCGCGTGGTGGCGGTGGCGATCCCGTTCATCCTCGTGGAGGACTCCAACGGGTGCGTCTCGCTGGAGACGTGCCGGCTGGTGGAGTTCGCGCGTCTGCCCGCGGCCCTTGGTCGACGGGCGCTGCGCGAGGCCGATCGTCGCAGCCGGGCCGAGGCGGCCAAGCGGCGAAAGGCGGCCGACGAGCGGCGCGCGCGTCGCGACCGGCCGGGCGCCGGTGCCGAGGGTGCCGACTAGACCGCCCACCCTTGGAAACTACCTGTGGGGGGCTGGCACAGGCCAGCCCCTCCTTTTCCCCTTTCCCTTGTACGGGGAGAGGTTGGGGGTGGCGCAGCGGCGGGCCGCGGGCGATATGCTGCGCACCTGTGATCTGCCCCTACTGCGGCCATAACGACGACAAGGTGATCGACAGCCGCGCCAGCGACGGCGGACGCGTCGTGCGCCGACGGCGCGAGTGCATCAAGTGCGAGAAGCGGTACACGACCTATGAGAAGGTCGAGGAGACCGCTCGCTTGATGGTGGTGAAGCGGGATGGGACACGGGTGCCGTTCAACAAGGAGAATGTGCTCAAGGGCGTGCTGGCCGCGTGCGGGAAGCGGCCGATCGCGGACGAGGCGAAGCGCGGCCTTGTGGACGCGGTGGAGGAGGAGCTGCACCGCGAGTTCGACCGCGAGGTGCCCTCGCGGGCGATCGGGGAGCGGGTGATGCAGAAGCTCGCGGAGCTGGACAAGGTCGCGTATGTGCGGTTTGCCAGCGAGTACTACCAGTTCCAGAATGTGGGGCAGTTCGTGGAGGAGTTGAAGGAACTGGATTCGCGGCCGCGCGAGATGAAGGACCAGGCGAAGCTGTTCTAAGCAAAGGGGGCGGCGCGTGAAACGGTGGATGAGCGCGAGCCTGGCGGTGTGTGCGGTGGGTGGGGCGCCGTGGTGCGGGGGTTGTCACCCGCCGCCGAGCCGGGCGACCGCGCCAATCGTGAGGCGGCATGTTGAGCCGCTGCCCCAGATTCCGCTGTTGCCGTCGACCGATCCGCCGGCGTGGTGGAGCGACGCACCGGTGCGGGAGGGGCGCATGGTGAGCGTGTGCGGAACGGGCGACGGGGAGACGCTGCTGGCGGCCCGCCGGAAGGCGCTGGAGGGGGCGATGAAGGCGTTTGTGGCGGCGGCCGGAACGCTGCCGCGCGAGCCGGGCGTTCGGGCGGACTGCGCGAGGACGGATGAGGGTTTGTACCGAGCCTTTGTGCAGGTCACCGGCGCAGCTCCGTAATCCGCCGCTTTTATGGGACTCTGGCTGATGGGGATTTCCCGGATTCACAGTGGAGCGGGCAGTCGTTTGGCCAGAGAACGCCAAGGCCTTCTTGACAAGACGTGAACATGAATCAGACTCTCCGAATCCGGGTGGTTGTTCGCTCGGACTGAGTCGAGAGAGAGAACTCGCTCAAACTTGTGTGTGTTCGCGGAGCGGATCTTCCGCTGCGCGTTGAAGTCGGTCTTGGCCGCGTTCGTTGGTGGACACGGCCGGTCAGGTGTTGTCGGCGTGGCCGAAGTGCCCGCCGTGAGGAGAGAGCGATGAGAGTTGTTGCTGCTTCGATTGTTGCGTTGGCCGCCCTCGCCGGAAGCGCGCAGGCGACCGTGCTGTACACGTCCGGTGGCTTCGAGGCTCCGACCTTTACGGTTGGGAACATCGACGGCCAGGGCGGGTTCGTTACCGATCCGGCCGCGCACACGCAGCACCAGGTGGTGGGCGTGACGGGGGCTGTGAACCCGGCGGGCGGCAGCCAGATGGTGCAGTTGAACGCGGTCGCCAGCACGCGCTGGAGCTTCCCGGACATCTCGGGGCTGGTGGGCACGCGCCCCGTCGGCGAGGACTGGATCACCTGCAACTTCGATATCTACGCGCCCGCGGGCCAGACCTCGACGGCTACGTACGGCGTTCTGGCGTACAACGCGGCGTTTGCCACCGTGGGAGGCGTGCGCGTGCGGGCGTCGGATCGCGCGATCATCGTGACGCTGGATCCGGATGGCCCCGGCGCGGCGGCGTTCGGCAGCTACACCCTCGGCCTGTTCGCGCCGGCCGATACGTGGGTCAATCTGGGACTGGCGATCAACGTTTCGACCAACGCGCTGGCGCTCTACAGCGGCAACACGATTCTGTTCAGCGGCGCTGCGACGGCACAGGCCGGCACGGCCGCGACGATCTCGGACTTCGACCTGGTGTCGAGTTCCGGCGCGGCGACGACGAACGTGATGTACGTGGACAACTACGTCGTCGGCAGCGACAACGTGGCTCCCGCGCCGGGTGCTGCCGCCCTGCTGGGCCTGGGCGGTCTGGTCGCCGCTCGTCGCCGTCGGTCTTGATTTGATGCAGAGTCCTTTTTCGCCTTTCGCAGGAGCCCCGCCCACGCGGGGCTCCTGTTGTTTTGGGGAGTTCGGGCTCCGGGGCGGGATCGGCGGCGGATTCCTACACTCGCCCGCCATGTCCACCAAGAAACTCTTCGCGACCGCCGCCGACGCCTTCGCCGATCTGAAATCCAAGGGCGTTCTTCGGGACGACATCACCGTGATGGTGGGAGGGTTTGGCCTGTGCGGTATTCCCGAGCACCTGATCGCCGCGCTGCGGGACAGCGGGGTGAAGGGGCTCACGTACATCTCGAACAACGCGGGTGTGGATGATTTCGGGCTGGGGCAGCGGAGCAGACGCGCCAGATCCGGAAGATGATCCGTCGTACGTTGGCGAGAACGCGAACTTTGAGAGCCAGTTCCTCAAGGGCGAGCTCGAGGTGGAGTTCAATCCGCAGGGAACGCTGGCGGAGCGCATCCGGGCGGGCGGGGCGGGGATTCCGGCGTTCTACACGGCCACGGGCGTGGGGACGCCGGTGGCGGCGGGGAAGGAGATCCGCGAGTTCTACCGGCCCAGCGAGGACACGGTGTTCCACAACCGCACGCCGACGGCGACGAGCGGGACGCACGCGGCGATGGCGCCCAAGGTGGCCCCCCGGCCCGCCTCGCACGCGCATCGGCGCGAGTACGTGCTGGAGACCGGTTTGTACGCGGACCTGGCGCTGGTGAAGGCGCACACGGCCGACGGGTTCGGGAACCTGATCTACCGGAAGACGGCGCGGAACTTCAACCCGATGATGGCCACGGCCGCGGCGTATGTGATCGCGGAGGTCGAGCGGGTGGTGGAGATCGGCGAGCTCGACGGGGACTCGATCCACACGCCGGGGTCGTACGTGGATCGCATCGTGAAGACGCATCCGGAGAAGCGGATCGAGCAGCGGACGGTGAGCAAATGAACGGCGAGGCCGATGCCGCTCCGGGCGCACGCATCCGGTGGGGCCGCTTGGTCCTGATCGTTGTGGCGATCCTGGGCGCGCTGGGGCTGCTGATCGGGTATGGGGCGTGGGCGGTGCTCTCGCCGTGGATGCGGTCGGTGGGGAGCCTGCCGGCGGCGGACAACGCGTCGGGGGCGATCGCGGGGATTCAGACCTCGATCGGGTACGCGGCGCCCGCGGGGGCGAAGCTGGTCTGGAGCAGGAATGACAGCGGGTGGGATGGGGCACAGACGCGCGAGTGGATCCTGTACCTGCCCCCGGGGGCGCTCTCCAAGGCGGCGATCATCGAGGGGATTGGGCACGAGGGGACGATCTTCGGCCCCGAGGATCGACGCGCGGCGGACTTTATCGCCGGGTGCCTGACGATTCGAGGCATCGGCACGCCGGTGTGGTCGTACAACTCCGGGCAGTGGACCCTCAAGCCGAAGGGCACCGCGGAGATCGACGCCGTTGAGACCGAGCAGGGCGTGTGCATCTACGCCAAGTGGCGGACTACGAGATAGGAGACCCCGTGCGGCCGCGCACACTCATTGGACTGGCGCTTCTGCTTGTCGGCATGGCCGTGGTGCTCGTCGGCCTCGGTGCGGCCGTGATGGAGCTTGTGCGCCTGTACGGCTCGGCCCTGCGCGACCCGCTGGCGGACACGCCGGGCCCCGGCGCGGAGCGGGGCGTGGGGGACCGGATGATCCGGGATGTGATCATCGGCGCGATTGGGGTTCCGCCGATGGTCGTCGGGTCGGTGATGCTGGGGATGGGGTTTTTCGGGCTGCTGCGGAGGTTGGTGACGCCGAAGCCGCCCGCGGCCGGGAAATAAAAAAGGCCCGGACGGTGTCCGGGCCTTCGCGAGATCGCGTGATGTGACGAAGAGGATCAGCCCTTCTTGCCGCCGTCCTTCTTGGCCTCGTCGGTCTTGTCTTCCTTCTTGGGCTCGACGTACGGGGCCTCGGGGTAGGGGAGCTTGGCTTCCTTGAGCAGGGCGTCGATGTGCTCGGACTCTTCCTTGGGGTTCGGATAGAGGCCCGCGAAGCGCACGTTGCCGTCGGGGCCGATGATCGCGACGCTGGGGATGCCCCGCACGCCGAAGTCGGGGTTGAAGACGTTCTGCTCGCTGAAGGCGACGGTCCAGGTCATCTCCTGGTCCTTCATGAACGCGGGCATGAGGCCGAACTCCTTGGCTTGGTCGCCCTTGCAATCGATGCGGTTGGCCTTCTTCTTGTCGGCGCTGTAGTCCATCGAGAAGCCCTGCGGGCTGGTGACGCCGAGGATCACAACGGGGTAGCCGGAGTAACGGGTCTGCAGGTCGCGCATCTTGGGGAACGAGGCGCGGCAGGGGCCGCACCAGGTGGCCCAGAAGTCGACCAGCACGACCTTGCCCTTGAGATCGGCGAAGGAGTGGATGGGCTTCTCGCCGCTGGACCAGAGGAAGGTGATGGGCGGGGCGGGGTGGTCGACGAGCTCGCCGCGGGCCCAGGGGCCGTCGACGAGGGCCTTGGTGTCCTTCATCCGCGTGACCATCGATTCGGCGGCAAGCTTGGTGTTCTCCGCGAGCTTGTACTTCGCGACGGCGTCCTTGTCTTCGGTGTCCGGGGCCTTGAGCTCGGCGAACTTCGCGGCCTGCTCGTCGCGCTCCTTGATCGCCTTGGGGATCGCGGCGGCGGCGGCGGCGGCGAGGCGCGTGCGGAAGGCCTCGAACTTCTCTTTGCCGAGGTCGGCCTTGGCCTCGAGGAGCGGAGAGGTCATGCGCGAGAACGCGGAGACCATGGCGGGGGAGAGATCGGTCGTGATGTAGGGCGTGACCGCTTCGAAGAAGTGGTGCGCCTTGAGCTCCGACGCGGGGAGGCTGGAGATGGCGCGGAGCAGGTCCTGGCCATCGGTCGAGGCGACGAACGAGGAGGCGGCGGGGTGCTTGAACACCTCGTCGGCGAGTTCGGCGGTCTTGGCCATGCGGGCCTTGGCGGCCTCGGCGCCGGTCTTGTCGGTGGTGATGACCTGCAGGCGGAGCGCGGCGGCCTTGGCGCCGTCCGGGCCCGAGTCCTTCGCGAGGACCGCGAGGCGGGCATCCGCAGCTTGGGCGACCTCGGTGGCGGCCGACGTGGCACGCTTGGCGATGAGCTTTTGGATCTGCGCGAGTGAGGCCTCGTCGATGGCGACGGACTTCAGGCCCTCGGTGGCGGCGTCGCGCTTGGCCTGACGCTTGGCCGCGGCGTCGACGCCGTCGGGAGCCTTGGCCGAGTCGATCGCGTTGATGAGCGTGTCGATCTGATCATCGGTGGGGGGCGCGGCGAACGAGGCCGAGACGAGGATGAGCGGGATGCACAGGGCGAGCGCGATGCGACGGGCCATGGGGGTCTCCTTGATCCCGAGTCTACAGGAATCGCGGGTCCGGTGCGCGGCCAAACGGGCGGGATTCGGCATACGTTCGCAGGCGGCTGGTAGAATGGCCGCATGATCGACGTGCACACGCACATTCTCCCGCCGCCCGAGCAGTGGCCCGACCTGTCGGATCGGTTCGGATACGCGGGGTGGATTGCGCTGGAGGCGGTTCGAAGCGGGGTGGGCGGGTGCGGGTGCGCGAAGATGTTGCGGGTGGAGCAGGGGGCGGACGGGCGCGCGGGGGTCGGGTCGGATGGGAAGCGGCCGACCACGTTCTTTCGCGAGATCGGAGCCAACTGCTGGGACCCGGCGGTGCGCATCGCCGAGATGGAGGCATGGGAGCGCGGGCATCTGGCGGGTGCGGGATCGATGGTGCAGGTGCTCAGCACTGTGCCGGTGATGTTCGGATACTGGGCGCGGCCGGAGCACACGCTGGAACTCTCGCGATGGCTCAATGACCACATCGCGGGGGTGTGTCGCGAGCGGCCGCGGCGGTTTGTCGGGCTGGGGACCATCCCCATGAACGCGCCCACCCTGGCGGTGAGGGAGCTTGAGCGGTGCGTGCGCGAGCTGGGGATGGCGGGCGTGCAGATCGGATCGAACGTTAACGGGAAGGATCTGGGCGAGCCGGAGTTTGCGGAGGTGTTCGCGGCCGCGCAGGAGTTGGGCGCGTGCGTGTTTGTCCATCCGTGGGAGATGCTCTGCGGGCCGGTATCGGTGATGGAGAGCGGCCGGACTCCGACCCCCCCGCGACCGCCGGAGATGTCGCCGCGGTTGAGGAAGTACTGGGGTGCGTGGCTGATTGGGATGCCGGCGGAGACCGCGCTGGCGATGCACTCGGTGCTTTCGAGCGGTCTGCTGGATCGACTGCCGCGTCTGCGGATCGGTTTTGCTCACGGGGGTGGGTCGTTCCCGGGGACTATCGGACGCATCGATCATGGCTCGCGGGCCCGGCCCGATCTGTGCCAGACGGAGACTCGGGTGCTGCCGCGGGAGCGTCTGCGGAGCGGAGATCGGCCCGCCGCGTTCTATGTGGATTCGCTGGTGCACGATGAGGGAGCGCTCAGGATGCTCATGGACCTGATCGGACCCGAGCGGATCATGCTGGGGAGCGATTATCCGTTCCCGCTGGGCGAGGACCGGCCCGGGGAGCTGATTCTGACGATGAAGGGCGTGTCCGACGCGGCCCGCGGGCAGATGCTCCGGGGCGCGGCGGCGGAGTTCCTGGGCGACGTTGGGGGGCGAATCGGAGCGGAGGCGTAGGCATGAAGGCGATGGGATTGATTGCGGGCGGGCTGCTGGGGGTTGGGGCCGTTGCGGCGGCGGCGATCGCCGAAGAGCCGCGGACCGGACCGCAGGGTGGCTCCGCGGCGGCGCAGGCTGATCCCTCCGCCGAGTTCGTGGCGTGGGCCGCGGAGCAGAAGGGGGCGATCGAGACCATCACCGGGGCGCAGTTCGAGCGCGATGTGCCGGTGAAGGCGGTGAGCACGGACGAGATGGCGCAGATGATCGGCAAGACGATCGAGGCCGACATGGCGGGGGCGGTGCGGTCCAACGGCTCGCCGATGAGCGCGATCGAGATCCACGTGCGGGCGACGGCGGCCGCGTTCAAGGTCGCCACTCGGACGTTCGGGATGTATCGCTATGAGGACAGGGTGGTGTACGTCGTGCCGGAGAACGTGCGTACGTACGCGAAGCGGCATGGATGGTCCGACGACACGGTGGCCCGTGCGCCGCGGCTGGCGATCGCGCATGAGATGATCCATGCGCTGCAGGACCAGAAGGCGTGGCTGGGGGAGCGATTCACGAAGCTCTCGGGCGAGGAGCGGACGGCGCTGCGGGCGGTGTCCGAGGGGCAGGCCGTGTGGGCGACGGATCAACTGGCGAAGAAGCTTGACTGGGGCGCGGCCAACTCGGTGCTCTGGGGCGTGGTGACGGGGGTGCATGGCGACGAGGAGCCGGCCCCGAAGGGCGGCGTCGCGCCGCCGAGGTCGGATGAGCGGGTTGCGCCGAGCTCCGAGGTGTACTCGCTGGGCAAGACCTTTGTGGAGGCGCAGGCCGCGTGGGCGGGCGAGGGGCCGAAGGGGACGGTGCGGGTGTGGCTGACGCTGGTCAATCCGCCGACGAAGATGGAGCAGTTGAAGGAGCCGGGGAAGTTTGAGGTGAAGGAGAAGGAAATCCGGGGTGGGTCTGGGGGGGCGGGGGCAGGCTCCACTCCGGCATCGGGCACGCCATAATCAGGGCCATGCCGCCCGCCCCGACGCACTCTTCGAGCCCGATCAACACCACCGAGGCCCACGCCAGCGCGCTGGACAGGGCCGATCCGCTGACGTCATCGCGCGAGCGGTTCCACGTGCCGCTCTGCCGCGATGTTGCGCCGGGGACGACTCATCCGGATCAGGAGAGCGTGTACCTGTGCGGGAACTCGCTGGGGCTCATGCCCAGGGCGACGCGTGATGCGGTGAACGCGGAGATGGACGACTGGGCGCGGCTGGGCGTGGAGGGGCATCTGCACGCGAGGCACCCGTGGCTGCCGACGCACGAGTTCGTGCGCGAGACCGCGGCGCGGCTGGTGGGGGCGAGGCGGCACGAGGTGGTGGTGATGAACTCGCTGACGGTGAATCTGCACCTGATGATGGCGACGTTCTACCGGCCCGCTGGGAAGCGGACGAAGATTGTTATTGAGGATTCGGCGTTTCCGAGCGATTCGTACGCGGTGGCGAGCCAGGCGGCGTTTCATGGGTTGGACCCGCGCGAGCATGTGATCAGGCTCCGGCCGCGCGAGGGGGAGCGGACGCTGCGGACGGAGGACATCGAGAAGGTGCTGACCGAGCAGGGTGAGACCATCGCGCTCATCATGATCGGTGGGGTGAACTACCTGAGCGGGCAGGTGATGGAGATGGAGCGGCTGACGGAGGCGGGGCATCGGGCGGGAGCGATCGTGGGATGGGATTTGGCGCACGCGGCGGGGAACGTGCCGCTGAACCTGCACGATTGGAACGCGGACTTCGCGTGTTGGTGTTCGTACAAGTACCTCAACAGCGGGCCGGGCGCGGTGGCGGGGTGCTTTGTGCATGAGAAGCACTCGAAGAACACGGCGAAGTTCGGCGAGGCGGGAGCCTTGAAGCGGTTCGCCGGGTGGTGGGGGAACGACCCGAAGACGCGGTTCGTCATGGGGCCGGAGTTTGAGCCGGTCGCCTCGGCCGATGCGTGGAGCCTGTCGAACCCGCCGGTGCTGGCGATTGCACCGGTGCGGGTGTCGCTGGAGATCTTTGACACCGCCGGGATCGGAACATTGCGGGCCAAGAGCGAGCGGATGACGGGCTATCTGCAGGGGCTGATCGACGCGATCCCCGGTGTGGAGCGGCTCGTGGAGGTGATCACGCCGCGGGAGCCGGGGGCGCGAGGGTGCCAACTTTCGATCGCGGTGAAGGAGTGGCCGAAGGAGTTGCACAAGGCGCTCGGGGCCGACGGCGTGGTGTGCGACTTCCGCGAGCCGAACGTGATCCGCGTGGCGCCGGTGCCGCTGTACAACACGTTCCATGATTGCTGGCGGTTTGCGGAGATTCTCAAGCGGCACATCGGCGGTGCGGGAGCACGACACGCATGAGCATCGGGGAAGGCAAAGCCGCGACGATCGTCGGTGCGGGCCTCGCGGGCTCGCTGCTGGCGTGCTATCTGGCGAAGCAGGGATTTCGCGTGACGGTGTACGAGCGCCGGTCGGATCCTCGCGCGGCGGGATATGTCGGCGGGCGGTCGATCAACCTTGCGCTCTCGGCCCGCGGGCTGTGGGGTTTGGCGGGGATCGGGCTGGACCAGGAGATTCTCAAGCGAGCGATCCCGATGAAGGGTCGCATGATCCATCCGGCGAGCCTGCCGCCGGAGGGTGGGGACCTCGCGTTCCAGGCGTACTCGGGCGATCCGAAGGATGCGATCAACTCGATCTCGCGCGGCGGGCTGAATCTTGCGCTGATCGAGGCGGCCGCGAAGTACGAGAACGTGCGGCTGGTGTTTGATCACCGGTGCCTAGACATCGACCCGGATTCGTGCACGGCGACGTTCCAGCACGAGACGGGCGGGGTGATGGGCGTGGGGCCGATCGTCACGGTGGAGAGCGATCTGGTGCTGGGCGCCGACGGGGCGTTCAGCCCGGTACGAACGCGGCTTCAGAAGGTGGATCGGTTCGAGTACAGCCAGACGTACCTGACGCATGGATACAAGGAGCTGCACATCCCGGCGCGGGCTGATGGGGGAGGAAAGTGGGGGGGCTTCGCGCTGGATCCCAATGCCCTGCACATCTGGCCGCGCGGGAGCGCGATGATGATCGCGCTGCCGAACCCGGACAAGAGCTTCACGTGCACGCTGTTCTGGCCGTTCGATGGGGAGCACGGGTTCGCGGGGCTCAAGGCCCCCGAGAGCGTGCTGGCGTTCTTCAAGAGGCACTATCCCGACGCCGTGCCGCTGATGCCGACGCTGGCAGAGGACTTCATGCGCAACCCGACGAGCTCGCTCGTCACGGTGCGGTGCTGGCCGTGGGTGTACAACGCGAAGGGCGGAAAGGCCGTCGCGCTCGCCGGCGACGCGGCCCACGCGATCGTGCCGTTCTTCGGGCAGGGGATCAACGCGGGGTTCGAGGATGTGCGGATCATGGCGGAGTGCTTCGAGCGGCACGCGGGGCACGGGGAGCTGTGGATGCAGGCCGCGCTGGACGAGTATCAGCGTCTGCGCAAGCCCAACGCGGATGCGATCGCGCGAATGGCGCTGGACAACTTCGTGGAGATGCGCGACAAGGTGGCCTCGCCGGTGTTCCGGTGGAAGAAGAAGCTCGAGCACCTGCTGCAGGACTTGTTCCCCGGCACGCTTGTGCCGCGGTACAACCTGGTGAGCTTCTCGACGGTGCCGTATGCCGAGGCCTTGAAGAAGGGGGCGCGCATCGACCGGGTGCTTCGGTGGCTTGCGATCTGCGGGGTGGTGATGGCGGCGTGTGCGCTGGTGGCGCTGCGGGTGCCGTGGTGGTTTGTGCTTATCGCGGTGATCGTCGCGGCGGGAGTCTTGTGGGACCAGTGGAAGTCGCAGGAGGAGACGCGGGTATGAACGGCTCGCCGCGAATCTACGACATCACGCCGCCGGTGACGCCCGAGCTTGGTGTGTGGCCGGGCGATACGCCGATGTCGCGCGAGGTGCTGTGCGAACTGGCGAAGGGGGACACGGTGACGTTGTCCACGATCCGTTCGACGGTGCATCTCGGGGCGCACGCGGATGGGCCGAACCACTATGTGCGAGATGGGCGGAGCGTCGGCGAGCAACGGCTGGAGCACTACCTGGGGCCGTGTGTCGTGATCGATGCGGATGTGGCACGTGGTCGGCGGGTGGGCGTGGAACATCTGCGGCTGCCGGCGAAGGGGAGCGGGGCGATCACGCAGCCTCGCGTGCTGATCCGGACGGGTACGTTTCCGGATTACGAGAAGTGGAACGCGGACTTTGCGGGATTGGAGCCCGCGCTGGTGGAGTGGCTGGCGGGGCAGAAGGTGATCACGATCGGGATCGATACGCCGAGCGTGGACCTTCAGGACTCGAAAGACCTGCCCGCGCACCATGCGATCGCGCGGCATGACATTGCGATTCTGGAGGGGCTGGCACTCAACGGCGTGCCCGCGGGGGTGTATGAGTTGATCGCGCTGCCGCTCAAGTTGATGGGGTTTGATGCGAGCCCGGTGCGGGCGGTGCTCAGAACACTCTGACGCGCACGCGTACCATTGGTCATGGCTCAGCCGCTTCGGTCGCAATCGCAGGCGGAACTCGAGCAGCAGGTTGTCGAGAAGATGATCTCGCTGCGGCGCGAGCTCGTGGTTCGAGATCGGTGGTTTTGGACCGGATGGGCGGTGCAGGTCTATCGCGGATTGACCATATTGGGATTGGTGGGCGGGCTCTTCGCGGCGATCATGGGCATGCTCGGCAATGCCCCGCGTGCTGCCGGAATGTCGCCTTCACAAGTGGTGGCGAGTGCGTTGCTGGGGGTCGTCGGTTCGGCGGTATCGATCTTTGTTGCAACGCTGGCGATTCGGTATTGCGATGCACGCGCGAACGGTCGCCTCGACCGCTAGAACGTTTCAGATCGTCGCGATCACTTTCACCTCAAAGGCGATGGGTGCGTTGCCGCCCTGCGGGAGCGCCGCGATGCCAAGCGTGGTGCGGCAGGGCTGATTCGGGCCGGGGGGGAAGAGTTCCGCGTAGACCTTGTTGTAGCCCGCGAAGTCCTTCTCGAGGTTGGTCAGGAAGCACGTGACGTCCACGATGCGGTCCATGGAGGAACCGTTCTCTTCGAGGACGTATTTGACGTTCTGGAACACGGCGCGGACCTGCGCGGCGATGTCGTAGGAGATCATCCTGCCGTCCGGGCCGAGCACGACCCCGGGGATGTCCTTGCTGCCGCGCTGACGCGGGCCCTGGCCGGAGAGGAAGAGCAGGTTGCCGACGCGGCGGCAGGTGGGATAAGCGCCGACGGGCTCGGGGGCACGGGTTGCGTTGATTGGTGTCTTGGCTTTGGAGGAGCCTGCTCGGAACTGATGTAGGCATTCTCTTGCACGGACGAGATCGATGCCGAACTCTGCAAGGGTCGATCGCAGATCGGGGTAATCGGCTCGGATCAGGCCCAGCAGAAGGTGCTCCGAACCGACAAAGTTGTCGCCATTGTCGCGAGCCTCCGCGATCGCGCACTCGATAGCCCGCTTCGCCATCGGAGTGTGAGGGGCATTGGACATCTCGAGCGTGCCGAGACGGTCGCGCAGGCCGTGCATGTTCACGCCCATGTCCGCGAGGATTGCCCACCCCTTGCACTGGTCATTCTTCATGACGCCCAGCAAGATGTGGTTGACCCCGATGTACTCGTGCCTCAACCGTTGCGCTTCCTGATTGGCCAGTGCCATCGCTTTTCGTGCGTTGTCGGTGAAGCGTTCGAACATGGTGTTGCCGTGCTCCGGTTCAGGACTTGATGCACACATTCTTGGGCTCGGTGAAAAACTTGATCGCCTCCAGCCCGCCCTCGCGGCCGACGCCGCTTTGTTTCACGCCGCCGAACGGGGTTCGCAGGTCGCGGATGAGCCAGCAGTTCACCCAGACGATGCCGGACTGCACCTCGGCGGAGAAACGGTTGGCGCGGGCGAGACTCTGGGTGAAGACGGTGCTGGCGAGGCCGTAGGGCGTGGAGTTCGCGAGGCGGATCGCGTCTTCGTCGGTGGTGAAGGGTTGGATAGTGACGACGGGGCCGAAGATCTCCTCCTGCTCGACGCGGCAGGCGGGGTCGAGGCCCTCGATGACGGTGGGGGGAAAGAAGTAGCCCTTGTGGCCGGGAACCCTCAGGCCACCACAAAGAACCCTGCCGCCGAGGTCGCGGGCGAGTTTGACGTAGGACTCGACTTTCTCGAGATGCGGCTGGCTGGTGAGGGCTCCGAACTGCGTTGCGGGGTCCATCGGGTCGCCGATCTTCAGGGCCTTGACGCGATCGACATAGGCGTCGACGAACTTTCGGTAGAGGTCTTTCTGCACGATGAGACGCGAGCCGCACAAGCAGATCTGGCCTTGATTGGAGAAGCCTGCCCGAACGGCGGTGGCGACGGCCGCGTCGAAATCGGCATCGTCGTTCACGACGAAGGGGTTCTTGCCGCCGAGTTCGAGTGAGACGCGCTTGAGGCGGTCGCCTGCTTCGCGGGCGATCCACTTGCCGACGGCGGTGGAGCCGGTGAAGGAGATCGTCGGGACGTCGGGGTGCGTGACCAGTGCGCCGCCGGCTTTGGGGCCGAGGCCGTGGACGATGTTGAGCACACCGGGCGGGAGGCCCGCTTCGTTGGCGAGGTCGCCGAGAAGCGAGGCGGTGAGCGGCGTGACCTCGCTGGGCTTGCAGACGGCGGTGTTGCCGGTGGCGAGCGCGGGGGCGATCTTCCACGTAAGCAGGTAGAGCGGCAGGTTCCACGGGGAGATGAGGCCCGCGACGCCGCGCGGGCGGCGGAGGGTGTAGTTGATGGCTCGCGTGCCACCCTGGGCCGCGGGGACGCCGCCGCCGTCGAACTCGTGCATCTCACCGGTAGTGTGCATGACCGCACCCGCGAAGTAGCGGAAGTTTGCCGCGGAGCGTGGGATGTCCATGCCGCGGGCGAGGGTGATGGGTTTGCCGGTGTCGCGGGATTCGGCCTCGGCGAGGTGATCCAGATTGGCGTCGATGAGGTCGGCGAGGCGGAAGAGGAGGCGGGAACGCTCGGTGGCGCTGGTGGCGCTCCACGCGGGGAACGCGGCGGCGGCGGCTTTCACGGCGGCGTCGATGTCGGCGGGGTCGGAATCGGGGACGCGAGCGAAGACCTGTCCGGTGGCGGGTTCGGTGACGTCGAGGTATCCGCCCGAGGCGGGCGGGACGTTGCGGCCGCCGATGAAGTTGGCGAGCGTGAGCATTGACAAAGTGTACGGAACGCGGCGGGCCGTGCGATCACTTGATTCGACGATTCCGTTCGACGACCTGTGCGTAGGTCAGACGTGTAGCGCATTCGGGACACAACTCGATGTGTCGAAGTCCCTCGAACGAGTAGCCACAGGAGAGGCACTTGTTCCACTCCACCGGGCGGGGAGGACGTGTTCGGGCCTCTTCAGACTGGCCCCGCGGCGCCCGGATGAAGGCGACTGTAAGACTGACCACCAGAAGCACCATGAAGGCAGTGGTGGGGATGATCACGGGCACGTTGTAGCCAAGGCCGTAGACGATCGCACTGCCAATGCATGGTGTTGAGATCAACAGTGCGAGAACGAGCAACAAGCGGCCGTCGGCCTTGGCGCGACGGCGGAGTTGTTCCGGAGAGTTGTCCACCGAGGATTCTACAGCGACTGCAACCGCCCACCATCCACCGGCAGGTTGATCCCATTGATGTACGCCGCGGCCGGGGAGCAGAGGAAGGCAATGGCCGCGCCGAGTTCTTCGGGGGTGCCGAAGCGTCCGGCGGGGATGGTGGCCTTGAGTTCCTTCTCGACCTGATCGACCGAGGTTCCGGCCTTCTGGGCGCGGGTGCTGGTGATGGAGGCGAGGCGGTCGGTGCTGGTGTAGCCGGGGAGGACGTTGTTGACGGTGATGCCGTGCGGGCCGAGTTCGCCGGCGAGCGTCTTGGCCCAGCTGGCGACCGCGCCGCGGATGGTGTTGCTCACGCCGAGGTTGGGGATTGGGGCCTTCACGCTGGTGGAAATGACGTTGACGATGCGGCCGTACTTGGCCTGCTTCATCGCGGGGGCGACGGCTTGGGTGAGAATCTGATTGCAGAGGAGGTGGGCGTTGAAGGCGGCGGTGTAGGCGTCGGGCGTGGCGTCGATGGCCGTGCCGCCCGCCGGGCCGCCGGTGTTGTTGATGAGGATGTGGTACTGGCGGCCGCTCTCGATGAGGGTGCGGGCGGCTTCGCTGACGCTCGAGACGTTCGCGAAATCGGCCGCGGCCCAATGGTGCTTCTGGCCGTGCGAGGCGTCGAGGGACGCCGCGGTGGCGGCGAGGCGTTCGGCGTTGCGGGCGAGGAGCGTGACCTCGGCCCCGAGGGCGGCGAGTTCAACGGCGGCGGCGCGGCCGATGCCCTGGGTGGATCCGCAGACGAGGGCTCGTTTGCCTTGGAGGTTGAGATTCATGCGGGGATCATGCGGATGCCGGGGCCGCGGATCAAGTTTGGATTTGCGGGAGCGGTTTCGCCGCGGGGATGGTCCATAACCCGTGCCGGATCGGGAGCCGTGAGGTAGACTGGGAGGGCTTGGAACGTGTCCGGGAACAAGCGCTCTGGCGTCAAGGAGTTGGGTCATGCAGCCACGTCTGGTGTGCCGCGTCACGGCGGGTATCGCTGTCATTGTGGGTATGGCCGTTGGGGTGGATGTCGCGCGGGCGCAGGTGGATGTTGCCGCGCAGGGGGACTCGCCGTTTACCGCGATGGGTCTGCGTGGAGGGCGGATGCTGGATGTGCGCGTGGATCGCGCCGGGGATGCCAAAGAGGCAACGCCCGCGATCGTCGTTCGCTTCGACATGATGGAACACGGCGTGGTTCGCGCGGCGACCTTTGACCTTGATCCGTATCCGTTGCGTGCGGCGGGATTCACACTGCTGGTGTCCGGGGAGGATGGGCAGTTGCGTGAGGCGGCCGCGCCGCCTCCGTCGAGTTTCCATGGGCGCGATCGGGCGACGGGGGACGAGATTTGGGCGTCGGTCCGTGATGGGCACGTGCGGGGCGTGGTGTTCGCGGCGGGTGGTGGCGAGGCGCTCGCGTATGTCCAACCGGTGGCGGACTTCCCGCGAGCGGGGCTGGAGGGGATGACGCACGTGGTGTACACACCGGCGGATGTGATCGCGTCCACCGGTGAGTGCGGCGTGGACCATTGTCCGGAGTGCATGGTCCCGCCGTCGATGGGCCAGGGCGCGGCGGGATTCGGGCCGCGCGGGCCGGGTTGCAAGTATGTGGAGATGGTCGCGGAGGCGGACTATCCGTTCTATCAACTGAACGGGAACTCGGCGGCGGCGACGGTGCAGGACATCGAGACGGTGCTTCTGGGCGTGAACGCGCTGTATCGGAACACGGCGACGTTTACCTCGCCGTGCAGGTTCGCGCTCAAGTCGGTGACGGTGTGGACGACGAACGCGGCCGACCCGTACAACGCATTGCCGCCGGTTGAGGCGAGCGCGAACACGATGCTCTCGACGTGCGCGGGACGGTGGGCGTCGATCCCCAACCCGGTGCATGACATCGTCCACCTGTTCACGGGGCGGGATCTCAACGGCGCGACGGTCGGGCTGGGGTACGTCGGGGCGATGTGCTCGGTCGCGTCGGGCGCGAGCCTGGCGCAATCGCGGTTTACGACGGTGCTGGCGGCCCGCTACGCCGATTCGGCCCATGAACTGGGGCACAACTTCGGCATGTCGCACGACGCGACGAGCGGGTACATCATGTCTCCCTCGATCGATTCCGGCTCGCCGCCAACGGCGTTCAGCGCGGCCTCGGTGACGACGTACAACTCGAACATCGGGACGTATATGTGCCTGAACAACACTTGGGCGGATGCGCTGCCGGACTGGGCCCAGACGCTGCCGGGTTCGCCGGTGTACATCGATGTGCTGGCCAACGACGGTCAGGGCGTGATCTGCACGGCGGCGATCTCTTCGTTCACGCTTCCTTCGGCGGTGACCGCGCTGGGCGGCTCGGTGACCGTGTCGGTCGGTACGGGGCCGGGCGGACGGAACCAGGTGTACTACTCGCCGCCCGCGGGGGCGGTGGGGGTGGAGGACACGTTCAGCTACACGGCGGGGGGCGTGAACACCCCTGTGTATGTGACGGTGGTCTCGCCGCGCCCGCCGGATCAGCCGTATCAGTCGGTGGTCTCCGGCCTGAGCGCGAGGTACTTCGACATCAGCACGGGCGGCACGAGCGTGACGCTCTACACAAGCATGCCGGACCTGACCACGTACCCGCAGTTCGGCACCGGCACGCCCGCGCAGCTCAACTATCCACCGACCACGGGCGCGGCCGTGGGCAGCGGCCGGAGCTTTGCCGTCGGGGCCATTTTCGACGGCTACATCCAGGTTCCGCAGACGACGTTCTACCAGTTCTGGCTGGTGTCGGACGATTTGTCGCGGCTGTTCGTGGGCGACACGCTCGTGGTGGACAACCGGAGCGTGGGATCGGCGGGTGAGGGGACGGGATTGATCGCGCTTGCTCCCGGGCGACACCGGATCCATCTCGACTACACGCAGTACACGGGGAACTCCACGCTGGTGATGTCGTACGCGTATGGGGCGCAGGCCCGGGTGACCGTGCCGGCGTCGGTGCTGTGGCGGGCCGCGGGGGTGTGCCACGCGGACTACAACGGCGTCGGCGGCCTGAGCGTGCAGGACATCTTCGACTATCTCAACGAGTGGTTCGCCGGGCTGCTGCGGGCGGACTTCAACGGCGTCGACGGGCTGACGGTCCAGGACATCTTTGACTTCCTGAACGTGTGGCTCGGCCCGTGCTGAGACAAAGCGTCGTCTACGAACGGTTTCCAAGCCCGGTCCCGGGCCGCGGGTATCCTCCGGCATGACCGCTTCCCATCCGCCCTCCCAGCCGCAGTTCCCCGATCAGTCCCCGGGCGAGAGCCCGATCTACCACAGCCAGAAGCTCACGTATGGCTCGTACTTGAAGATCGGTGAGTTGCTGTCGCTGCAGCAGCCGGTGGCCAAGCCGGGGCACCGCGACGAACTGCTGTTCATCGTTGCGCACCAGGTGTATGAGTTGTGGTTCAAGCAGCTTCTCCACGAGCTCTTTGCGGTGGGGGAGTGTCTTGATCGCGACCAGCCGCTGCGAGCGGCCCAGTTGCTGGAGCGCGTGCACAAGATCCAGCACCTGCTCATCGAGCAGATCCCGGTGCTGGAGACGATGTTCTCGACGGAGTTCGCCAAGTTCCGCGACTCGCTGCGGCCCGCGAGCGGGTTCCAGTCGGTGCAGTTTCGCAAGATCGAGTTTCTGTGCGGGAACAAGAACCCGCGCATGCTCGCGCTGGTCGGCGAGGACGACGCGGCGAAGGCGGAGATGGCGACGTTCCTGGACAAGCCGACGCCGTACGACCATTTCATCCGGCACCTGTCTCGCGAGGACAACGGGGTGTTCAAGATCCCCGAGGCGTTCCTCAAGCGCGACACCAATCAGCCCCACGAGGCGGACGAGGCGTGCGTGGAGGCGCTCTTCCGACTCTACCGCGCGCAGGATGAGCACCACTCGGGCGAGCGGTACTACGCGCAGTTCCGCGTGGCCGAGCACCTGCTGGAGTTCGACGAGAAGTTCGCGATCTGGCGGTTCCACCACGTGAAGATGGTGGAGCGCATGATCGGCGCGGGAATGGGCACGGGCGGATCGTCGGGCGCGAAGTACCTCGCGTCCACGCTCACGCGCGTGTTCTTCCCCGACTTGTGGAAGGTGCGAGACCGTCTGGGCGGGGCCTACGGGGCCTGAGGAAGCTCGGAACGCAGGTCGTCGAGGGCCGCCTGGCCGCGCCGGAGTGCGGCCTCCATGGGCGGCAGCTCGGCCGCGCTGAGCACGCGAGCGAGGCGTCGCGTGAACTCGGCCGTGAGTACCTCCGAAGGCACGCTCCGGAGGGCTTCGGCCGCGCGGTCGTCGAGCGAGGGGGTGCCCTCGCCGGTGAGGAGCCAGTGGCCGTCGACGCGGTAGACGCGGCACAGGCGGCGCAGGAAGTCGATGGTCGGTCGTTTTCCCGCGACGACGCGCCGGACAACGGTGTAGCTCATCCCGAGCCTGGCCGCCGCGGCGCGGGAATCGTCCTGTCCCAGAGCCTGTCGAACACGAAGGACGAGGGCCGACTGCTCTTGCTCGCTGACGATTGTCGACGCGAGCGCGGCCGCGAGTTCGTCGGGGGAGTCTGCGCCAACCGCGCTCTCTTCGGGAGTGGGCGGGAGACTTGGGGGGTATCTTGGGTTCAAAGGGTGTGCTCCCGTGCGTGCCGGTCACTCTGGCAGAAGCTGGCCGCCGAGAAACTCGAAGTAGGCCCAGAGTTGTGCGGAACGGGCGTCGAACTGTCCATCGAGAAGCGTGCCCCTGCCCTCGGAGCCGCCGATGGCCAAATACATGTTGTAGAGCAGCATGTCCACCAGAGGCGGATCGGTCTTTCGCAGATCCAAAGCGCTCGGATCGCCGCCCATCTGCTCGTACACGGCCTGCACGAAGTTCACTGGTGCATCGTCGATCGTCGAGTCCGGCCACTGCTCGAGGTGACCGCCCTTGCGTCGGTACTCTTCTTTGAGGAAGTCCCGCAGGTTGTCATACCAAGAACTCCGCATCAGCGTGCGGTCGCTGGCCGCAGCGGGGGCGGCGGGCGCGGCTTGGGCGCTGCCCGCGTAGCCCAGACACGCGAGCAGCACGGCCGCGGCGAGGACTTGCACGACCGATGTGAGGTGTCGGTTTGGGGTTTCCCCTCGTCCCGAACTCATGATGCGCGTAAAAACAACCAGTTCCGTTGTGAGCGGACTTCGCATAAACTCTCCTTGTGCCGTCGCTGGGTGGCCCCTTTGGCCACCGGTTGGCGGTCATAAGGGGAAGCGAAGCGTGCGCGTCGAGTGTGACAGCCGAAGCGCGGAATTCGCGAAAAAAGTCGCGATGGACATCTCTTCGCCCGCAGAAAGTCCGTTAGGGGACTTGATGAAGCGGATGGGAGACGGGGATCGCCATGCGCTAGCGGACTTTCTCACCAGTTATGGGCCGATGATCCGGAGGCGCGTGCGCGGCAAGCTGCGGGCGTCGGTGCGCCGGCTGTACGACTCGCAGGACATTCTCTCGACCGTGAGCCGCCGGCTCGATGCGTATGTGCGGAGCGGGAAGTTCCAGGCCCGGAGCGAGGATGAGTTCTGGGGCATGGTTTTCAAGGTGGCCCAGCACTCGCTGGTGGAGAAGGCGAGGATCGTCGAGGCGCTCCGGACCAAGGAGGGCGAGGACAGCGAGTTCGCGGTCTGGATGCTCGGTCGCTTGAACTCGCCGTCGCAATCCGACGAGCTCGGGAGCGGTTCGCTCGAGCTCGACGATCTGCTCGACATTCTCAAGACCGACGACGATCGCACGATCGCCCGCATGTGGGCGGGCGGGGCCAACCACACACAGATCGCGACGCACCTGGGCGTGGACGACGCGGCCGTTCGCCAACGATGGCATCGGATTCGGCAGACCCTGCAGGACGGCCTGGCGGAGCGGCGTGCATGATCACCACCCGTCCGTCGAGGCTCGATCATTCCGATCTGCTCGCCACAGACTACCGGAAGGAGTTCGGCACCCTGCTCGAGCGGCGCAACCCCGCCGACGACGCCGAACTCGCGGACCTGATCGAGCAGGACGGCCGCTGGCGGCTCGAGAACGACCTGCCCTGCGACCTAGCCCGCTATCGCAGCGCGGTGCCGGACCTGTCCACCCGGCCGGTCTCGCTCGACGCGGCGATCGACGTCAGCCTTCGCTCGCTGGCCCGTCGGGACGGGTGCCCGGCTCCGATGGAGAGGCATGCGGAGTGTCTCCTGCGTTCGTACCCGGATCTCGCCGGGCCGATCAGGCTGGCCGCGCTGCTGGGAAACCAGATGCTCTCGACGGGCGCGATGGCGGGCGTGGCGCCGGTGCGCCGGACGGTCTCGCTGCCGCGCTCGGTGGGCCCGGCGCTGGAGGATGGGCGTCGCCGCTATGAGTTGCTCAGGTCGCTCGGCCAGGGCAGCAGCGGGCTGGTGTTCGAGGCGGTGGACCACCTGCTCTCGGACGCGGGCCATGCGGCGCGGGTGGCCGTGAAGCTCATCGTGGTGGACGATCACACGGTGCACCGGCAGGCCGCGGAGGCGACCAAGGCGAGGCGCATCGAGCACCCGGGCGTGGCGCGCGTGCTGGATCGCGGGCTGACCGACGAGGGCGAGTTGTTCCTCGTCTATGAGCTCGTCTCGGGGGGCGACCTGCAGACGTGGTTTGAGGCGCGGGAGAAGCGGGTGAGCCTGCGGGTGATCGCGCGGCTGGTGGCGGAGATCGCCCGCGGCGTGCAGGCGGCGCACTCGGTGGGGGTGGTTCACTGCGATCTCAAGCCGTCGAACGTGCTGGTGACGCCCGAGGGTCAGGCCCGGGTGACCGACTTCGGCGTGGCCACCATCACCGACGCGGGCCTGGGCGCCGGGAGCCCTTCGGGGCACATCCCGCTGGGGAATCTGGCGTTTGCCGCGCCGGAGCAGGTGCGGCAGAGCATGGCGTCGGCCTCGCCGCTGGTGGACATCTACGCGCTGGGCGGGTTGCTGTACTACCTTGCCACCGGCCGGTTTCCCAACGGGAGCACGGCCGAGGATGTCATCCTGGCGCACGATCCATCCAAGGGACGGGAGCGGGGGCCGTCGATCCGTGCGGCGCGGCCCGAGGCCGACGAGCGGCTGGATCGGATTTGCGCCCGGGCCATGGCCCCGCGCTCCGAGGATCGATACGCCACGGCCGCGGAGATCGCCTCGGATCTGGAAGCGTGGCTGGAGCGCCGGCCGATCCCGTGGATGCGGGAGCGATTCTCGACCCGCGTGGGCTTGTGGGTGCGGCGGGCCCCGGTGGCGGCGACGCTGCTGGCGGTGTGCGTGGTGGTGCTGGTGGCCGGCTCGTTCGTGAGCGGGTTTTACGCCAAGGAGGCGCAGGTCGCCAAGGCCCGGCAGATCGAGTCCGAGCAGGTCAGCGATCGGATGAATCGGAACATCGGCAAGGCCATCGATTGGATCGACGACATGGTGCGATCCGGGAAGACGCCGACGCCCGAGGGAGCGAAGGTGTTCCTTGACAAGATCGTCGCCGAATCCAAGGCCCGCGCGAAGGCAGAGGCCGCGGCGAAGTCGGGCAAATCGAAGGAGTGAGGCTCGCGCCGAGCGCCGCCCCCTTGTATGATCTTCTTCCTGTGACGGATTCTGGTCCAGCGACATCGTCCTGTGCGTCCGCCCGGTCCGCCGGGAGAACGCTCTCCCTGCCTGTGCTGTCTTCCGGGCACTCCCACGGGCGCAACGCGTGGACGAAGGGACATCCGCTCATCAAGCACTCGAACATGGGCAAATGGCGGGCCGGGGTGCTGATCCTGGTGCACGTGCTCATGGCCGCGCACATTGTGCAGTGGCTGGTCACGGGCCTGACGGTGTCGCCCGTGGAGCCCAGCGAGAGCATGTACACGCTGCGCGACGGCACGGTGAACGCGGGGTTTGTGTTCTTCGTGCTGGCGATTCTCTCGACGCTGGTGTTCGGGCGGTTCTTCTGCGGGTGGGGGTGCCACATCGTGGCGGTGCAGGATCTGTGCGGGTGGGTGATGATGAAGTGCGGGATCAAGCCGCGCCCCTTCCGGTCGCGGCTGCTGCTGCTGGTGCCGATGGGACTGGCGGTGTATATGTTCGCGTGGCCGGTGATCGTGCGCGACGTTGTGCGGCCGCTGCTGGCCGACCCCCGCGGCCACCTGCCGGACTGGCTGGGGCAGATCGACCCGCTCCCGGGGTATCGGGCCGCGTTTCTTGTACAGGACTTCTGGGCGACGTTTGCGACGTGGTGGATGGCGATCCCGTTCATCCTCGCCTGCGGCGCGTTCACCGTGTACTTCCTCGGGGCAAAGGGCTTCTGCACGTACGGCTGCCCGTACGGCGGGTTGTTCGCGCCGGCGGACAAGCTCTCGGTCGGGCGCATCATCGTCAACGACAACTGCGAGCACTGCGGCCACTGCACGGCGGTGTGCACCTCGAATGTGCGGGTGAGCGAGGAGGTCCGCGACTACGGGATGGTTGTCGATCCTGGGTGCATGAAGTGCCTCGACTGCGTGAGCGTGTGTCCGAACGACGCGCTGAGCTTTGGGTTCGGCAGGCCCGCGGTGTTTGCGCCGGTGCGGGCGGGCGCGGAGGCGACCGCGGCCAAGGCGAAGGAGATGCGGGCGGCCCGATGGGATCTGTCTTGGGCGGAAGAACTCGTCTGTGCGGTTCTCTTCCTCGTGTTGTTCTGGTGTTACCGCGGCATGTTCAACCAGGTGCCCATGCTCATGGCGGTGGCGATGGGCGGTCTTGGGGCGTGGGCGTGCTGGAAGACGTGGCGATTGCTTGTCGACGCCAGCAGTCGCGTGCATGGGTTCCAACTCAAGTACCACGGCCGGATCCGGGGCTGGGGCGTGGCGTTCGCTGCGGCGACGCTGGCGTGGCTGGTGGTGGCGGGGTGGAGCGGGTACATCCGGTGGAACCTGCTTCGGGCCCAGCTTGCGTATCAGAAGCTGGACACGCCCATCGAGTTCGTGCTTCGGCCGGACTTTGCGCCCACGCCCGAGGATGTCGCACAGGCGCAGGCCGCGCTGCGGCACTACCAGCGCGGCGCCGCCCCGGGAGAGATGGGGACCGGCGGGATCGCATTCCTGTGGCCGCTGCGTGCCGACGAGTGGCTCAACATCAGCTACCTGCGGCTGCTCATCGGCGACTGGGAGGGCGCCGAGGAGGCGTCGCGGCGCGTGCTCGAGTCCGGCCATCCGCGGGATGCGCTGGTGTTCGAACTCGCGAGGGTGATGGACGCCCGGACGATGCGAGAGATCGAGCGGATGAACTACCAGGGCATCCCGGAGGTTGAAACGGCGAAGGTGCGGGCCGCGAGCGATCAACGCATCCAGGCGATGCTCACCGAGGCCCTCAAGAAGCACGACGATCTGTTCGGCGTGCGGGACCATCTCATCCGTCGCAGGCTTGCCGCCGCGGCGACGCCGGGGCCCGGTGAGGATGCGGTGAAAAAGTTGGCCGATGCCCGCGCCGCGGCCGCGACGGAGTGGAACGATGCGCTCGCTCGCCATATCCGGAGCACCGGCGGCCCGCTCGTGGCGGCTGGGTTCTTCCGCGACATCGGCGATGCGGCCAAAGCCCGCTCGCTGGTGGATGGAGCGCTTGCGCAGCGCGAGGTGACGCCGGACCAGTTGTTGCAGGCGGCGGGCCTGCTCGCTTCACTGGGCGATACCGAGCGGGCGGCGAGCGTGGCGACCCGGGCGGCCAATGCCGGCATGCGGCTCTCGGGGCCGCGGGCGGGCGCGGCGAGGCTGCTCTCGCAGATGGGGCGGCTGGACGAGGCCGCGGTGCAGGCAACCAAGGCGATCGAGCAGGCGAAGGGGCGTCCGCACGGCGGCGTGCGCGGCGGTGAGGCGGCCACGCTGATCGGCGCGGGATTGCTCGGCATCGAGCTTGACCTGCGAGCGGAAGCCGCGGTGCGGGCCATGAGCCCCGAGCAGCTTGCCGCCAGGGCGAAGGAACTGGGCGTCGATCCAGCGCAGGCACCCGAATCGCTTGCCAGCGCGGTGTTCGTGGCCGAGCGGGCCCGCCGGAAGCTCGACGGTCTGTCGATCGTTCGAGATGGGGCGAAGGTGTACGCCGGCAGCGGATGGGAGCTTGAGCCCATCGGCATGCAGTTGCTGCAACTGGCCTCGGCTGGGCGGCGGGCCGACCTGCTGACCGAGGCGGTGTCGATCCTGGAGCAGGCTCGGACGGCCGAGCCGAAGTCTCCATCGCTTCGGCACGATCTGGCGATCGCGCTGTACACCGCTGGACGCACGGACGAGGCGATCAAGGAACTGCGGGCCGCGGCCGAGTTGGCTCCCGCCAACGCGTATCTCGCGCAGCGGTTGGCGGAACTGCTCGATCAGTCTGGAAAGGTGCAGGAGGCCGCGTTCTGGTTCTCCGAGGCCCGTCGGCGCGGCGAGGCCCCGCCCGCAAAGCCTGCCAACAAGCCGTAGGTCGCGCAGAAATGGCGTGAGCGATCGGTGGGGGGCGGACGGATCGTCCCATAACGTGCGTGGTTTTGGGCCTGCATCGGGGGTGTCATCCACTTCTCACGAATCGCGGGACGTGCGGCCGATCCCCAGCGTCCGCCGGGGCACTCTCTCGCTCCGGCACGCGGAGAACACACCATGGCCAAGTCACCCGACGAAAAGATCGAGCACCTGGAAAAGAAGCTGAACCTGTGGCGCGTGCTGGCTGTTCTGCTCACGCTGCTGCTCATCGTGGTGCAGCGTCACAACCTGAAGTCGTGGCTCGACCGCGCCGAGAACTGGATGAGCAACGTCGGCAGCCGATCGACCTGATCGCTGCCGCGGCCGGTTCGTCGCCTCGTCCGCATATCCTCCGGGCATGGCGAGACTGTGCACCGCAGGTTCTGTGTCTATCGGCCCCGGCCGGCCGCTGGCGATCATCGCCGGCCCGTGCGTGCTCGAGTCGCTCGATCTCGGGTTGACCATCGGGCGCGCGCTCAAGGAGCATTGCGCGAGGCTCGGGCTGCCGCTGGTGTTCAAGGCCTCGTTCGACAAGGCAAACCGGACCAGCATCGACTCGCCGCGCGGCCCGGGTCTCGAGCAGGGCCTCGCATGGATGCACGAGATCGGACGCGAGCTCGACGTGCCGCTGACGACCGACATCCACGATCCGCACCAGGCCGAGATCGCCGCGAGGATCGTGGACATCCTGCAGATTCCCGCGTTCCTCTGCCGCCAGACGGACCTGCTCGTTGCCGCGGGCAGGGCCGCGAAGACACACGGGCGGGCCGTGAACGTGAAGAAGGGGCAGTTTGTCTCCCCCGACGAGATGCGGGGCCCGATGCAGAAGCTGGAACAGGCCGGGTGCTTGAACGTCATGCTCACCGAGCGCGGCACGTTCTTCGGCTACGGGCGGCTGGTGAACGACTTCCTCGGCCTCGCAGACATGATGGCGCTCGACGTGCCCGTGTGCTTTGATTGCACGCACTCGACCCAGCAGCCGGGCAAGGGCGAGGGAGGGAAGGTGACCGGCGGACGGTCCGATCTCGCGCCGCTGCTGGCTCGGGCCGCGACGGCTGCGGGTGTGCATGCCCTGTTCATGGAGTGCCACCCGGATCCGAAGTCGGCCCTGTCCGACGCGGCGACGATGTTGCCGTTGGCCCGGATGGGCGAGGTGCTCGGGCAGGTCGCGGCGATCCGGCGTGCCTTGGCCTGAAAAGAAACAACCGGCCATGGCGGCCGGTTGTCGTTGAACACTCGATGTCGGCGTTGGATCAGTTCGTGGCCAGCCACGACGGGCGCGCGAGCTTCGTGTCGGTCGGATTGATGCTGACCTTGCTGCCCTGGATCACGACCTTGCCGTGGCCGAGCGCGAAGAGGGTCTGGTCGCGGCCCATGTCGACCATGAAGCCGGGGCGGAACTGCGTGCCGCGCTGACGGAGGATGATCGAGCCGGGGCCAGCCACCTCGCCGCTGTAAAGCTTGAAACCGAGGTACTTCGGATTCGAGTCGCGCCCGTTCTGCGTTGAGCCCTGTCCCTTTTTGTGCGCCATGACGCGGCCTCTCAGTTCAAAGGTGATGCAAATGCCGAGGAAGTCCCTGGGTGGGTCGCTTTCCGGGGCCAAGACTGTATGCCCGGAAGGCGACGGCGTCTATCCGGCGAGGTTTACCGCATGATCCAGCTGCGCTCGGTGAGCGGGAAGGCCTGTCCGGCCACGCCGGAGAGGTCGCCCGGGGCCTTGTAGTCGAGGCGAAGCGTCTTGCGGAGGACGAACTTCTCCTTGCCGTCGGGGCTGGTGACGGTCTTGGTCTCGCCGCTGAATCCGGCGGCGTAGACGGTGATCTGCGACGGGTTGAGCGCGCCGGCGGGCCAGATCACCAGCGCATCCTTGGCGTTCTCGCCGCCCTGAAGCAACTCACCGATGACGCCGATCTGGTCCATGATGAACGGGTTCTGCGTCTCGGCGAGGAGCCTTTGCGTCACGGACTGGGGCACATCGTGGCCGGAGCGCACGACGTTTCCGTCGCCGTCGGAGAGCTGGAACGACGGGGCGAAGAGCATGTCCTGTCCGGAGTTGTTCGTGACCTTGAACGTCAGGTAGAAGAACTTGCGTTCGCCGACGTTCGGCACATCCACCGTGACCAAGCGCAGCTCGCCCGGGTCGACCTGAAGCTCCCACCGACGCGGCACCGGGTCGGGCTCGGGCGCGGCGGCGGCCATCGGCGTGGCCGTAGCGAGGCCGATCGCGCCCGCGCCCACGCAGCTCAGAAGGGCGGCGGCGAACCAGGCAGAGCGGGCGGTCAGGGAGAAGAGCTTGAACATGAGTACGGTCCTTGCCGGAGTGAGCGGTGGGAATGGGGGCCTTTCGGGCCCGCGGAGGGTAAGAGTCTACTGTCCTGAACGTCTCTTTGCCCGTGAGGTGTTTTTCGGAGCATCGGCCCGGCGGTGAAGGGGGCGGTTGGGAAAGGGTTGGGGGATCGTGCGGGGCCGTTGATTTTCATGTCCACCGCGTCGGTCAACACTGGTCTGAGCCCCGCCGGCAGCGGTGGAGGGGATGGTTCGGGCCCGCGCATCGTGCGAGTGACCCCGGATCTGCGGCTGGCCGCGGCCATGCGGCTCATCGGGGGACAGACCGACGATCCGCGTGGCGCGGCCGAAAAGTTCCTGCAGACCGCGGCCGACCACCGGATCGACCTCTCGCTGATGTTCTGCTCGCAGGATTCCGCGGATTCGGTCGAGGTTCGTGAGGTCTGCCTGGCCGTGCTGGGGACGGGTAGAACCGCGATGCTGTTTGTGTCGGGGCCGCGCAAGGAGCCGTCGTGGATCGCGCGGTCGCGACTGGGAGGGAGATCGGGCGTGTCCGGCGCGGGTGAGCAATCGGAGCGGGTGGCGTTGATTCACCGAGTCTGCGAGGCGGCCGCGGCGGCGACTCCGGAGGGAAAACAACCCGCGGTGCTGGCGCAGGCGCTCCTGGAGACCCGCGAGACGGAGGTCGCGCGGGCGTTCAGGGTTGCCGGGTTCCTGCAACTCGGCGATCTTGCGTATATGCGAAGGCCCGTGCAGCGAACGCCGGGGCGGCTGCTGGAACAGGCGGCGCTTCCGGCGTGGCCGGCGGGCATGACCGTTCGCTCACTCGACGAGTTGGCGAGGGCGGGTGCGGATGAGACGGTGATCCGCGAGCGACTGCTGCTGGCCTTGGAGCGCTCGTACATCGACACCCGGGATTGCCCGGAGCTCTGCGGCATGCGCTCACTGCACGATGTTCTCGAGTCGCACCGGTCGGTGGGCGTTCTGGATCCGACGCTGTGGTGGCTGATCGAGAATCGCGATGGACCGCAGGGATGTTTGCTGCTTTCCGCCGCGCCGGAGCAGGATTCGGTGGAGCTTGTGTATCTGGGACTTGCGCCCGCGGTACGCGGGATGGGGCTTGGGGCGAAGCTGCTGGCGTTTGGTCTTCGACACCTGTACGACACGGTGCTCGCGCCCGAGGGTGTCCCTGGTCATCCGCGCGTGAAGGGAACCGGGGGAGTTACGTGCGCCGTGGACACCCGCAATGCGCCGGCGATGAAGCTGTACCGGCGCGCGGGGTTCGAGCGGGTCGGTTTGCGGATGCCGTTCGTGCGGACGCTGCGCCCGAGCGTCGATCGGGCCTGAAATCCACGCTCGAACTCGCACTATCCACAAAGATGTCCACATCGCGTCCGCATCGGCGCGGTCGCGAGCGCCAAAATATTTTTCCGATGCACAACTCCCTGTTTATTCCGCACCTGCGCGGCGATCGGGCGTGTTGATTGTCAAGAATGTGTTGAGTCGAGGGGCGGGGCGCGGTACATTTCGCCCCGGTCACGGACGGACCGGCGGCCCGAGCCGTTGGACCTTCGCTGCGAATGTGTACGAGCCCTGCCTATGGGGTTCGCCTCGCGGGAGGTTCGATGTCAAAGGCTGGCGTTGAACGGACTCTTGGCACCCGGGGTTGAAGGTTGCCCCGGACGTTCGAGCAGTCTTTCGATTTGTCCATCCCTCGGCAGCGAGATTGACAATCGACTTCACCCGGAAAGGTGTGACCTGTGGAGACACGTCACGCTCAGGAGTCGTCGTCCGCGCCCGTTCGCTCGGGCTCTTCAGGCGACGCATCACGCGACAATCAGGCAACCCTGGCCCAGCGGGCCCGAGCCATTCCCGGCGTCGGCGCCCAGGCGGGCGATGAGTCCCGGCCTCGTGCCCGGGCCACCCCGATGGACCCCACGCGCCGCGTGCTCACGTCCCGCCCGGCGGGGAGCGTCGAGGCGGTCCGTCCGGCGAGTGTTGGCGTCGGCGACGCCGCGGCCCGCGTGGCTGCCCGCGTGCGGACCTCGATCGGGGCCGAGCGCTTCGACGGCTCGTTCGCCAACAAGGCGCTGTTCCGCGTTGAGGGGGGCGTGCTGGAGGTTGCCGCGTCGACCAAGGTGCTCTCGGGCCTGCTTGAGCGGCGCTTCGGCGACCTGATCCGCCACTCGACGAAGATCGAGATGGGCGAGAGTGTCGTCCGTTTCGTGGTGGCTACCGATCTATTCGGCGCGCAGGCGATCGCCTCGCCCGCCGAGGCCGCGCCGCGGGCGGGGCTCGAATCGCCGTCGGAAGACGGCGTGCTCTCACGCCCCGCCGCGGCCGCCGCCGCTCGCAAGGCCGCGCCGCGGACGATCCCCACCGACCGCTTCCGCTTCGACACGTTCATCGTGGGAGATTCCAACCGCCTGGCGTACAACGCGGCGAGCGCGCTGGCCGAGGGCCGTCCGGACGCGGCGGCGTACAGCCCGCTGTTCCTGCACGGGCCGTGCGGGGTTGGCAAAACGCACCTGCTCAATGCCATCGCCCGTCGCTTCAAGGAGGTCCAGGCCGGCGCGAATGTCCGAGTCATTGGCGCCGAGGCGTTCGTAAATGAGTATGTCGCCGCCGTCCGCGCGGGCGACGTCGAGAAGTTTCGGCGCACGCTCCGGCGCGTCGACCTGCTGTGCATCGACGATGTGCACTTCCTGTCCAACAAGCAGTCCACGCAGGGCGAGCTGCTGCACACGCTCGACGAGCTTGGCCGCGGCGGTGCGAGGATCGTGCTCGTCTCCGACGAGGCCCCGCGCCAGATCAAGGCGTTTTCCGCGGCGCTCATCTCGCGGTTCATGGCGGGCATGGTGGCGGGGATCCAGGCGCCCGACGCCGCGCTTCGCGAGAAGTGCGTGCGGATGTTCGCGCAGCAGCGCGGGCTGAATCTCGACGCGGCGGCGATCGACCTGCTCGTGCAGCGCACGGGCCAACTGCCGGGGCAGGAGCCCTCGACGGTGCGCGACATCGAGGGGCTCATCACGCGGATCGACGCCCTGCACCGGCTCGTGCCCGAGAGCGAGCATCGCTCGACGGGGACGGGGGGTTCCGGGGCCATCGGCGTGCTGCTCGTGGAGCGGGCTCTGGGCCACGCGGGCGGATCGACGGTGCTCGACCCCGGCGCGCCGCTGCGGGCCCCGCGCCCCGTGCGCATCGACGCCATCATCGCCCACACGTGCGTCGCGCTGGCTGTCGATCCGGTCGATCTCTCGGGCAAGACGCGCCACCCGCGCGTCGTGTGCGCCCGGGCCGTCATCACGCACCTTGCGCGGCAGCTCACCACGCTTTCCTATCCCGAGATCGCGAGGGCGATCGGCCGTCCCAACCACTCGACGGTCATTACCGCCTTCCAGCGGTTCGCCAAGCAACTCGCCGCCGATGAGGCGGTGGACGCTCCCGGTGCGCCGGAGGCCCGCACGCTCAACGTGCTGGTCCGTCAGATCGCCGCGGCGGCCCAGTCCGGGCGTCGTTAAATCCGCACAACGACCATTTGTTAGTCTCTCCACTCCTTCCGGAGCCACGGCCCGATCGTCCACGCTGACGATCGGGCCGCGGTCGTTTTGTGATCTGATCTCTTGCCTTGGTCGGGGCTCGTCGATGCGTTGACGGGGTAGACTGCGGCATGATCTATCTCTGGCTGGCCCTCGCGGTGGTGTTTGAGGTCGGGTGGGCGATCTCGATGAAACTCTCGGATGGGTTCTCGCGACTGTGGCCGTCGGTCGCGACGGTGGTGATGTACCTGCTGAGCGTGGTCTTCCTGGCGATGGCGACCCGGAAGATGGATGTGGGCGTGGCGTATGCCATCTGGGCCGGGTGCGGGGTTTCGCTGATCGCGATCGCCGGCATGATCTGGTTCAAGGAGCCGTCGAGCGCGCTGAAGATCGCGTCGCTGGCGCTCATTCTGCTCGGGATCGTGGGATTGCAGCTGGCCGGAGCGGGTCGGCACTGACCGATTCGGGGTGGGGTGTGGGGGTGGTGGGGGGAGCGTGCCGATATTCTCCTCAGCCATGACCAGCCACGAAATCCCGCTCTCCAAGCCCGACATCACCGACCTTGAGATCGACATGGTGGTGAGATCGCTCCGATCCGGGCGGCTCTCGATCGGGCCGATGGTCGAGCAGTTTGAAGAGGCCGTGGCGATGCGCTGCAACCGGCGGTACGGCGTGGCCGTCAACAGCGGCACCTCGGGCCTGCACCTGGCGATGCTGGCGCTTGGGGTTGGAAGTGGGGGGGGCGACGAGGTCATCACCACGCCGTTCTCGTTTGTGGCGTCGGCCAACTGCGCCCTGTTCGTCGGGGCGCGGCCGGTGTTCGTGGATATCTGCCCCAAGACTCTGAACATGGATCCGTCTCGGCTGGAGGCGGCGATCACGCCGCGCACGAGGGCGATTGTTGCGGTGGAGTGCTTCGGCAATCCGGCGCACATGGAGGAGTACGAGGCGATCGCGGCCAAGCACGACATCCCGCTCATCGAGGATTGCTGCGAGGCCCTCGGCTCGGCCCACGCGGGGCGGAAGGCGGGGAGCTTCGGGCGGGTGGGCGTGTTCGCGTTCTACCCCAACAAGCAGATCACCACGGGCGAGGGCGGCATCATCGTGACCGACGACAAGCGCATCGCGGACCTGTGCCGCTCGATGCGCAACCAAGGACGGACGATCCCGTCGGCGCCTTCGAGCGCGGGGGCGGGGCCGGCGCTCGGGCCGACCCAGTCGCAGCCGGGCAGCCCGTGGCTGTGCCACGAGCGGCTCGGGTACAACTTCCGCATGCCGGAGATGTGCGCGGCCCTCGGTGTGGCGCAGATGCAGCGGCTGGGCGAGATCGTCGAGAAGCGCCAGCGGGTCGCGTCGATGTACATGCGGCGGCTGATGGACAACCACGATGTCGTGCTGCCCACTGTGCATGACCGGACGAGCATGTCGTGGTTCGTGTTCGTGGTCAGGCTCGCGAGCACGTACACGCGCGAGGAGCGGGACCGGATCATCGCCGGGCTGCTGCGTCACGACGTCGGGGCCAAAGACTACTTCCCCTGCATCCACCTTCAGCCGTTCTACCGCGAGCGGTTCGGCTTCGGGCCGGGCGATTTCCCGATCGCCGAGACCGTGAGCACCCGCACGATCGCCCTGCCTTTTTACAACGACATGACCGAGGACGACGTGGACCATGTCGTGCGGACGCTCTCGCTGATGATCGAGCGCGAGAACATCCGGCGGAAGTAGGGGGGGGCGGGGGGTGCTGCGCATCCGGCGGATCGGTTAGACTTGGTTCCCCGGAGGCCCCCATGAACATGCCGACCCGTCGCGTTGCGCTCACTCTGGCTGCCGCGTTGTGCCTCTTTGTCGCGGGCTGCCAGAAGACCAAGGTGACCGAAGAGAACTTCGCCAAGATCACCAAGGGCATGACGATCTCGCAGGTGGAGAACATCCTCGGCTCGGGGACCGACGACACGCCCAGCGCGGGGTACAACATCTCGGGCGGCGGGGTGATGAGCTCGCAGGCCTCGACCGAGAAGATCTACACCTGGAAGAGCAAGGACCTGCAGATCATCGTGACCATGAAGGACGGGAAGGTCGTGGTGGCGGAGAAGCGGCCGATCTAGCCGTGGCGGCCGGTTTGGGCCGTTTGTTCGGGAGTTGTGGGGAATTGGTGCCGGCGGGTTGCCTGTCGCGATGCGAGGCCTAAACTCTTGGCCCTGCTCGGAGATTCCCATGCCCAACGTCTGCCATTTCACCGGTCGCAAGTCCTCCTTCGGCAAGCAGCGCACGTGGCGCGGCCAGGCCGTCAAGAAGGGCGGCTTCGGTCTCAAGCCCACCGGCATCACCCGCCGCAAGTTCAAGCCGAACCTGCACACCGTCACGGCCATCATCGATGGCTCGCCGACGCGCGTGAAGGCCTCCAGCCGGGCCATCAAGCAGGGCCTGGTTGTCAAGCCCCTCAAGCGCAAGTACGGCTACACCCGCCAGCAGAACGCCGCCAAGGCGGCCAAGGCCTCCTGAGCGAGGAGCGGATTTTTCCCGATTGTTGAAAAAGCCCCGGCAATGTCGGGGCTTTTTTCGTCGAATCGCCGCGCCCGGCGCGTCGATAACATTGCCGGTGAAATGCCAACGCTGCGAGAACGAGGCGACCGTCCACGAGCTGCGCGTTGAGAACAACGTGCGGCGCGAGAAGCACCTGTGCGACCAGTGTGCCCGGGCCGAGGGCATCACCCAGCAGACGCCCGCGCCGATCACGGCCCTGCTCAGCCAGTTCGTCACCCAGCAGGGCGCGGCGGCCGGCGCAGGGGCCCCCGCCACGGGGCAGGTCGCGCCGACAGCGAAGGTGATCTGTCCCGGGTGCGGCACGAACTACGCCCAGTTCCGCCAGAGCGGGATCCTCGGGTGCGAGAAGTGCTACGAGACGTTTGAGAGCCAACTCACGCCGCTGATCGCCCGCGCCCACGAGGGTGGGACTCACCATGCGGGGAAGGTGCCGCAATCGTTGGGGCAGGCGCGAGCGGCCGGCGCCGCTGTCGCCGCGCCGACCGCGACGCCGATCGCGGCGCCCGCGCCGGCAAAGCCCGATGCGAGGCTGATCGCCGATCGCATCGCGATGCTCAAGAAGAGGCTCGCCGAGGCGGTCGCGGCGGAGCAGTACGAGCAGGCGGCGAAGATCCGCGATGAGCTGCATCAGTTTCAGGGACATCACGCGACGCCGACCTCGCCGCCGAGCCCGACCGCCGCGCCCAAGCGCAAGCCCAAGGCTCACGGCGATGATGAGAAGCCCGGTCTGGGTTCGGGAGGTCACCGATGAGTGCGCCGCTTCCCAAGCCCCCGTTCAGTTCCGCGGCGGTGAAGCGCGGCGCGGAGTGGCTGCGCGGGCAGGGGGCGGATTCGGATGTGGTCGTGTCCTCACGCGTTCGGCTGGCCCGGAACGTCTCCGGCTATCCGTTCCTTTCGCGGGCGTCGCGCCAGCAGCGGGCCGAGATTCTTGACCTGTGCCGCGATCGGCTGCTCACGTGCGGCATCGCGCAGCAGATGCTCTGGGTCGACGTGCACCAGGCCCCGCCGCTGGATCGCACGCTCATGCTCGAGCGGCACCTGATCTCGAAGGAGCACGCCAAGGGCGTGATTCCCGGTGGTGCGAAGGTTGAGGCCCAGCAGCCGGAGTCGCCCGATGCTCCGATGGCGGCCGCGCCGGGGGCGGCCGCCGTAGCCGGCGAAGCCCGCGGAGTCGCCGTATCGCTGCCGGATGAGAGCGTGTCGGTGATGGTCAACGAGGAAGACCACCTGCGGTTGCAGGTACTGCTCTCGGGCCTCGAGCTCGGCGCGGCGTACCAGCGGGTGAACCAAGTTGACGATCTGATCGCCGGGCCGAGCCGGACGACCGGGCGCACGCTTGAGTACGCGTTCTCGCCCCGATTCGGATATCTCACCTGTTGCCCGACCAACGTGGGCACGGGCATTCGCGTGAGCGTAATGCTCCACCTGCCGGGGTTGAAGCTCACGGGGGAGCTCGAAAAGGTCCGCCGGGCGACGCGCGACATGAACCTCGCGGTGCGCGGCTATTACGGCGAGGGCTCCGAAGCCGCGGGCGAGTTCTACCAGATCTCCAACCAGACCACGCTCGGCAAGTCCGAGGCCCAGATCCTCAAGGAGTTCGAGCAGGAGATCATGCCGCAGGTGATCAACTACGAGCGGCAGGCCCGCCGGATGCTGCTCGAGAAGCGGCGCCGGTTGCTCGAGGATCGTGTCTTCCGCGCCCTCGGAATCCTCCGCCACGCGCGGCTGCTTTCGCCCGAAGAAGCGATCACGATGCTCTCGGACGTTCGGCTGGGCGTGGTGACGGGGCTGGTGAAGGGTGTGACCGAGCAGGATGTGAACCAACTGATCCTGCTGACGCAGCCCGCGCATTTGCAGCGGGTGCTCGGCCAGGAAATGGACCAGAACGCCCGGCGCGAGGCGCGGGCGGATCTGGTTCGCGAGAAACTGGCCGTTTGAGCTGAAGACGGGGCCTTTGGCCCGTGCACTTTGGTATTCTGTCCACGGGAGCACGCCCGTGGGCACTTGGTCATTGCCGCCATCCGAAGAGCGGACGCCGCCGGCCGAACGGTTCGTGTGGCCGCCGCGCCGAAACGAGCCGACTACGGAGGCGCCAGGCGTGGAAGGTGAGCACGCTCCGGTTGGGCGGACAGGCGGTGTTCAGCCGCCGCGGCCGCCCGTGGAGCGTTCAAAGTCCGTCGCGGCGATCCCAAATCCGAAGACGCTCGGCGAGCATTGGCTCGATATCGAACGCGTGTGGCTGGACGTCGTCGCTCCACCGCTGGCCGAACGTATGAAGCTGGAGGGGTGGACCCCGGATTCCCCTGCGGAGTATTGCTCACAGTGTGCGATGAGCGTGGGGCGTGATGAACTGCGTGAGGATCTGTGCAAGGCTTGCCGCGAGGGCGAAACCGCACGTCCACCATGGCAGAGGATCGTCCGGCTTGGCGAGTTCGCCCATCCGCTGGATGAGTGGGTCCGCGAGGTGAAGTTCACTCGATGGCGTCGGCTGGGCCACGATCTCGGGTGCTTGCTCGGCGAGGCCCTGGCCCCCGAACTGGCCGCGGCACGGGCGGCGGGCGCCATTCCATGCGAGCCACCGCTCGTGGTTCCGGTGCCGATGCCGCATCTTCGCCGGCTGATGCGAGGCATCGACCACACAATGGCCATTGCCCGGGGAGTGGCGGGCCCGATTGGTGGGCGGGTGGTGCAGCCGCTCGCCCGCGACCTGCGTCCATCGCAGACGCATGTCGCGCCGAGCAGCCGGGCCGCGAACGTGGCGAACTCGATTCATCCCCGGGCGGCCTGGTTGCGGCCTCGCCTAGAGGGCCGGATGGTCATCGTGGTGGACGATGTGAGCACGACCACCAGCACCCTTCGGGGTGCCTGCCGGGCCGTGGCCGCGATCCAGCGGGCGGAGCGGGATTCGGCCTCAGGAAAAGGGGCTTCCCCAAGAAAGCCCGGGCCGATTTGGGCGGCGGTGGTTGCCCGCACAGCACCGGATTCCCATGATTTTCAGGGTGATGGGGAGGGGTAGGCGCAAGAGTCTGTCATGCATACACTTGCGCAATGCCTGCGCACCCGGATTGAGGCCTGAATCGACAATTCACGGGAAGTTGGCGAGGCGGCTTGACAGCGTGGGGGGGCTGGCTAAACTCTCCCCCGCCTCTGAAGGAAACCACGAGGCCGTGGCGAGGTCGCCGGATGGCGATTTGGCCGCACCATCTTTGCAAAGTAAAGACAGTTGGAAGGTCCGCGAGAATGTGCGACCTGGCAAGCGGCGTCCTAGCCGTGGCTTTGCTAGCCAGCCAAGGTCGAATATGCACCGAAGGGGTCACAGCCTTCGAGGCAGGCATTTTCGAGGATCACGATAAGCAAACCCCGGAGACAGTACTTGTGCTGTCTCCAAAGCTTAAAGTAGATTTTGCCTGTTCAGTCGCCGGAGTTAGCCCTCCGGCGGCGGCGGGCTGTCAAGAAGACCGGATGAAAGTCCGGAGGGACTGGCAGTTCGTTGACCGGCCAGTGTCGCAAGACGCTGGTTTTTTAACAGGTCAGCTCTCAATCATCTGAAGCACCGCGGCATCGCAAGATGTCGCATCGCAAAGGATTTCAATTGAAGAGTTTGATTCTGGCTCAGACTGAACGCTGGCGGCATGGCTAAAACATGCAAGTCGAACGGACCCGCAAGGGTTAGTGGCGGAAGGGTGAGTAATACTATCGAATGTACCCCGAGGTGGAGGATAGGCATGGGAAACTGTGCGTAATACTTCATGATCTCGAGAGAGCAAAGCCGCAAGGCGCCTTGGGAGCAGCGATATTCCTATCAGGTAGTTGGCGGGGTAATGGCCCACCAAGCCGAAGACGGGTAGCCGGTATGAGAGTACGGCCGGCCACATCGGGACTGAGACACTGCCCGGACTCCTACGGGAGGCTGCAGTAACGAATATTCCGCAATGGGCGAAAGCCTGACGGAGCAATGCCGCGTGTGGGATGAAGCGGTTTCGCCGTGTAAACCACTGTCAGAAGATAGAAAAGATGATCATCTTCAGAGGAAGGGGCGACTAACTCTGTGCCAGCAGTCGCGGTAAGACAGAGGCCCCGAGCGTTAGTCGGAATCACTGGGCTTAAAGGGTGCGTAGGCGGGCGCGTAAGTGCTTTGTGAAAGCCCTGGGCTCAACCCAGGAATTGCAGGGCATACTGCGCGTCTCGAGGAAGCTAGAGGCCGGTAGAACGATCGGTGGAGCGGTGGAATGCGTAGAGATCGATCGGAATGCCAAGGGTGAAGACAACCGGCTGGGGCTTTCCTGACGCTGAGGCACGAAAGCGTGGGGATCAAACAGGATTAGATACCCTGGTAGTCCACGCCCTAAACGATGCACACTAGATCGGTGCAGGTTTCACCCTGTATTGGTCGTAGAGAAATTGATAAGTGTGCCGCCTGGGGAGTACGGTCGCAAGGCTAAAACTCAAAGAAATTGACGGGGGCTCACACAAGCGGTGGAGCATGTTGCTTAATTCGAAGCAACGCGAAGAACCTTACCTGGGTTTGACATGCACGGATTAGTTCCTGGAAACAGGAATGAGGCCCGCAAGGGTACAACGTGCACAGGTGCTGCATGGCTGTCGTCAGCTCGTGCTGTGAAGTGTTTGGTTAAGTCCATTAACGAGCGCAACCCCTGTCGCTAGTTGCTAACGAGTAATGTCGAGGACTCTAGCGAGACTGCCGCTGTAAAGCGGAGGAAGGTGGGGATGACGTCAAGTCCTCATGGCCCTTACATCCAGGGTTGCAAACGTGCTACAATGGTGCGTACAGAGCGACGCGAGGCCGCAAGGCGGAGCAAATCGCAAAAAACGCACCCCAGTTCGGATTGAAGGCTGCAACCCGCCTTCATGAAGTTGGAATCGCTAGTAATCGGAGATCAGCTACGCTCCGGTGAATAAGTTCCTGAGCCTTGTACACACCGCCCGTCAAGTCATGGGAGCCGGTAGCGCCCGAAGCCGCCACATTACTGTGGTGTCTACGGCAAGATCGGTGACTGGGACTAAGTCGTAACAAGGTAGCCGTAGGAGAACCTGCGGCTGGATCACCTCCTTTCTAAGGGATTTCCTTAGACTCGTGAATCGTCTTCGGATGGTTCCGCGGCGCGAGCCGCAGCGAGTATCGTGAACACGTTCTCGTCTGGTCGCCTCAAGGCGATCGGACAGCCGGTCCGCAAGGGCCGGTGAATGGACCCCAACTGTCTTTATGATCTTCGCACGACGCCCGGCGCTTACGCGCTGGGCGTTGTGCTTTTTGCTCCCGTGTTGTGTGGGCGCCCGCCTTTGCAATTTGCGGCGCATTCGGCAGCGGTCGGCCCTTCGTGTCGCTCGTCTCCCCAACAATCCGCCGTGGACACGCCCGAACTCGACCTGCTCGCCACCTGCACCTTCGGCCTCGAGGCCGTGGTGGCGCGTGAACTCGGCGAACTGGGCTATGACGCCGAGCCCGTCGGGACTGGGCGCATCCTCTTCCGCGGCGACCACCGGGCCATTGCCGACGCCAATCTCTGGCTTCGAGCCGCGGACCGGGTGCTGATTCGCGTGGGGACGTTTGATGCCGATAACTTCGATGCGCTGTTCGAGGGCGTGAAGACCCTGCCGTGGGAACGGTGGATCGCCCGCGAGGCGGCGTTTCCAGTGGCCGGGCGCTGTGTGCGTTCTCGGCTTTCAAGCGAGCCGGCGGTGCAGCGGGCCACGAAGAAGGCGATTGTTGAGCGGTTGCAATCGATGCATGGCAGTGGGGGGCTCGCGGCGCTCCTGCCGGAGACGGGGCCCCAGGTGGCGATCGAGGTGTCGATCCTGCGAGACATCGCCACGCTGACGATCGACACCTCCGGCGTGGGCCTGCATAAACGCGGCTATCGCGAGGGCGTGCAGCCCGCCGAGGCCGCGCTGCGCGAGACGCTCGCCGCGGGCCTGGTGCTGCTGAGCGTGTGGCGGCCGGGGCGACCATTGGTGGACCCGTTCTGCGGGAGCGGCACGATCGCGATCGAGGCGGCGATGATCGGGCGTTCGATCGCGCCCGGGCTCAACCGCCCGAGCGGTTTTGACGCCGAGCGGTGGGTCGGCGGGGACGGCCGGCCGCTGATCGATCCGGTGGTGTGGGGCGAGGCCCGCGAGGAGGCGGCCGCGTCGATCGTGCCCGACCGGCTCGACCCGGTGATCCACGCTTCGGATGTCGATGAGGACGTGCTGCGCCTGGCCCGCCGCAACGCGCGGGCGGCGGGGCACGGCATCGAGAACGACATCCAGTTCCTGCGGCGCGATGTGGCAGAGCTGTCGAGCACGAAGGACTACGGCGTGATCGTGACGAATCCGCCCTACGGCGAGCGTCTGGGCGCACGCGGTGAGGAGGAGAGCATCGAGCGTCTGTACCGCTCGCTCCCCATCGTGTTCCGGCGACTGCCGACGTGGAGTTTCCACGTGCTGAGCGGCCGGCTCGACATGGAGCGCCTGTTCGGCCAGAACGCGACGCGCCGGCGAAAGCTGTACAACTCGAAGATCGAGTGCACATACTTCTCGTTCCTGGGTCCGAAGCCGAAGAGCTCTCGCGGAGGCGCGGAGATCGCGGAGGGAGGCCGGGGAGAGGAGTGGGGGAGTGGAAGCGATGGAACCTCAGCAGTCGATCTCTCCGCCGACGAGGCGGCGCATCTCGACTCTGAAGCCGTGTCGTCACCGGAAGAGCAGTCCGAGCACAAGGACGCCAACTCTCCGCCGCCTCCCTCCGCGATCTCCGCACCTCCGCGAGAGGCCTCCGGCCCGGTCTTCGGCGGCCTGCGCGAACGAGACGAGCGAGAGGCCGCGGAGTTCGGCCGCTGCCTGGCCAACAACCTCCGGCACCTGCGCAAGTACCCGGCGCGGGGCATCACCAACTTCCGCGTCTACGAGCGCGATGTTCCGGATGTGCCGCTGATCGTCGATCGGTACGAGGCGTCCTCCGGCGAGGTCTGGTTCCACGCCGCGGAATACGAGCGAGAGCACAGTCGGAGTTCGGCCCAGCAGGCCGACTGGTTCGACCTGATGCGCCGCACCATCGCCGAGGTCGGCGGCGTGCCGCCGGTGCGCGTGGTGACGAAGGAGAAGCACCGCCAGCGCGGCCTGACCCAGCACGAGAAGGTCGGTGATTCCCGGGGCACGCTCGTTGTGCAGGAGGGCGGCCTCCGCTTCGAGGTGAACCTCACCGATTACATCGATACGGGTCTCTTTCTCGACCATCGCCAGACTCGCCAGATGTTCAAGGAGCAGTCCGAGGGCAAGCGCGTCCTCAACCTGTTCTGCTACACGGGCAGTTTCACGGCCTATGCCGCGGCGGGTGGCGCGGCCTCGACCACAAGCGTTGACCTCTCCAACACGTATCTCGACTGGGCCCGGCGGAACCTTGGCCTGAACAACCTTTACACGCCGAAGCACGCGTTCGTGAAGTCGGACGTCATGGAGTTTCTTCGGACGCACGCGCGGCCGACCGGGGGCGCGTACGACCTGGCCATCGTCGATCCGCCGACGTTCTCCAACAGCACCTCGACCGAGCGCGACTGGGAGGTGCAGGACTCGCATGTGGAGTTGCTCGCGCTGCTCGGCCCACTCATGGCCCCGGGCGGCGCGGTCTTCTTCTCCACCAACTTCCGCCGCTTCAAGTTCGACGAGGCTGCCGCGGCGGAAGCGGGTTTCTCGGGCCGGGAGATCAGCAACCGCACGGTGCCGCCGGAGTATCGCAACAAGCGCATCCACAAGTGCTGGCGACTGGTGATGGTCGGGCGCGACGCGGCCGTCGAGTCGCTCGCACGGCGAGCGCCCGAGCGTGCGTCGGAACCGGCTTCCGACATCGATGATGAATGATCATGCCGGATCGCCAGTCACGGCGCGGCCCGCGCCGTTCGCGTGCCCGACCAGACCAGGGCGGCGAGCAGCGCGAGCATGCCGTACGACGGCCCGCCGATGCCGCGCCACACCCGCACGGCCGCGTCGAGCGACTCCGTGCCGCCCGGCGGCAGCACGAGGGAGCCCAGCAGCAGCACGCACCCGACGACGACCGGCCATCGCACGAGCGGCGCCATCGGCGCGACAATCATCGCCGCGCCGGCGCACGCGGGGGCGAGGAGCATGTACAGGTGGCGCGGGTTGGTCTGCGGGCTGAAGATCAGGAATCCGATGATGAGCGCGGCGGCTTCGAGCGCGATCAATGCGGGATAAGGCCAGGCATTCTGCAGGCCCGCACGGGGCCACGCCAGCATCGGAAGCCGCGCTCTCCGATAGGCGAGAGCGATGAGCCCGCAGACGACCAGCGCGGCGAGCCCGCTCAAGAGCATCGCCTCACGGGCGTGGCCGGCTCCGCCGAGTGTCCGAGCGATCACGCTGGTGACGGAGATGCTCAATCCGTCGGCAATGTCCTGCGTCACAGCCTTTTCGCCGGCGCCCGGATCGAAGCCCACCAGCGCGAGCAGTCCGCCGAACCCGACGCGCAGGTACTCGAGGTTCCTAGACCACCCGACCCAGAGCGCGGGCAGGAACGCCCCGGCGAGGATTCCGGCCGCCATCCCCGCCGCGGCAGTGAATCGGCGCCGCACCAGCAGCCACGGCAGGAAGAAGATCGGCAGGTACTTCACGTTCACGGCCAGTCCGAGCGCGGCTCCCGCCAGCGCGGGCCGCTTGTCGAGCCACCGAAGGCCGATCGCGACGAGGAAGAGCATCAACGCGTTGGTCTGCCACATCCGCAGCTCGCTGCGCACCTTGTCGGCCACTACGACGAGTGCGATGGCCATGACCACGGGCGCGAGCACCTTGGCAAGCGTCCGCCCCCGGGCCGCCAGCCGTTCGCACGCTGCGAGGGCCAGCAGCCACGCCGACGCGATCGACATGGCCGCGCTTGCCAGGAGCGAGAGGACCCCCGCGGTTCGGTGCTGGGTGGCGGGATCGTCCAGCAGCGTCAACGGCATGTAGAGCAGGGCGACGAGCGGCGGGTAGATGTAGTTTCGGTGCCGCTCGACGTAGAGGTCGCCGCCGTGCACCATGTCCCGGGCGGCCTCGTAGAACGCGAGGAAATCGCCCTTGGTCTGGTCCGGCGGATAGGCGTACTTCAGCGCGTGGCGGACGAACTCGGCGTAGGCCAGACCGATGAGCGCCCACGCGCAGGCGGCGAAGAGCCGGTCCCGGCGGATGTCGGCGGCGGTCCGGACGGACGCTTCGAGCGGGCGATGCGCGTCGGGTGCGGGGGTTGAGGGTGGGCGTGCCAAGCGGTCGCATGGTACCGCGGTTCATGAAACCTTGACCCGTCGACGGAACTTGCGCCGTCCGGACGGGTACACTGCCCGAGCATGACCACACGGATGAGGTCTCGCTTCCTGACCATCCTCTCGCTGGGAGCGCTCGTCGCAGGACTGGCGATGGGAGGGGGTGGGTGCGCCGTCAATCGGCACGTGCTGACCCGCCAGGAGCTTGAGTGCCGTCGCGGGGCGTATCTCGATGAGACGGGGCGGGAGCGGCGCGACGCGATCGACAAGATCGTCCGGCGCATGGTGCGTGAGCACGGCGAGTACATCGCGGCGGGGCCGGGCGCTCCCGAGCCGGTGCTGGACGTGCTCATCATCTCGGGCGGTGGCGACAAGGGGGCGTTCGCGGCCGGGTTCCTTGCCGGGTGGGCCACCGTTGAGGGGCCGCTGGCCCGGCCGAAGTTCGACATCGTCACGGGCGTCTCGACCGGTGCGCTCATCGCGCCCTTCGCGTTCACGGGCGACAATCTCGCCGATGCCCGCATCCTGAAGATCTACCAGGAACCCCAGCAGGATTGGTCGCAGGTGCGGGACTGGTTCTTCTTTCTGCCCGGGCGCGAGTCGTTCGTGGACGCCACCGGCATCCGGCGCGACATCCAGCGTGAGATGAACCAGTCGATCATGATGGGCCTGGCTCGCGGCGCGGCCGAGGACCGCGTGCTGGCGATCGGCACCACCAACCTCGACCTGGGCCTCCCCCACACGTGGGATCTGTCCGAGGAGGCCGTCCACGGTCTGGCCACTGGAAAGGTCGAGCGGGTGACGGAGATCCTTCGGGCCTCGGCGGCCATTCCGGCCATCTTCCCCCCCGTCGTGATCGACGACGCCCTGCACGTGGACGGCGGGGCGACCTCGAACATCCTCATCATCGACGACCTGCGGGCCGACGACACGCCGCGGCATGTCCTGCGTCGCCGGCACCCGGAGGTTCCCCTTCCCCGGATCCGGTACTGGGTGGTGATCAACAACCGGATCAACCCGGAGCCGAAGATCATCCAGCCGACGTGGGTGAGCATCACCGAGGCGAGCGTGGACGCGATGATCCGCTCGGCCGAGCTGACCACGCTCCGGCAGTTCGCCGAGCAGGTGGAGTTCATCAACCGCCTCGAGCCCGACGCCAAGGTCGAGCTCCGGTGGGTGGCGATCCCCGACGGGTGGACGCCGCTCCAGCCGGGGATCTTCCAGCCGGAGAACATGCGCGGCCTGGCCGAACTGGGGATGCGGTTGGGCATCGACCCGGCGAGCTGGCGGACCAACCTTGCCCGGGTCGGCCCCCGGGATGTGGACACCCAGCCGGTCTGCCCGCCGGCGGGCAAGTAGGGGGAGGGGGAGG
>JBGAOP010000057.1:0-8322 GCA_044221735.1 Phycisphaerales bacterium | reverse complement strand
ACCCCCGCGTTCATCGGTCGGCGATGATTGGGGCGAGGAGGAGGACTCGGGTTCGATGGGCGTGAGCGTCATTGGAATGTTCCGCGAGAGGCCACGGGTGTGCTTCACCTTAGTGGCGTCGCGTCACTTGCCGGTTCCCTTCGTTTCAAGCTTCGGCCACGGATCGATCTTCTGCCCCTCGGGCGGCTTGCCGATCGCCGGCGTCGTGCCACGCAGCGACGCCACATACGCCGCCACAATCACCCGCTCGTTGCTCGACAGGCGGTTCTTCCACGGCGGCATCGCCCCTCCCGCGGCCCCCTCGCTGATCACCCGGTAGATGTCCTCCACCTTCGTGATGTTCTTGTAGTAGTCGTCGCACAGGTTGACGCCCACGTCCCCGCCGCCGTCGCGCTTGTGGCACGCCGCGCAGTTGCCGATGAACGTCGCCTTGGCGATCGCCATGAACTTGGGATCGTTCATCTGCGTCAGGATCGTGTCGCGATCGGTCTTGAGCTCGCCCACCGATCCGAAGATCTTCGCAAACTCCACCTTCTGCGCGTCATCCCACTCATCTTGGATCGACCACCCCAGCACGCTCGCGTGGAAGAACACCGCGTACACCAGCGAGAACAGGATGCTCGCGATGAAGATCGCGTGCCACCACCCCGGCGTCGGGTTGTCATACTCCTCGATGCCGTCGTAGTTGTGCCCCGTGAGCTTCCCGGACTGCGGTCCGGAGTACGTCTGCGCTGCGGGCTGCTGGGCGTCGTGGGCGCTCATCGCTGAACCTCCGTGGTGGAAGTGGTGGGGGTGATGGGGGTGATGGGGGTGGTGGTGCGGGTTGGGGTGGTGGGAGTGTCGGCAAAGGGAAGCAGCGCCGCGCCATCAAGCTCGGTGCGGCGGTCGCGCCGGGTGACCTGCAGCACCACGCCCACGAACACGCTCAGGAACAGCATCATCCCGAGGATGGGATACACCGCAAGGTCCATATGGCTCATCACGTCGGACATGCGCATCGGGGGTCTCCGGCTTAGTTGTGCGAAACCGACTCAACCTTTGCAGGGGCCGCCGCGGCTGCGGGCGCGGCCGGAACTGCGGGGGCGGGTGCCGGCTTTGAGATGTCCGTGCCAATGCGCTGCAGGTAGGCGATCAGCGCCACGATCTTCTTGTCCTCAAGCCCCTTGGGGCCATTGCCGCTGCCGTCGCCCTTGGCGATGTCGTCGGCGATGGTCTTCGCCTGCGCCCTGGCCAGGCCCTGCGAAACGCCGTCCTTCACGGCCTCGCCGTAGGGCACGCCGATCATGGCCTGCGCCCGCACGTGCGTCTGGATCTCGTTCCAGTCGATGGTGTTGGCCAGCAGGTGCGGGTACGCGGGCATGATCGATTGCGTGATCGACTGCCGCGGATCCTGCAGGTGCAGCGTGTGCCACAGGTTGCTGCGCAGGCCGCCCTCGCGGGCCAGGTCCGGCCCGATGCGGCGCGAGCCCCACTGGAACGGATGGTCGTACACGAACTCGCCCGGCTTGGAATAGTCGCCATACCGCTTCGTCTCGGCCCAGATCGGCCGGATCATCTGCGAGTGGCAGTTGTAGCACCCCTCGGCGACGTAGATGTCGCGCCCGCACAGCTCCAGCGGCGTGTACGGCTGCACGCTCGCGATCGTCGGCACGTTCGACCGGATCGCGAACATGGGGATGATCTCCAGCAGCGAGCCGACGGCCACGGCCGCGATCGACCAGAAGATGAACTTGTACGGCGTCCCCTCCCACGCGCGGTGCCACCAGCCGTGGAAGAACGACTGCAGCGCCACATCCCCCTTGTGCCCCATGTCCGTGTTCGCCGAGAGCTGCGAGGCGAATGCCGGTCGCTCGTCCTCCAGCGGACGCATCGGCGGGGCCATCTGCACCGGGGTCTCATACTTCGCCGGACGCGTGAACCATGTCCGCAGGATGTTGTACCCCATCAGCAGCGCGCCGCACAGGTACAGCACGCCCCCGCCCACTCGGAACCAGTAGAACGGCATCAGCTGCGCGACGGTCTCCACGAAGTCCGGCCACTTCAGGTTGCCCGCATAATCAAACGCCCGCCACATCAGCCCCTGCGTGATCCCCGCGAAATAGATCGGGATCACGTACAGCAGGATCCCCAGCGTCCCCAGCCAGAAGTGCCACTCGGCCAGCTTCTTGGAGTGCAGAGTCGTCTGGAAGATCCGCGGTGCCAGCCAGTAGATCATGCCGAACGCCAGGAACCCGTTCCATCCCAGCGCGCCCCCGTGCACGTGCGCGATCGTCCAGTCGGTGTAGTGGCTGAGCATGTTGACGGTCTTCACCGACATCATGGGCCCCTCGAACGTCGACATCATGTAGAACGTCACGCCCACGACGAAGAACTTCAGCACCGGGTCGTCGGTGAGCTTGTGCCACGCCCCGCGCAGCGTCAGCAGGCCGTTGATCCCGCCGCCCCAGGAGGGCATCCACAGCATCACGCTGAAGAGCATCCCCAGCGTGCTCGCCCACGCCGGCAGCGCGGTGTAGTGCAGGTGGTGTGGCCCCGCCCAGATGTAGATGAAGATCAGCGACCAGAAGTGGATGATCGACAGCCGGTACGAGAACACCGGCCGCTCCGCCGCCTTGGGCATGAAGTAATACATCAGCCCCAGGAACGGCGTGGTCAGGAAGAACGCCACGGCGTTGTGCCCGTACCACCACTGCATCATCGCGTCCTGCACGCCCGCGTACACGCTGTAGCTCTTGAGCCACCCCGCCGGGATCGCCAGCGAGTTGAACACGTGCAGCATCGTCACCGTCACGATCGTCGCGATGTAGAACCACAATGCCACGTACATGTGCCGCTCGCGGCGGTTCTTCAGCGTCATGAAGAAGTTGGTGCCGAAGAACCCGAGCCACACCACCGCGATGAGCAGGTCGATGGGCCACTCCAGCTCCGCGTACTCCTTGCCCTGTGTGATGCCCAGCGGCAGCGTGATCGCCGCGCACACGATGATCAGCTGCCATCCCCAGAAGTGCAGGCGGCTGAACGTGTCGCTCCACATCCGGCACTTGCACAGCCGCTGCGTGGAGTAGTAGATCGCCGCGAAGATCGCGTTGCCCGCGAACGCGAAGATTGCCGCGTTCGTGTGCAAGGGCCGCAGCCGGCCGAACGTCAGGAACGACGTGTTGGTCAGGAACTTCAGGAACGCAAACGGCTGCGCCCCCGACGCCGTCGTGTAGTTGACCACGCTCGGGATCACCAGCTCCAGCGCGATGATCAGCCCCGCCAGGAACGCGACGACGCCCCACAGCACCGTCACCCCGAGGAACTTCCGCACGATGTCGTCGTCGTACACGAACGACTCGAGCGCTCCCTCGTTCTGCGGTGCGTGCCCCGCGTTCGTCCGGCGCAACGCGGCCATTGAGTCTGCGGTCTGGGCGGCTGGGGTCATTGGTTCTTGACTCCGGGAAGAAAGTGTGCTCGTGTGGTCCTGCGCGGCCGGATGAGGCGTCGAGTCCGGCGTTCCTGTCCCCGCCCCGTTCCCCGCTCCCCCTCGGATTCCGTCGGACCATCGCCCGGGGGCGATGATCCATCACTGGTGCTCGTGCGTGCGGTGAGTGGCATCGGGAGGTGCGCGGGCTCGGTCGTCAGGGACCGTGTTGACGAAACGATCATCGCCCGAGCAACTGGGGGTAGCCACGGGGAAAGTTCCCTGTTGGGTGGAACCAGTCCAGCATGCTCACCACGTTGAACGCGCTGTGGCCCACTTCTGCGAACACGCGGCGTCCGCATCTCCCCGCGCGCACGCCATCGTCCCCGCACGCGCCGCTCCAGCCATCGCGATGCACATTCTCGAACTCTCGGCCCGCGTGCGGTGTTCATGTCGTGCTGAATCCCAGTCTCCTCCGACTCGCCCGCCGCTCCGCGAGCGCGCCGTCGTCGCTCCTCGGTGGGGATGCATGATAAGCGGACAATGTTATCCGCATAAACCAAACAAAGGCTTGACAAATGAATAACCGTCCAGTACCCTAACGCAATGGCCGGACACGCCCACACCTCGAATCCCTCTCAAAAAACCTCGGTTTCCGCACTCCCCGCGGCCATCGACGCCCTTCGCCACGCCTGCTCCTCCTCCTCCTTCGCCCCCGCCCGCACCATCTCTACAGGCCTGCCCGACCTCGACGACGCCCTCCCCGGCCGCGGCCTCACCTGCGCCGGAATCCACGAATGGCTCGGGGTGGACTGCCACTCCGTGGCGGATCCGGATCGGGTACCCCGCCACTCCGTGGCTTCTTCTTCCACCGCACAACCACCTCGCCACTCCCGGTTCGCGTCTTCGTGGTCACCGCCCCTCACCCTCCTCTCCGTCCTCGCCACACGCGCCCTCGAATCGCGCGATGACGCCGCGCACGCATGCCTCATCTGGATCGGCCGCGCCGTCTGGCCCTACGCCCCATCGCTCGCGCCGCACGCGCTCACACGCTCCCTCTTCGTCCACGCGCCGCGACCCGCCGAGCGACTCTGGGTCGCCGATCTCGCCCTCCGCAGCCGCGTCGCCGCCGCCGTCATCCTCGACGCTTCCAACTTCGATCTCCCCGCCACGCGCCGCCTCCAACTCGCCGCCGAGAGCGCAAGCGCACCAACGCAAGTGGGGGGGAATGGGGGGCTCTGTCTCCTCGCCCGCCCTCCCTGGGAGCAATCCACTCTCTCCGCCGCCACCACGCGATGGCGCATCCGCCACGCCGTCTCACCCACACACGCTCGACGCTGGAGCGTCGAACTTCTGCGCTGCAAAGGAGTGCGGCCCACCGACCACGTTCTCCCCCAGATCAGAACGTGGACTCTGGAGCACTCCCATGCCACGCGTGCTCTCGCTGTGGTTCCCGACCTTCTCCACCGACCTCATCCATCGCAAACTGAGGCCGCCTAACAGAGGCCCGGGCGCAAGCCCGGGCACAGCGCCGCAACACACACACAACTCCCCCACGCTCGCGCCCACGACTCTTCACATCCTCCTCACCCGCCCCGTCGCCGCCAGAGACCTCGTCGCCCGCTGCTGCGCCCGCTGCACTCTCGCGGGCATCCACGAGGGCATGGACCTCGCCCACGCCCGCTCGCTCCTTCCCGACAACGCCGTCCTCCACCTCGAGCCCCACCGCCCAGATCGCGACGCCGAGGCCCTCCACGCCCTCGCCTGCTGGGCCATCCGCTTCACCCCGCTCGTCGCGCCCGATCCCCCCGACGGCCTCCTGCTCGACATCTCCGGCACCGAACTGATCCACAAAGCCGAACCCTGCCTCCTGCGCTCCATCGCCGCCGGCGCACGCCGCCGCGGCCTGCACACACGCATCGCCGCCGCCTCCACCTTCGCCGCCGCTCACGCCGTCGCCCGCCACGCCCCTTCCACTCAGACGCTCTTCCGTGTCCCGCCCGGGCGCGAGCGAGAGGCGCTCGCCAATCTCCCCATCGCCGCCCTCGCCCTCGACCCCGCCACATCCATCGCGCTGAGCGAAGTCGGCATCACCCGCATCGGCCAGGTCATCGATCTCCCGCGCGCCGCTCTTGCCTCCCGCTTCGGCCTCCCGATCATCGACCGCCTCGACAAAGCCCTCGGCCGCGCCCCGCAGCACATCGACCCGGTCCGCCCAACCCCGCCCCTTCGCGCCTCCATGCTCTTCGACGGCCCCACCGACCACTGGGAATCCATCGAAGCCGCGGCCAAGCAAGTCCTCCAGGACCTCACCACGCAACTCGCCGCTCGTGAACGAGGCGTGCGCCGCCTCGACATCCAACTCGTCCGTCCCAAACTCGGCGCTCAGCACTCGGCACCTCTTCTTCTCAGTCGTCCCTCCCGCAGCCCCCGCCATCTCTGGACCCTTCTGCGCACCCACCTCGAACGCCTCGACCTTCAGCAGGGCGTCGAGGGCATCATCCTCACCGCCACCCGCACCGCCCGCCTCCGCCACCAGCAGACCACCAGCCCCGCCCTCGGCGCCCCCGGCGCATCCGAGGACGACACCGCCGATTCGGCCTGGGGCGAACTCATCGACACCCTCATCTCCCGCCTCGGCCCCGACAGCATCCGTCGCATCGACGCCATCGAGTCCCACATCCCCGAACGCGCCATCAGCGACCGCCCCATTCTCGCCCACTCCAACTCCCAGCGCTCCGCCTCTGACATTTCAAAATTTGAAATTTCAAACTTCAAATTGCCCTCGCCTTCCCCCCGCCCCTCCCTCCTCCTCCCCCGCCCCGAACCCGCCAGCGCACTCGCCCTCACGCCCGACGGCCCGCTCCTCTCCCTCACCTGGCGCGGCCATCACCACCGCATCCTCTCCTGCATCGGCCCCGAGCGCATCAGCCCCGAATGGTGGCGACACCGCGCCGGCCACGAACCACCCGACCGCGACTACTTCGCCGCCCAGACCGACTCCGGTCGCTGGCTCTGGGTCTGCCGCCAACCCACAACCCGCCGCTGGTTCGTCCATGGGGAGTGGTGTTGACATGCCCGAGAACGAGTTTCCCAAACTCAAGCCCCACCCCTTTCGCAGCGGCACCGCCCTTCCGGGCGGTGTTCCCCGGTCTTCCGGGTTCTTTTCCTACACGCCGCCCTACGCCGAACTCTGCACCACCTCCAACTACACCTTCCTCACCGGCGCCTCCCACCCCGAGGAGTTCATCCACCACGCCGCCGCGCTCGGCTACCGCGCCATCGCCATCACCGACACCAACACCCTCGCCGGGGTCGTCCGAGCCCACGCCGCGGCCAAAGAACTCAGAAGCAGTGGGGGAGTTGAAGCAACAACGCGCTTCATCCTCGGCTCCCGCATCACCCTCCGCGACATGCCCGCCGTCTCCGTCTGCCTCTACCCCACCGACATGCCCGCCTACCGCCGCCTCTGCCGCCTCCTCACCACAGGCAAGCGCCGAGCACCCAAAGGCGAATGCCATCTCGATTTCAATGACCTCACCACCCACCACGAAGGCCTCCTCGCCATCGCAGCACCCTCTTCCGATCCTAATCATAATCGTAATCCAAATCCCAATCTCTTCTCTTCTCTCTTCTCTCTCCAATCCATCTTCACCCACGACCGCCTCTCCCTCGCCCTCACCCTCCCCTACAGCCCCGACGACGCCGCCCGCCTCTCCCGCCTCGCCGAACTCGGCACGCGCCTCGGCATCCCCCTCGTCGCCACCACCGACGCCCACTACCACCATCCCGATCGCCGCATGTTGCAGGACGTCGTCACCTGCATCCGCCACGGCTGCACGCTCTCCTCCGCCGGCTTCCGTCTGCACGCCAATGCCGAGCGTCACCTCAAGCCTCCCGAAGAGCTCTATCGCCTCTTCGCCGCGCACCCGCAGGCCCTCGCCCGCACCATCGAACTCGCCGATCGCACCGCCGCCTTCTCGCTCGACCAGCTCCGCTACGAATACCCCGACGAGGTCGTCCCGCGCGGCACAACGCCCATGCAGCATCTCACCAACCTCACCTGGCGCGGCGCGGCCGACCGCTACCCGCACGGCATCCCCGACAAGGTGCGGAACATCATCAACCACGAGCTGACGCTCATCAACGAACTCAACTACGCCCCCTATTTCCTGACCGTCCACGATCTCGTCCGCTACGCACGCTCGGGTCGCGTAACTCCCGAGCACGAGCCTCCGCCCAACTGGGCCCCCATCCTCTGCCAGGGCCGCGGCGCGGCCGCAAACTCCGCCGTCTGCTACTGCATCGGCGTCACCGCCGTCGATCCCGCCCGCATCGATCTCCTCTTCGAACGCTTCATCTCCAAGGAACGCAACGAGCCCCCCGACATCGACATCGACTTCGAGCACGAGCGCCGCGAAGAGGTCATCCAGTACATCTACCGCAAGTACGGCCGCGACCGCGCCGCCCTCACCGCCGAAGTCATCTCCTACCGCCGCCGCAGCGCGACGCGAGACGTCGGCAAAGCCCTCGGTCTCTCTCTGGATCTCGTCGATCGCCTCGCCAAGGACGCCGACTGGTGGGAGCAGGGCGCCATCGACGCCGCACGCCTGCGCGAGATGGGCCTCAACCCCGACGACCCCACGCTCCAATGGCTCGCCCGCCTCACCGCCGAAATCCTCGGCTTCCCACGCCACCTCTCCCAGCACGTCGGCGGCTTCGTCATCACGCGCACGCCGCTCTGCGAACTCGTCCCCGTAGAAAACGCGGCCATGCCCGACCGCACCGTCATCGAGTGGGACAAGGACGACATCGACGCCGTCGGCATGCTCAAGGTCGATTGCCTCGGCTTGGGAATGCTGTCCTGCATTCGGCGCGCGTTCGATTTCATAAACGGCTCCCCCCCCTCCCCCGCTCCA
>JBGAOP010000025.1:0-63711 GCA_044221735.1 Phycisphaerales bacterium | reverse complement strand
CGGGGCGGGCGGGTAGGGTGGCGTGCCTGTGGGCGGCGAGGGCGGATACGTCAGGTACGAGTCGTACGTCGGGTCGTACTGGAAGAAGTTGTTCCCGCTCACCCGCACCGTCACGGTGGCGCTGAGGATGCGGTAGTGGTTGGGGGCCTGCCCCGTCGCGATGCCCGAGCCCGCCGTGTCCCACGCCACCAGGAACTGCCCGTCGCGGTTGTCGAAGTACCCGAACTGATACGGGTATGGGGAGAACACCCGGGCCTCCGTGTCCATTCCCGGGCTCTGGGCAAACACGTACATCCATCGATCGATGGAAGGAGTGGGGAAGTTCGCCGATACAGGGGTTCCGCTGGCCAAGGGGGCCAGGACCGAGATCCCGATCATCGCCGCCGCGGTTCTCACCAGTTTCGTGGGGTTCATGTTGGCCTCGCCTTTGCAGTGTGCTTCGGTGTGTTACGCTTCCGGAGCCACTCACCCTGCCCCCGGTTTCGAGCCGAAACACGCAGACAGTGGAGTTTAGTATGAGAACAACCATCAAGCCCGTGAGCCAAGGATTACAGGGAAAGTTCCGGGCCCGATCAGCGGGTCCCAAAGCCGAGAAATCCCAAGGAACGGTTTCGCGTTCGTGGGGATTCACCCTGATCGAGCTCCTCGTCGTCATCGCGATCATCGCGGTACTCGTCTCATTGCTCCTCCCCGCCCTGGCCAAGGCCCGCCGCACCGCCAACACCGTTCGGGAACTGACCGCCGGCCAGCACCTCATGACGGCCTATGCCCTGTACTCCAACGACGCCCGGGGAGAACTCCTGCCCGGCTACGTGCCCCCGGAGTGGACCAGCGCCTCGCCCCCGCCGGGCATCAAGACCCTCGAAGTGCTCGACGACACCGGCGAGCCCGTCGTCGGCGTGCAGGCCCAGCGATATCCCTGGCGCATCGCTCCGTACATGAACTACGACTTTGCGGGCCTCTACAAGGATGAGAAGGTCCTTCGCCGCTATCTCCAGCGGTCCGACTTCAACTACGTCATCAGCCTCTCGCCGTCCTTCGGTCTCAACAGCGCGTTCATCGGCGGCGACGCCGACCGCCAGGGCTTCAACGCGACCGCCCTCCGAAACTTCGGCTCGTTCTACATCACCCGCATGGATCAGGTTGTCCGGGCCGACCGCCTGATCGCCTTCGCCTCCTGCAAGGGCGTAAACCCCGACGGCGGCGAGCTCGTCCCCGGCTTCTTCCGGGCCGACCCGCCCTCCATCCGCACCCGCGTCTGGCTCACCACCCCTCCCGCGGCCAACCCCGACGCCCTGCCCGGCCAGTTTGGCAATCTCGACTACCGCCATGATGGCGGCGGCGGCAGGCGGCCGTGCTGCACATGGACAGCCACGCCGAGCTCAAGGACTTCAAGTCCCTCGACGACATGACCCGCTGGTCCAACAAGGCCACCCTCGCCGACTGGCACATCGGGCCCTGATCGCCCCCCCTCCCCCTCCCCCAACTCTGATTCATCATCTCTCCTGAGAAGACGCCCGGCCGCGTGGCCGGGCGTTTGTATTTCCGGCCAACCAAGCGTGTCCGAGGGGCGATGCCCACATCGCAGGGGCGATACGAACCTTGCTGGACTCACACGCCCGGGATGAGCCGGTTCCTCCGGCGAATCCCGCGGATGCACGCTCGTGTTGCGAGTTGGATTGGTATGAGTGCTTCGTCTCCACCATCTCACCCGCGACAAGTCCCGCAGCCGGACCGCATCGGAAGCGAGTGTCGACCAAGGCATCCCAAAAACAAACCGGGGCCGATCTCCAGGATCGGCCCCAAGCGCTGATCATCCCTGATTCAGAGCCTTACGCGCCCTGCACCCGCCCGGTCTCCGGCGCGGCGGACACGTGCTCATCCTTCGCGCTCGCCGCCACCATCGCCCTGTGCTTCAGCCAGCACGCCACCACGAACGCGATCTCCGCAACGGCCCACACCGCCACCCACATCCCGCCGCCCGCTCCAAAGCCGTAGGAGTGCAGCCCCGCCGCCATCAGATAGTTCACGCCATAGAACGTCCACACGATCGACGCGAACGACATCACGCTCCACGCCGCCATGCCGAAGTCCTGCAGCCAACGCAGGTACCTCGCGTGCAGGATGATGAAGTACACCACGATGCTGATCAGGGCCCACGTCTCCTTCGGGTCCCAGCCCCAGAACCGGCCCCACGAGTCCGCCGCCCACACGCCGCCCAGGATGGTTCCCGCGGTCAGCAGCACCAGGCCCAGCTGCATCGAGCGATACGTCTGCGCGATGAGCGGGTGCGACAGAGCCCCCGGCGCGGCCGCCGCGCCGCGACGGGCGAAGAGCACTTCCTTCACCAGGTACACATGGCTCAGGATCGAGGCCACGGCCAGCACGCCGTACGAGGCGGTGATCGTGAGGACATGGACAATCAGCCAGTAGTTGCTGCGAAGCACTGCGGGAAGCGAGTTGGTCTGGCTCTCCAGGGGGACGAGGTTGGCAAACAGCACCGAGAGCAACGCCACGCCAAGGCCGGCCGCAAAGTACCACGCCCGCCGATTGATGAGCTGGGCGATCAGGCCCACGGCGATCGCCACCAGGCCCATCCACAGCAGCGCCTCGTACGTGTTGCTCACCGGAGCCCGCCCGAGGATCGCGATGCGAAGAGCGATGCCCGTGGCGTGCGTCGCCACGCCCGCGAGCGTCACGAGCGCCCCAAGGGCGATGAGCGGCTTGCGCATGGTCAGCCGCGACACGCCGAAGATCACCAGCGCCAAGGCATAGATGATGGAGGTCATCAGCCACGGCTGGAACTTGTTGTACGAAAGCTCAAACCCCACGGCCTTGGCTGTCTGCTCATCGAGCGTCCCCGCCGCTCGCACGGCGGCCACCAGCGCATCGGCCGCCTCGTCCACACCCTTGCCCGCGACATACGCCTGCCCGAACGCGGCCAGCGCGTTCGTGACTTTCTCCGTGCCCGGCGATCCACCCTTGGGCCCCGCGCGAAGGAACGGCTTGTGCCCCGGCACGGGCACGATGGGCAGGGGCTGGCCCTCCACAAGCGACGCCACCCGCTCCAGCGCGGCCTGGAGCTCCAGCGCTTCGCGCTGATCGCGCGTGGCCTGGTACTTCGAGTTCGCGGCCTTGCGCTCGTTGTACGCCACGAGCAGGTCCTCGATCCCCTTGCACCCGCCGATCTGTGTCACGTTGAAGAACCGCTGGCCCTTGTCCAGCCCCACCTTCTCCTTGAACGCGGCCGTGTCCACGAGGATCAGCGTCTTGTGCACCATCGCCTCGCCGCGAAACTGCAGGTCGAAGAGCAGCTCCACCGGGTGCCTCCCGGCGAACGCCTCCGGACCGCTCGACGCGGACCACTTCTCGCGCCCCGTGAGCTGCGAGGCCAGGTTTCGCGCGTAGGTATCCAGCGGCATCACCCGCCCGCCGTCCTGGATTGGCAGCGCGCCGAGCTTCTCAACCCACGGCGGCGTCGTGCCGGCGAACGCCATTGCTGGAAGGATCAGGGACAGAATCAGAGCGAGCAGGAACCGACGCATGTGAATGCTCCTTGCCGGAGAACGGCGCGGGAACGCCCGGGTGTCCCCAGGTCAGGCCGCGCCCATAGAACGTGATCAGGATGCCCAGGCACAGACCCACCGAGGCGATGTACGTGAGGGGCAGGCCCGGATCGCGCATCACGCTGAAGACCGAGATGTTCGTGCCCACGAACCCGGACTGGTACACCTTCCACCCCGACTGCACCAGCGGCTCGTTCATGGAAATCGTGGCCTTGCGCTCTCGCGCGTCCAGCCCCTGCACGGTGACGTCCGACTCGTAGGCCATGGCCATCTCCGTTCCCGGATAGTCGGTCTTGCGGAACTGGTCGAGTCGGAGGGCAAAGGGCAGATTAACGGTGCGCGGGCTGAACCGCAGAATCGCCATGCGCCCGGGAAGGTTGATGGGGATCATGCCCTTCCACGCCAGCACCTGCGTCTGGCCCTGTGCATCGCGGATGACCAGCGCGGGCCGCCCGCCCCCCTCGCCCGCCGGCGCGTGCACGAACTTCGACTGCTCGCGGGTCTTTGCATACTGCTCATTGAACGTGAACTTTCGCTCGCCGAAGTCCGCCGTCCAGGGAAGCGCTCCATCGTGCTCGAGCACCTGCGCGGTGCCGTCGGTATGCACATAGCCGACCTTCAGCCCCGGAAGCGAGCCGAAGACGACCAGCGTCTCCTCGCCCGCGCCCGCGTGGCCCGCGGCGCTCGCGCCCGGCGCCGGCGGGATCAGGCGCGCTCCGGACTTGGCCGTGCCCTCGATCATCCGGGCCATCACCATGTCCGGGAACTTCTCGAACGCGGTGTGCTGCTCGGTCGAGCCCTTTCCGTCGGAGATCGTGACCTCGATCGCGGGGTTCTCGTCCTTGCTCGGATCCTCGGCCAGCCCGCCGCCGGAGACGGTGGCGCGGGTGAATCGCCGCACCTTCACGATCGTCCACCCGGCAAAGGCCGGCTGCCCCTCGCCTGCCACGGGAATCGTCTTTCCATCCACGACAAACGTGTACGGACCCTGAGCGCTCGGTGTGCTCGAAGGGCTCGCGCCCGGAGTCGCCGTGGCGGCGGCCGTCGGCGGCGTCCAGTTCAGGCCATCGGCCAGCACACGGACCTTGAGCCCGCCGATCATCGCCGGCTCGCTCTTGGCCTCATCGCCGATCCAGATCGCGCTCTCAGGCGTGGGACCGAACTGGATCTGCACGGCCCGGTACGGATCGACCCCGTCGTTGAGAACCTCGAACTCTTCGCGGACGTTCTCCCACACCTCCACAAGCTCCAGCGGCAGGCCGCCGATGCTGAACTTCCCGGGAACTAGCGGCGCATCGCGCTCCTCGAGCGTCTTCATCTCGCCGTTGTTGTGCTCCATCAGCGCGAGCCGCTCCTGATCCATCTCCAGCGTGCCCGTCGTCGAGCCCTGGTCGAGCCCGATGTGTCCCTCCATGCGCCCGAAGAGCGACCAGAACCCGCCCGCGATCAGCGCCACAAGGCTCGCGTGCACGATGATGAACCCGACGTGCTTGCGCTGCCACGGATACCGCGTCACCACCGCGAAGATCAGGCTCGCGCACACCAGGCCCATGAGGATCATGAACCACAGCGCGCCGTACACGTGCGACTTGGCCTCCCGCGCGCTCTGCGTCGATTCCAGATACGTTCCCCATCCCAGTGCGATGGCCACGAAGATCAGGATCGGCACCGCAAACTGGATGCTGCCGAGCCAGCACACCACGGTGCCGATGGGGGTGTCGTGCCAGGCGTGAGAACGCTTCATGTGGAAGTCCCCGAAGTCGTGTGCGGCGCGGCGATCGAGTCCGCCATCTCGCACAACGCACTGTAGTAATCTTCAACGTCGAATCCGAGCAGCGCGGCCCCGAACACCTCGCAGTCCGCCGCGTCGGCGATGTCGCCATAGTTCACGGGCGGGATGTGATAGGCGATGAGCAGCGGCCACAGGTCGCGCTGCCGCTCGAACACGGGGTGAACGAACAGGCAGAAGCCCTCCCGCGGATGCTCGCCCAGCGGCATGGCATGGGCGAACTCGCCCACCTCAAGCCCCGCCGCGTCGAATCGGACGCCCACCGGGTATCGCACCACGTCGCGGTCGTCGAGCACGCGCATGATGCCCGCGTCGTCGATCACCGGGCCATACCGCTCGCGCGCCAGCGCGGCCTTCTCGAGAAGGTGATCTCGCAGGGCGCGCCGGCCGTCGTGTTCGGTGAGCTTTTGGGCCATGGGTTTGAGTCCGTCCGACAGTCTAAATAAAAGCCCAGCCGCCCGCACGGCGTGGGGGCGGAAAACTCCCCGTTCAGTCCTTCTTCTGATACCGCTGCTGGAACTCCTCCGCAGCCTTCTTCCGGCGGGCCGCCTCTTCCGGGTCCATTTTGCCCAGATACCACTTGTGGTCGTCCCCGCCGAGCACCTCGTCGAGCTTGGCCTTCAGGGCCAGCGCGGCCTTGGCCTTCTCGGGATCGGCATTGGCCGTGAACTTGTCGGCCAGGGCCTGGAGCTCCGGCACGTATTCCTTGTAGAATCGCTTGGCGACCTCGTACGTGCCGTGCCAGTGCGTGTAGTCCGGGGCCATCATCGAGGCCCCGTGGCGGGCCCGCCGCCCCTCGTGGTGCCAGAGCTCGTACCACGTCCAGTCCACCTCGTTGGCGAAGGGCACGGGGCTCAGCAGCGGCTTGGCGAGCGCGTACAGGTCCTTGCCCGGCTTGCCGAACTTGGTGTTGTACATCTCGATGAGCGAGTCGTACTGCGTGTAGAAGTTCTTCACCCATTGGGCGTCGTGGCAGTTGATGCACACGTCGGTCATGTTGGCCCGGCGCGTCTGCCACGGAATGTTCGCACCCGGCAGCCCGAGCTTGGCGTCGGCGATCTCCGGCCGCACCGAGATCTCCGGCCGGTTGTTCCACGAGATGCGCAGGCCCACATCGTGCGTCACCGGCTGCTTGCGCGTGGCCGACATGTGGCAGGTGGCGCAGGTGGGGGCGTTGAAGTAGTCCTCGCCCACGACCCACTTGGCGCTCTCGATGTTCATGTGGTTCACGTTGGCGAAGAAGTTCGCCCCGTGCTTGGATTCCTCGTAGATCTCCTTCTGCGGGTGGTCCGGGCCGAGGTGGCATTTGCCGCAGGTGTCCGGATAGCGGGCCTGCGCCGCGGAGAACGAGTGCCGCGCATGACAGGCGTTGCACGAGCCTTCCGAGCCGTCCGGGTTGATCCGTCCGATGCCGCTGTTGGGCCACGTGGCCGGATCGACCTTGCCGTCGGGCAGGATCTTCACCTCCGTGCCGTGGCACTGCCAGCACCCGTTCACGGCCGCGGCCGACACGCCCATCGGGAACCCCGCCGTCTTCATCCCATGGTTGCCCTCGACCACCTCGGCGAGGACGTTGTCCAGCGAGCCGAGAATCCGCCCCGCCTTGGAGTGGTGGGAGGCGCTGAACTCCTCGACCTCCTTCGAGTGGCACCGCGAGCAGTCCTTGGGCGTCACCAGCACGGCGATGGTCTGGCCGTAGTGCTCGAAGGCGTCGGGCTCGCCCTTGTTGGCCGTGTGGCACTCGAAACAGCCCACGTTCGCCCGGAAGTGCTTGCTCGAGCCCCACTGCTGGTACAGGGCCGGGCCGTGCTCCTTGTGGCAGGCGATGCACTGCTTGCTCTGCTCGGTGATCTCGCGCGGACCGAACGCCTGGGCGTGGGCAAGGCCCGCGGGAACGGCCGCGGCGGCGATCAGCAGGAACGAGGCGAAAGAGGTCTTCATCGGAAAGACTCCATGAGAATCAGTGGTGCGCCTCATGCGCGGGCATGGGCGCGGGGTCCGAGCCGTACGGGCGGTCGAAGGTCAGATGTCCGGAGAGCACGGGGATGGTCACCCGCACGAGGATCGTGAACACGAGCAGCCCGAAGGCCCAGATCCCCAGCGAAACGAGCGACTCGTTGAGCGTCGGCGTGTACTCGACGATCTCCCCCAGCGGCGTGGGCACGAACGCGGGGATGATCAGGCCCATGCCCTTCTCGATCCACACGCCGACGATCAGCAGCACGCACGCGACGTTCAGGAACTTCGCCGTGCGCGACGCTGGCAGGTAGAGCAGCGCCAGCGCGCCCACATCCATCGCCATCGCCGTCCAGATCCACGGTACCAGCGCGTGCCGCCCCTCCAGGCCGAAGAACAGGTACTTGGCCGAGGCCACGTGGGCCGAGTCGGTATAGAACTCGGTGAACAACTCGCACCCGAGCAGGAACATGTTGATCGACATCGCGATCGTCACGGTGTTGCGCAGCGTCATCAGGGCCCGCTCCGGCACGCGATACGCCGTCGTGGCCCGGATCACCTGCAGCGACAGGATCAGGAACGCCGGCCCGGCCGCGAAGGCGGAGGCGAGGAATCGCGGCGCAATCACCGCCGAGTTCCAGAACGGCCGCCCCCCAAGCCCGCTGTACAGGAACGCCGTCACCGTGTGGATGCTCACCGCCCAGCCGATCGCCACAAACACGAACGGGATGTAGAACAGCTTGCCCGGGGCCCGCCGCCGATAGGCGCAGTAGATGAGGTACCCGCAGATGTGCAGGTTCAGCATCAGGTACCCGTTGAGCACGATCACATCCCACGTGAGCATCGAGATCGGCCAGTTGAACCGCAGCATCAGGTGGTGGAACCGGTCCGGCCGGCCCAGGTCGACGGTCACGAACAGCAACGCCATCAGGATCGCCGCCACCGCGAAGAGCTCGCCGAAGATCACCAGGTCGTGCAGTTCCTTGTTCTTGTAGATGTACACCGGGATCACCAGCATCACGGCCGCCGCCGCCATGCCCACCAGGAATGTGAAGTTCGCGATGAACAGGCCCCACGACACCTGGTCGGTCATCCCCGTCACGCCCAGCCCCTGCACGAACTGCTTGCAGTAGGCGTTCACGCCCAGCAGCGCGATCATGCTCAGCACGAGCATCCACGCGTAGTAGCGCCCGTCGCCGACGAAGCTCAGGCGGAAGCACCGGACCAGGAACGTGAGGTATTGCTTCACGCGGTTCCCCCTTCCTGCGCGTCAAAGCCGAACATGGGGCCGGGGCTCGCGTATCCGAGTTGTTTGGCGATCGCCGCCGCCTCCGGATCGAGGCTGCGCGGGTACCGCTCGTCGAAGTAGTAGAAGAACCGCGGCAGCGTGCCGACCTCTTCCTTGAGCACGAACACGCGCTTGGTCCGCAGGATGTGCGAGACCTCGCTGTTGGGATCAAGCACGTTGCCGAACTTGCGCGAGCCCGTCGGGCACGCCTCCAGGCACGCCGGCAGGCGCCCCTGGCGCGTCCGGTGCAGGCAGAAGTGGCACTTCTCCATCACGCCCTTGGGCCGCGGCCGATTGGACAGGTAGCTCATGTTCGGGTTGAGCCGATCCGCGGGCAGCGACGGCTCGGCGAAGTTGAAGCGCCGGGCCCAGTACGGGCAGGCCGCCTCGCAGTACCGGCACCCGATGCACCAGTCGTAGTCGATCACGGTGATGCCGTCGGGCTCCGTCCACGTCGCCTCCACCGGGCACACCTTCACGCACGGCGGATTGGCGCACTGGTGGCACTGCACCGGCATATAGAAGTGGTCGGCCTCGGGCACCGTCGGGCGGTCGTAGTGGTGGTTGCCGTGCTCCATGTCCAGCGTGCCGCGCGGCATCTCCAGCACGCGGATGTACTGGATCTCCGGCGAGCGGCTCTGGTTGTTCTCGTTCACGCACGCGTGCACGCAGCGCCGGCACCCGATGCACCGGCTCAGGTTCAGCGCGTACACGAACTCCACCCCCGCCAGCGGCTTGATGTCCTTGATGTCCGGCCGCACCCCGTACCGCTTCTCCACCTGCCGCCGGATGCGGTCCAGCGCGGCCTCCATGTCCTGCGGGGTCATCTCCTTGTAGTGCTTTTGCAGGAACTTCTGGATCGTGAACTCGTCCTGCTCCTTGAGCTCGCGAAGGGGGCTCAACGCCGCGGCCATCGCGGCCAGGCCGCCGGCGGCCGCCGCGCTGCCCCGGAGAAAACTGCGGCGCGACATCGACGGCCCGTCCCCGAAGGCCCGGGGCTCGCCGTACGAGCGACCCTCCCAGATGCGCACGCTCATGGACGCTCCTCCTTCCTCTCAGCCGCCGGAGCGGCCTCGGGCCCGCCATGCTCGCCCTCGGGCATGGACCAGCGGCGCAGCGGAACGTGCCGCTGGTGCGTCGGCGCGTCCTCGTGGGGCGACTGATCGCCCATGCGGAGCGTGTTCGGCCCCCGCAGCGGCTGGATCGGCCTGTACGCCGGGGCGTGCGGGTCGTGGCAGTCGTTGCAGTTGAGCCGGTGCTGGGCGTACGGCCCGGTCGTGCGCACATCCCACGAGCCCATGGTCTTGCCGTGCGTCCCCGCCTGCCAGTCGCGATACACCGTGCCGTGGCACTGCGAGCACAGACGCGGCACCTCGTCGAAGCCCACCAGCGATCCGTCGTGCAGCGCCAGCCGCTCGCGGTTGTGGCGGTCGTGGCAGTTGAAGCACCGGTTGTTCATCCCGTGGTCGAACACGATGTGCGTGTGCTGTGTGAGGGTCCGCCGCTCCACCGGCGGCGAATCAAAGAGCTTGTGGCACTCGTTGCATGCGTGCGAAAAACCGCCAACCACGACCGACGGCGGATCGCTCATGGGTGTCCGGCGCGCCCCCGGCGCGAACAACGCCCGCTCGACCGATGGCTGCGATACAAGCGGCATCGCCGCCCTCGGCGACGACACCAGGAACCACGCCGCCAGCAGCCCGAACGCCGGCCCGATGGCCCACGCGGCCAACCGTGTTCCACGAGGCTCCGCCCCGCTCTCGCCGGCGACGTGGCGCACGCTCATGTCGTGGACCCTCCGACGGGCGTGGTCCCGATCGTCGCCGCGGCGTCGTCCGGTTCGATGCACCGCGGCAGATCCAGCATCGTCTCGCCCGGCATGTAGTCGGTCACCACCACCCGCCGTACGTTCCGCAGCGACGCGATCGTCTTGGCCATCCGCCCCAGGTTCGCGTGGATGCCGCTCAGGTGGGCCGCCAGCGCCGGGTCGCCCCCGCTCTTGCGATCCACCAGCCGCAGCTGCATGTCGATCGCGCTGATCGCGTTGTTGAGCTCGTGGTTGAGCGTCACGGCCAGCTGCTGGAGCGCCTTCACCTTGCGGTCCTCGTTGCTCGCCAGCTGCTCGGCCAAAGCGTTGTACGCGTGCGCGAGCTCGTCGAACTCGTCGCTCTGCGAGATGCGGATGCGGTGGTCGAACCGTTCCGCGGCCAGTTCCCGGCTTCCCGCGATCAGCTCGCCCACCGGCCGCAGGATCATCCCCGCCGTCCGCACCAGCACGAAGATCGCGATGTTCGTCATCGCCAGCGCGGCGATCGTCAGCCCGACGATCAGCAGGCGAAGCCGCGTGCTCAGCGAGCCCTGCTGCATCGCCACGTGCCGGCGCGCCACCGCCGCCAGCGTCTCGATCCGCGATCGAAGCTCCGTCGCCCTCGCCAGCACCTCCGGCCCCGCCGCGCCCGTCGCCGTCTCCCGCTCCAGATCCTGGTAGAACACCGGCAGCAGCCGCCGCACCTCCGCCATCGCCGGCGCGCCCTCGCTGGAGTTCCCGCGCATGATCTCGTGCGTCGCCAGCCGATCCAGCACCGTCGTCAGTTCCGCCTTCCGCGCGCTCATGGCCCCCGGCGATCGCTCCGTGCCGCGCCGGTCCGCCTCCGCCTGGGCCTCCACCGCCGAGAACGCCGCGGTCAGGCTCTGCACCCCGTCCACCAGCGTCGAGGCATCGCCCTTCATGTCTTCGAGGTCGCGCAGGACGCCCTGCAGCAGCACCAGCGACACCACCGCGCCGGCGACGAAGCCGATCACCAGAAGGCCCAGCCGAGCAAGGAGTTTCTTCCGCAGCATCCGCGACTCCGGTCCCGACCCCCTCCCCCCGAATGAAGTCCGAGCGACATCCGCCGGGGCTCCGGTCATGCACCGGAAGCCCGTTGATTCGTCGGATCACTCTGCAAACACCGGGCCAACAAGCGCGGCCCGGGCGACACGCGTGGGAACTCGCTCCGGGCGACTACTCGGAATCGGGCTTCGCCCCGTCGACACCGTCCTCGGACTTGGGAATCTTCAACTCTTCCATCTTGCGGTACAGGCTCGACACCCCGATCCCGAGGTGCTTGGCGGTCTCCGCCTTGTCATACCCGTGGCGCCGAAGGCTGTAGATGATGTGCTGGCGCTCGAACTGCGCCAGGGCGTCCTTCAGGTCCTCGCCGTCCTCGGGGCCGGTCGTGTCGGAGGTGAACGGCAGGTCGGCGGCCTCGATCTCCCGACCCTCGCCGAAGATCACCGCCCGCTCGATCACGTTCTCAAGCTCGCGAACATTGCCGCGCCACTCGTGGTTGAGCATCGCCCGCATGGCCCCGTTGCTCACGCCGCGCACCTTCTTGTTCATTTCCTTGGTGTACTTGTCGAGGAAGTGGTGGACCAGCAGCGGGATGTCCTGCCGGCGCTGCCGCAGCGGCGGCAGTTGCAGGCGCACCACGTCCAGCCGGTACAGAAGGTCCTCGCGGAACTTCCCTTCCTTGCACATCACATGCAGGTCCTGGTTCGAGGCCGCGATGATCCGCACATCCACCGGGCGCGGCCGGGTGTCTCCGACCGGCACCACCACTCTCTCCTCGAGAACCCGCAGCAGCGAGACCTGCACCGCGATGGGCAGCGTCGAGATCTCGTCCAGGAACAGCGTCCCCCCGCTGGCCGCCTCGAAGTACCCGATCCGGTCCTTGATCGCCCCCGTGAACGCGCCCTTGCGATGTCCGAAGAGCTCCGACTCGATCAGGCTCTCGGGGATCGCTCCGCAGTTCACCGCGACAAACGGCTTGTCCCGCGTGATCCCGTTGTAGTGGATCGCCCGCGCAAACAACTCCTTGCCCGTCCCGCTCTCGCCCACGATCAGCACGCTCGAGCGCACCGTCGAGAGCTTTCGCACAAGGTCGAAGATCTTGAGCACCGCCGGCGACTCGCCGATGAGGTTGTGGAACGTCGCCGCCGCCGCGGCCTGCTCGGTCATCACCTGCTGGTCGCGGCGCAGCTCCCCGATCTCCAGGGCCCGGCGCACCCGCACCAGAACATCCTCGAACTGCACGGGCTTGAGCAGATAATCCACCGCCCCGGACCGCATCGCCGCCACCGCGCTGTCCACCGTGCCGAAGGCCGTCACCACCACCACCGGCGTCCCCGGCGCGGCCTGCTGCACGTGCCGCAGCAGCGTCATCCCGTCCATCTCCGGCATCCGCATGTCGGTGATCACCAGGTCGAAGGGCTGCTGCACGATCTGCTCGTGCCCCTCGCGCCCGTTGGCCGCCTCCGTCACGCGATACCCCTCGTCGCGCAGCAGCTCCGCCAGCGACTGCCGCAGCAGCAGCTCGTCCTCGACGAGAAGAATCGATTTGGACATGGTCTCGCTCGACATGCGCGGTTCGCTCCCCTGGGGTTGCTCGTCTCTCACTCCTTCGGCGTGGTCTTGTACTTCTCCGGCATCGCGTTGTCCTGACGCTCGCGGTCCCAGAAGATGTTCATGATCCACCACCGGTCGCCATCCTTGAGCAGCTGGATGCTCGCGATGCCGCGGGAGTACGGTTCGCCGCCGACCGTCCGGCGCGACTCGTACGTGCTCCACACGTGCGCGACATACCCGAACGTTTCCACGCGACGCGCGGCCTCGGTGTCGATGAACCCCGCCTTCTCGAAGTACTTCTTGTTCTGCTCCACGTAGTCCGTCGGGTTCAGGATGATTGCCGCCGCGCCGCCCTCCGCCACGCCCCGCGCCGCGATCAGCCGCGCCTCGGGGTGGAACAGCGACTTGAACCGGTCCCAGTCCCGGGCCTGCCCCGGCTTGCCGGAGGTCGACGCGTAATACGCGGCCACGATCGCCTCCGTCGACGACACATCCTCGGCCTTCGCCTTCGGCCACGCATCGGCGTTCAGCACCGGCAGCGTCGGGTGGCTCACCTTCGGGTGGTCCATCTGCGCCGGCTCAGAGGCGGGGGGAGTGGTAGTGGTGGTGGGGGGGGTGGGGGGTTGACCGAGGCCCGCCATCGCCACGCAGGTCATCAGGTACATTCCAGCAGTCGCGAGCTTCATGGACAGTCTCCGTTCAGGCGCTTGACCTACCCCACGCCAGCGACCCAAGTGCAAAGCCCGTGCCCTCCGCCCGGGCCCACCCATACCCCCACGCTCCCTCTAGGCTATCGCCCAATTCCCAAAGCCAAGAACGGCCGTGGTCGCCAGAATCCGAAACTGAGAATCAGGGCTCCGTAGGTCAGCGAATGCCCATCTCAGGCGTGGCACACCACGTGCATATGCCCGTTCATGGGTATCGAAGCGCGAATCCCCCGGCAAGGGGCCCGCGTCCTGCGTGCGCTCGTTGTGGGCCTTGGAGTCGTCGCGCTCGCAGCCAGTATCTCACTCGCCCAAATAGGAAAGCCGCCCCCCACAACAGGCGACTCTCCTGAGGCCTCCCGCACTTGCGCCAAAGAGTGTCATAAGGAGATCCTCGGTCGCAAGGTCATGCACGGGCCCGCCGCGTCCGACTGCGGGGTGTGCCACGTGCAGATCGGTGAGCCCAAGGACCACAAGTTCTCCTACGTCGTGGAGAAGGAGGCCCTCTGCGGCCGCTGCCACGCGCTGCCGCACCAGAACGTCATGCACGCCCCCGTGAAGGACGGCAAGTGCATGGAGTGCCACGACCCGCACGGCTCGGACCACAAGCGCATCCTCAAGCTCGATCCCAAGCGCGATCTCTGCCTCAAGTGCCACAAGGAAGAACTCACCAAGGGCGCGTTCGTCCACGGTCCCGTCGCCGTCGGCGCGTGCATCGTTTGCCACAAGCCCCACTCTTCCGAGAATCCCAAGCTCCTCATCACCGACACCAAGTCCCTCTGCCTGACCTGCCACGCCGAGGTCCAGGCCAAGGGCGAGCAGGGCGTGCACATGCACGCCGCGCTCGAGCAGGGCTGCACCCGCTGCCACGACCCGCACGCCTCCAACCACAAGTTCCAGCTCCACCAGCAGGCCCCCGGCCTGTGCATGCAGTGCCACAAGGAAAAGTTCGACCAGATCACCAAAGACTCGCCCGTCGTCCACGGCGCGATCACCGCCGAGGGCGGCTGCACCGGCTGCCATGAACCGCACTCCTCCAAGCTCTCCTCGCTCCAGCGCGGCACGCAGCCCGGCGTATGCCTCAAGTGCCACGACAAGGTGCTCGACGGCCCGAACGGTTCGCACATCACCGACATGGCCGGCCTGCTCGCGCAGAATCCCGACAAGCACGGCCCGATTCGCGAGGGAGCCTGCACCGCCTGCCACAGCCCCCACGCCGGCAAGCACTTCCGCCTGCTCGCCGAGGACTATCCCCAGCAGTTCTACGCCCCCTTCAACCTCGACTCCTTCAAGCTCTGCTTCAAGTGCCACATCCCCGACCTCGTGCTCAAGCCCTCCGCCCGCGGGCTGACCCAGTTCCGCGACGGCGATCGCAACCTCCACTACCTGCACGTGAACCAGGAGAAGGGCCGCACCTGCCGCGCCTGCCACGAGGTCCACGCCTCCAAGCGCCCGGCGCACATCCGCGAGGCCGTCCCCTTCGGAGGCAGCGGATGGATGCTCGAGATCAACTTCGAGAAGTCGACCGACGGCGGCAGCTGCGCGCCCGGATGCCACAAGCCAAAGACCTATAACCGGACCGCAATAGGGGGAGCTTCCCCGGTGCCGTCGACCTCCGCCAGCCCCAATCCTCTTGTTCCCGCGTCCCCCAAGCTCGCCAACCCGGAAAAGCCAGGAGGCTCAAAGTGAATCTCCCCAACCAACTCTTCCACACGCTCATCGGCGCGGCCGCCGTGCTCGTCGCCGCCCTGCTGGCCACGGCCGCGCCGCCCGAAGGGGCCGACGCCCCAGCGATCGCGCTCAAGGACCTCGGCGGCCAGGACGTCACCTCCGCCTCGCTCGCCCCGCGCACGCTCGTGCTCATCTTCGGCGAGCTCACCCACGACGGCGCCAAGCAGACCTGCGGCGACGTGATCGACGTGCTCGCCGAGCCGCGCCTCGCGGGCGCAAACGCGGTGCCCGTGCTGATCATCGCCCAGGACTCGCCCGTCAACCAGCTCAAGGAACTCGCCGCCCAGTCGCGCTTCCCCGCCGTCATCCTCCACGACCCCAAGCGCGACGCCTTTGGCGCGTATCGCGTGCTCGTGGTGCCGACGGTGGTAGTCGTTGATCCCAAGGGCAAGGTCGTTCACTCCATGCCCGGCTTCATTCCCCGTTTCAAGGACGTGCTCGCCGAGTCGGTCCTCGTCGCGTCCGGCAAGCAGACCAAGGACCGTCTCGAGCAGGCCATCGACCCGAAGGCGTCGGGCGCATCGCCCGAGGTCGTCCGCGCCGATCGGCTCACCCACCTCGGCATCGAGCTCACCCGCCACGGCCTCTACGACATGGCCGAGGCCCGTTTCTCCGAGGCCACCAAGCTCAGCCCCGGCCACGTGGGCGCCACGCTCGGCTTGGGCGACCTCATGCTCCGGCAAGATCGTCTCGCCGACGCCGAACCGCTCTTCCGCTCCGTCCTTGCCGCCAAGCCCGACTCGCTGGAGGCCGCCCTCGGCATGGTCGGCGTGCAGGTGAAGCGCGGCGGCGACGACCTGGCCAAGGCCGAGGCGTCCCTCAACGGAATCCTTGAAAAAGACCCCAAACAGCCCCGCGCAAGGTTCCTGCTCGGGCAGGTGTTCGAACGCCGCGGCGATGCATCCCGGGCGATGATCGAGTATAAGAAGGCCGCGGAACTCGCGCTGGATCGCTAGACCCAACCCGCCCCTCTTCCCGGGGCGCACGGAGCAGGACATGGTTCGGTTTCTCAACAAGATCGGTCTCACCAACTGGAAACGGCGCATCATCGCGCTGCTCATCCTGCTCCCCCTCATGGGCACCGCGAGCGTCGAGCTCACCTCGCAGTCGTGGTTCTGCAACAGCTGCCACATCATGAACCCGTACTACGACAGCTGGAAGCACGGCGCCCACAAGGACGTCGAGTGCGTCAAGTGCCACATCTCTCCCGGCGTCGACAACTTCCTGGCCGCCAAGTTCAACGGCCTCGGCCAGGTCGTCGACGACGTCCTCCACCGCACCTCCATGAAACCATCGGGATCGGTGAGCGAGCTCGCCTGCATGCGCTCGGGCTGCCACGACTCCGAGAAGGTCAAGAAGACGAACAAGACCGAGGGTAAGTACCTCTTCAAGCACGAGAAGCACCTCAACCTCGAGTACAAGGGCATCAAGATCGCCTGCGCCACCTGCCACTCCCACGTCAAGGGCGACAACCACTTCGAGGTCAACACCAACGTCTGCGTCACCTGCCACCTCATGCGCGACGACGCCGCGGCCAACGCCGTCGGGGCCGACGGCAAGAAGCCCAGCCTCATCCGCCTGGCCGTGCGCGAGGCCGCCCCGGGACTGGATGCGCACGGCGCACCCGCGATCGCCGCGCCCGCTTCCACCGCCCCCGCGTCCGAGGGCGCCGCCCACGGCAAGATGCCCCCCGACTCTTGCACCGCCTGCCACACGCCCCCCGCCGGCACCATCGAGCGCGCCGGCCTGAAGATCACCCACGCCGAGTACCTCGCCTACGGCGCCAAGTGCGAGTCCTGCCACCGCGGCACCACCGCCACGCCCGCTCCCGTCGAGAGCGGCCAGTGCTTCGAGTGCCACAACTTCGGCATCGAGAAGGTCACCTCCACCGAGGAGATGCACCGCGTCCACAACGAGGGCCACCACAAGATCGAGTGCTTCAGCTGCCACGGCACCGTGCACCACGGCCCCACCGCCCAGGCCGCCAAGCTCGAGCAGTTCGAGTGCAGCAAGTGCCACACCGACCAGCACGGCGTGCAGCGCCGCACCTACCTCCACAAGGACGGCCCGCCGCCCACCAGCGGCATCCCCGCCGTCAGCCCCATGTTCCTCGCCCACGTTGATTGCACCGGCTGCCACACCAAGCAGCGTCCCGTCAGCGTCCGCCCCGACAGCGGCGCAACGGTCAAGGTCGCCACCCCCGAGGCCTGCGACGCCTGCCACAAGCCCGGCTTCGGCGCCGAGATGGTCCCCCTCTGGCAGAAGACGACCCACAGCCTCTACGACCGCGTCACGACCGAGCTCGCCGCCGCCGACGCCGAGATCAAGACCGACGAGGGCCGCGCACTTCTCGATGAGGTCCGAAAGCTCCAGCAGATGGTCCGCGCCGACGGAAGCTGGGGCGTGCACAACCCGCGCTACACCCAGCAGGCACTCGAACAGGCCCGCACCAAGCTCGCCGCTGCCCGCGCCGCCGCCAAGCCCGGAGCCACGCCATGAGGACCGCCGTCGCGGCCATTCTCGCGGGCGTCATCGTCTCCGGCGTCGCGCTCGCGACGACGCTCGCGCAGTCCCAGCCCAGGCTCGAGCGCCCCACCACGCGCCTTACCGACTGCACCACCTCGGGCTGCCACTCCGACCAGACCCAGCGCAAGTTCCTCCACGGCCCCAACGCCGTCCACGCCTGCGACGCCTGCCACGAGCACGTCGACCCCGCCAAGCACACCTTCCAGCTCAAGCGCCCGGGCCGCCAGCTCTGCGACTTCTGCCACATCGACAAAACCGGCACCGAGGGCCCCGTCGTCCACAAGCCCTTCGCCACCGGCGACTGCACCGGCTGCCACGATCCCCACGGCGCGACCAACCGTCGAATGCTCAAGAAGGACACCACGCCCGAACTCTGCGCCCAGTGCCACACCGACATCCTCAAGGGCACCCACAAGCACGGCCCCGCCGCGGCCGACTGCGCCGCCTGCCACAAGGCCCACACCGCCGACCACCCCCGGCTGCTCTCGGTCCCCAAGGAACAGCTCTGCCAGACCTGCCACGAGGACGTCGGCAAGAACGCCGCCAGCGCCAAGCACCCGCACCCGCCCGCCAAGAGCGACTGCACTGCCTGCCACCAGCCCCACGCCTCCGACAACGAGCGCGTGCTCAAGCTCCCCGTCGAGGACCTGTGCGCCTCGTGCCACCAGAAGACGGTCGACTCGGCCCGGCACGCCAAGTTCACCCACGGCGCGCTCCAGCAGGGCAAGGCCTGCCTGAACTGCCACGTCGCCCACGGCAGCGAGTTCGACAAGCAGCTCGTCACCGACCCCGTCTCCGCCTGCCTCAAGTGCCACGACAAGCCCATCGTCGTGAGCAAGGAACGCACCGTCAAGGGCGTGCCCGAGATCGGCGACCCCGCCCTCCACAAGCACGGCGCGATCGAGAAGGGCGACTGCTCCGGATGCCACAACGTCCACGGCGGTTCACAATCCCGCCTGCTCGTCGCGAACTACACCAACTCCTTCTACCAGCCCTACTCCGATCAGGCCTACGACCTCTGCTTCAAGTGCCACAGCAAGGAGCTCGCCAAGGGCGACGTCCCAGAGCCGCAGACGCGCTTCCGCGACGGCAACCGAAACCTCCACGCTCTCCACGTTGTCAACCCCGGCGGCAACACCGCGCAGGGACGCAACTGCCGTTCCTGCCACTCCATCCACGCCAGCAAGTTCAGCCAGCTCATCAACGAGAACGTCGCCTTCGGCTCGTGGAAGCTCCCCATCAACTTCGCCGCCACCGAGTCCGGTGGCTCCTGCTCCCCGGGCTGCCACGAGCCCCAGAAGTACGACCGCGTGAAGCCCGTCGGCACGCTCGCCAAACCCGCCGCCGCCGCGCCGGTCTCCTCACCGTCAACGACCAACACCAAATAACCGTCCCGACATCCTCTCGGAGATCCTCTCCCGCCCGCAGCCAAGACCATTCCACCCAACTCCCTCTTCACCGCCAAGGCCCGCCCGCCGCCCAACCACCGGCCCGCCTCCCTTGGCACAACGGAACCGACCGTGTCCCGCTTCTCGGATCGCACCATCGTTCGCGCCGCACCCTCCGCCCACGCAGGGCGGTCCAGACTGGTGATCGCGGCCCTGATTTCCTGCCTCGCGGTTTCCCCGGGTCTGGCTCAGACCGGCGTCGCGAAGGACCCCAACAAGCGCTGCCTCGAGTGCCACGGCCAGGCCCGCATCGCCACGCTCAGCCCGGCCGAGCGGCTCTCCATGGTCGCCACGCGCCTCGACACCGAGGCGCCCCCGCCCGACGCCGCGCCCGAGAAATGGACGCTCGCCGGCAACGAGCCCGCCTCGCGCCCGCATCTGTTCATCGCTACCAACGCGCTCGAGGGCAGCACGCACGAGAACCTCAAGTGCATCGATTGCCACGAAGACGCGGCCAAACTCCCGCACCAGCCAAAGCTCAACCTCCAGACCTGCGCCACCTCCTGCCATAAGGCCGAGTCCGAGGCGTTCCCGCGCGGCTCCCACGCCGAGGCCCTCAAGCGCAAGGACCCGCTTGCCCCCACCTGCGCCTCCTGCCACGGCGGACACCACATCCTGCCCGTTAAGGACCGCACATCTCCGCAGCACCGCCTCAACAGCATCTTCCTCTGCGCCGAGTGCCACGAGAAGCACATCAAGAACACCCCCGGCGGCTACAAGCCCAGCTCCCACATCGCGGCCTATCTCCAGAGCGCCCACGGCAAGGCCATCGCCGAGAGCGGATTGGTGGCCGCGCCGACCTGCGCCGATTGCCACAGCGCCCACGCCGTCCACCCCGTCACCGATCCGGAATCGCCCGTCCATCGCGAGAAGATCCCGCAGACCTGCGGCCGCTGCCACGTGGGCATCCTGAGCATCTACGAGAAGAGCATCCACGGCAAACTCGCCGCCCAGGGCAAGAAGGAAGCCCCGGTCTGCACCGATTGCCACACCTCGCACGAGATCATCCAGCCCAACAAGGTGGCCTTCAAGCTCGCCAGCGGCGACCGCTGCGGAAAGTGCCACGAGGACCGCATCGAGCACTATCGCGAGACCTTCCACGGCAAGGCCCTCACCCTTGGCCGCGCCGGCGTCGCGGCCTGCTTCGATTGCCACGGCCACCACGACATCGTCCCCATCAAGGACCCGAAGTCACGCCTCTTCGGCGAGCAGAAGCTCAAGACCTGTCAGCAGTGCCACCCCGGCGCGACGCCCAAGTTCACGCAGTACATCGCCCACGCCGACCACACCAATCGCGAGCTCTACCCGCTGCTGTACTGGACGTTCGTCTCCATGACCTCGCTGGTCATCGGCACGTTCATGTTCTTCGGGGCCCACACCATCATGTGGTTCCTGCGGACGGCCGTGCTCTACATCCGTGATCCGAAGGCCTTCACCGAGGCCAAGCGCCAGATGGTCGTCGACCCGGAGACCTTCGTCCGCTTCAAGCCCTTCGACCGTTTCCTCCACGTGCTGGTCATGAGCAGCTTCCTCCTGCTCGTCGCCACCGGCATGCCCCTGAAGTTCTACTACACCACGTGGGCCACCAAGGTCGTTGCGGTGATCGGCGGCCTCGAGGCCGCGGCCCAGCTCCACCGCCTCGGCGCCCTCATCACCTTCACCTACTTCACCCTCCACATCGCCAACCTCATCCGCGGGGCCATCCGCGATCGGGCCAGGTTCATCTCCCCCAAGGGCCGCTTCAGCCCGCGGGCCTTCCTCGGCCTCGTCTTCGGTCCGGACCTTCCGTACCCGCACCTCCAGGACCTCAAGGACTGGTGGGCCCATCAGAAGTGGTTCTTCGGCAAGGGCCCGCGCCCGCAGTTCGACAAGTGGACGTACTGGGAGAAGTTCGACTACATGGCCGTCTTCTGGGGCGTTGCCGTCATCGGCGCCAGCGGCATGGTCATGTGGTTCCCCGAGTTCTTCACCCGCTTCCTCCCCGGCTGGATCATCAACATCGCCCTGATCGTCCACAGCGACGAGGCCCTCCTCGCCGCGGGGTTCATCTTCACGTTCCACTTCTTCAACGTCCACTTCCGCCCCGAGAAGTTCCCCATCGACTCGGTCATCTTCTCCGGACGGATCTCCAAGACCGAGATGCTCCACGAGCGCAAGCGCTGGTACGACCGCCTCGTCGCCGCCGGCAAGCTCGAGACCATCCAGGAAAAGGACACCTGGGCCCAGTGGCGACGCGTCGTCCACCCCATGGGCTTCCTCGCCTTCGGTCTCGGGCTCGTGCTGCTCGCGCTGATCGTCTACGCGATGGGGTCGAGGCTCGGTGGCGCGCACTAGCGCCAAGGAAGGAGCGTGTCCCGTGTCCGCCCACAGTTCCCAGTCCGCCACGGAGGAGAGCCAACGCCCGTTGTTTCAACGCGCCCTCGTCCTCATCGCGGCGGCTCGTGCTGATGAAATCGCTTGCGCGGGCCCAGACCCCCGCCCAGACCTCCCCCTCCGGCCTCCCCATCGACGCCGACAAACGCTGCCTCCACTGCCACGGCCAGGACCGCATCGCCACCCTCGACCCCGCCCAGCGCCGCTCCATGGTCGGCACATGGCTCGGTGCTGGGGTGGGCGAGCAGCCCGCCCCGGGAACCGTCCCGCCCTCCGAACCCCTCAAGGGCGATGAGCCCGCCACGCGCCCCGGCCTGCTCATCCACTCCGACGCCCTCGTCAACGGTCCGCACAAGGACCTCAAGTGCGTACAGTGCCACACCGACGCCGTCAAGCTCCCCCACGGCGCGAAGCTCAACCGCGCCACCTGCGCCACCGAGTGCCACGCCAAGGCCGCCGATGCCTACGCCTCCAGCGCCCACCGCAGCGCCAGCGACGGCGGCAACGCCCTCGCCCCTACCTGCGTCTCCTGCCACGGCGGACACGACATCCTCCGCGTCACCGATCGAAAGGCCCCCCAGCACCGCCTCAACGCCCTCTTCCTCTGCGGCGACTGCCACAAGCAGCACGGCCGCGACGCCGACGGAGCCGACGGCGCGGCCCGCGTTTCCAGCTATCTCGCCTCCGCCCACGCCAGGGCCGTCACCCAATCCGGCCTGCTCGGCGCGGCCACCTGCGTCGATTGCCACACCGCCCACGGCGTGCTCACCTCCAAAGACCCCGACTCCACCGTCAGCCGCGCCAAAATCCCCGGCACCTGCGGCAAGTGCCACGCGGGCGTGCTCGAGGCCTACTCCGCCAGCGTCCACGGCCAGCGCATCGCCGAGAAGAACACCAAGGCCGCCGTCTGCAGCGATTGCCACACCGCCCACGCCATCAGCCGCGCCGCCAACTCCGCCGAGTTCCTCCGCGACGTCGTCGACGAGTGCGGCCAGTGCCACAACACCCCCGACAGCTCCGGCAAGCGGCCCGGCTCGTACTACAAGTCCTACCACGAAAGCTACCACGGCCAGATCACCCGCCTCGGCGGCCGGCGCGCCGCACGGTGCAGCGATTGCCACGGCTCCCACGACATCCTCCCGCTCACGGACCCCAAGTCCCGCGTCGCCCCAGCCAACCTCGTCTCCACCTGCTCCCGCTGCCACCCGGGTGCCAACGCGAGCTTCGTGAAGTTCGATCCCCACGCCGACCACCGCGACGCGAAGAACTACCCCGTCCTCCACGGCGTCTGGCTCTACTTCATGGTCCTCATGAGCACGGTCTTCACGTTCTTCGGCCTGCACACCATCTTCTGGTTCCTCCGCTCCACCGTCGAGCGCCGCAAGCTCGGCGCCCACCACCACCCCGCGCCCGCCGCCACCCAGATCCGCCGCTTCACGGTGCTCGACCGCGTCAACCACGCCCTCGTCGCCCTCACCTTCTTCGGCCTCACGGCCACCGGCATCCCCCTCGTCTTCTCGCGCCAGGCCTGGGCCGCGCCGTTGGCGACGCTCTTCGGCGGCATCGAGGCCGCGGGCCTCTGGCACCGCTTCTTCGCCATCCTCCTGATCATCAATCTCGTCCTGCACTTCATCGGTCTCGGCCGCCGGTTCATGCGCCGCACCTGCACCTGGAAGGAGTGGATCTTCGGACCCAACTCCCTCTTCCCGCGCTGGAAAGACGTCGTCGATTGCGTCGGCATGTTCCGCTGGTTCTTTGGTCTCGGCAAGCGTCCGGCCTTCGACCGCTGGACGTACTGGGAGAAGTTCGACTATTGGGCCGAAGTGGGCGGCTCGTTCATCATCGGCGGCTCGGGCCTGCTCCTCTGGTTCCCCGTCCTCACCGCCCGCCTCCTCCCCGGCTGGTCGTTCAATGTCGCCATGATCGTTCACGGCTACGAGGCCCTGCTCGCCATCGGCTTCATCTTCACCATCCACTTCTTCAACGCTCACGTCCGACCCGGCGTCTTCCCCGTCGACGAAGCCATCTTCACCGGCAGCGTCCCCGAGCACGAGCTTCAGGAGCAGCGCCCGGAGGAGTACAAGCGCCTCGCCGCCACCGGCGCCCTCGCCGCGCTGCGCGTCCCCACGCCCGGCGCCCGCCGGCGCCCCGTGAACATCGCCATCGCCATCGTCTCCGTCGGCATCGGCATCGCCCTGCTCCTGCTCATCGTCTACGGAGGTCTCCGCCCGTCCTGAATAGCCGCCCTCCTTTCCCATGCGTCTTCCGCGCCCGCCCATCTTCCTGACAAACCTCCTCCGCCGCCGCGGCGGAAAGTGGGTGGTCGCGTGCGCCGCCGTCGCGACCGTCGCGATCGTCGGCTTCGCGGGCTGGAAGATCCTCAGACGCTCCGATCGGACTCCGCACGCTTCGCTCACCGCCCTTCCCGCGGGCCCGTCCAAACAGAGCGATCGTCCCACCCGCATCATCGCCTTCTCCGAAGGCTGCTCCACCTCCGAATGCCACGCCGCCTTCCACGGCGCACCTCTCGTCGCGTCCCCGATCGCCCACGCCCGCTGCGAGCAGTGCCACGCCCCGGACACCACCGGAACGCATGTCTATCCCGTCCTGAAGTCCACCGCCGCCGCCTGCACCAACTGCCACGTCGATCTCGTCGGCTCGCACCACGCCACCGGCAGCGCGGGCAGTGGGGGGGGCGGCCACGTCAACGACTGCCTCAACTGCCACGCACCGCACGCCACCGCGAACCGCTTCATGCTCGTCGGCAAACCCGGCGAGAGCGCGTGCGTTTCCTGCCATCCCACCGCCGACGGCCGCGTCCGCCACTCCTCCTACACCAAGGGAGCCTGCGCCGCCTGCCACGACGCCCACAGCCCCCTCGCCAATCACGACACCCCGCAGACCGCCGCCGCCTCCTGCGCCGAATGCCACGCACCCGCCGCCGCGGCCGTCATGCTCGGCTCCAAGCCCCACGGCAACCTCACCGACGCCTGCCTTTCCTGCCACGCCCCGCACGCCAGCGACCACAAGGGCCTCCTCACCGCCGCCCCCGCGCAGCTCTGCGTCTCCTGCCACGAGGACATCCGCTCCGCCGCGGCCGGCGCGACCATCCCCCACGGCGCGATGCTCACCGCCGAGGGGTGCCTCGCCTGCCACGACCCGCACTCCGGCCGCACCGGCGGCATGCTCTGGAGCGACCAGACCACCCTCTGCCTGAGTTGCCACGGCAAGACGCTCAAGGCCACCGACGGGCGACCGATCCCTGAGATGGCGACCGTCATGACCAAGTCCGCGGTCAAGCACGGACCCATCTCGATCGGCCTGTGCGGCGCATGCCACGCCGTCCACGGCGGCACGCATCCCGCCCTTCTCAAGCACGCCTTCGCCAAGGTCCCGCAGGGCAAGTTCGACCTCGCCAACTACGCCCTCTGCTTCTCCTGCCACGATCGAGAGCTTGTGCTCGGCGATGGCCCGGGCGCGACCGGCTTCCGCGACGGCACGAAGAACCTCCACCTCGTCCACGTCAAGAACGGCGACCGCTCCTCTGGGTGCGCCACCTGCCACGAGGTCCACGGCGGAGACCACCCGCGCCTCATCGTCAACGCCGCCAACTACGAGAACTCCGACTGGAAGCCCCCGATGAAGTTCCTCATCTCGCCCCAGGGTGGCAGCTGCGCCCCGGGCTGCCACGCCCCGATGTCCTACACCCGCGACCGCGCGGCCGCTCCGCGACCGCCCGAACCAGCGCCCACCAAGCGAGGTGCCCCATGACCTCCCCGAGACTCGTCTCCCTCCTGGCCATCGCCGTGCTCGCGATTGCGCCCGCGGCGAGCGCCGCACCGCCGGATGCGCCCCCGTCAGCGCCCCTGTTCAAGAAGGCCGATCGCCCCACGACCATCATCCCGCGCGAGGGCTGCGTCACCTCCGAGTGCCACGCCGGCGTCAAGGCCAAGCCCTTCCTCCACGGCCCTATCAACGCAAACGCCTGCGACAGTTGCCACACGCTCAAGGACGCCAAGGACCACACCTTCGCGAGCGCCCGCCCCAAGGACCAGCTCTGCGCCTTCTGCCACACCGTCTCCGCCGCGTCCGACGCCTCCGTCCACAAGCCCTTCGCCGAGGGCGAGTGCCTCGGCTGCCACGATCCGCACGGCAGCAAGGACTCGGCCCTGCTCCGCGGCGAAAAATACGCCGACGCCTGCATGTCCTGCCACAAGGACATCACCGGCGCCCACGACATGGTCCACGGCCCCGCCTCCGCCGGAGCCTGCGGCGCGTGCCACCAGCCCCACGCCTCCAAGTTCCCGCGCCTGCTCAACGGCGAGGGCCGCGACCTCTGCCTCCGCTGCCACACCTCCGTCGACAAGCAGATCAAGTCGAAGACCGTCGTCCACGACCCGGTCAAGGGCGACTGCCGCGTCTGCCACGCCGCCCACGCCACCGACCACCCCGCGATGCTCAACGAAGATCCGGCCAAGCTCTGCACCTCCTGCCATTCAAACATCGCCCACACCATGGAGACGGCCACCACCCCGCACGCCGCCGTCACCTCCAAGCGCTCGTGCCTGAACTGCCACACGGCCCACGCCGGCGACCACGCCAAGCTCCTGCGCGAGCCGGAAATCAACCTCTGCCTCGAGTGCCACAACACCACCATCTCCCTCAAGGACGGCGGCACGCTCCTGAACATGAAGACCGTGATCGAGCAGGGCAAGAGCCTGCACGGGGCCATCGCCCAGCAGAGCTGCGCCGCCTGCCACGAGATCCACGGCGGCGGCCACCGCCGCCTGCTCGTCAACGAGTACCCGAACGAGATGTACTATCCCTTCAGCGAGTCGGCCTACTCGCTCTGCTTCCAGTGCCACGACAAGAACCTCGTCATGCTCAAGGAGACCAGCGCCGTCACGGCCTTCCGCAACGGCGACCGCAACCTCCACTTCGTCCATGTGAATCGCCAGGACAAGGGCCGCTCCTGCCGCACCTGCCACGACTCCCACGCGGCCACCCGCGAGCGCCACATCCGCGACGAGGTTCCCTTCGGCCCCAAGGGTTGGCGTCTGCCCATCAACTACGAGCCCCTCGCCAGCGGCGGACGCTGCGGGGCGGGCTGCCACGCCGCGTTCGAGTACAACCGCACCACCCCCGTCGTCTATCCCGCGATGAAAGACGGAGCATGGAAGGGCGTCGACCTTCCACCGCCCGGCAGCTCCGACAAACCGCCCCCGCCAACTCCAAGCCCCCCAGCGCCAAAGAAATAGCGTCCCCTGTTCTCCTGTTCTCCTGTTCTCCTGTTCTCCTGTTCTCCTGTTCTCCTGTTCCCCTGCTCTCCCCCTCACAAATCCACCCCGATCCCGGAGCCATTCCCATGAACCCGCGTCCCCATCTCCCCACACTCCTCACCCTCATCGCCTCCTTGGCGTTCGGCGTCACCGCCCGCGCCGACGAGCTCCGCAACATCAAGCCCGGCGCACCCCTGCCCGCCTACAAGCTGCCCACCATCGACAACGCCGCCTTCGACTCCGACGCCGCCAAGGGCTCCGTCGTCGTGCTCATCTATCTCTCCGCCGAGCAGCGCAGCTCCGAGCTCGCCGCGGCCGACTCCGCCGCCGTCATGCACGAGCTCGCCGGCCAGCCCGTCAAGCTCCTCCACGTCACCGCCGACGTCGTCGGCAAGCCCTACTTCGAGCGCTTCCGCACCGAGCACCACATCGACGCCCCGCTCGCCTTCGACGCCGACCGCACCCTCTACCACCAGCTCGGCCTCATCGTCTTCCCCACGACCGTCATCGCCAAGAAGGACGGCACCCTCGCCCACGTCATCTCCCTCCGCGGCCCGGACTACGCCAAGGTCCTCGACGCCTACATCCGCCACGCCCTCGGCACCCTCACCGACGCGCAGCTCGCCGACAAGCTCAAGGCCACCGCCTCCACCGAGAGCTCCCCCAAGAGCCTCGCCGCGGCCCATCGCGCCGCCGCCCGCCACCTCCGCGAGAAGGGCCGCCTCGACGCCGCCAAGGAAGAGCTCATGCACGCCCGCGAGCAGGATCCCGCCGACCACGAGGTGCTCCTCGACCTGGCCGACCTCGACCTCTCCACCAACGCCCTCGACGAGGCCGACCGCTACCTCACCGACGTTCTCGCCGCCCAGCCCGACCACCGCCGGGCCAAGCAGCTCAAGGGCATCTCCATGTTCCGCCGCGGCAAGTTCGAGGACGCCGAGAAGGTGCTCCTCGAGTCCCTCTCGCTCAACCCCGATCCGGGCCGCGTCCACTACTACCTCGGCCGGATCTACGAGAACAAGGGCGACACCGCCAAGGCCCTCCAGCACTACCGCGAGGCGCTCCAGAAGATGCTCAACGAGGATCAGCCCGCCACTCCGGCGTCCGCCGCCCCCGCAGCATCGGCCACCCCCGCCGCGGGCAAGTAGCCTCCTCTCGATCTCTCAACGAAAAGGGCGACCCCGCGGTCGCCCTTGTTTCTTTCCCGTGTCCGCCGTTTACCTCCGCCCGCCGGACTTCCTGATCCCCGCCGGCGGAGTTCCCACCCGCAGCGCGCCCGGGTACGACACGCCCGAGTGCGTCGTGCCGTGGCACGACAGGAAGCACTGCCCCGCGAACATCCCGCCGTCCACGTACTCCATCCGCCCCGTGCCCGGGTCGGGGAACACGATCGTCGTCGCGAAGTTGATCAGCTTCGCGTTGCCCGAGGGCGTGCCCCGCGCCGACGAGATGCCGTGCGAATCATGGCACGCCGAGCACGGCGTCTGCTGATCCACAATGTGCAGGCTGTGGGTCGGGAACGAGAAGTTGCCGAGGATGTTCGCCCGGTCGTGGCACTGGTAGCACAGCGCATACGCCTGCGCGCTCTCCGTGGTCATGTCCCGCGTCTCGTACGGCGCCACCAGCACAGGCGAGAAGCTCGACCCGTGCGTCCCGTTGGGCCCCGAGCCCCCGGCGGCGCGGCTGTTCTCCGACCCGTGGCAGCTGCTGCACGAGACGCGGCTGGCCGTCGACCAGCCCGGCATCAGGCTCGGCACGTGCATGTTCCGCCCCGGCGCCTCCACCGGGTGGAACGAGATCGCGCTGGGCGAGAACTGCTGCCGCGTGTTGGTGTCCACGGCCTTCCGAGACACCTGCCGGCTCCGCGTCTCCGTGTCCGCGTGGCACTTGTAGCACACCTGCGACTCCGTAGTCGCCGCCGCCACCGGCGTGCCCGAGGTCGAGATGCCCGCCACCCGCCCGAAGTTCGGATGAATGTCCGGCGCGGCCGCCGCGCCCGGGCTCATCGTGTGCGGCTCGTGGCAATCGGCGCACGACACGTGGTCCGCCGCCGGCGCGGGCGGATCGACCGGGCTCCCCGTGTCGTGGCTGGGGATCCTGTCCGTGATGGTCTTGATGTTCGCCGCGTTGGGCACCGACCCGTCGTGGCAGCGGTTGCACGTCGCGGCGATCGTCGCCCGGCGCAGCAGGTACGGCCCGCTCGGGGCCGTGTGCGGCTGGTGGCAGGCGTCGCAGTTCTGGTGTGCCGTCACCGTCGTCTGTCCCATCTCATGGCACGACCGGCACATCTCCGAGTTGTCGTTGCGCATCACCATGAACTTGCCCAGCGAGTTGTTGTGCGCATCGTGGCAGGTCGTGCACTGCAGCTCGGCGTTGGAGTCCAGCTTCAGGGACGAGGGCAGCCCCGACGGGCTCTTGAGCTTCGCGTTCCGCCCCACCAGCGCCGAGTCGAACCGGAACGAGATCGGATGGTCGTCGCTCAGGTCGGTGCCAAGGTTTTTCGAGCCCGTCAGCGTCGTCGTGCCGTCGGCCATCACGATCACCTGATCGCGCGAGATCACCGCTCCGAGCGCGATCGTCCCGTCGTGGCAAGACAGGCACATCTTCGACATCCCCGTCGGCTGCCCCGGCCGCGCCGCCAGCGAGCGGCTCCCATAGATCGTGTACGCCTCGGTGGGCATCTGCCGGTTCCACAGCGGCCGCACCGGCGACGAGTTGTGCGGCGCGTGGCAGAAGATGCACACCTCGCTCTCGGTCATCGCCTTCACGCGCCCCGTTCCCGAGGCCGACAGGTTGTGCGGGCTGTTCACCACGCTCGTGGGCTGCGCCATCGCCGCGCCGCTCGCCGCCGCCCACGCCGCCGCCGCCAGCGCCCCGAACATCTCGCGCCTCATGGCTTGGCCTCCTCGCTCACCATCTCGAACACCTGCACACGCTTGTTGTACGAGTCCGCCACCCACACCCGCCCCTGCGCATCCGCGAACACCCCGGCCGGAAGCCAGAACTCTCCCGGCCCCTGCCCCTCGTGCCCGAAGCTCATCAGCAGCGTTCCGCCGCCGTCAAAGAGCTGCACCGCCTCGAAGTTCGCGTCCACCACGTAGATGTGCCCCGCCGGGTCCACCGCCACGCCCTTGGGCTGCGCGAAGTACCCCGGCATGTCCCCCTTCCGCCCGATCTGCCGCACGAAGTCGAAGTTCGGCCCGAAGATCTGCACGCGGAAGTTCAGCGAGTCGCTCACCACCAGCCGCTTGTCACCGTCGAGCGCCACGTTGGTTGGATAGTTGAACTCCCCCGGGTCCGCCCCGCGCCGCCCGATCCGCGCCAGCTCCCGCCCCTCTCCGCTGAGCACCACGATCTGGTGCGCCCCCGCGTCGGCGACATAGATCCGCCGCGCTCCCGCATCCACCGCCATCCCGCACGGCCTCTTGAGCACGCCCGCCCCCAGCGTCCCCGTCCGCGTTCCCTCCATGTCGAACACCGCGATCTCCCCCGCCACCGAGTCCGACACCAGCAGCCGTCCCGGCGCGGGCTCCGGATCAAACGCCACCGCCACCGGCAGCCCGAGCCGCTTGCCCGGCTCCTTTGGCGACCACCGGCGGTACGCCCGCGTCTTCATGTCCAAAACGTGGATCGCCTGCCCGCCCGAGTCGGCGATGAACACCCGGTCCCCGCCCGTCCCCGCCCCCCCGCGCCCGCCGAACGCCGGCCCGTCCGTGCACACCGCCATCGGGCTCACGAACGATTCGGTCGCCTTCTTCCCGAACAGCGTCTCCCCCAGCCGCTCCAGCCCGCTCGTGCCCGGGCGCAGATCGGCCTCGCTGCGAAGCTGTCCCACGTACCGGATCCGCCCATGGTCCGGAGGGGGCGGCCATGCCTGCCCGGCCTCCGACGGGTCGAAGATCACCCCCGGCACCTTGGCGCATCCAGTCTCCCCCGCCAGCACGCCCAGCACGAGGACGATCAACGCGGCCGTCATGCTGCGCGGCCGGCGCATATCTCGCGTGCTCGAACGTCGGCAGCCCATCGCCTGCTCCTAGAAAGACCGGGTGATCCCAAACGTGAACGTCTGTGAGAGCCTATCCGTGTCCCCGCCTGTGAGAAACGAGTTGCTGACGGAGCCGAAGATCGTCGTTTGTCGCCAGTGCCAGTTCAACTCCGCCGTCTGCCTGAAGCCGCGCGAGTCGCCATCTCGCTCGTTGTGCTCGTCGCGATACTCCAGTTCCAACCGCAAGTCGAACTTGGAGCTCATCCGCTGCGTCCATCTCGCCAGGATGTCGTTGTATACCAGCCGGTTTCCTTCCAGCCGGTAGTCGACCTCCTCCCGCGTGGCGTTGATCGAGAGCGTCGCGTCGCGGCTGAAGCGACGTTCGTACCGGATCTGGTACCGCGTCTTGTCGTAGGGCGAGATGGTGCTGTCGCGGTTCTCTCGCTCGACGAGGAACGACCACTCGCGGATCCGATATTCCGCGCCGTAGCGCCAGTCGGTCACGTCGTCGAGGGTGTACAGCGACGGGTCCGCCGCGTCGATCGAGTGCGAGGTGATCTGCAGGTTCGTGTACAGCGACAGGCCCGAGAACATCCCCTCGTTGATCGTGTACCGCAGCGAGTAGGTCTGGCTCGTGGTGTCGATCGAGTTGCCCGGCTCGGGGCCCACCTGGTAGGTCACAAGGACCGTCTGCCCGTTCACGATGGCCCCGAAGGGCTCGCGATGAATCTCCACGCGGTCCGGGAAGTACCGAACGGTGTAGTCCGTTGGCTCGTTGAGCGGGACGTGACCGAGCGTCGTCACCGAGATTGGTCCGACGATGTTCCGCCGCCCAATGATGATGTCGAACGGATCGCTGAACGTCCGCTGCTCGTCGAACACGAACGTCGAGCTCCCTCGAGCGCCGTTGTCTTGGTGGCTATAGCCAAGCCCCGCGCCCGCGTTGAGCCGCCCCAGCGGCACCCGCTTGGTGTAGTCCACCGATCCCGAGACGAACTCCGACGAACTCTCGAACTCCCCCGGAATGTCCACCGCCGAGCCGCCGGCCCGCGCCGAACTCGTAAGGCTGTCGAAGAGCTTGTGCGACACCGACGCGCTCCCGTTGAGCTGCCGCGTCTCCTGGCCGGCGCGGGTCACGTCCTCCATTGTGAGGAAGTAGTTCGACCGCAGATTCGCGCTGTGCTTGAGCGCCAGTTGCTCGTCGAGCCTGATCCGGTCCTCCGAGTACAGCCCCGACTCGTTGTACACCTGGAGCGACGACCGCAGATAGTCCTCCGCCCCCGCGCCGAACGTGTACGTGTGCGTGAGCGTTCCATCGTGGCGGTCGTAGCTGTTCTGAAACGCCGAGATCGATTCCTCGTCGATGTGGTCGAAGGTGTAGTTGAACTCGAGCGTCTGGCGCTCGCCCAGATGCGTGGAGCCCCCGATCTGGAACGTGTCCTGCGTCGAGCCCCCGCCGCTGAGACCCAGCGACTCGGAGTATGAGGTCTCCCTGTGGAGATATCGCAGCCGCGTGGGCACATTCTCCGACTTGATCTCGACTATCGCTCCGTGCTCCGTTGTCACCGTCTTGAGCGTGCCCGCGAAGTCGCGGTTCTGGATCAACTCGTCCCTGCGCGAGTACGCCGTCACCGGCATGAAGCTCTGGTCCAGGATCCTCGCCGAGATGTCGTAGAAGTCCGTCGGCGAACTCGTGTGGTCTTCCCCGCCGGACCCCGAGTTGGTCTGGTCTTCGTACCCGACGCTGAACGTGCCCCGCAGGTCGATGAAGTTCTTGTGACCTATGTACGACTCGAACGACAGGTTCGTTGTCCCGCGAAGCAGCGTGCTGTGCTGCGTCACCTCCGGCTCGGTCGAGGAGGTCTGCCGATCGTCGTGCACCTCTCCATAAAATGTAAGTTCTGTGCTAAACGAGCGCAGGTCCCACAGCTTCCATTGCCCCGAGTGCTCGCCGAGGATCACAGGCCCTCCGTCCCCGGACGTGATCACGCGCGGCGGGGGCAGCCGGCGTGCCGGCGGTGGTGGGGGAGTGTCTCCTTCGCTGCCGGGTGCGGCGATCAGTGGCGGCGGCGTGGGGGGTACCAGGGTCGGGAAGGGCGAGGGCGGCGTTCCGTCCGGCTCCGGTGCGCCAGGGGACTGCATCTGCGCGCTCACGCCCCCGGCCGCGCACAGGCACGCCGCGGCTGCGAGCCCATGCGCTCGCCCCTTCCGCCGAGCGGTGTGCCGGCGGGAGCTCATTGCGGCGCCGGCTCCTTGGGGCCCGCCTTTTCCGCCGGCGCGGTCGGGCGATCGGGCTTCGGACGCAGGAAGAACGAGGCCGTCCCTCCGTGCCCGCTGTGGCAGTCCAGGCAGCTTCGGGCAGCGTCGGCGTGCTCCGGCACGCGCTCCACGCTCAGCGAAGCCGCCTCATGGCATTGCAGGCACACCTCCCTCGCCGGCTTCTTCATCAGGTGCGCCTCCGCCGACTCGTGCGGCGCGTGGCACCACAGGCACGCCGCCGCGGCTACCGGCCCGTGCATCTTCGGATACTCATTCGTCCGGTCTTTGTGGCACTTCATGCAGATGCCCGAGTCCTGCGGCGTGAGCTCATATGCCTGCGAGTGGCATTCCGCGCACGCACCCGCCGCATAGGGCTTGTGGACCGAGTACGTCGGGCTGCTGGCCATGTCCAGCGCGACGGCGCCGGGGCCCCCCTTCGCCTTTGCGTTGGGGTCCGGCACGCCGTCGAAGAAGAAGCTCAGCGTTGTGTAGTTCTTCTCAGTTACCGAGCACGAAAATGCCGCGCCGAGCGTCAGCGCAAGCACCGCCGCTGTCGCCAGGGACACTCCGCGGGATCGTGGCGTTCGCTGGTCCGCTGGTAAGCGCATGCGATGGAGACTCGTGAGCGATTCGGGCTTACTTCGGATTGGCTGGTGCAGGCGCGGGGGTGGGGTAGGGGCGGGAGGAGCGGCCGGCCCCTCAGGCAGCGCCGCCGGATTCTGGAACTTCAACTGCTCAGGGGTTCGTGTGGATACACCCGTCGCCACCTCGACGGCGGACTTGGCCAGATCGTTGGCAGTGAAGCCCTGCTTCAAACCGCCCATCGCGTACAGCGAAACCCGATTCGGGCCGAACTGGTTGCTGATCACGATCATGCGCTTGGTGTTGAAGCCGGGATGCACCAGCCCCGAGAGCACGTCCAGTTCGTCGTCCGCGATGGCGATCCCCGCGGGAAGGTCCATCGCGCCGGGATGCTTGCCCTGTGATCCGAAGAACATCAGGATTGCGCCACTCGAGTTGAACATCTGCACGTTCTGGAACGCCGCGTCCACCACGTAGATGATGCCCTCGCTGTCCACCGCGATGTGCTTGGGTCGAACAAAGCTGCCCGCGCCGTCGCCCAGGGCCCCGAAGCCCATGATGAACTTGCCATCCGGGCTGAACTTCTGCACGCGGCACCGCATCATGTCCACGACATACAGGTCGCCCTTGGTGTCCGTCGCCACGCCCAGCGGCAGGCGGAACTGGCCGTCCTCGTCGCCCACCGTTCCGATCACCGCGAGCCGCTGCCCGGTGCTCGTGTCGAATACCTCCACCGTCTGCGACGTCATGTCCGACGCGTACAGCCGGTTGCCATGGACAGCGATCCCCGCCGGCTTGAACTGGTCGTGCCCGATCGCCCGGGAGAAGCGCTCGCTCGGATCGAACACCAGGATCGCGCTCTGCCCGTTGTCCGCCACATAGAGCGAGCCGTCATCGCCGACCGCCACAGCCACCGGATGTTTGAGCGTTGCGCTTCCGGAGACGCCCACCAGGCGTGTTTGTTTCCGCTTCAGGTCCAGCACCGTCAGCGACGAGTTTCGGATGTCGCACACGTAGATGCACCCGCCGCGCATCGCCACGCCGTAGGGCTTGTTGATCGTCTCCCCGTTCTCCACTTCGCGGCCGAATACCAGTTTGTCCAGGCCGCTCACCTCGCGCTTCGCCACGTCGTCCCTGGTCAGGAACGACTTGGCGAACTGGATGCGGGGTTCGGCGGGCGCGGACGGCCAGAACGCGTACTTGCCGTCCACCGGGCCGGAAGCGACTGTCGTCGCCGCAGCGGCGGTTGACGATCCGCCGCTGTCGGCCTTGGGCGAGGAACCGCATCCCACCGCCAAGCCCAACATCGACACACCAATGACTGCAAAGACCGCGCGTGCGCCGTTCATGGCTGATTCTCCTCCTGCAAAGGCGTCCGGGAAACCATGCACGGGAGAGTGCAAATCCGGTGCCATCAAGCATATCGGATTGGGCCGGGCTTCGGGAATCAACTGTTGCTAAGGGCCTGTCGGTAGCTCTTTTTCCACATGACCCTCCCGCGCCCGCGCGAGCGCTGTTCGATGCTCGTCCTCGCACGCAAAAACAAAAACCGCCCCGGCGCAAGTCGCGCCGGGGCGGGAGGAATCGGAGACTGAGCCGGTCAGGTGCTTACTTGATGTGGCACGTGAGGCACAGGTTGCTGCCCGTGTTGCTGAAGTTCAGCAGTTTGGGAACATTGGCGCCGCTGACGACCGTGCCGTGCGGATTGTGGCAGGACCGGCAGCCGACGACCCAGGCGTCCGCGCCGGCGATCGTCATCTTGGAGAGGTTCGCGTTCTGGGTTGTGTTCGAGGGGTTGTTGACCCGCTTGATCACCACGCCGTTCCACGGCTGGGTGTAGTCCGACGACGGATTGAACCGCGTGCTCGCCGTGGTCGCGTACTTCGCCTTGCTGCCGATCGGGTGGTCGTTCGTCAGGTCGGTGCCGAGGTTCGCGGTGCCCGCTGGAGTGCCGATCGAGCTGATGAACGTCGTGCCGTCGGTCGCGCCGCCGAAGCTGTCGAGGGCGACGGTACCGTCGTGGCAGGACATGCAAAGCTTGCTCTGGTCATCGATGTCCGACTGCCCGCCCGCCGTGCCGCCGAAGAGCGTGTACGACGCCGAGCTCATGGTGTGGTTCCACAGGTACGCCAGCGAGGCGTTGCCACCGTGGGGGATGTGGCAGGGCCTGCAGATCTCTTGCCCCGACCAGGCGTACGCCGTGAAGTTGTGCTTGCTGTTCCGGATGCCCGTCTGGGCCATTGCGCTGGACGCGGCCAGCCCCGCAACCGCCACTGCCAGAATCGTCGTGTAAGTCCTCATTGCCGGCTCCTTTCCTTACTATTCCTTCAAGCGGGCCCGAAAGCGAGTTGTGTCCGCTTCGGTGTGAACCCCGAACGACCGGGATTCCTCGACCCGCTTTTTGATTGTCACGCCCTACTCATTGCAAGGACCGTGCCACCGCTCCATCACACCCTCGCCCGCCCTATTGACTCAAAAACCGGGTTTTTTGTTCTCCCGCCAGCCGACGTTTGCCATCGGCGAGAATACCCCACAGTCCGACCCTCTCACACTCCGGGCGCGCCGACCCCCCAAAAGTCGGTTTCGCATCCGGCCGATGTTGCCCCGCTTTCCAGCGGACTCAACACGCATGTTCAAAACCCGACCCGTATGTTCCCCGGCCCAGCATTCTCAAAACCGGGAGTCGTCTATCGCCCCAGCGTTATGGACCGTCGCTGTGGGGTTTGTCGCGATGCTCACCTTCGCCCCCGCCATGAGTGGTGCGCCCGCAACACCCGCCGGGCCCTCCAGCGGGTCAACCGCCGCGGCCCCATCCGGTTCTCAGTCCTGCCAGCGCTGCCACCTGCTCGACGCCGCTTTCAACCACCCCACCAACGTCCGCCCGACGATGGCCGTTCCCACCCATCTCCCGCTCGATCAGGGCCGCGTCACCTGCACCACCTGCCACACCCAGACCCAGCACACCGGCCGCGGCGTTGGCCCCATGCTCCGACCTATGGTCGCCGTCGAGTCTTTCTGCGCCCAGTGCCACCAGAGCGGCGCGGCCGCTCGCTCAAAGGTCCACGCCTCCAACACCGAGCGAGCGCATCTGCGGCCGAAATCCAGCAATTCCGCTCCCCCGCGCGGCCCGGCCCACCTCGACGACGAGAGCATCTCCTGCATGTCCTGCCACGACGGCGCCACCGCCGTCGACGTCGGTTCCCACTCCGGAATGTTCGGCACCCCGGCCATCGGCCCGCGCGAGCATCCCATCGGCGTCGCCTACCCGACCTCGACGATCCGCGACGGTGAGCACCGCCTCGTCGCGCCCCACCGTCTCGACGACCGAATCCGCCTGTTCGATCAGGCCATCGGCTGCGGCTCCTGCCACAGCATCTACTCGGGCCAGGACAAGCTCCTGGTCATGAGCAACCAGCGCAGCCGCCTCTGCCTGTCCTGCCACATCGAATGACGCCCGTTCGTCATCAATTTCTCAAAGTCGAAGCCGCATCCGCGCCCCTCTCTCGATCCTGAGAGTCGCGGTTCTCACGGCTTCTCGGCCATGGGCGACCACATTCTCGATCCCGGGCGCGACATCGTGTCGCAACGGCTTTTCTAGGCCCCTACGGCGGAAAACTGCGGGTGGGGGGGTGGCACATTGGTTGCTTCTGGTCATCGGAACATCAACAGGTGCGCGCGGTGCGCCCACGCTCTCCAATGCACACCCCTCGACACACTCTCGGCTGGACCTACTGGATCGCGGCATTCGTCGCCCTGCTCGGCGGCGTCATCCTCGCCGCGTTCTACGCCCCAACCGGCCCGACCGCCAGCCCCGTCGGCAAGGCCCTCTACCTCCACGTCCCCGCCGCCGTCAGCACCCTCCTCATCTGCCTCGTCGTCTTCATCGGCAACGTCGGATACATCTGGCAGCGCACCGAAGTCTGGGACGATCTCGCCGAGGCCGCGGCCCAAGTCGCCGTGCTCCTCGCCTCCATCGTCCTCGTCACCGGCATGGTCTGGGCCCGCAACGTCTGGGGCACGTGGTGGGTCTGGAGCCCGCTGCTCACCTTCAGCTTCATCCTCTGGCTGCTCTACGTCGCCTACCTCATCCTGCACGCGAGCATCCGCGCGCCCGCCCGCCGCGCCTTTGTCTGCGCCATGTACGGCGCGATCGCCTTCCTCGATGTGCCCCTCCTCTACCTGTCCGTCAAACTCCTCCCCGATCTCCACCCCTCCGATCTCCACCTGCTCCCGCGCCAGTGGACAACCTTGGGCTACTGGTTCCTCCCCGCCACCATGTTCTGGGTCGGCCTCGTCTTCGTCCTCTTCCGTCACGCCGTCCGCGTCCGCACCGGAGGCCCTGCCGAAGAGCGCGCCCGGATCGTCGTGAACCTCCGCGGCCCCGCCGGCATCCACGCCAAGCCCCACTAGCGGGTGGCCCGCCTCGGGGTGGCCCGCCACTCCGTGGCGGTTCGCAAACACCCAAATCCCCACGCACTACCCCGCCATCCGGGCTTTTTCTCCATTCCTGACACCCTCCCCGCGCCCTTTCCGCATGAAGGGGGCCACCCCCTGGAGTTCTTGCGCCACGATCGCCAAGCCTCCGCGGGTGGTCCGTCCAAGCCCCATCTCCGCCGAAAGGACCCCGCCCATGTTGTTCCCGACAAATCGCCTCGTCTCCGGTGCCGCCGTTTCCTCTGTCATCGTCGGGCTCTGCGCCGCCTCCTCGCTCGCCCAACCCGCCGATCGCCCCGCCGCGTTCCAGTCGGCCATCGTCGCCGCCACGGCCCAGGCCCCCGGCTGGCCTTTCGTCGAGGCCGAGCTCGAGAACGACAGTGGCCAGTGGTACTTTGAGGTCAAGGTCGTCTCGCTCAGCGGCACCTCCATGCTCAAGTACGAGGTCGACTCCACGTCCTTCGCCATCCGCCGCTCCCGCCCCGAGACTCCTTCCTCCGGCAAGGTCGCCCAGATCCAGGCCGCCCTCGCCCTGCTGCCCTCGGCAACCGTGAGCGTCGCGCAGGCCATCTCCATCGCCGCCACCCGCACGCCCGACAGCACCCAGATGTCCCACATCGAGATCGGCGTCGAGTCCGCCCACCTCGTCTACAAGTTTGAGTTCCTCGGCGCGTCCGGCTCGCAGCGCATCACCATCGACGCGGCCACTGGCGCGCCCTCCAACCCGCCCGGCGGCGGAACGCCTCCCGGCTCCGGCGATCTCACCCTCGACCAGGCCATCCAGGCCGCCCTCGCCGTCTACCCCGGCGCGAAGATTCTCGAGACCGAGTTCGAGGCCGGCGACGCCCGCTGGGAGATTCGCCTCGTGACCACCCAGGGCGAGGTCCGCAAGCTCCGCATCTCCGTCTCCGGCGTCCTCCTCACCGACGATCGCCACGTCCGCGGCCGCGAAGACTCCGCCGACGACCGCCTCCGCACCGTCGCCATGCAGTCGGCCACAATCACCCTCGCCCAGGCCAAGGCCATCGCCGAGGCCTCTGCCGTTGGCGCGACGGCCACCAAGGCCGAGTGGGAGTTTGAGCACGGCGTGCTGCTGGCCAAGGTCACCCTGCAAGACTCCTTCGGCCTCCGCATCGTCTTCGTCAGCGCCGCCACCGGCTCCACCGTTACCCCCACTCCCGCTCCGGTTCCCGCGCCCGACGCCGCGCCCATCGTCGATGTCGCCGCCGCCGCCTCCTTCGGCGCGGCCGCAAACCCCGGCTCCGCTTCCATCTCCGTCGAGATGGAGCTCAAGGGCGGTCGCCAGTTCTACAAGGTCAAGACCCTCTCCCGCACCACGCCCCTCCGCCTCCGAGAGGTCGTCGTCGACGGCAAGACCGGCGTCGCCTGGTCCAACACGCTCCTTCCCATGGCGAGCACCTACCTGCCCACCGCCCAGCGCATCGTCGCCCTGCTCCCCACCGCGGCCCGTTCCTTCGCCGACGCCCGCCAGATCGCCCTCGCCACGCTCGCCGACGGCACGGTCCAGTCCATCGAGCTCGAGCCCGAGCAGAACACCTTCCTCGCCTACAACGTCGACGTCGTCGTCGGCCAGAAGACCTTCAGCCTCGTCATCGACAGCCGCACCGGCGCGGTCCGTCCGAAGTAACCAGTTTTCCTTCCGCCACATGGCCGGGGTAACGGGCGGCCGCAAGGCCTTGCCCGCCGCCCCGGCCGCGTGCGTGTTGTAGAGTTACGCCTCGCGTCGGCCCCCGACCCCACGCATCCCCGAAGGACGGCGTTGAGCACCAGCCCCGAACAACCCGACCCGCGCCCGCCCGGCGAACCCTCCCTCGCCCGCGTGCAGGAGGTCTTCTTCGAGGTCGCCTCCGCCCCCGCCAAGGACCGCGAGCCCACCATCGCTCGCCTCTGCGCCGGCGACGCCGCCCTCGAGCGCGAGGTTCGCTCGCTCGTCTCCGCCGCCGCGATGGCCGGCTCGTTCCTCGAAGAGCCCGCCCTCGGCAAGCAGGGCGGCATCGGCGAGGTGCTCGAGCGCGCCGAACCGCCCGATCCCCTCGTCGGCGCCACCGTCGGCGCCTTCACCATCGAGCATCGCATCGCCTCCGGTGGCATGGGCACCGTTTACGCCGCCACGCGCTCCGACGGACAGTTCCAGCAGCGCGTCGCCATCAAGGTCGTCAAGCGCGGCATGGATTCCGAGGAAATCCTCCGCCGCTTCCGCCTCGAGCGCCAGACCCTCGCCGGCCTAGATCATCCCAACATCGCGCGTCTCCTCGACGGCGGCATGACCCCCGACGGCCGCCCGTTCGTAGTCATGGAGTTCATCGACGGCAAGCCGATCGACGCGTACTGCGACGAGCACCGCCTCGGTCTCCGCGAGCGCCTCCGCCTCTTCCGCGACGTCTGCGCCGGCGTCCAGCACGCCCATCAGAACCTCGTCATCCACCGCGACCTCAAGCCCAGCAACATCCTCGTCACGCCCCAGGGCGTGCCCAAGCTCCTCGACTTCGGCATCGCCAAGGTCATCACCGGCGGCACCGCCGACCTCCGCGCCAGCGTCACCGCCGACACCGATCGCCGCCTCACGCCCGAGTACGCCAGCCCCGAGCAGATCGAAGGCACCCCGCTCACCACCGCCAGCGACGTCTACTCCCTCGGCGTCGTCCTCTACGAGCTTCTCACCGGCACGCGCCCGTACTACTTCAACCTCAAGACCAGCGAGGAGGTCCGGCGCGTCGTCTGCTCGCTCATGCCCCTCCCGCCAAGCCAGGCCGTCACCGTCAAGGCCTCGCGGCTGCGCACCGACTCCTCGCTTCGCCCCGGCAGCCAGCCCCCTCCTGCCCCGGCCCCCGGCACCCAGACCGCGCCGGTCCCGGGTGTTCCCGCCGTCGACGTCCCCAAGACCCGCGGCGTCTCCACCACCCGCCTCCGCAGCCTCCTCCGCGGCGATCTCGACGTCGTCGTCCTCATGGCCCTCCGCAAGGAGCCCGAGCGCCGATACGTCTCCGCCGAGCAGTTCTCCGAGGATATCGACTGCTACCTGCGCGGCCTGCCCGTCCGCGCCCGCCGCGACGCCCTCGGCTATCGCGCGGCCAAGTTCATCCGCCGCCACGCCGCCGCCGTGACGCTCGCCGCCGCCGCCGTCGCCCTCCTCGCCGGCACCACCGTCGCCCTCTACCGCCAGTCGCAGCAGCTCCAGCGCCAGCGGGCCGACCTCCTCACCGCCAACCAGCGCCTCGACGAGAACAACCGCCGCCTCAACGAGAGCCGCGCCTTCCTTCGCACCGTCATCGGCGGCGCGGGCGCATCGAATGCCGGCCCCAGTGCCACTCTTGGCGACGTCCTCAAGGACGCCGCCGATGCCCTCCGCACGTCAAAGCCCGCCGATCCCCTCACCCTCGCCGCGGCCGAGGAAGAGGTCGGCCGCGCCATGATGTCCCTCGGCATGCTCGATCAGGCCGCCCCCCTCCTCACCGACGCCGACCGCCTGTACGCCGGCTTCCCGAACACGGCCGACGCCCGCCTCGACTCCGCCCTCAACCTCGGCGAACTCGCCTTCTACCAGGGCCGCACCGCCGAGGCCGAAAAGGCCTTCCGCGAGTTGCTCGCGCTCGAGCGTGCGAGCGCAACCAAGGGCCCCACGCAGCGCGAGAGCGCAATCCTGAACAACCTCGGCGCCAGCGTCCGCGTCTCCGGCCGCGCCGAGGAGGCCATCACCATCCAGAAGGAAGCCCTCGCCGCCACCATCGCCGCCTACGGCGAGGCCAGCCTCGAGGCCGCCGAGACCCGCAACAACCTCGCCAGCGCACTCTTCCAGCACGGCGACCTCGCCGAATCCATCGAGCAGTTCACCAAGGCCCTCGCCGCTCGCACCGCCCGCCTCCGCGCCGACCACCCCCTCGTGGTCCGGTGCCAGAGCAACCTCGGCCTCGCCCAGCTCCGCGCCGGCCACATCGAAGAGGCCGTCACCCTGCTCACCGCCTCCGCGAGCGCCTGGGACGCCGGCTTCGGCCCCGAGCATCCCGGCCGCGTCGCAACCATTACCTCGCTCTCGCAGGCTCTCCGCAAGCAGAACCGCCACGCCGAGGCCCTCGCCTGGCTGCACAAGGCTCTGGCCTGGCAGCAAGCCCACAACGCCGCGCCCGGCCCGATCGCCGCCACCGAGGCCAACATCGGGATCACCCTCGGCGAGCAGGGCAAGAGCGCCGAAGCGATCGACGTGCTCGCCCGCGTCCTCCCCGTGCTCAAGGCCGACAAGTCCTACGCCGCGATCACCCGCCTCGCGAGCGAGGCTCTCGCCAATCTCTACGAGCGCACGGGCAAGCCCGACGCCGCGCGTGACATCCGCGAGAACATGAAGTAGCACGAATCCGCCAGATTCACACGCCCGGGATGAGCGAGTCCTTGGGGGGGGTGGGGGGCGAGCGAATCCCGTGGATGAAACGTGTGTTGTGGGCAGGAATCGTTTGAGCCCCACCGCCCGCCCCAATCAGCACCCCGCCAGCCACCCGTTGAGGAACGCAAAGATGTCCTCGATCGTCGTCTGGCCCGAGTGATCAAAGTCCGCGCTCCCCGCGAACCAGTCATTCACGAAGTCGAAGATGTCCTGTATTGCCAGCCCGCCCCCGTTCCAATCCCCAAGGCACTCGCACGAATCGATCACGCCGTTGTGGTTCGCGTCCGGCGCGGTCCCCAGCACGATCTCCACATAGTCATCCACGCCGTTGTTATTGCAGTCCGTCGCCGCCGGCCTCGGGAACGCGATGCCGAAGCCAAACGTCCGCGACGTCTCCGCATCGCCAAACGTCCCCTCCACCTTGTACCGCATCCGATACTCGCCCGGCTGGAGCGTCCCCGTCATGTTCACCGTCTGGGCCGGAGCCCCCTCGTCGAGGTAGTACACATCCTGGTTCCGCGTCAGGTCCCGCAGATCCACCCGGAACTCGTCGGTCGGTCGCATCGCCGGCCGCGGCGCGGCCACGATCCCGTACGCCGTCGCCACATCCACCCGGAACGTCACCTCCACCAGCACCTTTCCATTCCCCGCCTCCGGAACCATCGTCAGCGCGGCGATCCCGCCCGCCCCCGCCAGCAGCCCATTGGCCGTGATCTTGTTCGGATCCAGTTGGCAATCGATCCGCCCCGCCGCAACCACCGGCGTCGCCCCGTTCACGCCGGGAATCACCCCACCGATGTCCAGGGCGCGCACAAACGGCCCGGCCTGCAGCTCCGTCACCGACTGAAGGTTTGCGTCGAACGTCGTCTCCACCGAGAGCGTCCGCTGCTGCGACAGAATCGTCACCCCGGCGTGCGCATCGCAGGCCAGCGCGGCCCCCAGAAGAGAGGCCGCAACGCACGACGTCCGAAGCATGGTTCCGCGGCTTGGCAACATACAACTACCCCTTACCTAACACACTCTTCCGAAGAAACCAGCGGGCGGTTCGGATTCGGCACGGAAAATCCCCCGAGATCGTCCGAACTGGCCACGACGGAGCGCGCCCGCCCCCGCCTGTCTGCCCCTACGCCTTGCACGGTGAACGTCATAATAAGGGGGCCCTGGAGAGAAATGACCGCGCCCATCACGCACACCCCGCAAACCATGCGTTGAGGAAGTCAAAGATGTCCTGCACCGAGAGCCCGCCCCCGTTGAAGTCCGCGCTCGCGCTCCCGGCCAACCACGCGTTGAGATAGTCAAAGATGTCCTGCACCGCCAGCGTCCCGGACCCGTCGAAGTCGGCCTGGCACGCCGCCGGGTACGAGCCCGGCGTGATCGCGAACACGCCGCTCTCGGCCGAGGTGTTCTGGAACCGCCGGTCCCACGCCACCACGCGCAGCTTCACGGCCCCGATCCCCTGCGACGCGGGGAGCGTCCACGCATAGGCCCGGGCGTCCGCGGGCAGGTCGCGGGCCACGATGAACCAGCGCGTGCCCCCGTCGAACGAGGCGCGAACATCAAACCCACGCAGCGCCTCATCGTCCGAGGCCGTCCACGCGATGGGGATGGTCGTGCCGCCGGCATAGGACTGTCCGGTGTGCGTGCTGGTGAGCGCGATAGTCGGCGCGGCGTCGCCCAGAAGCGCATCGGGGCGGATGGAGAAGTACGGGCCATAGAACGACTTTGCCATGTTGAGCGAGCTGGTGGCGTCGTAGCGGATGCGGGCGCGATCGGTGGAAACGTCGGGGATCTGCACGGGAAGAACCGTCGAACCGGTGTTGCCCGTGATGGAGAACGACCCCTGTGAGATCGCGGTCTCATCGTTGTCAAGCTCAAGTGTCGCAGAGGTGGAACCAACCACGGGCGTCACCGTCGCGGTGGCCACGACGCTCTCGCCAGGGTAAAACGCGCCGCCCAGAGGCGCGGTGGGAACCATCGTGCCGGTGAAGGGCGCGGGGTTGGAGATCTTCACCGCCAGGTCGGCGATCCCCTCCTGCCCGAGCGTGTCCACCGCGATGACGCGGACAAACTGGTCGGCGCCATTGGCGGGCGTGCCGATCGACGGGGGAATCCACTCAAAGGAACGCGCGGCGGCGGGGATCTCCGCCAGCAGCTGCATCGCTCCGTCCAGGTTGGTGTCCTGGGACCAATACACCCGCTGGGACACGATGCGGGTGTCATCACGCGCGGTCCACTGCAGCACGATCCTCTCGCCGGGAACCACCGTCATCGGCGGCGTAACGAAGCGAACCACGGGCGGAGGATTGTCGGTGGGCGGCGAGGCCAGGAACGGCAGCAGGAAGCCCCCATTGTCGATGCCGAAGAACACATCGTCCCCGGTGCCAAGCGGATTCATGATCGGATGGTGCGGGCCATCGGCCGTGCCCCACCAGTTGTTGCGAACGTCGGAGTCGGTCTGCTCAAGAGAGTTGTGGCGGGCCCGGGCGATGAGGCCGCCATTGGCTAGGAACGTCCCGACATAGCCCAGCCCCGGCGTGCCATGGTTGCCGATGAACGTGTTCGGATTGCTCGGGTGGTTCGCGTCGAGATAGCCCTCGACAGTGTGGTTGGGGGCGAACCGCTCGCCGCTGTAGGAAAACACGTTGTTCTCGAACACGCACTTGCGCAGCGTGAAGATCGAGTCGCCGCCCGTCGCGCGGATGTTTCGGCGAAACGTGCAGTTGTCCAGCGCGATGGGGAGTTCGGCCGACGCGACGCCAAGCGTCGAGTCCTCGAACACGCACCAGTCCCAGCGCGTGCCGAAGGTGCCCGCAATCCCGATCCCGACGCCGCGCCACGTGGTCCCGGGGACATACGGAACGAAACGAATGGGCCGCTCCGGCTCGCCGAGAAAGACCGGCATCGAGAGCCCGTTGCTGTCGGTGGTGAACTGAAACGCGATGTCCGGCGGAGCCTTGACCGTGACTCCGGGCAGAACCGTGACCTTGCCATGCACGTTGCCGTTGTCGCGCAGCACGTACGGAATGCCCGCGTCGGCCCACACGACGTTCTCATCCAGCGGCGCGGGATCGGTGGTGTCGGGAATCTCGTTGAGCTGGTTGCCCGTCACGGGGAGATGGGAACCCGGCAGGATGCCCGCGGAGTTCGACCCCAGCGCGACCGGCCACTTGTTGTTCTGCACCGTCACCGTGGGATCGATCAGGTAGCTCCCGCCGCCCTCGAGCATGATGCCCGCTCCGCTCGGGTTGCCCGTCGCGGTGACGTTGCCGACAAACCGGCGCTGGGCGTGGTCCTGGGTGAGGTCGATGTACGCCTCGGTGACCGTCACGTTTTTCAGGATCGAGTTGCCGACGATGAACATGGCCTCGCCCCCGATCGCGCCGGGGTCGCTCGTCACCTTGCTCCCGCGATAGAACGTGCAGTCCCGCGCCGCAACCCACCCGCGAAGCGCGGCGACCTGGCACCCCTGCCCAAACGTGCAGCGGTCAAGGCGGATGATCTGGCGTGAGTACGCCAGGTTCCCGTCGAAATACCGATGCCCAAGGTCACCGGCGCTGTCATACGAAAAACCTGTGGGGAGCGAGGGATCTCGGAACGTACTGTCCGCGAACACCGCCTTGCCGCCATACAGCACGTCGGTGTACGTCTCGATATCGGCGAACGAACCCGTGATCAGCCCGCCGCTGGCGACAGACGTCCGCGCCCAGCCCGCGGCGGGGCCGGTACTGCCACGCAGGCGAACGGGCTGCGCGGCCGTCCCCTGCAGCGAGAGCGTCCCGGAAACATCGAACACCACGCCGTTGCCCACGCGGACCTCCACGCCCGGATCAACGATCACGGTGCCCCCGGGAACGATTCGGGGGCTCTGGCCGGTCGCCGCGGTGGCAAGCGACACCGGACTCATCGCGGTTGTCCAGTGAACAGTCTGGCCCGCAACGGGCAGCGGATACGGCAGCGGCGGCGGATTGCCGATCTGCAGCGAGTCGATGAGGAACGAGCCCGAGAAATCAAAGTTGCTCGCGGCAGGGGGGAAGACCAGCCGCATCGCGATTCGCCCGGTGCCGGGCAGCGCCATGGTGCGCTGTGTCCACCCGTGGCCGCCCGCTCCGGAGATGCTCAAGAGCACCTGGGTGAAGCTGCCGACGTCGGTGCTGGAGCTGCCCGTGCCGATCGCGCCGCTGGGCGAGTAGCGGACCTCCAGCGACGCGTTGTTCATCCCAAACGCGTTGGTGGGTGCGGAGGTCCACAGCGTGAGCGGATCGCCGGCGATCTGGTTGGGAATGGCCGGCAGGATGATCCACGCGGAGATGCGCGTGGACGCATCCTGCCACGTGGTGAACGCGCCATGGCCCAGGCCCGAGCCGACCTGCCCCCACCCCGGAAACTCGGTCCAGTACGGGCTGTCGCCGTTGTTCGGGCTGCTCTGGTTGCGAAACGTCCAGCCGCGCGAGACCAGCGCGGACGGCCCGCCCGATCCCGCCGCGCTCGAGCCGATGCCCTGGAAAGACTCGCTGTAGTTCGCCTGGGCCATGGCGGCCTCAGATGCGCCCAGCACGGACGCGGCCAGAGCAAAGCAAACATGGAGTGACGATTTCATGGTCAGGCCTCTCAAGATGCGCAGGGATCCACACACATCCGAAGGGTTCCGTCGCCTTGCCCGCCCAAGCCATCGCGATCGTGGTGGTGGGGGGGATCGTCCCTCGGATACCCCTCATGCGGAACCTCCCGCCCCACCCTGTCACATATGCTCGTGAACATGCCTCCCCCCGCCTCCAATCAGCCCCCAAACGTCACCGGCCTCCTCGCCCGTGCCGGCGCGGGCGATGCCAAGGCGACCGACGAGCTCCTCCCCCTCGTCTACGAGGAACTCCGCACCCTCGCCGCCCAGCATCTCGGCGGCGAGCGCCCCAACCACACCCTCCAGCCCACCGCCCTCGTCCACGAGGCCTACATGCGCCTCCTCGGCCCCGACGGGGCCCAGACGCCCTGGGAAAACCGGGCCCACTTCTTCGGCGCGGCCGCCCGCGCCATCCGCCGAATCCTCGTCGACCACGCCCGCGCCCGCGACAGCCTCAAGCGCGGCGGCGGCGCGGCCAAGGTCTCCATCGACAGCGTCAGCATCGCCGTCGCCGACGATGCATCCGGCTCCGGCAGCTCCGGCGTCGACCTGCTCGCCCTCGACAAGGCCCTCGCCCGCCTCGCCGAGATGGACCGGCAGAAGGCAACCATCGTCGAGCTTCGCTTCTTCGGCGGTCTCACCGTCGAAGAGACCGCGCGCTCCCTCGGCGTCTCCGAGAGCACTATCGCCCGCGAATGGCAGTTCGCCCGCGTCTGGCTCCATCGCGAGCTCACCGCGGCGCACAAGCCCTGAATATCAGGTCTCAACCGGCCGCGCACGCGTCCCCGTCGGCACGCGCTCGTCGTTCTCGGATCGCCGATCCGGCGGCGTCCGCACGCTCCGCCAGCGGTGCTGGGGCACGATCGCGATCGCCATGATCGCCAGCTGGCTCACACAGAACGCGATGAGCCAGAACACCGCCGAGTCCATGAACCCGTACGAGTGCAGCCCCACGCCCAGCATGTTCGTGCCGAACCACGACCACGCCGTCACGATGTTCCCGCCCACGGCCAGCGTCGCCACGCCCCGATCCTTCACCATCCCGCCCCAGCGGGCGTGCAGGATCAGAATGTTCATCAGCACGATCAGCACCGCGCCGTTCTCTTTCGGGTCCCAGCCCCAGAAGCGGCCCCACGACTGATCGGCCCAGATCCCGCCCAGCACCGTGCCCACAAAGCTCGTCACCGTGGCAAAGCAGATCATGCCGTAGACCATCTTCGGCATCGCCTTCATCGGCTCGCCGCGCAAGAGCGGCGTCAGCACGCCCAGCAGGATGTAGCCACCCGCCATGAACCCGGCGAGGAACGTCGCCGAATACCCCAGCGTCACGACGACCACGTGCGTCGAGAGCCAGAAGTTCGAGTCCAGCACCGCCTGCATCATCTCCATCGTGTCCCCGCCGCTGGACAGGTTGTGCGCGATGATCAGCGTCGCGAATCCGATCAGCGACGCCGCGATCGTGCCGATACCCAGCTTGAAGAACCGCTCCACCCCGATCGCCATGGGAATGCACGCCCACCCGATGAACACCGCCGACGAATACAGGTTCGTCACCGGCGGACGCCCCTGCAGATAGATCCGCGACACCAGCCCCAGCGTCTGGATCGCAAACGCCACGCCCAACACCGCCAGCGCCGATCGGCTCAAGCTGTGGAACCACCCCGCCCGCGTCAGCGACCCCATCAAAAAGCCCAGGCACGCCAGCACGAACGCCAGCACGTACAGCACCGCCGATTGATAGAACGGCTCCATCCGGTTGAGCACCACCTCGTACCCCGCCCGGCGCGACTCGCCCGCCAGCGTCCCCCGAACCACATCGAGATAGCGCCCCACCTCCGCATTGAACGCACTCGAATCCCCGTGCGAGTACGCCAGCCGGATCGCCGCGAACGCCTTGGCCGACGCGTGGTCCTTCGGCCCGTCCTTCGCCTCGTCCGGGTTCGGTCGCCAATCCTCTCCCGCGGCCAGCGGCGCGATCACGTACGGAATCTCCATCCGCGCGATCTGGTAATACTGCATCAGCCGCCGGTCGAGATCCGCTACCGCCTTCTGGAACGGGTCCCGCTGCTTGGGCGGGATCTGCGACGCGAGCTCCGCCTGGTGCGACACCTCATTAAAATGCGCGGCGATCTCGTTGAACGTGAACCGCGTCCGCTTCGTATCACCCGCCCCCAGCAGCGCCACCACGTCCGGGTGGTCGATGCGGAATACCCGCCGATCCCCTGCCACCTGGGAGTTGGAAATCAGCTCCACCAGCCACTGGATCGCCGGAGCCTGCTGCCCGTTCACCTCGTACGTCTGCCGCCCGTTCAGCAGCAGCAGGTTGTTGCGCGCAAACGTGTCCAGCGGCTTCACCCGTCCGTCGGAAGAGATCGGGATCCGCCCGGCGGCGTCCCAGTCAAACCCGCCCGCGCCACCCCTCTCGCTCTTGCTCGTGATCGCCAGCGACAGCGCATACGCCACCCCCAGCGCCAGCACAACCCACGGAAGAAACCGTTGCAGCCTGTTCATTTCGCGAGCCTCCGCACCGACGAGGCCATCCGTACGCCAAAGTGGATCAGCAGCCCGATCGTGACCATCCCGCACGAAATGTACGGAATCAGCCACCCGGGGTTCTTCACAACCTGCAGAACCGTCCCCGTATCCCCCTGCTTGAACGACGCCTGGTAGAACGTCTCCCCCGCGTGCCGCAAGGGGTTGTTCATATAGATCAGGACCTCCCGGTCCACGTTCCGCTCCGGATCGATCAGCCGCACCTTGCTCGAGAAGTTCCGCGGCTTGTCCGTCCCCACGAACTTGTCGTGCCGGAAGTCCAACAGTTGGATCGTGTACGGCTTGTACGTCCGCTTGAACCGCAGCGCGATCTCGTACGCCTTCCCCTCGACCGTCACCGTCTGGGGCTGGTCAAGGTAGATCGACACCAGGTACGTTCCGAGCTTCTGCCCCTTCCGCGACAGCGTCACATACGCCGACGGCAGGTCCATCGTCTGGCCGTCCACGCCGTTGGCCTCCGGCGCGGGCACCGCCGTGAGCGAGGCCCCGATCCCCGAGTCCGCCCGCGCCCCCGTGCGAGTCTTCTGCGCCTGGTTCTGCATCGGCCCGAACATCTGCGAGTTGCCCATCCACTCGTCCACCCGAATGTCGAACGGCAGCAGCCCGTGCGTGATCGGCCCGCCGTTGTTCCCCCCCCGCGCCGACGCCACCAGCAGCCGCTGCGGCACCACCACCACGAGGTCGCTCTGCGCGGGCGAGGCGTCGATCACCGCAAGCTCGCTCTCGCGGATGTCCTCCACGTAGTTCGACGAGCCCCCCTCGTCGATCGACATGTTCCCCTCCTCCGCCGCGGCCCCCGTCACGAACTCACCCACCAGCAGCATGATCACGCCCAGGTGCGACACGATGATCCCGATCCGCTTGGCCTGGAACTTGAACCGCGTCACGTGCGCGCCCACGAGGTTCACAAACAGCAGCACCCCCAGCGTCAGCCCGCCCGGAAACGGGATCGCCAGCGGGATCCGCAGCACCTTCTCCGGCACGAACAGCTGCAGCGGGATCACCACGATCAGCGACCGGAAGTACCGGTGCACCACCGACCACACGCCCTCGTTGGTCTGCGCCAGCGTCCCCGCCAGCACGAGAAACATCGCCAGCGCGAGCAGCACCACCGTCAGCCGCAGCGACGAAACCGCCTTCATAGCCCGTTGCAGAAGTTGCACGTCAGTGTTCTCCCAGTCCGACGGACCGCACGAACCGCTCGAACGCCGCCCGCTCCGCCTCCGCCCCCTTCACGCTCCCCGTCAGCTTGAAGAACCACGTCTGTCCCCCCAGCCCGTCGGGCACGATCGCCATGATCATCCGCCGCGCCCCAGCCGCGTCCTGCAGGTCCACCATCACCGCGCCCGTCGCCAGCTCGGTCGTCGGCTGGTCTTTCAGCGTCGCCACCGGGGGCAAATCCAACTGTCCGCGCCACCGGTTGATGTTCGCCAGCGGCCCGCCCCCGTCGTTGAACAGCGAAGTCAGCGTGATCCGCGCGCCCCCATCCGCGTTCGTCGCGGCAAACGCCGCCGCCAGAATCCCCGACGTGTTCGCCTCCGCCTTCCAACTCTCCGGCGGGACAAACCCCGCCAGCCGCGGCCCCACGCTCGATGGCTTCGGCGTGGAGGGTGGCACGCTCGCCTGGGGAAGCGGACCGCCCATGTCTCCGACCGACGCCCCCGCACTCGCACTCGCCTCAAGCCGCAGCGAGCCCGCGAACGCCATGAATGCCTCGGAAATGGACGTGATCGCCCCCGGCTCCCCGGTCGCCTTCACAAACCACGTCTTGCCGTCGCCGGGAACCACCACCGCGCCGAGCATGTCCTGCCCCTTGGGCCCCACCAATCGCAGCGTTCGCACATCCACGCCCCCGGCCGCGCTCTTCGACACCCGAATCGCACCCGCAAGATCCGCCTCGGTCGTCGGCTCCATCCCAAGCTGCCCGCGCCACCGATTGATGTTCGCCAGCAACCCGCCCGCCTCGCCGGCAAACGCCGACAGCGTCACCTCCACGCCCTCGCCGGGCCCCGCGCGAAGCGTCGCGATCCGCATCGGCTGATCGCTCGTCGCCGTGCGCCACCCCTCGGGAACAGTCCAGACCACCGTCCCCGCGCCGGCCGCGCTCCCCATCGCCCCATCCATGGGCGGATGCCCCTCGGGCACCGCGGGCGAGCCACCCCTGGCCTCCTTGGGGATCGAATACGCACGCACGCCCTCGCGCTCGCACCCGCCCGCCAGCGCCGCCGCGAGGACCACGCACCCGAGTATGCACCGTCGATCACGCATCATCTCCGACTATAGCGGAGCGAGCCCGTGTATGGCCCGGGCTCGCACGCGCCGAAAATGACGCTCCGTGTCCAATCGGCGGTGGCGCGTGCCGGCGTGGCGTGCAGACAGAGGGTCGCAGGGGCTCGACTGGCAGACACCGCTCAGGTTCTCAGAAGGCCCCGTCGGCCAACAACAACCTTTCCGGAGTTTCGCGGCGAGCCGCGCGATCAGCGACCCGAGCCAGTCGCCACCGGCGAGCATTCTGGCGCCCGCCACATCCAGCCGCGTCCCAGGAAAACGCTCCGCATGAACAATCAAAGTGTTGCATGGGCAGCGTTCAGCACCCGGCAAACCAGGCATTCAGGAACGCGAAGATATCCGCGATCGCCAGCGACCCCGAGTCGTCCGTATCCGCGCTCAGGTTCCCCGCAAACCACGCGTTCAGGAACGCGAAGATGTCGCTCACCGCCAGCGACCCGTTCTGCTCAAAGTCTCCCTTGCAGCACGGAACCCGCGCGTTCCCCTGCGCGTTGCACGTCGTCCCCGTCCCCGCGAAGCGCTGCCCCGTCGCCGCGCACTGCGCCGCCTGCTGAACGCTGCACGCCGCCCCGTTGCAGCACGCCCCGACCATCGACGCCGGCGCGCCAAGCGCGTTGCGAACCACCTGCAGCGTGTTGGGCGTGTCGCGCCCGCTCGTTGAGTTGATCGTCACAAGGTCCGTCTGCCCGTCGGCGTCAAGGTCCGCGTTCACGATCACCAGCGGCTTCGAGCCCGACGCCAGGTCCGGCATCTGCGCAAACGCCACCTGCGTCACGCCAAGGTTCGTCGTCGAGTCATTCCGCAAAAGCTTGACGACGCGATTGGTCCCGCTCGGGTTGCTCGCGATCACCGCCACGTCCAGCGTCCCGCTCCCGTCAAGGTCCGCCACCACGCCCGAGCGCGGCTCGGCCGCGCTGGTCCCCGTCACGTCGAATGTGTACTCCACCGCCGGGGAAAACGACGGTGCATCCTGCGCCGCGTTGGTGTTCACCAGCACCGAGATCGAGTTGCTCGTCCGGTTGACGGTGATCAGATCCTCCTTCTTCCCCGCCGGATTCGTCACGCTCACCGGCGCCAGCCGCCCCGCCATCGCCTGCGTCGCGCCGGTCCCCACGGCGAGCATCGACGCCGGGCTCACGACGTTGTACAGGTCAGGCACCGGCACCGGCGCGCCGCTGTTCAGGCCGTTGGAATACACCGCGACAATGTCCGACGACCCATCCGTCGCCACCATCGCCACGGCAAGGTCGATGTCCTTGTCCTGGTCCGGGTTGAACGGCCGCGGGCTCACGGGCTTGTGCCCCTGCGGCGCGGGGATATTCCGCCGCGTGAACGACACCGTCCCGCCCGACGACGTGTTGCCCAGCAGCGTCATCGACCCCGTCGACGCCACCGAGCCGCCCCCGCACGCCACCACCACGATGTCCGACCGTCCACCCAGCCCGCTGAAGTCCGTCGCGGCCAGCCCCACCGGCTCGGCGTCCGTCGCCTGCGTCGCCACCGTCTGCAGCGTGCCCGACACAAACCTCAGCAGCGCCAGCGAGTTGCTCCCCGCGTTCGCGACGATCAGGTGATTGCTCGCCCCGCTCGCCGCGTCCAGCCTCGCGATCACCGCGGCGGTGGGATTGATGCCCACGGGAATCGGCGGAATGGTGGTGGGGTTCCCCGGCAGGTGCGGCGCAAAGCCCTGCCAGTTCTGCCCCGAGCCCCCCTGGTTGATCAGCACCACCACCGCGCCCGTCGTCCCCGTCGGATCGGCCGCATCGGGAATCGTCACCGCCACATCCGGCAGGCCGTCCCCGTTCAGATCACCCACCGCCACCGAGTTCGGCGGATTGTCCAGCACATACTGGCTCGGCGAGTTGAACGACGGCGAGGTCGCCAGGTTGCCAAGGTTCACCGTCACGCTCCCCGCGCCCGGCCCGCGCAGCCCCGAGTACGAAGTGCGGAAGTACTTCGTCGCCGCGGCCGTATTGTCCAGCGCCGGAAAGAACACCACGTCAAACGGCTTGGTCAACCCGCCCGTCGCCGACACCACCTGCAACTGGTCCGCCGCCGTCGGCACATAGTTGTTCAGCAGCGAGAGCGACAGCCCGCCCCCCAGCGTCGCCGTCCCGTTCACCACCAGCTTGTCGAACTGACCCGCCCCCGCGCCCGAGGCCTGCGCCACCAGCTTCCCCGAAACATCCCCAAGGCCCACGACCTGCCCGATCTGCTGGTACGTGCCGTTGATCGTCAGCGTCCCCGGCGAGTTCCCGGGTGCGATCGCGCCGAAGTTCACCACCGGCCCGTTGATCGTCCCGTCCCCGGCGATCACGCCGTCGTTGAACAGGTACGTGCCAAACCCCGTCGTCACCGAGCCACCCGCGCTCACATTCACCGAGCCGTGATCGATGATCAGGAAGAACGGAATGTCCCACGCCGAGCCCGCGCCCGTCACGGTCACCGACCCCGACGAGGTCGCCTGGTCGCCCACGCTCGCATCACGCGAGAACACCCGCCCGCCCCCCGAGATGTTCATCGTGCCCGCCCCCTGGAACCCCACCGTCAGCGAGCGGTTGGTCGAGAGCTGCGCCCCCGCGCCCACCTTCAGCGTCCCCGCCGAGCCCGGCTCCGCCCCGATGCGCGCGTCCACCGCGTTGAGCGTGCCGTGCGTAACAGTCAGCGCGGCCGGGGAGGCCGGAATATTTCCGACGATGAGCGAGGTGTCCGAGATGGCCAGCAGCGAGAGTGACCCGCCGCCCAGGTCAAGTCCCACATCTCCGGCGCTGAAGGTTGCCTAGTTGGCCGAGACCGACTGCGCCCCGGGCACCGTCACGGAATAGGTTGACGCAAGGTTGAACAGTGTGTCGTGCGTCGGCTGCGGAATCGAGGGGAACCAGTTGCCGGCAAAGTCCCACGCGCCCCCCAGCGGCGACCGCCACTCGCGCGCCCCCGGGCACGTCAGGCAGTTCACCTGCGACTCGTAACACCCGCGATCGACCGGCGGCGTGCCGACACCGGTATTGGCCACGGCGGGATCGTCGACGAAGCGGGGGAAGCCGAGGAGGTCGAAGGGGAGGGATTCGGTGGTGATGCCGTTGACGTTGAGGTCGTATGTGTCGAGTGGGACGGCTGTGGAATCCCCCGAGTCGATGGCGGGAGATCCGGGGCCGAGGCGGAGGTCGCCGTAGTCGTCATCGATCGTGCCCCAGACATTGTCAATGCCGGGGGAGGGCGTGCGAAGGAAGAGCGGGACGGCGGTGCTGTTTCCAGCGCCCGCGAGCAGACCGGTCCAACCTTGCACAATGTTGTAGGAGAACTCGAGCGGCGATCCGTTGTCCCAGCTGAGCTGGTCCGACGCGAGGCTGCCGGACTGGTCTGAGTTGGCCCAGATGATGCAGTTCTTCACTCGGGCTTGCGGCCCGGCCATGTGAAGAGCGCCGGTTGTTCCACCCGGGGTGCTGTTGGATACGAAGACACAATTCACGACATCTCCGGTTGCGTAGAGAGCCCCTTGGGTACCGAGCGGGCCGCCGTCATTCCCGACGAATGCGCAGTTCACCATCGGCGTGCCGCCGTTGCTGGCGACCGCGGACGCCTGCCGCGTAGATGGCGTTCCCTGAGTTCCGATCCGGTTGCCGTAGAACTCGCAGTTGTAGACCGCTCCCCCTGTGAAATAGGCCGCGCCGCCGACCGCGCTTGTGTCGTTGGGAGCATCGGCGGAGTTGCGGAGAAACCGGCAGCGGACGAACCCTGCGGCCCCATAAACCGCACCGCCGTATCGCGCGGTGTTGCCCTCAAAGAGACTGTCGGTCACGCGTGAGTTGCCGGACTCGAGATACAGAGCGCCGCCCTGTCGCGGATCGATCGTGGGCACAGCGGCGTTGGACGTGTAGGTGCAACGATCGATGAGGACGGTGGAGTTTCTGATGTAGGTGCCGCCGCCGCGAGACGCCTGGCAGTCCAGGAACGTGCAGTTGCCAATCGTGAGGGAGGAATCGAGGCAGATCAGGCCGCCACCGTTGCGGCGATCGTCGTTGGGGCCGTCGGCGCGCCCGCCCCGGATCGTGAAGCCGTCGAGGATCGCGCCGGAGGTGAGGGCCTGCACGGAGACGACGTGGTAGGAGTTGTCGGACTTGTTCAGATCGCCGTTGTCGTCGCCGTCGAGGTCGCCGGAGAGGATGGTGGGGTTGGCGGGGATGTTGCGCTGGGAGAGGAGAGTTTCGGTGCCGTTGAAGCCGCCGTAGAGGGCGAGGTTGTTCTGGAGGGTGAAGGAGGTGGAGCGGGAGCCGCCCTGGGAGAGCGGTGCTGTGGGCTTGTAGGTTCCAGCGGCGACCCAGAGCTGAGCGATGTCATTGTCGGGATTTGAGGCGTAGGTTATTCCGGTCTGAAGGTCGTTCAGAGCGCGGTCCCACGAGGAGCCGTCGCCGCCGGCGGGTGCGGCTGCCTTCAAGAAGAGCGTGGCTGGGCCAACATACGGGGTTGACCCGAACTCAAACGCTCCACGGTCGGCGGTCGGCACTCCGCCGGGTCCGCTGCCGGCGCGTCTCCGGTTTCCCGCGAGGTCAAAGAACAGCCCGGAGACCTCCGTGTTCGAGCCGCTGTCGATCGCGGAAGACGCTGCCGAGAGCCCGTAGGACGTGCCGCTCGCGGGCCCGAACAATGGATCCGAGTACAAAGAGGCCGTGTTCTCGCTGACTCCGCCGCTTGATGGGACAACCTGGAGTGTGCTGTAGCGGAACTTGAACAGGCCTCCGGTAAACGCATCGGTGAACCCCGTGGACGGACCGGAGTTCCCCCAAACGACCGAGTTTACGACCTCGGCAGTAACGTGACTGTCGAGGTACATCACACTTCCTTGTCCAGTGGCGGAGTTCGAGACGACCGTGCAGTTCACCAGTCGTATGAGAACACTCCCGGACTGTTGGCTACTTATGCCGCCACCAACTGCTCCCGCGTACGCAGCTCGGTTGTCTCGAATCAGGCAGTTCGAGATGTAGGCGGACACGGACCCGACGGTTGGGCCGCCGTCGCCGTACCCAATGTTGAACGCGCCCCCTTGGATCGCGGCGGAGTTGTCGTAGATCTCGCAGTTCTGGACATAGATCGTCCCAGACCCGAACTCGAACGCGGCGCCGCTGGCCGAAGCAAACACGCCCGCCGAACCAGACGCGTTTCCACCGTGGATCTTGAACCCATCGACGAGGATTGTCTTGCTGGATTCGTACGAGGCGAAGATGTTGTAGACGTTGTCCGATCTGTTGGTGAACCCGGGAGCGTCATCTCCCAATCGATCGCCGGACAGCTCGGAGGGATGGTCTCGAAAACGGCGATCCAACAACGATGTCTCGGTTCCGGCGAATCCCCCGTAGACGGAAACCCAGCTCGGCACCTGGAAAGTGGCGCTAAGGGGATCGCTTGTGACTCGTGGAATCAACGGTTTGTATACGCCTTGAGCCACCCAAATCTGAATAGGCGACGACTGCGTTGGACCTGCGAGTGCGGCGGCCTGAAGCGCGGTCTGAAGGTCGTTGTATGCTGTGGCCCAGCTCGCGCCATTTCCCACTGAGGGCGCGGTGGCGTTGACATAGATAATGGTCTGGGCGCTCGCCACGCCGGGGAATGCGAGGAGAGCAAGGAGGAGCGTGAGATGGTCTGGGCGCTCGCCACGCCGGGGAATGCGAGGAGAGCAAGGAGGAGCGTGAGCGTGACGGCGCGGGTGGCAGCGGCGGCGGTTCGGGGGCGGCGCATCGGGGTGGTCCACGGGGTGCTGCGCGCCGAGAGCGGCGCGTGGTGACGATCTGGTGCGGTGTGGGCAGGCCGTGGCCGCGTCCGCGGGATGAACTCAGAATACCAAACGGTTCCCTATGTGCAAGGGATCCGTGGTGAGGGCGGGATTTGGGCGGAGTCCGGACGGGGGAGGGTGGATGGGATGCGGGGGTTGGAGGGCCGGGTATCGCTCAACGGCGCGGCGAGCCGGCGGCGCGGGGTGCGCGTGCCGCGATTGCGGGCGAATCGCGAAGATCGTGGCAGGGTTTCAACACCCGCCGAACCAGAAGTTGAGGAAGGCGAAGATGTCGGCGACGGCGAGGAAGCCGGAGTCGTCGGTGTCCGCGCTGGGGCTGGCGGCGAACCAGGCGTTGAGGAAGGTGAAGATGTCGGCGACGGCGAGGGTGCCGTTCTGGTCGAAGTCGCCCTTGCAGCAGGGGGTGTTGCCCACCCCGGGGACATTGCAGGAGGTGCCGTAACCGGCGAAGCGCTGACCGAGGCCGGCGCACTGTGCGGGCTGGAGGACCAGGCATGCCGCACCGTTGCAGCAGGCACCCACCAGCGTGGCGGGAGCTCCGAGGGCGTTGCGGACGATTTGGAGGGTATTGGGTGTGTCGCGGCCGGAAGTCGAGTTGATGGTCACCAGGTCCGTCTGGCCGTCGCCATCGACGTCTGCCCCCACCAGTGCGAGAGGCTTGGAGCCGGCATTGACGTCGGGCATCTGCGCGAAGGCGACCTGGGTGACGCCGAGGTTCTCGGTGGAGTCGTTGCGGAGGAGTTTCACGACGCGGTTGGTGGACGATGGGTTGTCGGCGACGATGGCGAGGTCGAGCGTTCCGGAGGAGTCGAGGTCGACGGCCGCCCCGGAGCGGGGAGAGGCGGCCGTGGTTCCATTGACGTCGAAGTGGTACTCGACGGCGGGAGCGAATGTGGGAGCGTCCTGGGTGGCGGTGGTGTTGACGATGACGGAGATGGAGTTGCCACCGGTGTTGACGGTGACCAGGTCTTCCTTCTTGCCGGCGGGGTTGGTGGCTGAGACACGGGCGAGCTTGCCGGAGAGGGCTTGCGCAGGGAGGGCGCCGACGGGAAGGGAGGTCGAAGCGCCGCTGGTGTTGAAGAGATCGGGGACGGGCGCGGGGGCGCCGGGGTTCAGGCCGTTGGCGAAGACGAGAACGGTGTCGGGGGAACCATCGGTGGACAGGGTGATCACGGCGAGGTCGATGTCCTTGTCCTGATCCGGGTTGAAGGGTCGCGGGTTGACGGGCTTGTGGCCTTGCGGGGCGGGAATGTTGCGGCGAATGAACGAGACCGTGCCGCCCGCGGTGGTGTTGGCGAGCATGGTCATTGAGCCCGTGCTTGCGGCGGAACCGCCGGAGCAGGCAACGACAACGATGTCGGACTTGTTGCCGAGGCCCGTGAAATCGGTGGCGGCGATGCCGACGGGCTCAGAATCGGTTGGCTGGGTGGCGAGGGTGTTGACGATCGTTCCGGCGAGTTTGAGAATGGACACGCTGTTGGAGCCGGCGTTGGCGACGAGGAGGTGCTTGAGGCCGGAGGATTCGAGGTTGGTGATCGCGGCGGACTTGGGGTTGATGCCGACGGGGATGGGCGGAATGGTGGTGGGATCGCCGGGGAGATGCGGGGCAAAGCCCTGCCAGTTCTGACCGGAGCCGCCCTGGTTGAAGAGGACGACCACGACGCCGGTGGCGCCCGTGGGGTTGATGGGATCGGGGATGGTGATGGCGACGTCGGGAAGATTGTCGCCGTTGAGGTCACCGACGGCGATGGTGGAGGGCGGGTTGTCGAGGACAACCTGCTGCGGGGAGTTGAAGGAGGGAGAGGTGGCCAGGGAGCCGAGGTTCACGGTGACGGAGCCTGCGCCTGGGCCGCGCAGGCCGGAGTAGGCCGCGCGGAAGTACTTGTCGGAGGTGGTCTGGCCGCCGAGGGCGGGGAAGAAGACGACGTCGAAAGGCTTGACGAGTCCGCCGGATGCGGAGACGACCTGGAGCTGATCGGAAGAGCCGGGGACGTAGTTATTGAGCAGCGAGAGCGAGAGACCGCCGCCGAGCGTGGCCGCGCCGTTCACGACGAGCTTGTCGTACTGGCCGGAGCCAGCGCCGGCGGCCTGAGCGCGGAGCTGGCCGGAGACGCTGCCAAGGCCGACGACCTGGCCGACCTGCTGGTACGAGCCGTTGATGGTGAGCGTGCCGGGGGAGTTGCCGGGAGCGATGGCGCCGAAGTTGACGACGTTGCCGTTGAGTGTTCCGTTGCCGGAGATGGTGCCCTCGTCGAAGAGATAGACACCGAACCCGGCGTTGACGACGCCGCCGCTGGAGATGTTGAGCTCGCCGTGGTCGACGATGAGGAAGAACGGAATGTCCCAGTGGGAACCGGCGCCCGTGATCTGAACATAGCCGGAGGAGCCGGGCTGGTCGCCGATGGTCGCGTCCCGCGTGAGGACTGAACCGCCGTTGGAGACGGTCATGACGCCGGCGCCGTCGCAGCCGACGCAGGTGGAGCGGGTGGAGGTGAAGGAGGACTGTGAGCCGGAGACGGTGAGGGAGCCGGCGGCGCCGGCGACGGAGCCGATTCGGGCGTTGACGGCCGTGAGCGAGCCGCCGGACGCGGCGGAGTTGGTGACGGAGAGGGCGGCCGTGTTCAGCGGCGTGTCGCCCAGGGTGAGGGAGGGAGCGATGGTGGACAGCAGCGAAAGAGTGCCGGCGTTGAGGTCCAGCGTGACGGACCCCTTGGAGAAGGCGGCGGAGTTGGCGGAGACGGACTGCGCGGCGGGAAGCGTGACGCTGTAGGAGGAGGCGAGGTCGAAGAGGGTGTCGTGGGTGGACTGGGGGATGGAAGGGAACCAGTTGCCGGCGAAGTCCCACACACCGCCAAGGGGTGAGCGCCACTCGCGCGGGCCCGGGCAGGTGAGGCAGTTGACCTGGGACTCGTAGCAGCCGCGATCGACGGGGGGAGCGCCAACGCCGGTATTTGCAACGCTTGGGTCGTCGATGAAGCGGGGGAAGCTGAGGATGTCGGTGGGAAGAGCCTCTGTGGAGTTACCGTCGCGATCGAGGTCGTAGATGTCGTTGAGGTTGTTGGCGGGAGTGAAGATGGAACTGTCGCCGGAGTCGATAGCCGGAGAGCCGGGGGAGAGGCGGAGATCGCCGTAGTCGTCGTCAGGGGTGCCCCATTGGTTATCGGCGCCGGGGGATGGGAGGCGGAGGAAGAGGGGGTCTGCGGCGCTGTTGCCGATCCCGTTGCCCGATCCGATCAGGCCCTGGAGGTTCGATTGTCGGAGTCCCACGCTAACTGCACCGGATACCAGGAGTTGCTGATTCTCGACAACAGGATCCGCAGAAGCGTTGTCCCACAGAAGCGAGTTGACGATGGCGATGCCGGGTCCGGCACCGCCGTCGATGCGGACGCCCGCCGCGTCAGTCGTCGGGGTGCGATTGCCGACGATCGTGCAGTTGACAAGAGATCCCGAGGGTGATCCACCGGAGAACACGACACCCGCGCCTCCGCTCTCTGAGATGTTGCCCGCAATGATGCAGTTCGTGAGCTGAGCCTCGCCGGAGTCGGAAATGGAGACAGCTCCCCCACCAACGGTGCCCGGAAATACACCGAGTCCGGTGGTGACATTGCCATCGAAGCTGCAGTTCACGGCCACCAAGGTTGTATTCACTTCCGTAACGGACACCGCGGAGCCAACGCCAACTACCGAGTTGCGAACAAACTTCGTGTCGAGAATCGCGGCGTTGCCGCGAATGAGATCCAGCGCCCCGCCTCGCCCACCGACGAGAATCCCGCTGCCGGCCGCGTTCCCTTGGAAGACACTGCTGCGAATGACCGTCTGGCCGTCGGGCAGCCCGAGGCCAATCAGCAAGGCGCCTCCCGTTCCGGACGCTCGGTTGTTCAGGAAGCTGCACCTACTAAAGAGCGGCGACGACCCTTGCCCGCGAACCACGCACGCACCACCCTGTAGCGCGGTATTGCCGAGAAAGGTACACCCCACGATCTGCGGACTGGCGAGATTCACGATCAGGCCACCCCCGAGCGGCCCTAATGTTGTGGTATTGTCGTCCGCGGCCCCCGCGATGACGGTGATGCCGTCGATGATCGCGGTTGGGCCGACAGAGTCTGCAGTGACGACATGGTACGAGTTGTCGGACCGGTTCAGGTCGCCGTTGTCATCGCCATTGAGATCGCCGGAAAGGATGGTGGGGTTGGCGGCGATGTTCCGCTGCGAGAGCAGGGCTTCGGTGCCGTTGAACCCGCCGTAGATGGCGAGGTTGTTCTGGAGTTGGAACGAGGCGGAGCGGGAGCCTGCGAAGCCGGCGGGTTTGTAGGTTCCAGCTGCGACCCAGATCTGGGTTACGGCACCATTGGTAGAGGCGACGAACGCGATCGCGGACTTCAGGCCGAGCGTGCCCGAATATGCGTCGGCCCAGGAAAGGCCGGTGTTGCCGCCAATTGCGCTCTGCCGCACATAGATCAACGGGGTGTACGGTGCCGATCCGTACTCGAACGCCCCTATGTCCACATCCCCAGATCCGTCGCCGTTGCCGTCGAACACGCGGAAGTTGCCGAGCATGTCGGTCAGCGTGCCTGAAGGGATCGCGCCATTGGAGCCCGCATCGATGCACGGGGAACCAGCCTGAATGCGGAAGTCTTGAGCCCCGACGAACAGCGGATTGGAGTTCAGGTTGTGGCTCCCCCAGACGATCTGTCCTCCGCCGGGCGCCCCAACCTTGGCTTGCCCGCCCTGAATGTCGCAGTAATCAACGTCGATCGTTCCGGCGGCGTATCCCGAAATCACGAGCGAACCGGGTTCGTTCCAGAAAATGGAGTTGCGGACGACGAGGGACGCTGACTCGAGTTCGATTGTGGCGCCCTGACCCCCGCCCGGAGGATCGGCTGGCGAAGAGTTCTCCGTAAACACGCAGTTGTAAACAGAGGCTCGTTGGCCCTCAATCTGCATACAAGCCCCGTATCGACCGGCGCTGTTTCCGGAAAAGACACATCCAGATATGACGATGGTCGCAGCGGGATCGTCAACTGCTCGAGTAACGCGCACGCCCCCCACAAGATCCTGCGCGACGTTGTTCAGGAACCGGCAGTTCTCGATGCGGGCGGTTGAGGGTGCGGCCAACGAGATCGCCGCGCCTCGATAGGCACGATTGCCGGAGAACGTGCAGTTTCTCACAGTCGGGCTGGAGTTTGGAGCGAGCGTGCAAAGGCCCCCTCCGAGCCCGGTGGGCAGGTTGTTTCCGGAAGTCGGCGCGTTTCCACCGGTGATCGTGAACCCGTCGAGGACGGCTGTGGCATCCACGTTGTCGGCGAGGACGACGTGGTAGTAGTACAAGTTACCTCCGGAGAGCACCGTGGTGTGGTTCGCCACGTTTCTATCCGCGCGGGCCAGTTCATTTCCTGCGAAGCCGCCGAATAGGGCGACCCGGTTTCGGAGCGAAAACGTCGCGGACTGTGGGTCGGATGGAGATGTCATGGCGGACGGTGTGTAGGTTCCCTGCGCCACCCAAATTTCAGCGAGCAGCGGCGCGGCCGAGGTGGCCGCGAGCGCCGCCTGCAGATCGTTGTAGGCGGTTGCCCAACTCGTGCCGTTGCCGCCCGCAGGCGCGGCGGCGTTGACGTAGATGATGGTCTGGGCGCTCGCCACGCCGGGGAATGCGAGGAGAGCAAGGAGGAGCGTGAGCGTGACGGCGCGGGTGGCAGCGGCGGCGGTTCGGGGGCGGCGCATCGGGGTGGTCCACGGGGTGCTGCGCGCCGAGAGCGGCGC
>JBGAOP010000024.1:0-66377 GCA_044221735.1 Phycisphaerales bacterium | reverse complement strand
GGCTCTCCGCGACCACAAATAGGTAGCGCGGCGATTCGCGGGGGGCGGGGGGGTGGGGGACGGGGGTGCGAAAAAGGGGGGCCCAAGCCGACCTATGGCCGATAACTTCTGCGGCGCACTCCCCGTGCGCCGCTATCCCATGGCCGAGACCGACCATCCAACCTCTCCGGCAACCGGCCGCCCACTGTCGCTGCGAGACCGCCTCGCCAGTGTGTACCAGCAGACGTCGGGATGGATCGCCACGCTGCTGAGCGTGGGCGTGATCGTCGCGCTGGGCGCGAGCTTCGGGCCCATGCAGGCCCGGGCCTCGCACCTGACGTCGGCCCAGCCCCGCGTGAAGTTCACGTGGCCGCCGCTCGCCGGCTTCTCGTCGGCCGAGGTGGCCGGGCAGCCCGAGCCCATGACATGGGTGAACGCGGAGATCCGCTCGGGGCTCGAGCGCACCGCGCTCACCTCGCTCACAAACAACCTCTTCGATCGCGACAGCCTCGAATCGGCTCGCGAGTCGCTCGCCCGCACGGGCTGGTTCCGCGACGATCTGCGGCTTGTGCGCGAGGCGAACGGCCTCGTCCGGGTGAACGGAACCTGGCGGATTCCCGCCGCGGCCGTGCGGAGCGGCGGGCAGGATGTGCTCGTCACCTCGGCCGGTGAGGTGCTGCCGGTGCGGTATCCGCCCGAAGTGTCGGGGTACAAGGCGCTCATCGGCGTGGCCAGTCCCGCACCCGAGCCCGGCAAGGCCTGGCTTGGCGGCGAGGTGCAGGCGGGGCTCCGGCTGCTGGATTACGTCTCCACGCTCGCGTGCGCGGACCAGATCGCGGCGGTGGATGTGTCGGAGTATGGATCGACGCGCACGCTCGTGCTGATCACCGAGCTCGGCAACCGGATCATCTGGGGCGGCCCGCTGGATGCGTTCAATCCCGGGCAGGCCGCACCGGCCGCGAAACTGGCCCGGCTCGGCGAAATCTATCGCCAGCACGGTCGCGTGGATGCCGGCCGGGCGATCCTCGATGTGCGCCTGCTCGACGGCGTGTACGTGCGCGACACGACGGGCGTCATGGCCCGCTCGCTGCGGAACACGCCCGATGGCAAGGACGCCAAGGACGCCAAGAAGATCGACAAGGCCAAGCCGAAGAAGCCGGGGTCGAGGTGAGCGGCGAAAGCGCACCCGACGGCGCGACGCCGCCGGCGCCAAACACGAACGATGAGCCTCGCGCTGCGCCGCTCGACAACTCCGCGGCCGGCGATCCGCCTCCGTTGCCCGACGCTTCTCCCCCCCCACTGCCCACCCCTCCGTCTCGCCCGGCCGATCCATGGGCGCACCGTCGAGGCGAGCCGCGCCTGTTCGCGCTGGGCTGGACGATCTACGTGCTCATCGCCGTCGTCGGCAGCATCCTGTGGGTGGCCCGCTTCGCGTCGGTCTCGGCGGGGTCGTACGGACCCGCGGCCCGGATCATGCTCGTCGTGGTCGCGCTCGGCGCGACCGTGCTGTGGCCGATGGTGCGGCTGAGCCAGACTTCGCCGCGCGGCTCGGCGGTGGGGCACGTGCTCGCCGACGTATTCGTGATTCTCATGCCCGTGCAGTTCGTGCTCTGGCCGCTGGTCGTGCTGGCCAACTGGCCGCTCGCGATCGTGGCGGGCGTGGCCGCGATGATCGCTGCGTGGGTCGTGCTCGCGGGAGGACTCCTCTCGCTCGCGCTCTCCGGACCGCCGGTAATGGAATCACGCGATCCGCGGCTGAAGGCGCGGTCGTTCTGGATGGCGGCAATCGTCGGGCTCGTCGGCCTCGGTCCGCTGTTCACGCTGGCGCTCATCTTCGCGCGGGCGAGTGGCCCGGCGTGGCTGCCGATGATCTCGCCGCTCACGGGCATCCCCGCGCTCACGGGCATCGGCATTTCCGGACCACAGGCTCCCATCAGCGTGGGACAATGGGAATCGATCGGGGCCGTCGCGGCCGCGGGATTGGTACTCTGGGTGATTGCGGGTGTGCGTTCCGCTGTTGGCCGGACCCATCGAGCGGCCTAAATTTCAGCACCACCCCTCCCACCAGCATGGGGTCTTTTCAGGCCACGCGGGCCGATACCCAACACCCGCGATTAGTTCGTTCGGTCGATGGCGAACCGTCGGCGCGAATGTCCACCGGAGTCGAGTCATGGAAATGGTCACCCCAGAAGAGAAGGCCGGTCTTGAGGCCAAGCTCGCCGCGCTCATCGCCAATCGTCCCGCCCTCTCCAAGCGCATCGCCGAGGCCCGCGAGCTGGGCGACCTGCGCGAGAACGCCGACTATCACGCCGCCCGCGAGGAGCAGGGCATGCAGGAGGCCGAGATCCGCCGCCTCACCGAGCGTCTCACCAAGGTGCAGGTCGTCGATGACTCGCACAAGTCGTCGGGCGTGGTGTTCGTCGGCGCCACGGTGCGCATCGTCGAGGTGCGGGTGGACGACAAGGGCACCGTCACCGAGGAGATCGACGAGGTCGAGGTGTTCCGTCTCGTCGGCGAGTCGGCGGGCGGCGCGCCCACCGGCGACGTGACCGAGGCCACCGTCAACAGCCCCTTTGGCGATGCGCTTCTCAAGGCCCGCGTGGGCGAGGTCATCTCCGTGCGCGGGCCGCGCGGCGTGAAGCGGTTCCAGATCAAGGAAATCGTGTGAAATCGGGGGATCTGCCCCGTTTGGGCTATTCCCCGTTCGCATGAAAACCGGCGAGAACCGAGGCCCTCGGTCTGCTATCGCATTCCTAAGCTTCAAGTCCTCGCACAGCCGGGATTCGGCTTCGCGATGTTCGCGTCGTCGCACGAGTTGGACGAAAGGACGAGCATGGGCATCGACATCGCGCTCGACGAGTTGCTGGCGACCGGCTGGTCCGGCCTCGACTCCACCGGATGTTCCTTCGACGCCGCCGGGCGGGCGTTTCCCACCGTCGGCCGCGTGCGTCAGGAGTTCGCCGCGGCGGGCTTTGAGCTTTCGCTCACCCACAACGCCCGGTTCAACGTGCACGCGGCGGAATGGCGAGAGGCTGGCTCAACGACCGTTGCCGGCTCGGTGGTAAGCCAATCGCCGGAAGAGGCCGCGGTGTACGCACTGGCCCAGCTCCGCCGGGCCCTGGCGCTGGCCTAGAAGGGGTGGCGAGCCTATCTTGGAGGCAGTCCTAGGCAGATGGGCTCGAAACCGGGTTACTCCGGCCTCGACCCGCCACACTGGCCCCATCGTCTAGCCTGGTCTAGGACGCTAGGTTCTCATCCTAGAAACTGGGGTTCGAATCCCCATGGGGTCATTCCAACGCCCTGCACCCACGTGCAGGGCGTTGTCCTTTTGCGCACCGACGCGCGGACCCCCAAGGTTCCTCGAACGATTTGCAACGTGGTGCGCTTCGGTGCGGCTGGTTGCTGCGCCGCAATTTGCGCCGCCGGGGCTCAATGGCGCACATACAGCGTCGCTCTTTGCGTCGCCGGCGCTCGCCCGAATCGCGCGGTATCGAACGTGCCGTCCTTGCGCCACCGGTTGACGCGGTGGTAGACGCTTGCCCACTTGCCGTACCGCTCGGGCAGGTCGCGCCACGGCGCGCCCGTGCGCAGGATCCACATGATGCCGTCGAAGGTGGCGCGATGGCCATTCCACTTCCCGCCGCGGCCCTGCGTAGGAAGCAGCCCTTGGATCAGCCGCCACTGCTCGTCGCTCAGATCGCCCCGCCCCTGCTTGCGTCCACTCTGCGGCATACTCGGCCTCCTTGCCGGAAGCCACAGTGTGACACCAATCTCACGCTCGCGCAACCGAACCTGCGCCGCACAGATGATCCGTCAGACAGAACCTAGGAGGAACAACACCCGCGTCACACGTTCGCAGACGCGTTCACGCACAGCCTGCAAGCCAGGTGTTCATGAAGTTATCCACTATGCCGCTCTCGCGGCGGCAATGCTTCCATTCGGATGGCCGAGTACAACACGGGGAACGCCACTCGGCAACGGTAGTGGTCAAAGTGTGTTTCTCCCCAGCCCCTCTCGCGCAGCACGCGACCGACGACCTCGCGTGCTCCGGGAATGCCGGTGGCCGGAGCGATCGTTGTCACGCCGCGAGTGCAAGTCGCACGCTCATTGGATGGAATGAGGTCCACGGATCGGTACTCGAAAACCTTCGACGGCTTGGCGCGGCGGGCATACGTCCTTACAACGACCTCGTCCGAAGTTCTCCATGCCGAGGGCACGAGGAGGTCAAGAACGATCGCCTCGACGGGAACCGTGATTTGCACCGTCAGCCACGGATGAGTGTCCTTTTGGACATTCGCGTCGCTGAAGTCCTGGGCGCTGAGGAATGAGATCGCGGCCCCGCGTCCGATACCGGGAAAGACAATGCGCGTGATCACGCGCCCGTCCTCCTCGCCCTCGTGCACAAGCTCCACGCGTTGCCGGGTGCCAAACCCATCGAGCAGGTTCGCGCCGTTCGGAGTGGGGATCGGATTGCCATCCGGGTCCTTGGCACCCGCCTTCTGCAACAGCGTCATCGGCACGTCCGGGCGAAGCGTGTGCAAACCGACATACCCGAGCATGGATACCTGGCGATAGCCTCCGCCGGCCTCACCGGGGTGGAGCACGTTGCAGCAATAGATCGCTTGTGCCTGAATACCGTAAAAATGAGCGTGGCCACGGTGTATCGCCCGCCGGTGCTTGATGTCAACTTGTTCCGCGCCACCTCCCGCCATCGAGCCAACCAGAGACTCGAACTCGCGCCGGTCCATCGCGTGCTCGGCGAGGAATGCGTCGAGAGCGGCGCAGGCGGCCTTGGCGTTCTTGACCGCGCTGCTCTTCGAGCCGGCAACGCGGGCAGCCTCGATGACTCGTGCGAGCTGATTGCTCGTGGGCAAAAACTGCACCGCGGCGAGGGAGTCCGCGGCGCCGGCCATTCGAAAGACCTGCCACGCCAGTTGAGGGTTGATGCGGAGCACGTTCGCGACGTCGGTCGCCCTCGGGGGATGCCCGGGCAGGCTTTCAAGCAGTTCCCCGAGCGCCGAACACAACTGGGTCATCGCCCGCCGCGCATGGTCGGCGTGCTTGTCAGCGTTTGCCTGAGCCCCGTCGCCGGCGTTGATGGCCTCGCGGGCACTCGGGGTATTGGCCGCTGATGTGCGCACCAGTTTGCTCATGCATTCATTGTAATCGGTGCTTGGCCTCTCGGCGCATAAAATCCTGTAGGATTTTTTGTCAGATTTATTGTGAAATGGTCCGATGGGGTGTACTCTGGTTGCAGCCGGTTGTCGGCGAGGTCGGCTTTGCCGCTTCGGTCTGAGCGTTTCACAACCCGAAAGGAAGCGCACGATGAGCTCACAGTGGATTCATAAAGGCGGCGTTCTTGCCGTGGTCCTGCTCGGAATGCTCGCCTTGCCCGCGAACATTTGGGCTCAGCCGGCAAACGACAACTGCGCCGGGGCACAACTGGTGACGCTGGGCACCACCTATACGATCGACAACCAAACCGCTACCGACGAACCTCTTATCCTTGATCCCGGCGACTGCAACAACGCTTCGCTGCAGTCCTTGACCCGCGGGGTGTGGTTTCGGTTTGACAGCACGTTTGACGGTGCCTTGAGGTGCAACGAGACTTCAACCCAGAACATCGCCTGGGGTGTCTGGGAGATGGACACCGGCACGGCGGCCTGTCCGTCCGCGGGTCCCGCCACGTATTGCTCCGCCAATGACGATCTGCAGATCCGAGTCCGCAACAACAAGACCTACTACTGTCTGGTCCACACCGACTCGGCAACGGTTTCTACGGTATCGCTCTCGGTCACCTTTACGCAGATCACGCCTCCCGCCAATGACACATGCGATGGGGCCACCATCGTCTCCAGCGGCACCACGTTTACCAGCGCCACCACGGCCTACACCAATGATCTGATTGACATTGGGCCGTGCAACCTCGCCACGCTCGGCAACAACATGACCCGCGGCGTTTGGTTCCGCTACGACCATCCGGGAGCATCGCCCAATCAGGTGCTCCGGTTGATCGAAACCGCCTCGGCCCACGACATCTCCGTGGGCGTTTGGGCAATGCCGACGGCCTCCGCGACCTGTCCGACTTCCGGGCCGGCGACGATCTGCAGCTCGGGCGAGACTACGGACTTTCCTGTCACGCCCGGAAACACGTACTACATGCTCGTGAGTACGGACTCTCTGGCCGTCTCAACTACAGCTCTGAATCTGACGTTCTTGGTGATTACGCCGCCGTCCAACGACGATTGTGCAAATGCGCAAGTCGTAACCCTCGATGTCCCATACAGCATCACCAATGCGAATGCCAGCAGCGAGATGTTCGACGCCGGCATATGCCACAGCTCGTCGCTCAACGGCAACACCGGGATGACCGCCGGCGTCTGGTTCCGGTACGATTCGACCATCACGGGTGTGATCCGCGCGGCCGAGACTTCCACCCAGGACATCGCCGCGGCCGTCTGGGAGATGGACACCGCCGGCGCAACCTGTCCGACCTCCGGCCCCGCGACTTGGTGCGCCATCACGGACTCATTCCGGTTCAATGTGCAGTCCGGCAAGACCTACTACATTCTGGCCTTCACGGACTCGCTCAATCGGCCGACCGTGCCGATGTCCATCACGTTCTCGCAAGTCCTGCCTCCCACCAACGACGATTGCTCCGCGGCGATGGCGATCGTGCCGGATACCTTCTACACGCTGGACAACACCAATGCGGGCGACGATCTGTTCAATCTTCCATGTGCCGCGACGGTGCACGGTGTCGCCTCGAGCGGCGTCTGGTTCAAGTATGACTGCGCCCAGACCGGCACGATCCAGTTCAGCGAGACCTCGCTCCAGAACATCGCCACCGGCGTCTGGGAGATGGACACGACGTCGGCGGCATGTCCCACTTCCGCCACCCCCACAACGTTTTGCAGCATTCTCGAAGCCTTCAACATGCCGGTCACGAGCGGAAAGACCTACTACTTCTTGGTCATGAACGATGCCACAACGGCCGCCGCGGTGCCCATGAGCTTCAGCTTCTACTACGTCTTCCCCCCCGCCAACGATGACTGCGCCAACGCGACGGTCATTCCCTCGTTGCCCGCGCGGTTCGTGGTCGACAATCGCGGGGCCACTGCCGACGCCGTTGACGCGGGCGGCTGCGATCTGCCCAACAACTCTCCCTTCGGCGTCTGGTTCCGTTATGAGTCAGGCTCGACGTCCGGCATGGTGCTGGTCGAGCAGTTCAACACCGGCCAGCAGACCTCCATGGGCGCCTGGGAAACCGGCGATTGTCCCACGGCCGCGGCGCCGGCCATCTTCTGCGGCGACTTTGGAATAGCGGGGACGCAGCGGTTCGGATTCCTGGTGACGCCCAACAATACCTACTACATCAACATGCACATGAACTCGGCATCGGCGGTCCCGCTGACTGGAATGGACGTGAAGTTCTCGTTCGTGCCCAGGGCCGGTGATAGCTGCGGCACCGCCACTCCTATTGTCGGCACGGGCATATTCACGTTCCACGACATAGGGGCCACTGCACCGGTCTCGCCCTTCACCACAGTGCCCTTCAGCAGCGAGACGGCAAACGCGGCGATGAACCTCGACTCCTGGTACAAGTGGGTGGCGCCCGCTTCCGGCAAGGCCTCGATCATCTTCCGAGGTTGGCCCTCCGCGTACCCCTGCCGCTTGGCCGTATACAACGAGTCCGGAGCAGGCGCCTGCCCTACCGGCACCTCCTCGCTGATCCGCTGCGTGAATATGTGGGGCGCCCCAAACGCGGGCATCCCCGACGGTACCGTCGCCGGCACCCACCAGATCAGCACATGGAACGTCGTCTCCGGAAAGACCTACTTCTTCCAGTTCGCCGGACAGAATCCACAGCAGAGCATTTCCGACATGGAACTGTACTTTGAGCCTGATTCGAGCTTGATCGGCAGCTGCTGCATCGGCAGCTCGTGCCTGCTGACATCGACCGAGGACTGTGCTGCGCGTGGCGGTCTCTACGGCGGCAATGGCAGCGCCTGCGTTTCGTATAACGGCACGACATCCAGCTACACGGGCGGCGCCATCAACATGCCGGGTATCAATCATGACTCGAATGGCACCATTACGGTCCCGGACGCCTTCACCGTGGAGGATGTTGAGGTCGACGTCAATATCACCTGCCCGGCACAGGGCGACATTCGCCTGGTGCTCGTCAAGGACAACGCGATGGTGACGTTCACCAATCACGGGCGCAATGGGTATAAGCCCGATGCCACCGCGGGCCTGGGGCTCTCGGGCGTCTACACTTTCAGTGATGCGGGCACAACCTCGATCTTCGAGGCGGCCCTGGGGGCCTCGATCCCGGCGGGCACCTACCGTCCCGCGGCATTCGCCAACATCAACAGCGGGCTTCGTGCCAGTTTCCAGGGCAAATCTGCCGCCGGCGTCTGGACCCTCATCGCCGCGAGCGACGGCGTGTCGAGCAGCGTTGTCAACTCCTGGACCCTCCGCTTGAAGCACGGCGGTTCCTCCGCCTGCGCGACGGTGTGCTGCCGCGGTGCCACGTGCAGCACCGCGTTTGCGAGCGCCGCCGAGTGCGAAGCGGCAATGCCCCAGCCTCTATTCCCCGGCGTCCACTCCGCGTATCTCAGTGCCAGCACCACCTGCAACGCCCCGGGCGTCGCCACTACTCCCTGCTGCTTCGCCAACTTCAACCATAACGCCACCCTCGAAGTCCAGGACATCTTCGATTTCCTCAACGCCTGGTTCGCCGGGCAGAAGATCGCCATCCCGGGCGGCGACGGCGATACCGGCGGCCTCGCCGTACAGAACATCTTCGACTTCCTGAACGTCTGGTTCGCTGGCGGCTGCAGCTGAGTTCCTGTGCGTGGGCACCCCGCTCGATCGGCGAGCGGGGTGCCCGCTTTGACCACCTTGCAGGGCCGCCATGATCCGCGGCCCTGCCGCCAGGCCCGCGCGGGATTATTCCTGCCCGGGCCTTTCCCGCTAGACGCTCGGAGTGGATGCTCGCAAAGGAGCTTGGATATGCAGGATCACGCCGCTTCCGGTCGACGAGCGTTCACGCTCATCGAGTTGCTGGTGGTGATTGCGATCATCGCGATCCTGGTCGCGATCCTGCTTCCCGCGATCGGACAGGCGCGACTGGCGGGCCGCACGATCCAGAGTGCCAGCAACCTCGCCCAGTGGGGGCGCGTGAATGCCATTTACGCGGCCGAGAACAAAGACTGCATGGTGAACCCGTTCGATCCGTCCAAGCCCCCGAGCCCCAACCTGCCGTGGTTCGACTACATCGATCCGCTGGACGCCCAGCAGAGCAACCCTCTGGTCACCCAACTCGACGGCGCGACCCGCGCCAGCGAGGCGTACTCGCTGATCTGGGCCTCGCCCGTCGCGGCGTCATTGCAGGGCAACTACGCCGATTACATCAGCGGTTTCATGCGCGACCCGCGCGACCCGTACATCAACGCACGCCACAAGTGGTTGATCGACCAAGCCATGCAGGTCGGTGGCCCCGCGCACGAGCTCAGTTTTACGTGGATCGACACGTCGTATCTGCTCTCGCCGACGGTGTACACCAATCCGAATCGCTACTCGGGCGAGACATTCATTCCAATCGTGGGGACGCAAACACAACAGATCATCGGCGCTCAGTACATGAGGCGCAACAGGATAGGCGACGTGACCATGCCGTCGGCGAAGGTCTTCGTCTTCGAGCGGTTTGACTGGTCGCAGAAAAGCCGCTATCAAGATACGGGGCGAACGAACTCTCCCCCTCAGTGGAACAACCCAGGTGCGGTGCCCCAGGTCGCATTCTGCGACGGTTCGGTGGACAAGGTGCGCATGAGCAAACTCCACGAACTCGCCAACAGCAGCAACTCCGACGTGAGGAAAACGTACCGGCCTTCCGGGTACTTTGGAAATCCCAACTCCACGGACGAGATCCAGCACTGGTTCGACGTGTTCAGCGTGGGCGTGCCAGTCTCGCCGATGACGGAGGAACCGTGGGAGTTTGGCGCCAACGGCTCCAACGCATGGCGTCAGTTCTTCTGGGCGACTCGCAAAGGCATCTACGGACGCGACGTGCCACGATGACCGCATGGTGGGGAGAATCCGATTGGACAAGAAAACCCGAATCATCGTCGGCACGACAATCTTGGCCGCCCTGCTCATCATCGGCATCAGCATTTGGAACTTCTCAGGCTCGGACAGAAGCGCTGACAAGGCGACGATCGACGCTGTCAAGCAGGCCGTCGAAGAAGCGAAAAAAGACGCTGCGGCATACCCGGCCCCCCCACCACCCCGGGATGCGTCGGAGATGAAGATGGGCAAGAGTCGGGGTACGCGGTAAGTGCAGAGCACCGAGTGGTGCTCCCGGCTGGCCACCGCAGTGGCGAACACAAATGATGCCGTTCGCGGCCCCAGCAGAGTTGGCCACAGGCGCTGCTCGTATCATGCGATCATGCGGATCACCGCATCGGATCGCGCGGGATGTAGTCGCAGGCGCAGAGGGATTTGAGCAGGTCGGGGGTGAGCCGCTGCCAGGCTTCGGCGCCGGCGTCGAGCAGGTGCTGGTAGTCGTCGAAGACACGTTTGGCGAGGTGGTAGTGTCCGTCAAGTTGCGCACATTGGGGAAGAGGATCTCCACAGGAAGACCCATGCCCGGCTGCCGAGGCTGAGCCCGGAGGGTGCGCAGGCGCCAAACAACCGGGCGGGGGCGGGTGGCCGGGATCAATGACAACGTGCCAAGCGGTCGCCGGAACGACCCAAGGCGACCAGATCGCGCGGCCAGCGTCCGTTGACAGAGATCGTCGGCCCCGACCCAAGCCCGGCGACCCATGCCGGTCGTGGTGAGGCGTCCGGCATCCCGCCGCCCCCACCTCCCCGCCCGCGCCGTCATGCCCGCGTCCACTCATCCAACGCCGCCGCCTATTCCCGGCGTACGATTCCCGGCGTACGCAACCCCCGCCCACGCACCACCAACCAGTAGGTACGCCCCTCAATCCCAAACTGCGCCGCATTCTGCGCCGCCCATTTCCACACCCCCCCATTTTCCCTGACAATTCTCGTTTTCTTCGAACCCCCAATGGGGTCGTTCCAACGCCCCGCGCCCGCGTGCGGGCGTTTCGCATCGTGGATTTCTAAGTTACATAAGGTTGCGCTCACCACGCCATTTCGCGTGCCGTTGTCGCAACCGGTGACACCACGAAAAATGGGCTTTTTTCGGACAATAACATGCCTTACTCTCATTTGGATTTGCTCCGGGCGTCGATAAACTCTGATACCCTTTCCGACCATGACTACGTCGTACTGGATGTCCGTGATGACAACTACGTCCCCGATTCGCTCGCCAGCGCTGACGCCGGCATGCCTGCTTGGCCGCATGGTGGCCCTCGCCGCGGCGTTCGTGCTGGGGTCTTTGACGCTCGCTCACCCGCCGACCGCCGAGCCAGCTCCCGCGGCCGCTCTGCCAGTCGGGGAGCGGCCCGGCGTGATCCGGCTGGGGATGGTCACCGCGCTCACGGGCCCCGCCAAGGCGCTCGGGCAGAGCATGCGGGCGGGCGTGCTCGCCGCGCTGGAGGAAACCAATCGGGCGGGCGGGATCAACGGTCGAAAGCTCGAGCTTGCGTGCATGGACGACGGATACGAGCCGGCACAAACCGGCAAGCGGGTGCGACAACTCATCGACAAGGACGGCGTGCTGGCGATCGTCGGCAACGTGGGCACGCCCACGGGCGTGATCGCCATGCCCATCTGCCGCGACAAGCAGGTGCCATTCATCGCGCCGTTCAGCGGGGCGATGTCGCTTCGCCCGACGCCCCCCGATCCCATGGTGTTCCACTTTCGCGCCTCCTACCACGAGGAAATCGGCGCGATGGTGGACGCCCTGATCGACCGGGCCGGCCTGCGTCCCGAGGACATCGCCTTTTTTACCCAGCGCGACGCGTACGGCGATGCGGGCTTCGCGGGCGGGCTGGCGGCGTTGCGGCGCCGCGGCGCGCCCGAGACGCTCAGGCCGCCGCACGCCCGATACGAGCGCAACACGCTGGACGTTGAGTCCGCGCTGGCCGACTGCCTGTCCGCCCAGCCGCGCCCGCAGGCGGTGGTGATGGTCGGGGCATACGCCCCGTCCGCCCGGTTCATCCGCCTTGCCCGCGAGTCGGGCTTCGATCCGCTGTTTCTCAACGTGTCGTTCGTCGGCGCCGAGGCGCTGGCCAGAGAACTGGGCGAGACCAAGGCGGGCGACGGCGTGATCATTACGGAGGTCGTACCGACGCTGGACATTGCGACGCCGCTCACCAAAGACTTCGCGGATGGCCTGCGCTCGCTTCCGTCCGACGTATCGGCCGAGCCATGCGCGGTGGCGCTGGAGGGGTATCTCGCGGGCCGTATGGTCTGCCGCGCACTCCGAGGGTGCCAGGGCGAGACCACCTCGGCGAGCCTGGCCAAGTCCATGGGGCATCTTGGGCGCTTCGACTTGGGCGTGGGCGCTCCCCTGGCGCTCAACACCACGGACCATCAGGCCTGCCACACCGTGTGGCCGTCCATCACCCGGCACGGGAGGGTGGTGGCGTTCGACTGGAAGGATCTGACCCGCGACCGAAAGTGAGGTTCAACGCTCATGCTCACCCCGTACCCGAGCGCCGAACGGCGGGCCTCCCTTCCCATCTGGGGAATGGTGGGCGTGGCCGTGATCGTCTGCATACTGGTGCTGAGCGCGTTTGTTGTTCCCGCGCTGCGGGCGACGGAAATCCTCGATGAGATCACCGGCCTGCGGTCCGCCGCCGCCGACTTCGACGAGCGACTCGGGCGATACGCGCAGGCCTTGAACGCCGAACTCCTTGTCGCCAGCTCACCGGAGACACGATCGAGCTCGCCCGCGGGCCCGCGCCCTCCCGCGCCCGACACCCGGCCCATGGCGTCCGCGATCCTGGGACGGCAGCACGCCGCGGCGGTCGTGCGCGCCAACGCGGGTGCCGACCTGCTCTCCGCCCTGGAGGTGGCCGCCACCGAGAGCCGTTCGATCGCCGAGATCGCGGCCCGGGAGACCGAAGTCCGCAAGCGCGAGAACGCGAGGTTCCGCTCGGCCATGCTGCGCCTGCGCGCCGAGGTCGCGCGATCCAATGGGCTCGCCAGGCTGGCGGCGGTGCGCAAGTCGGGCGCGTCCGACGCGTCGGCACGCACCTCGACGCTCCAGCCCCTGATGGTCGAGGCCCTCGAGCTCGGGCTGCTGGTCAAGGAACTCGAGGACAGCACCGACCCGGACACCGCGACCGACATCATCGAAAATCGCATCCAGCCGTCGTTGGAGCGCCTCGCGGACCTGGTGTCCCCGCGCGACCGGGAAGCGGAATCGCTCGGAGCCACCGCCGAGGCCGTGAACGCGGTCGTCGAGTCGCTCCGCGGCGACTCCAAATCCGGCTCGGTCGGCATCCTCGCCGCGTTCCGCGAATCGCGGCGGCTGGACGCGAGACAGCGGACGCTCGGCGCCGAGACCTCGCAGCGTCTCGACGGTGTCCGCGACATGCAGGCCTCGATCCGGGCGCTGGCGGAGGCCAGGCTGGCCGACCTGCGGTCGGAACTGAGCGACTCCCTGCAGACGGCGCTCTGGCGCGCCGTGAGCGCGTCGGTCGTGGGCATCGTCCTCACGGCAGGCCTGGCGTCGCTGCTGGCGGGCACCGCGAAGCGCCGGGCCTCGGCCCTCGCCCGGGCCATGAGCGCCGAGCGTGACAGCCGGACCCGCGCCGAGGCCGCGCTGCGCGAGTTCGAGGCGCTGCGTCGCACGGTGGACGAGCAGTCGATCGTCTCGGTCACGGACGCCGACGGGCGGATCATCGAGGTCAACGACAACTTCTGCCGAACCAGCGGATACTCGCGCGAGGAGCTCATCGGTCGCGACCACCGCATCATCAACTCCGGCGCACACCCGAAGGAGTTCTGGACCCAGATGTGGCAGACAGTGTCCTCCGGAAAGGCCTGGCGCGGGGAGGTCTGCAACCGGGCCAAGAACGGCTGGCTGTACTGGGCCGACACCGTCAACGCCCCGTTCTTCGGCGCCGACGGTCGCATCGAGAAGTACGTCTCCATCCGCACCGACATCACCGCCCGCAAGACGGCCGAGAGGGCGATGGCCGCCAGCGAGCATCGGCTGCGGACCATCATCGACGCCGAGCCCGAGTGCGTGAAGGTCGTCGGACCGGGAAACCTGGTACTGGATATGAACCCCGCCGGGCTCGCGATGCTCGAGGCCGATTCGGTGGAGCAGGTCCGCGACCTGACGCTGGCCCACTTCGTGCTCCCCGAATATCAACCCACCCTTGCCGACCTCAACGCACGCGTGCTCCGGGGCGAATCGGACCGGCTCACGTTCGAGATCATGGGCCTCCGGGGCACGCGGCGGTGGCTGGACACGCACGCCGTGCCGCTCTGCAACGCCGCGGGACAGGTGGAGGCGGTGCTCGCCGTCACGCGCGACATCACCGCCCAGCGAGAGGCCGAGGAGCAGATTCGCAACGGCGAGCGTTTCCTCCGCAGCGCGATCGACTCCCTCGAATCGCACACGGTGGTGCTCGACGCCACCGGCCGCATCATCTCGGTCAACAAGGCCTGGCGCGAGTTCGCCCTCGCCAACGGCGGCACCGCCCGGGACGTTCTCGAAGGATCGAACTATCTCGACGCGTGCGACAGCGCGGCGTCATGCTGCCCGGAGGCGGGACGAATCGCCGCGGCGGTGCGAGCCGCGCTCTCGGCCGAGCAGTCGCCGGGCGCCCCCGGCGCGGACCAGGAGCCCGTCGAGTACGCGTGCCACTCGCCCACGGAAAAGCGATGGTTCCTGAGCTCCGTCCGGGGATTCGCTCGCGGTTCGGAGCGATTCGCGGTCGTGTCCCATCTCAACATCACGGCGATTCGAAGCGCCGAGGAGTCGCTCCGGCACCTCATGCAGGTGCAGGGAGAGATGGGGGCCATGGCCCGCATCGGCGGGTGGGAGCTCGACCCCGCGACGAATCTTGGCACCTGGACCGACCAGATGTACGCGATCTTCGAGGTGCCGCCCACCTACACCCCCGAACTGGCCTCGTCGCTGGCGCACTTTCCCGGCGATGCCAAGGACACCGTGGAGCGCTGCGTGCAGCGCGCGATCGAGACCGGCGAGCCCTTCGAGTACACCGTGCCCTTCATCACCGCCGGGGGCCGGCGCCTGTGGGTCCGGGGCATGGGCCGGGCCGAGCGGCGCGGCGGGAAAACTGCCCGGCTCTACGGCGCGTTCCAGGACGTCACGGACTCCCAGCTTGCCAGCGAGGAACTCATCAAGGCCCGCGACGCCGCCCGGGCGGCCAACCGCGCCAAGAGCGCGTTCCTGGCGAACATGAGCCATGAGATTCGAACGCCGCTCACCGCCATCCTCGGGTTTGCCGACCTCCTCCACGACGACGGCGACATCTCCGCCGCGCCCAAGGGTCGGATCGAGGCCATCCACACGATCCAGCACGCGGGCAAGCACCTGCTCGCCGTGATCAACGACATCCTCGATCTTTCCAAGATCGAGGCCGAGAGGATGGTGCTCGAACGGATCGAGGTCGCGCTCCCCACGGTGTTGCGCACCGTCGAGAGCCTGCTCCGCCCGCAGGCCGCGGGCAAGGGCGTGGCCCTCAACGTGACCTTCGCCACACCCGTGCCGGAGCGGATGCTCGGCGACCCAACCCGCGTACGGCAGATCCTCATGAACCTGGTCGGCAACGCCGTGAAGTTCACCGAGGTGGGAAGCGTGACGATCTCCGCCGGAACCGAGTACATCAGCGGTCGGCCCATGCTCGTACTGGATGTCTCGGACACCGGAGCAGGAATGACGGCCGAGCAGACGTCGCGGCTGTTCTCGGCGTTCGAGCAGGCCGATTCCACCGTCACGCGCAAATACGGCGGCACCGGTCTGGGGCTGGCCGTCAGTCGCCGGCTCGCGAACCTGATGGGCGGCGACGTGGTGCTGATGCGGACCCAGCCGGGCATCGGCTCGTGCTTCCGCCTCGCTCTGCCCTTGGAAGCGGCGGCCGGAGCAGGACTGGTGAACAGCCTGGACTCCGTGAAAGCCGCCCCATTGCGCCCCTCCACCGCCGATGCCGCCGCGCTGCCCGGCCGAATTCTCCTCGCCGAGGATGGGCCGGACAACCAGCGGCTCATCGCCTTCCACCTGAGGAAGGCCGGCGCGGAAGTTGAGATCGCCGACAACGGCGTCATCGCCCTGCAGAAACTCGAAATGGCCGAGTCCGCCGGCCGGCCGTACAACCTGCTCCTGACCGACATGCAGATGCCGGAGATGGACGGATACACGCTCGCACGCACACTGCGCGAGCGCGGCTCGGACATGCCGATCGTTGCCCTCACGGCCCACGCGATGGCCGAGGACAAGGACAAGTGTCTGGACGCGGGCTGCAACGACTACACCACCAAGCCCATCGACAAGGCCAGTCTCTTGGCGACCTGCGCCAAGTGGATCGATCGGAACAGCCGCGCGACCGCCCAATAAAAAGCGGACACGAACCGGGAATCGGGGGCCAGCGACCAGCACAATCCGCCCCATCTCGGGGTGTGCCCTTATCGACCCGCCCTCGGTGGCCGATATCCAGAGCGGCCCCGAGGAACAGCACATGGCGAGAATCCTGGTCATCGACGACGCTCCGGATATCAGAGCGTTGCTGTCCAGCTTCCTCGCCAAGGCCGGGCACGAAGTCGTCACCGTCGAGTCGGCGGAGCACGGGCTCGCGGAGCTTCGACGCGGGAACCACGACATCGCCCTCCTCGACATGGAGATGCCGGGCGTGAACGGCCTGGCATGCCTGGCGATGGTCAGAGGCGATCCCGCCCTCGCCCGCACGCCCGTGTTCATGGTCACTGCCACACCCCTCCGGGAAGTGGTCCTGTGCGTCGCCAAGCTCGGGGTTCAGGGGATCGTCATCAAGAAGGACAACTGGGTTCGGGGCTTGGTCGAGCAGGTCAACAGGTTTCTCTCGAGCCGAACCGCCCCTCCCGCGCAGGCCGCGGCCGCGCAGCCGGCAAAGCCGCTCGCGAACATCCACACGAAACCCGCCGCTCCCGCTGCTCCCGCCCAGACTCCCGCGCCATCGCCAAAGGGTGAAACGGCACTCGGCGCGGCCGTCGCGCCCCTCGACGTGTCGTGGATGCCGGCGGAACTCGCCGACGGTGACGGGCACCTCACCGACGAGCGGTCGATGGAACTGCTCAAGTCGCTCAAGCCGATCATTGCGAGGTCGGAGTTGCTCGACGCCATGCTCGACCAGGCCGTGAGTGTGCGGGCGCTCAAGCCCGCCGCGCAGCAGGTGCTGGCCCTCACGGGCAGATCGCAGAGTTCGATCCACGATGTGGTCAACGCGATCCGGCAGGACCAGGCGCTCTCGATCCGCATACTCAAGATGGCCAACTCCACGCTCTACGCCCGCGGAGAGCGCGTCGACAGCGTGGCCAAGGCCGTCTCGAGGATCGGACTGGCGCAGATCCGATCGGCCGTGCTCGGCATCGCGGTGCTGGACGCCTTCGGCTCGTACGCCGGGTCGGAGGCGTTTCGGGCCGATTGGTTCTGGGAGCACTCCAGCGCCTGCGGTCTCCTGGCGATGCGGCTGGCCCAGGCCTTCGGGCGGCCGCGCGAGCACTGCGAGACCATGTTCACGGCCGGACTCCTCCACGACATCGGCCGCCTCCTCTTCGCCGAACAACTGCCCGAACACTACCCCAGAGTGATCCAGGCCGCGGAGCGGCTGGAACTCCCCCTCGAGACCGTCGAGTCGCGGCTGCTGCTGATGAACCACGCCGATATCACCGACCGGCTGCTGCGGCACTGGAACTTCGCTCCCGCCATGGTCGCGCCCGTCGCCTTCCACCACCTCAGCGTGGGCAACGCCAAGTCCACGTCGCCGCGCTCGGCCGACGACGTCGTCGTCCTCGGCCTGGCCAACCGCCTCTCGCACGCCATGCTCCTGGGGTGCAGCGGAAACGAGGTGCTGTATCCGATCGAGGAGTTCGTCGACCATCTCCGGCTCGGGAGCGAAGCGATCCGCGACATCCGGGAACGCGCGGCGGGGGAGCTCGCGGACCTTCGGACCAACATGCTCCTGCACGCCGGCACGTCCGGCGCGCCGTACGTCGCGTCGGTGCGCCGCCAGTTCGGCGATGCGCGTCCGCTGACGCTCGCGCTGCGGCCGGACATCGACCCCGTGTCCATCATGGCCGACGCGCTCTGGGGCGCGGCGCCCCCGGACGCACCGAACCTCATCACGCTGCGGATTCACTCGGCGCGAGATCGGGAAGCGGCGCGGCGTCTGCTCAACGAGACTTGCGCAAGCCTCGACGCACGATCTCCCGGAAGAGAGCCGCTGCCGGTGCTTGTGCTGGGCGACAGCCGGTCGTGCCTGTTCGCCGACGGCGTCCTTTCCGGCAGGCCCCTGCGACAGGTGACTCTGCCCCGAAGTGTCCACCGCCTCGCCCGCGACATGCACGAACTCGTCAGCCTGACCGCAACGCTCTCGTAGCACCGGCACGATCATCCAGGTGTCTCTCGAGCCCGCCGCATGAGACGATCGCATGCGGGGCGCTGTGCCATCGCAGCGCCAGCGCCACCTCCCGGTTGCCCTCGTGCCCGCACGGGCTGGCGCAGACCAACGATCGTACGATCGGGCGATGATCCAGATCTCCACCTTTCTCACGTTCAACGACCAAGCCGAGCAGGCCGCTCGCTTCTACACCTCGGTCTTCCCGAACTCGGCTATCACGCGGATCTCGCGCTATCCCGACCTTGGGCCGCAGTCGCCGTTCAAACCCGGCAGCGTGATGACCGTGGAGTTCACCCTCGACGGCCGCCCATTCACCGCGCTCAACGGCGGGCCCCATTTCACATTCAGCCAGGGCTTTTCGATCTCCGTGCTCTGCGACGCGCAGCAGCAGGTGGACGAGTACTGGGCGAAGTTCGTCGCGGCGGGCGGCACGCCCATGGCCTGCGGCTGGATCACCGACCATTTCGGCGTGTCGTGGCAGATCGATCCCAAACTCCTGATCGATTTGATCAACGACCCCAACCCGGTGAAGGCGGGCAAGGCCATGCGGGCGATGATGACGATGGTCAAGATCGACAGCGATGCGCTCAGGCTCGCCGTGGCCGAATGAAGCCGCGACCGCGCGCCCCCGGCCTCACGGGTGGATGCGCAGATCCTCGAACACGAATGTGTAGTCCTTGTTCGTGTACGAGTTGTTCGGGTCGTTCAGGATCGAGTTGTTGCCGGGCCGGACCTTGTGGTACGCGGCGTGCCCGTCCATGAACCCCATCACGGACTTGTTGATGTCGTCGTAGCCGTTCTTGACCCGGAAGGCCGTGCTGACGTTGTTGGCGACCACGTCCGAATACTGGTCGTTGATCCACACAAACCGCGACGGCACGAACGCGTCGGCGACGCGCTCCCGCTCGCAGCCAAACTTGAACGCCTTCTCCCACGGGAGCCGCGGATACAACTGGTCCCACCACTTGATGTTGAACTGGTACGACGTGCCCGTGTCGTCGTAGCACGACAGCGGGAGCCCCACGGGATTCGTGAAGAAACTCGCGCTCTGCTGGTAGGACACCTTGTCCGACGGGTCCTTGTACACCGGCAACTGGAGCGTCTTCCTTGTGGGCTCCGCCGCGGGAAGCTGCGCGGGCGGATCGGGGGCGTAGATCGTCACGCTGGGATACACGTACGGATTGATGTTGCGGTCGGCGGCCTCGATGTCGAAGATGCCGCCGCTGATGGTCGACCACGCCGCGTCGCAGTTCTTGCCGCCGAACTGCCACGTGCACCAGCCGAGGTAGTTGCCGTACTGCGGCCCCGTGCCCCGCGGGTAGCACATGTTCAGGGGCATGTACCCCTTGTTGTCCTCGCGATAGGTCAACGCCCCCGCCGTGAGCTGCCGGATGTTGCTCAGCGACACGGCCAGCCACGCGGCCTTCCGTGCCTTGCCGATCGCGGGAAGAAGCAGCCCGATCAGCAGCGCGATGATCGCGATGACGACCAGCAGTTCGATGAGGGTGAACGCGGCGCGGCGCTTGGAACCGTGGATGGGCATATTCGGCCTCCCGCAAAGGTTGCGACCGAGTCGATCCCGCGTTCGTCTCTGGCCTTGCGCACGCCGACCTCGCGAGCAGCGTGCCGCGCCACAAAGAACGCGCCGGGTCCGTATGAAAAGACATGCCGCAAACACGCATGCCGAGGGCCTTGCCCCTCGAAGAGTCCGAATGGACCCGCCCAAGTGTATGGGCCACCGGCATCGCCCGACGCCCGGCCGCGTGAGGGGCCTTCCAACTGCATCCGCAGGCTCACTTCATCTCAATTGGATGTTGATTCCCGGCACTCGCCTTGCAGAGACCCCCGGATTCTGGCATGATGGAGCGGTCCATTCACCTGTACCCCCCCCCCCAACTTGCCGGAGCCCGATCATGTCCATTCGGCGCGGTCGCATCGCAGCCCTTGCCCTCCCCATCGCCTTGCTCGCCGCGTCCGCCGCGTCCGGCCAGCCGAGCAACGGCCCCGACGTGATCGTCGGCGATCTGCCGGATCTTGCGTCCAACGCCCCCGTCACCATCGGCGGCGTGTCGTACAAGGGCTTCGCGGTGGGCACCACCTCGTGCAACAAGGGGAACACGCCCCTGCTCTGGTTCACCGGCGGCACCGACAACCGCCACCCCGCCATCAGCCAGAACCTGTTCCGCTACAGCCCGACAACCGGCCGCTTCGAGCAGATCGGACAGGGCTCGCTCAAGCACGGATTTACCGCGCTGCAGGGCACCACGTGCTCGTCGTACTTCGGCTTCGGCTGCACCGCCACAGGCGGCACCACGCTGGGCGTCGGATGCTCGGACCCGTACGGCGCGGGCCTGAACAACAACCCCGGCGGCATGGGCCCGAAGTGGCAGGTCAACGCGGCCACGGGGCTGTTCCCGTATCCCTATCCGACGAACGCCAACTCCGGGCCCGTGCGGGTCCGCATGACCGAGCTCAACGCGAGCCCCGCCGGGAGCCGGTACTTCATCGAGGGGCAGTACATCGTCGGCGACGACGCCGCGGCGGGAAACAAGAACAACAACGCATCCTGGCGCGAGGTGAGCATCGCCGCGTCGGCCGGAACCGTTCCCAACGCCACGAACTTCAGCATCGCGTTCTCGGCGGGCACTGGGGGCGTGATCCATCGCGAGCAGCCCGCGATCTACGCGTGGCAGGCCGTTGATCCCACCGTCACCATCTCGACGTTCGATGTCCCGAACGACGGGCGGTTCGTGCTCGGGTGCAAGGTGTCGGGCAGCGGCCCGTACACCTACGAGTACGCCCTCTTCAATCTCAACTCGCACCGCTGCGCCGGATCGATCGTGATCCCGCTCCCGGGCTCCCAGAACGCGCTGAGCGGCGTGGGCTTCTCCGGGGCCGAGGCCGTCGGCGAGCCCGACGCGTATCCCGACCCGACCAATCCCAGCGCGAGCGACTGGGTGGCGAGCGGGACCGACGCGGGATCGACCAGCGTGTCGTGGGCGGGGCCCGCCCACGTCGGTGCCCTGCCGAACTACACCCCCGACGCCTCCGTGAACTACAAGGTCGCGTCCTTCGTCAGCGGCGGGGGCAACGACCACAGCGCGCACGTGATCCGCTGGGGCAGCATGTTCAACTTCCGCTTCACCAGCGAGGTCGCCCCCGCAAGCACCGGCTCCATCGCCGTCGGACTCTGGCGGCCCGGAACCGGCACGTCGTTCGTCATGACGAACATCCCAACGCCGGGCGGATCGACCGTCGGCTCGCTCTCGGCGGCCTGCTGCAACGGCACAAGCTGCTCGATCGCCACCCAGGCGGCGTGCGCCGGTGGCGTGTGGGGCCTCCCGGGCACGACCTGCTCGCCAAACCCGTGCATCAACGGCGCCTGCTGCCTGACGAACCTGACGTGCTCCCAGTACAACTCCACCGACTGCACCGCGCAGGGCGGAACCTACATGGGCGACGGCTCGGCGTGCGCCTCCAACCCATGCCCCACGGGCGCGTGCTGCAGCGACACCTCCAGCGCCTGCACCATGGGCGGCACCTCGTGCGCGGCGGGCAGCACCTACATGGGCCTGCACACCTCGTGCGGAGCCCCGCCCTGCCCCACCGGCGCGTGCTGCAACACCTCCACCGCCGCGTGCTCGGTGGGCGGGATCGCCTGCCCCTCCGGCAGCACCTTCATGGGCGCGGGGACAGCCTGCGGCGCGGTGGTGTGCGTGGTGACGGAGTACTGCGCGGCGGGCTCCAACGGGTGCGCCACCGGCCCCAGCGACGAGCGCATCAGCCAGTTCACCATCGGGGCCATCAACAACAACTCAGGCACCGGCAACGGCCCGACGGGCTGCTACAGCGACTTCCGGTCGAACTCGACGACCCTCATTCCCGGCCAGACATACGCCGTCACGCTTCTCAACGCGTCGGCCTACTCCGGCGACCAGGCGGCCGTCTGGATCGACTGGAACCACAATCTGACGTTCTTTGACACTGGCGAGCAGTTCACGCTCTCCACCGCCAACGCCGGCGCGACGTTCACCGGCAGCGTGGTCGTGCCGTCAAACGCCCCGCCCGGCAGCACACGCATGCGGACGCGCGTCACCTGGACAGGAACACTCTCACCCTGCGGCAGCACGACCTACGGAGAGGTCGAGGACTACACGATCGTGGTGCCCCTGCCCGGAACCTGCTGCCGCGGCGCAACGTGCAACACCTCGGTCTCCCAGGCCAGTTGCACCGGATCCGGGCTCGCGGGCGCGCTGTACATCACCTCGGCCGGCAACACGTGCAACACCGCCGGCTCCACCACCATGCCGTGCTGCCACGCGGACTACAACAAGACGAGCGGCGTGACGGTTCAGGACATCTTCGACTTCATCAACGACTGGTTCGCGGGCAGCTCGTTCACCAGCATCGGCGGCGACGGCTCGCCCCAGCCTCTGGTCGTGCAGAACATCTTCGACTACCTCAACGCCTGGTTTGCCGGGTGCCTCTGACCGCCGCGCCGATCGAGAACCGGCGCGGCGGACAGGGCCCGGGTATCGACCGAGGTCCGCGTTAGCGCCGGCGCCGAACTGCCGCGAGCATTCCCGCACCGAAAAGCCCGAAGGCGCCGGGCGTCGGCACCAGGCCGGGCGACCCGACCTCGCCGATCGTGGAGGTGAACGCCCCGTTCACCCCCACCGCGCTGAGGGTCGAGATCGCGCCGGAGGCCCCGGACGCGTTGTCAAAGGTCCTCCCGGAGGTGGCCAGGCCGGACGTGACCGAGGTCACCAGCGTGCCGGAGGCGTCGAAGATGGCCACGCCGTCGCTGGTGCTGCTCAGGCCCACGCCCGACCCGCCGTATGCGCCGATCAGGAAGCTCGAGGGCGCGCTGCCGCCGAACCAGGCCGAGATGAAGTTGGCGGCGATGGTGGCATCGGTCGAGCCGCTGGCGTTGCCCTCGAAGAAAATCACCGACGCGCCGGCCGGGATCGAGGTGATGTTGCGGAGGGCCACGGAGGTGGCAAACGCCGCGGAGCTGTCGTCCATCTTCCACCCGGTAATGTCCACGTCGCTGGACCCGGTATTGGTGAGCTCGAAGAAGTCCGCCGCGTAGGACGCGCTGCTCCCGGTGGGATGGACCTCGGTGATAACAACCGCCGCGCCGGCCGAAGCGGCCAACATGGCGCAGCCAAGGGCAGCGCCGCCAACAATAACAACAACACACGTGCGCATGGCTCTCTCTCCTCGCGTATGACTCGTTGCATCCGAAGCGCCGACCCGTGGAAGGGTCGCGGGCGCGCGGACGGCCCGCGGCGCTCCGCGAATCGCACTCGCGGGGCCGTGAGCGGTTGGAAGATACCGGTGCGCGAGACCGATGCAAGCGATGCGACGCAACTCGGGCTCGAACTTCGCGCCGCCTTTACACACGGCGTTCATCGTCGCGATGCCCTCATCACTTCGTCGCGGCGGCCCCAAGGTCCGCGGCATCGAACGCAAACACCCACACCCACGTCGGCTGCTCCACGCGGAAGTCGTTGTCGGTCGTGACGATCAGCGTGCGACGACCGTCCGCAAGCGCGGGGCCGAAGGTCAGCCCCTCGATCTTCTCGGGCATCGATGCGCCCGCGAGGCCGAATCTCGGATCGGTGAAGTCCAGCCACATCTTCTTGGCCACCGGCCGAACGCCCTCGGGCAGGCCGATGGTGGGCAGCGTCTCCACGCCCGACACATCGGTGGCGCCGGACAGGTCGACGCGATACAGGGCCCGGCTGCGGGCCTTGTCCCCCTTCTTCCCATCACGCTCAAGCACCAGGAGCTCGCGATCCGAAACCGCGAGCGCCTCGTTCACACCATGGGCCGGGCTTTCCAGAACGTACACGAACTCGGCCGTTGCGCCCGTGGCCGGGTCAATCTGCAGCATCCGGATGTTGCGCCCCACGCGCTGGAGCGACTGAGACACAGCCCCATCCTGGATCAGCGGGCTCTGGGGCATGGCCCACAGCCTTGTGCGGTCGCGGTTGATCGCCAGACCCTCGAATCCCCGGTTTGGCTGCCGGCCGCGGGTGTTGGTCGGAGGCAACTCCTCCTCCGGGTTGACCGACGGATTCAGGGCCAGGAACTTCGCGGGAATCGCGAGCCGCCGCGTGCGCCGCCCCTCGAGCGTGAACTCATCGATCCACGGCCCATATTCGTCGGAGATCCACACGCGATCCGGAGCCCCCAGACGAATCCCCTCGGCATCGAATCGAGAGCTCATACGCTGATTCTTCTCATTCAGCGCGGCCGCTCGCCCGGTCAACCGCATCCCCGACTCGTCCGCCAGCATGGTGGTGCCCACCAGTTCCACGGTCACGGGAGCCGCGGAGCCGGGCTCGATGCGGATGCGAATGGTCTCGAATCGATCGCGAAACGGGGCCGCGCCATCGGCGGGACCGCGGTCCACACAGGCGATGTACAGATCATCGCGTCCGGTAAAGTCGATCGCCGAGCCGAGCCCTCCCAGGCGATTCTGTGGCACGCCCGAGCCCATGTCCTCGGTGAACGGGCATTTGTCGGTCGCATCGCCGGTGAAGAAGGCCCGCCCGATGAGGGTGACCTCCGCGCGGCATCCGCACGCGAGCGCGAGAGCGAGCGAGGCCGAGATCGCGGGTCTGTTCATGGTCAACGGTAGATCGCGGAAGGACCGCGTTGGGCCTTTGCGCAGTCTTCGCACGGTCTTTGCGCATCCCTCATCCGGCCCGAGCTCCGTTCCGGTACGGTTCGCCCATTCGCACAGGGGAACGCCGCCGATGAATCGTCTTCACACTCGCCGATCGCTCGGGCGAGCCTTCACACTGATCGAACTTCTCGTGGTCATCGCGATCATCGCGCTGCTGATCTCGCTGCTGCTGCCCGCGCTGGGCGGGGCACGGGAGGCGGGTCGCACGGCCGCGTGCTCCTCGAACCTCCGACAACTGGCCATCGGCTCGGTCGCCTACTCCAACGACCAGAAGGGGTACTTCTGCTCCGGGCCCTTCGACAACCGCACCGCCCACGGATACGGGCCGATCAACCGCGTCGGCTGGGTCGCGGACCTGCACAACGGAGACTACCTCTCCCCCGGCAAGGTCCTCTGCCCCGCCAGCCCCGCCCGCGCAAGCAAAAATCTCAATCCGTCCCGGGTCACGCCCGGCGGCCACGCCAACCCCGACACCGGCGCGGCGTTCACGGACCAGGATCTCGCCGAGCTCATCGCGCTGGGCGTGAACACCAACTACTGCCAGTCGTGGTACATGGGCTTCACGGCCACCAAGAGCAAGTCGCCCTCGGGCTCTCCCGATCCCAAGGACATCCAGTACGTCGAGGGCCCCCTCCGGGTCGACGTCGCCGGCGCGATGTGCTCGCTCGACAAGGTGCCCCTCTTCGGCGACGGCACGGCGGAACCCAACTCGGGCGAAGCGAACTTCACCATCGCCGGAACGCGGTACCTCGGCGCCCGCAGCCTTTCCGACGGCCCGGTCAGCGGGTTCGTCCCCGGTCAGGGCGCGGTCTGGGGCCGCCAGAACTACACCGATTTCGGCCCCGCCCACGGCAAGGGCGGCTTCGCCATCATCGGCCACAACAAGATGTACGGGCAAATCGCCTTCGCCGACGGACACGCCACCACCTTCACCGACAGCGTGCACGACGGCTCCTTCGGGCACAAGGCCACCGTCATCCAGGGAATCAGCACGATCAAGTACGACGAGCTCGAGCCCAAGGTGTTCGGAGGGTGGCTCACGCGCCCCGGGCTGCCGTTCTAGCGCATCACACCGCACGGGCATTGTGCCCGAGCATCAACCACGAGGAGTCTGGGATGTTCTCAAAGCATGCACTGCTGCTGTGCGCACTGGCCGGAGCCGTCGGCCTCGCGCCCGCGGTCCGGGCCGACATCATCACGCAGTGGAACTTCAACTCGGTGCCGCCCAACGGCCAGCCCAACGATGGCACGTTCACGCCCAACATCGGCGTGGGCACGCGGGCCCTCTTCGGCGGCCTCACCGAAACGCCATTCTCCGCCGGCAGCCCCGCCGACCCGGCCAACGCCGCCGGCGACAACAGCGCCTGGCGCGTGCAGACCAACGCCCCGCAGGGCGCCGAGAGCGGCGGGCGCGGCGTGGAGTTCGGCGTCTCCACCGTCGGCTACTCCGGAATCACCGTCACCTGGGACCAGCGGTACAGCAGCACCTCCTCGCGCTACATGCAGTTGTTCTACTCGGTCACCGGCGAGGTTCCTTTCACCGCGCTGCCCGTGTACTTCTCGCCCCCCTCGGGCGCGACCGGCGACAACTGGGTGACGGGCCAGACCGCCGACCTCTCCTCGGTCCCGGGCGTCGCCAACAACCCCAACTTCCGCTTCCGCATCGCGGCCGTCTTCGCCCCGGACACGAACCTGTACGAGGCCGCCTCCGCCCTCCCTCAAGACGTCTACGGCGTCGGCGGCAACACCCAGCGATACGACATGGTGACGGTCTCCGGAACGGTCACCAGCTCGGTCGGGCCGGTGGTCTCCGCGCCGCTCGCCGCGCCGGCGTATGTCTGCACGACGGGCGGCACGGTAGTCCTCTCCGCGACTGTCTCGCCCGGTCAGCTGCCCCTCAGCACGGGCCTGACCGTTGAGGCCAACCTCTCTCCGCTCAATGGCCCCTCGGTGGTGGCGATGCACGACGACGGCCTCGGCGGCGACGCCGCCGCCGGCGACAACGTGTACTCCGCAACCGTCACCATCGGCACGGTCTCCGCGGGCTCCCAGACCATCACGCTGACCGCCCGCGACCTGCAGGGCCGCACGGGCACCAGCACGGTGCAGGTGAGCGTCGCCGACTGCTCGATCAACTCAACGTCGCGCGTCGTGATCAGCCAGGTCTACGGCGGCGGATCGAATCTCGGCCCGCCCGCCTCGCCGTTCAACTCCGACTACGTCGAGCTCTACAACCGCTCGGCCCAGACGGTCGACCTCACCGGCTGGTCGGTCCAGTACGCCGGGCCGATCGCCGCCGACGGCTTCAACAGCGTCTACGACCAGGTTCTGCTGTGCGGGGATATCAAGCCAGGTCAGTACATCCTCGTTCGCATGAAGAACGCCGGCAACACCGGCGCGGCCATTCCCGCCGCCGATTTCTCGGTCGCCCCCAACGCGGGCGGCATGGGCAACACCGGCGGACGCGTCGCCCTCGCCCGTTCGACGGCGCTCATCGGCACCAACTGCGCCCACCCAAGCGTTGAGGACATGGTCGGCTACGGATCCGCATCCATCTGCTTCGAGGGCGTCGCGCCGACCGACACAACCGCCAACGACACCGCGGCCATCCGCAAGGCGGGTGGAACGCAGGACAGCGACCAGAACTTCAACGACTTCACAGTGGGCGCGCCCTCCCCACACAACAAGACCTCGGGCGGATTCATCGCGGGGTACGCGTCGGTGAGCGCCCCCTTCGCATGCCGCGGCACGTCCGTGCTCCTCACCGTCTCGGCGGTGGGCGCAACGGCCCCCGCAAGCACGGGCCTCAACGTCACCGCCGACCTGTCGAGCATCGGCGGATCCTCGAACGCCTCCTTGTACGACGACGGCACGCACGGCGACCAGACGCCCGGCGACCGCGTCTTCTCGCTCGACTACAGCATCCCGGGGTCCGTTGTCCCGGGCTTCAAGACCATCGCCGTGCGCACCGCCGATGCCCAGTCACGGGCCGACGTCACCTGCGTCGGGCTGGCCGTGTCGGCCTGCACCGTGTCGAGCGCCCCGGTGGTGATCAGCCAGTTCTTCGGCGGCGGCGGCAACACGGGCGCGCCGCTCAACGCCGACTTCGTGGAGATCTTCAACCGCTCCTCCTCCCCGGTGAATCTGGCAGGATGGTCCCTCCAGTACGCCGACTCGACCGGCGCGTTCCCGCCCAACAAGTCCATCGACCTTTCGGCCTCGGCCGTTGCCCCGGGCCTGCTCACCATCAATCCGGGGCAGTATCGCCTGATCCAGGTGAACTCGCCCGGCAGCGGCGGCGGCGCACTGCCCGCTCCCGACTTCATACCACCCAACCCGTTCGGGATGGACAACCAGTGGGGCCGCCTCGCGCTGGTGAGCTCCACAACCTCGATCGGCTCCAACTGCTCGGCCGCGTCGATCGTGGACCTCGTCGGCTACGGCGTGTACTCGGCGTGCTTCGAGGGCCTCGGCCCGGCCACGACTCTCGATAGCACGCTCGTCGGCCTGCGCAAGCAGGGCGGTTGCCAGGACACCAACGAGACGGCGATGGACTTCGACGTCGTCGCCCCGATCGATCTGCCCCGCAACTCGGCCACGCCGGCCAACCTCTGCGCCCCGCTTCCCTCCGGCGTCTGCTGCCGCGGAGCCACCTGCACCGCGGCCTACACATCCGCCGCGGCATGCTCGGCCGCCCTCGACTCGGTCTCCGGCACCGTGCAGACCAGGTTCGTCTCGTCGACATCGTCCTGCAACACGCCGGTAACGATCCCCGGCACGCTGGGCAACACCATCGCCCCCTGCTGCTACGCCAACTACAACCACAACGCCTCGCTCGAGGTGCAGGACATCTTCGACTTCCTCAACGACTGGTTCGCCGGGAAAAAGGCTGCCATCGTGGGCGGCGACGGCTCCACCGGCACGCTGCAGGTTCAGAACATCTTCGACTTCCTGAACGCCTGGTTCGCGGGCGGTTGCAACTGATCTCGACGCACACGATCCGAAGCTCCAAGGGCGTGGCGCCGAGGCCACGCCCTTTTTCGTGCGCACCTCGCGCTCGGCTCTCCGCCACTCACTCGGTCATGGCCAGCAACGCGAACGTGGCCAGCCAATGCTCGCCCATGTAGTCGCCCGTCACATGCGGAAGCGCGGCGTCGAGGTGGACCTCGTACGCCTTGCTCGCCAGTCCGCGCCGAGGATCGCTCTCGGGAAGGGCCTGACCGAGGCGCCGCCAGCACCAAGCTCGGCTCAGATTCAGTCCGTCGAGATGCGTGATCTGCCCGTCGGTGCGATCGCTCACCGTCGCGGGCTGGAACAACGTCGCGGGCCGACGCAACGCCAGGTCCGGCAGGAACCGATTGAACCACGGCACGAACTCGCCCGCCGGCAGCACCCGCCGCATGCACTCGGCCTCCATCAGCGAAGGCGACAGAAAGTCGATGCCGTCGGGCTCCCACGCCGGACAGTTCACATCCCCCGAGTACCACGCCCGGGCCTTCTGCCCGACCAGTTCGGTCAGCGCGGTATCGCCCACCGCGGCCGCGTAATCGAGCGCAAGGGCAAGCCCGAACGCGCTGTTCTGGTGCGTCCCCACACGAATGGGATACGTCGCCTTGGGCAGGTACTTCATGTACTGCTTGGCAAAAGCGCGAGAGAGCGGCTCGAGGATCCCCTCCCACTTCGCGAGCGCGGCCCGCGTGCCATCGTCCACCTTCGCCGCCGCCCCGAGGCGAAGCTCCGCACCGAGCTTGAGCAGCCACGCCCACCCATACGTTCGCTCGAACGTGCCGCGGAGCGGCCGATCGAGGTACGCCACCTCGGCCTTCACGTTCTCGGGGGTGAACCGCGCATCCAGCAGTGTGCGCACCTCGCCCGCGCGGGCGAGCGTCGGGTAGTTTCGCAGCGCACGCACCAGCAGCCAATGCCCGTGCACGCACGAGTGCCAGTCGAACGAGCCGTAGAAAATCGGATGCAGATCGCGGGGAGACCTGATCTCCGTCGCGTCGTTCATGACGTGGTCGAGCTTGTTGGGAAACTCACGGTCGATGTGGGCGAGCACCACCTCGACGAAGTGATCGATGAAGTTGTCCGGGGCGAGTGTTGGCACGGGAATAGCGTATCGAGGCCGAGTCAGTGCAACCCCGGAGTCCTGACGGGGTACCCTTTCACTCGCCCATCTCAACGAATACCCGCACCCCAACAGCCCCCAGACCACGAGGAAGCCCCATGAAACTGTTGCCCGCCGCCCTGATCGTCGCCTCGCTGATCGCCTGCCCCGTCGGCCTGGTCATGGCGCAGGACAAGGCCGCGCCCGCCGCCAAGGCCGAGCCCGCCGCGCAATCCGCCGCCATCGATCCGGCGGCCCGCGAGTTCATCGAGAAGTTCCGCGCGGTGGTCAAGAAAGTGGACGACCTCTCCTGCTCGGTCACGCAGACGATGATCTCGGGCAACGAGAAGAACACCCAGTCCGGCGACATCATGCTGGCGCTCTCCCGTCGGGCCGCGGGCGGGGCCACGCTCAAGATGTTCAAGATCACCACCAAGCACGAGGCGGCCGACGGCGTCTGGGCGTTCGACGGCAAGACCTCCTACAAGATCGACAACGCGGCCAAGACGTTCGCCAGCATGGAGGCCGAGGACGGCCAGGCGTACCCGGTGGGCGATGTAAACATGGTCATCCCGACGTGGATCTACGGATCCGACGTGCTCAGCGCCAAGGGCGCCACGCTGACGGCCGCGAAGTTCCTGCCCGATGCGCAGGCCGACGGCGTGCCGTGCAAGGTGGTGGAGTACACCGTCGAGATCGTCAGCCCGGCCCCGCCGTCCGATGAAGGCGACACCGCCAAGAAGGTCGAGCCCCTCAAGATGGTCATGAAGCAGACCCGCCACGTGGGCTCGGAAGACCTCATCTCCCGCACCATCGAGACCCATCGCACCTACTCCGGCGGCGAAGAGCCCCAGGGCCCGCAGACCTTCATCGCCTCGTACACCAACGTCAAGGTCAACACCAAGCCGAAGGCCGAGGCGTTCGCCCTCAAGGCCCCCGAGGGCTTCAAGACCGTCAAGGCCGACCCGTCGGACCTGGGCATCCCCAGCGATGAGCAGCCGAAGCTGAAGTTCGCCGTCGGCGACAGCGCGCCCGCCTTCGCCCTCAAGACCCCCGATGGCTCCGAGGTGACGCTGGCGAGCCTCAAGGGCAAGATCGTCCTGCTCGATTTCTGGGCCACCTGGTGCGGGCCGTGCAAGATGGCCATGCCCGGCGTGCAGAAGATCCACGAGAAGTACCAGGGCAAGGACGTCGCCGTCTTCGGCATCGATACCTTCGAGCACGCCCCCGGCGAGAAGGCCAAGAAGTACATGGCCGACAAGAAGTACACCTACGGCCTGCTCTACAACGGCGACGAACTCGCCAAGACCTACGGCATCTCCGGCATCCCCACCTTCGTGCTCATCGGCAAGGACGGCAAGATCCTGCACCTCGGCGTCGGCTACGACCAGGGCATGGACGAGCACCTCTCCGAGATGATCGACAAGGCCCTCGCCTCCAAGTAATCTCGGTGCCCCGACTCGAGACCTCGCTCACCACCAGGGCGAGGTCTCGACGGGCCAGCGGGGATCCCACAAGTTCCGGAACCGCACCGGGTCGTTGACCTCCGCATCGCGCAGCCGACCGGCGTGACCATCGGCAAAGACGATGTTGCCGCGCCCGCTCGTGGCGCGGCCGCCGCCATGGCGCGTGTCCACGCCCTCCGCCGCCGCGATGATGTTCGGAAACCACATCGACATCGACCACAACCCATCCGGCCGCGGGTTTGAATCCGCCAGCAGGATCGTGTTGCCGGGCAGCGCCACCGCCGCCTCCGAGAGCGACTTCGTGGTCACCAGGCGCTTCCCGCCCGTCGTGCCCCATCCGTTGTACGCCCCCTGCGCCTCGGGCGCACCATACGGCGAGAACCCGAAGAAGAACGCGTTGTACCCATAGCCGACGCGATGGGCGTCAAACCGCCACGTCCACGAGTACCCGTGGACCTCTTCTCCATCGCGAATGCTCGGGCAATGAAACAGTGCGTACGTGCCCGCGAGCACCTTCGGCTCGGCGTCGATGCGATCCTGCTTGGTCTCCAGCGGCGTCTCGTAGAGCAGCGTCCCCCACCACCAATCGGCATCCACGCCGTCCGCCACGGCCGATCGGTGCGGGGGATACACCTCGCGATTGTCCTGCACATACGCCACCATCAACACATCGATCTGGTGCAGCGACGACGCACATTTGGTCGTCCGCCCCGCCTCTCGGGCCGCGCCAAGGGCAGGCAACAGGATCGCGATCAGCAGCGCGATCACCGCGATCACCACGAGCAGCTCGATGAGCGTGAACCCGCCCGCCCATGGCCAAGGGCGCAGGTTCCCGCAGGAAGGACGGCTCGAACGCCCGGCACGGTTCCCGTGATCCATGGTCGCCTCCTCATCGAATGCCAGTCTACTCGGCGGGGTGGGCAATCCCAATGGACAATTTGCCGTCGCGGCCTCGCTGCATTTCTCTGGAGATGAGAAGAACTGGCCTCTCCCCCTACGCACCCGCTTCCGCGTTCGGTCCGGCCCCAAACTCCTCCTCCACCGCCTTTCGAAGCGCATCGGCCTCGAGCGGCTTGGAGAGCAGGCGCCGCCCCCGAAAGTTCTCGTTCTTGAGCAGTTGCAGCGGGCTCTCATAGCCGGACACAAAGATGAACGGAATCCCCTGCCGGTCCAGACGCCACGCCACCCCCTCGCTGGTCTCTCCGCCCAGATTTATGTCCAGAAGAGCCCCGTCGCAGCGGCTCTGATCCAAGTGCCGCATCGCGGCCTGCACCGTCGGCGCCGGGCCCACCACGTCCATGCCCAAGTCGACAAGCGCCTCCACCATCGCCGACGCCGCCATGAACGAGTCTTCCACCACGAGCACGCGCATGCCCGGTCGGATCTGGCGATCCGCCACAGGGAACTTCAGTTGAACGGCCATGTCGGGCGCTCCGGCTGCGCACGGAGAAGCACCGCCGACCCACGACCGATTGCCGCGCCGGCGAAACCATCCAGTGCACACAGGAGAAGCGAAGGCCAACCCCCAAACGTGACAGCCGCGCAGCGCTTTGTTGTGAGATTCTGAAGGACATGTCCGCAACCTCCCCCCGATCGTGGGAGATCCCGCGGCGAAAATGGGGAAACCCTGACGCCCCATCGCGCTCCAACCCGCTCCGGTTATTGGTCAGCGGGCCACCAGAAGCCGTTCCCCGCCCCGCAAAGGGGCCTTTTCGGCGCGTTCATTCCCCTCGGCGTGCGCCCCGACTCTTCGCGCGAAATCCCATGTTTCGGCGAGTCCGGATACAGCGCGGCTCTCCGGTGACCGATTTTCGCCACGGAAGACCGCATGTCCACCACCCCTCCCAATCTCGCCGCGCCCGCGCCACCCGCGAAGCTGGTGAGCACCCTCGTCGGCGATCCCGACATGGCCGAGCTCATCCAGATGTTCGTGGACGAGATCCCCGAGCGCAGCCGCCTTGTGCAGGAGTTCTGGGATAGTCGGAACTTCGACGAGCTCCGCCGCCTTGCCCACCAGCTCAAGGGCGCGTGCGGAGGCTACGGCTTCCCGTCGGTGGGACACGCCGCGGGCAGGCTGGAAGAAGACCTCATGGGCGCCGCCGATTCCGCGCACCAGGCCGACCTCGCCAAGATCGCCCGCCACGTCAACGAACTCATCGACCTCTGCCGGAGAGTCCACGCAACCTGAACCCCCGGGCCCCGAACCAGTCCCCCCACTCGCCACCCACCCGTGTCCAACACCGAGAACAAACCCGTAGTCCTGCTCGTCGACGACTCCGTCGACGTGCATCGCCTGCTCCTGGCGAGGCTGCGGCACGAGCAGGTCGAGCTCATCGGAACGACCAAGTCCTGCGAGGCCGTGGAGATGGCGCGCCGGCACAAGCCCGCGACGATCCTCCTCGACGTGGACATGCCCGGGATGGACGGCTTCGAGGTGCTCCGGGCCCTCAAGGACGACCCCGCGACCAACAACCTCCCGGTGATCGTGCTCTCGGCCAAGGCCGGAAGCGAGGACAAGGTCACGGCGTTCGATCTGGGCGCAACCGACTACGTCACCAAGCCCTTCGACCTCGCCGAGCTTCGAGCCCGCCTCCGGGCCACGCTGCGGCTGGACCACCTCCTGCGCCTGCTCGCCGAGCGCGCCGACGTGGACGGCCTCACGGGCCTCGGCAACCGGGCCGCGTTCAACAAACGCTGGACGGAGAAGGTCGCCGAATGCAAGCGCTACGGCTCGCCGCTCTCGCTGGCCCTGCTCGACGTCGACTTCTTCAAGCGGATCAACGACACCTACGGCCACCCCGCGGGTGACCAGGTGCTTGTGGAGCTGGCCCGGATGCTCCAGAGCGAGAGCCGCACGCCGGACGTCGCCTGCCGCTACGGCGGCGAAGAGTTCGCGCTCATCATGCCCAACACCGGGCCGCAGGAAGCCGCCGTCGTCGCCGAGCGCGTGCGCGACGCCCTCGCCAGCCGCATCTGGCAGCGCCACCCCGACTCACCGATCACCGCCTCCGTCGGACTCGTGGGCACCAACGGCCCCAGCGGCGACATCACGCCCGAGGCCTGGCTCGAGGCCACCGACCACAACCTGTACGCCGCGAAACGCTCCGGACGCAACCGGTGCATCGCCACCGAGCTCTCGGCCGCGCTGCGCGGGTCGAAGGCCGCCTGACCATCCCACTCAGAACGGAAACGTGATCCCGGCATAGACGCAGACCGCGTCCCGCGCGGGGTTCCGGCTATCCCCCGACACCCGCCCGTTCGAGATGTGGTGGTACCGCACGCCCACCATCAGCCGGGGCCCGCGGCTCTCGCCGTCCACGGAATCGTTCAGCGCCTTGGTAAACCCCGCCCCAACGCGCGGCAGAAAGTTGAGGCCCGTGCCGCCGTCGGGCACCTCGTCGAATCCGAACAGCAGGCCGATGCCCGCATCGCCAAAGACCGTCCAGTCATAGTCCGGCGCGTGCCAGAAGTGCCACCGGAACAGCATCGACCCCGACACTCCGCCGGTGTCGTCGCCGGTCTGGTGGAAATACCACCCCGCACCCTCGACCGCGAACTCCAGCTCGTCGGCCAGAAACGTGCTGAACGCGATGTGGAGATTGATGTCGGAATCACTCTGGGAGTTGTTCGCGAAGGCCGCGCCGATGGTCCACCAGCGCGAGCCCGCATGGCCATACGCCTGCGAGCGACCGTCGGAAGCGGTCCCCCCCGAAGAGGACTTCGAGGCCTCGTCGCCCGCGGGCTGGACCGCCGGCTGAGACTCCTGCGCCAGCGCGGCCCCAAGATCAAGACGAAGAGATGTATCGATCAGTTCCACGCCGCCCAACGAGTCCTCCGCGAACGCGGTGCCCGAAAGCACCGGCGCAACAACCCCGACCGAGGCAACAATCCCAAGGACCATCCGTGTTCGTGTGCGGCTCATTGGCCGAGAGGTTAGCAGTTTCTGGAGCACCCGTCATGCCCGCCCCGGATCATTCACACCCCATGTCGGCAACCGACCGAGCGCGGCTGGATCGCGTCGAGGAAGGCCTCGCGTTCACCGAGCGGGCGGTCGAGCAGCTTTCTACGGAGATCGCCGACATCAACCGCCGGGTGCAGGCCATCACCAAGAGGCTGGCCGCCATCGAGCTTCGATTGGCCAAGCCCCAGGGTGATGCGAACTCCCCCGCCAGCGACGAAGACCACACCCCAACCTCGCCCGACGTCCCCGGCTGATCGCCCGCTCACACCAGCAGCGACGTGCCCGTCATCTCCGACGGCTTCGGCAGCCCCATCATGTCGAGAACCGTGGGCAGAATGTCGGCGAGGCGGCCACGCTTCGCACGGGTGGCGGGTGAGAACCAGCCCGAGGCCTCGCGATCGCCGCGGAGCATCCGCCCCTTGAACGGCGCACCGACCACGATGAGCGGCACGTCGTACACCGTGTGGGCCGTGTGCGGCGCGTTCGTCTCCGGATCGAACATCTGCTCGGCGTTGCCGTGATCGGCCGTCACGATCGCAGCGCCCCCTCGCTTCATCACCGCATCCACGATCGCACCCACGCACGAATCCACCATCTCGCACGCCCGGACCGCCGCGGGAAGGCTCCCGGTATGCCCCACCATGTCGGCGTTCGCGAAGTTCACCACGATGAACTGCTCGCAGTCCGGCGCGCCGAGCCGCCGCAGCACGGCATCACGAACCTGATCGGCCGACATCTCCGGCTTCAGGTCATAGGTAGCAACCTTGGGCGACTGCGGGTTCTCGCGGTGCTCGCCCGGATACGGCTCGTCGCGATAGTCGTTGAAGAAGAACGTGACGTGGGGATACTTCTCGGTCTCGGCATCGCGAAACTGCGTCAGGCCGAGCGACGCCAGATACTCCCCCCCGATGTTCTTGAGCTTCGGCGGCTTCGGAAACGCCACCTTCACGAACGGCAGCAGCTTCTCCCAATACTCCGTCATGATGACGTAGTCCAGATCGAGCTTCCGGCCGCGATCGAACCCGCTCTTGCCGCTGTCGGGCGAGGGCTTGACCTTGGCCCACTCCGCATCCGGAAACACAAACGCGGCCGAGATTTCCCGCGGGCGATCGCCCCGGTAGTTGTAGAAAATCACGCTGTCGCCATCGGACACCCGTCCCTCCGCCGGATTGCCGACGATGGTGGGCGTGATGAACTCATCGCCCTTGAGCGTCTCGCCCGTCGGCGCGTCGTAGTACCTCTGGAACGCCGCTTCGGGCGTGGCGGCGGTCGCCGAGGAGCCCCTGCCCGTGAGGCAGTCATACGCCGCACGCACGCGCTCCCACCGATTGTCGCGGTCCATCGCGTAGTAGCGCCCGATCACCGACGCGATCCGCCCCACGCCGATCTCGCGCAGCTTCGCCTCCACCCGGCGTGCGAACTCCAGGCCCGTGAACGGGCCCGTATCACGCCCGTCGGCGAACAGGTGAACGAACACCCGGCTCTGCCCGAGCGTCTTGCACGCCCGCACGTACGCGTACAGGTGCTCGAGCAACCCGTGCACGCCCGCATCCGAGTTGATCCCCATCAGGTGAACAGCGGTCCCCTTCTCCTTGGACCGCCCGATCGCCGCCCTCACCACCGGAATCGTGTGAAACCCCGCCTCGCACGCCCTCGTGATGACCCGAGACTCCTGCTCCACAATCCGCCCGGCCCCGATGTTCTGGTGCCCCACCTCCGAGTTCCCCATCGTGCCGTCGGGCAGGCCGACATCCTCGCCGCTGGTCTTGATGAGCGTCCACGGCCACTCGCGCCGCAGGGCGTCGCTCACGGGCGTCTTCGCCAGCTTCACGGCGTTGAACGAGTCGTGCGACGGGTTCGGGTTCTCTCCCCAACCGTCGCGAACAATCAGAACCAGCGGCGTATTCCTGGGTGTGGCGGCCATGCGACACAATACGCCCGCCGCGCCCTACTTCTCGGCCGACAAATAGCACACCCAGCTCGCGCACGCCTCGCCCTGCTCGGCCGGGGTAAACACCCCGTTGCCGCCGCCGGCGTTGTCGTCGCCCTCCCAATACACCGTCGTCCGGGCGAATCCGGCATCCTTCAGCAAATCACGGATCTCGCGCAGCGTCCACAGCCGCCAGTGGTACGTGAACGCATTCTTCATCCGCGACCCATCGGGGAACGCGAAGTGGATGTGGCACAGCAGCTCGCCCGTGATCGGGTTGTACTTCTCCTGGTGCCAGATGTACGTGAACGGCGACGTGAACCCGACCATGCTCGGCTCGGAATCCCCACCGGTGCCCGCCTTCCCCGCCCGCGGCACGGCCCGTCGCTCGCGAATCTCACGAATCGCGTCGGACCCGCCGTAGAAATCGAGAAAGAACACCCCGTCCGCCGCCAAATCCTCCCGAACCCGCTTGAAGTACGCCAGCATCGTCGCGCGGTCGTGGAAGATCCAGAACGAGAAGTTCATCGCCAGCACACAGTCCAGCGTCCCCCGCATGTCCGGGTGCGCGGCCAGCACGTCCGACTCGCGCAGCTCGATCCGCTTCCGAGCCTCCGGCTTCAGCCGCGAGAGCAGGTGGTCCCGCCCCCATTGGAGCGGCACCGGATCAAGGTCGAACCCGTACGCGATGTTCGTGGGCCGTCGGCGGACCCACTCACACGAGGTGTTCGCCGTCCCGCAGAAGTCCTCGCGAAGGCGCGAGGCTTTCCGGCCGCGCAACGCGAGAAACGTCTCGTCGATGAAATCGATCTCGGCCTCGACGCACTGAACGGCCCGCTGGTAGCAGTCGTACTTATCGGCACGTGCGGCCAGCGTCGGCCGTTTCCGTGATGCGCGGACCTTGGGTTTCCTTGGAGGTGTTGGTTTGGGCATGGGATAGAGGGCCGGAGTGTACCGCCCTGCGCGCCCACGGCGAATGCGCCCTCCGATCGCCTAAACTCGTGCCCCTCGTCCGGCGATATGCCGGATCCACTGGAGATTCGAGCATGCGCCTCACGATGGTCGGCACTGGATACGTCGGACTGGTCACGGGCGTCTGCCTGTCCAACACCGGCAACGAGGTCACCTGCCTTGACACCGACGCCCGCAAGATCGAAACCCTGCGCCAGGGCGGCTGCCCCATCTACGAGCCCGGCCTGACCGACCGCATGGAGCGGAACATCGCGGCCGGACGCCTCAAGTTCTCCACCGATCCCAAGACAGCCCACCGCGATGCCGACATGATCTTCATCTGCGTCGGCACCCCCAGCGACGAGCGCGGCCACACCGACCTGAGGTACATCGAGTCCGCCGCCGACGACATCGCCGACGTCCTCAAGAGCCTCGGCCCGAAGCAGAAGCCCAAGATCATCGTCGTGAAGAGCACCGTCCCCGTCGGCACCACCTTCTTCGTCCGCGACCGCATCCGCGCCCGCGTCGGCGCCGAGATCCCCTTCGAGGTCGCCGACAACCCCGAGTTCCTCAAGGAAGGCGCGGCCATCGACGACTTCAACAAGCCCGATCGCGTCGTCGTCGGCGTCGAGCACGAGTGGGTCGGCGAGGCCATGAAGGACCTCTACGACCCCTTCGTCCGCAACGGCCACCCGATCTACGTCATGGACGTGCTCTCGGCCGAGATGGTGAAATACGCCAGCAACAACTTCCTCGCCACCAAGATCAGCTTCATCAACGAGATGGCCAACCTCTGCGAGGCCTACGGCGCGAACATCAGCCGCGTCCGCGAGGGCATGTGCTCGGATAAGCGCATCGGCAACGCCTTCCTCTACCCCGGCCTGGGCTACGGCGGCTCGTGCTTCCCCAAGGACACGCTCGCCTGCATCATGATGGGCGACAAGGCGGGTATCGAGGCCACGCTCTCCAAGAGCGTCCATGCCGTGAACCAGAAGCAGCGCGACCGCTTCTTCGAAAAGCTCCAGTCCCACTTCAAGAAGGAAGGCGGCCTCACAGGCAAGACCATCGCCTTCTGGGGCATCGCCTTCAAGCCCCGCACCGACGACATCCGCGAGGCCCCGGCCCTCACGCTCATGCGCAAGGCCCTCGGCTACGGCGCCAAGTGCCGAGCCTTCGACCCGGTCGCCGGCGACAACGCCCGCCGCGAGATGGGCGGGGGCAACGGCGAGGGCGGCGTGACGATCTGCGAGGACATGTACGACGCCCTCAAGGGTGCCGACGCCCTGGTCATCGCAACGGACTGGGACGAGTTCAAGAGCCCGGACTTCGAACGGTTGAAGGGACTCCTGAAGGGCCGCGCCATCTTCGACGGACGCAACCTCTACAAGACCTCGCAGATGGCCCATGCCGGATTCCACTATTACTCGGTGGGCCGGGCGCCGGTGCATCCGCAGTAACACCGTCGATGTGCTACTCTGCGGTTGATGGCCGCACAGGGCGACGCAAGGCAAGCCGACTGGATTGACGTAGCCTCGGTGGCTGCACGCCACTCCATCGACTTCCTTTACGCCGACCCCCCCTTCAACACCGGCCAGACCAAGCGCACACCACCCAACGCCCGCAAAGCCGGCCGCGCGGCCGACGCGGCGTACGACGACGACTTCGGTACTCCGCACGATTTCATCGACTGGCTCCGCCCCCGGCTCGAGGCCTCGATCCCGCTCATCAAGCCCACCGGCCTGATCTGCCTCCACATCGACTGGCGCACCAGCCACCACGTCCGTCTGCTCCTCGACGACCTCCTCGGCGAGGACCGCTTCGTCAACCATCTGGTCTGGTCCTATGGCCTCGGCGGATCCTCGCCGCGCCGCTTCGCCCGCAAGCACGACGACCTGCTCCTCTATTGCCTCGAGCCCGACCGGTACTGGTTCGACCCGCCGCGCGTGCCCGCCACGAGCAACCGCCTGCGCGGGCAGACCAAGAAGGCCACCGACGTCCTCGACATCCCCTCCATCAACAACATGGCCGCCGAACGCACGGGATATCCCACGCAGAAGCCGCTGGCCCTGCTGGAACTCCTTGTCCGGGCCTGCTGCCCTCCGGACGGGCTGGTGCTCGATCCCTGCTGCGGAAGCGGCACGACGCTCGTGGCCGCGGTGCGATGCGGACGGCGGGCGACCGGCCTGGACATCAGCTCCGCCGCGGTAGACCTTGCCAGAACGCGCTTGGCCGATCCCGAGTGCAAAGCACCCTCCCCGAACCGAACCCGACGACCCCGTTCCGGCGTACCATGATTTCCGCATGATCGCGCGAGTCGTCGCCTGGTACGCCCGGCGCATTGTCAACGTGAACATCAACATCGTCCTCGCGGGCGTGCTCGCGCTCGTCCCGGTATTGGGCGTGGTGAAACTCGCCGAGCACCTGATGGCCACGCGCGTCCTCAAGAACCAGGACTGGCAGGACCGCCTCGAGACCCACCACCACTTCATCATCTCCGGCGTCACCTTCCTCTCCGACATCATCTTCGACGTCGCCATCTACTTCCTGCTGCACTGGCTCGCCAATCACGCCCCGAAAAAGGCCATCCTTCGCAACGTGGAGCAGCGAATAGAAGACGTGGCCGACGCCGCCGTCGAGAGCGTCCCCTTCTTCAAGGACGCCGCCAAGGTCCAGCTCCAGCGGGCCGTCCTCTCGCCCCTGCTGTACTTCCTCTGGCTCGGGGCCCAGTTCTTCTTTATGAACACCCTCGAATGGCCCGTGGGCAGGGCCACCATCGTCGGCTTCTGCATCGCCATCGGCACCGTCCGCACCATCCACACCTTCTGGATGCTCCGCGAGGAGCGAAAGCAGCGGGCCGTGGCCTGCGGGCTGGTATGCGGCAAGTGCGGCCACGACCTGTGCGGGATCGCGTGCGAGGAGAAGCCGGGAGCCGGCGTCTGCCCGGAATGTGGAAAGCCCTTCAGCCGGCCCGCCGGTGGCAACGGCGCCGCGGCGGTCGGCGCAAACGGCGCGTCCTCCAACGGTCAATCCCTCAGCGAGAAGGGATTGAAGTCCGTATCGCGGTCGTAGTAGTCCACGCCCTCGGCCCGCTTGAGCCAGAAGCACACGGCATAGGTGGCCGGGGTCATCACGACCTCAAAGAGCACCTTGAACACCCAGTTGAACGCGATGATCTTCACCGCCTCGTGCGGCTGCCACCCGCCCATGAAGGTGAGCACATCCGGGTTCGTCACGCCCAGCCCCTGCAGGAGCGGCGCCCACGACGTCAGCGCGATCGGATAGAAAATGATGCTGTCCAGCCCCTCGCCCACGATCGTCGAGCCGATCGTGCGCGTCCACAGCATCCGCCCCTTGGTCAGGATCTTCATCTTCGCCAGCACGTACGAGTTCGTGAAATCGCCCGCCCAGAACGCCAGCATCGACGCCAGCACAATGCGCGGCCCGGCCCCGAAGCACGTCTCGATCGCCGGCTGCATCACCTTGTTGAACGGCTCGTTCGGATCCAGCGGCAGGCGGATGATCACCTGCGCCATGATCGTGGCAAAGACCATCGCCCCGAACCCCGCCCAGATCACCTTGCGCGCCTGCGCATATCCGTAGACCTCGGTGAGCACATCGTCGAAGATGTACGAGATCGGAAAGAACAGGTTGCCCGCGCCGAACACCAGCAGGCTCGTCCAGTGCCAGCCCAGCGCGCCCGTCCAGTCCGGGATGATCCGCACGCCGAGATCGAACGCGCACGCCTTGCCCGGCCCGATCAGGTTCGAGCACAGCAGCACCGTCACAAACATCGCCATCACCAGCGGGTAATAGCGGTACCGACGCTCGCGCGGCATGTTCGGGCGCGGCATCGCTTCTGGTGGGGTGGGGCCCGTCGGCATGGTCGAGAGCATACGTACCGTTGAACCATGTGCGGAATCGGCGGCATCCTGAGAGTCTGGTCGCCCGAGCAGCGCGAGTTGGCCTTGCGCACGCCCCACGCGCAGTCCATCCCCGAGGCCTGGCTGGACATCCTCGACGACGCCGTGAAGCACCGCGGCCCCGACGGCCAAGGCCGATTCCGCGACCGCACGATCCGCGCCGATGGGTCCGTAGTGGACGTCGCGTTCGTCCACCGGCGGTTGAGCATCATCGATCATGTGGGGGGACACCAGCCCATGGTCTGGACCCGGACCACGGGCATCCTGCCCATGGCGGAGGTGGAGCGATACTCGGCCCACGTTGCGTCGAACCACGGACAGGATGCCCGTGGTACGGATGAAGACCGCATCGCCATCGTGTTCAACGGCTGCATCTACAACCACCGCGAGCTCCGGGCGGAGTTGCAGAAGGCGGGGCATGTGTTCACCACGGATCACTCGGATACCGAGGTGCTGGTGCATGGGTGGAGGGAGTGGGGTCCAGACCTGTACGACCGCTTGGATGGAATGTGGAGTTGGACAATCTGGGAGTCAGCTCGGGGTCGACTCATATTTTCGCGAGACCCCGCGGGGGAGAAGCCGCTCCACCTGAGCCCCAGCAAAGACCGCGAGTCGGGAGTTGTCGTTCTGGCAAGTAGCCCGGCCGCCCTTTGGCGGCTTCGCGCATTGATTGGGGACAAGATCGACCCGCCGAGCCTCGGCCTCCATGGGCGGCTGATGTGGGGATATGACGCGCCGGCGGCAGGTCAGAGCATCCAGCCAGTAAGCCCGTGCTGCATCGCTGTATTCGACGAGGACAGTGGCGTGTTTCATCAGGACTATCTGTATGGCCCGACGCCTTGGAGATGGGACCTGGAGAGCAGAGCAAAGGGCAAGGCTCTGACAACCGACTCCATCGATGAACTGCTGAGCAAGTCTGTGGTGATGCGATTGCAAGCCGACGTCGAAGTCGCGGGCTTTCTGTCCGGCGGCATCGACTCCGCGCTAGTCACCGCGTATGCAAAACAGGCTCTCGGGGCATTCAGAACATTTACAGTTCGAATGCCGGATCGTCGCTATGACGAGTCGGCCGCGGCAGAACTGACCGCACGTCTGCTGGGAACCGATCACGCGACCATTGACTGCGATCCATCACCAGCGGAGGACCTTCAAAGGCTCATCACGCAACTCGGTGAGCCGCTCGGTGATAGCTCACTGCTTCCCACCCATTGGGTGTGTCGGGCCATTGCCAATACAGGACTCCATGTTGCGCTTGGCGGCGATGGCGGAGATGAACTCTTTGGGGGATACGAGCGATATCGAGCGGCCGGATGGCTCAGGAGGTATTCATCAACGCTCGCCCGTTTGCCGAGTGGTTGGCTTGGCTCGAATCACCCGAAGTCGTTTTCCAGCCGCTTGGCGCGGTTGGTACGGGCGGCGCGGTCGGGCGGATACCCAGACTTACTTCGCATCTTTTCGGTCGAACAGACCGAACGCCTTCTATCACCAGGCAACTCAGAATCCAAGCGCTCCGATTCTGCCATGGACGATACGCCCGGTTGGACATCCACCCGAGATCCTCGCCTCTACGACTTTGAGCACTACCTTCCCTTCGATCTGTGCGCGAAGGTCGATACCGCGGCCATGAGCGTTGCACTTGAAACTCGCGCGCCGATGCTGTCTCGCGATCTCACCGCGATAACGCTCGGCAATCCACTGACCGCAGTCATGCCCCACGGCCAGCGCAAGGGCCTCCTCCGCCAGGTCGCCCGCAAGTACCTCCCCACGGAGATCGTCGATCGCCCGAAGATGGGCTTCGCCATCCCCATCGGCGAGTGGTTCCGCTCCGACTACGGAGGTCTGCGGACCATGCTCCTGGACCACCTCAACTCCACCGAGCCCTTCGGCCCGCCGTCCCTGGGCATCGACCTCAACATGGCCTTCATCCGCCAGATGCTCGATGAGCACCTCGGCACAGGCCCCAGCGGCCTGATCAAACGCGACCACTCCCAGCGCCTCTACATGCTCCTCGTCCTGAGCATCTGGGCCAAGTGGCTCGGCGGATTGAACCAAGGCCGCTAGAACACGGAGATCCACCGAGTCCACGGAGAAAACACAGAGCAAATCGAGCGAGAACTCGATCAGATTCTGGATTTCCACCATCGGATCGCTTGCCACTCCCCTCTCCGTGCCTCCCTCCGTGCACCCCGTGGCCCTCCGTGTTTCAACCTCTCCCCAAAACGGTCAAAGCCCCGCTATGCAGCAGGGCTTTGGCCGAAAAGGAGTCCGACTGAAACAGATTTCGTCCCGCCGCGCCCCCGACTTGATCGCCCGAGCGAATCTCGCTCAGAAGTTGAACACGATCACGGCGTAGTAGTCCACCTCGTGCTTCTCCCGACCAATCCCGGGGGAGTGCTCGTACCGGTCTTCAACCCCGATCCGCAGGCTCATCCCGTGGTCCGGGTCCAGCACCGCCTCGTACCACGCCTTCAGGTCGGCACGGGAAGCGTCGGCGTTCTCCATATCCACCCACGCCGCCGCCGCCCCGCACAACTTGTTGCGGGCGTTGATCTTGTATTCGATCTCCACCGACGGATTGAACTCCGCCCGCACATCCGGATGGGCCCGCCCGAACTCCCGGCTCGCCCCGAACCCCGTCCGCCCCGTCAGGGTGAGCGTCTCGTTGCCGATGATTTGCAGGCCCACGCCCCCCTGCCCGGACAGCCGCCAATCCCACGCCTGGAACTCGTCGTACTCCGAGCGCCCCGAAATGAAGTAGCTCCACGGGCTCTTGGGCGTCGCGGGCCACTCGTTCCGGGCATCAACCTGCACACGCTGCGCGGTGGTCTCGTCGTTGGTGCGGCTGTACCACCACCCGATCCCGGCCGTGGTCGACATCTCCGGCGTAGGTCTGGTCCCGGTTATCAGGGCCCGAAACGACTGCGTCTGGTTCGCACCCGTCGTCCCGTTCAGCCCCGCCTCGATCGTGAACTTCCACAGATCAGCCAGCGTCGGCTCGGGCGGCGGAGCCATCGGCAGCTGCGGGGGTGCCGGGGCAGCCGGCGCGGCCGGAGCCGGGGCGGGAGGCAGCGCCACGGCGACCTGTGCATCAGCCGGTGCCGTTGGCGCGGGCGGGGTTGGCGGGGCCGACTGAGCCGCGGAAGCGGGGGTCGCCCCATCCTTCACCACCGACTTGATCCGCTCACGCGCAATGGACATTTGCCCAATCAGCGGGTGGTCGAGCACCAGCGGATCGGAATCACTCAGAATTGCGGCGTGGAACGTGTCCCCGTTGGTCAGGGTAATTGTCGCCAGCGGACGCTCGGCCCCGGCGACAACCGCCGGGATGGGCGCCGAAACGGCCGCGGGAGCGGCCGCTGGCGCAGGAGCCGCGGCCGGCCCATCGGCCCGCGCGACGCCGCCCGACACCGCCAAGGCGGCAAGAAGAGCGGTCGCGCTGACGGTCCGGCTGGGTCGCGTCATCGAGGGCAGCATACCTGAAGGGGAGGGAAACGACAAACACAATCGGCCCAATTGGTCCGAGTCCTTCGCCGGACCAAAAAGAAAAAGACCGGCCCGAGGGGACCGGTCTCTGGAGAAAGCGATCTCGCGCTGCGCTCAGAAGTTGTACACCACAGTGGCGAAGTACAGCAGGTCGTTCTTCTTGTTGTTCGCGCCGGGGTTGGAGTTGTAGCGGTCCTCGAGCCCAAGCTTGAGGCTCAGCTTGTTCACCGGGTCCACGATCACCTCGTAGCCCGCCTTGGCGTTCACGCGATAGTCGGTGAACCGGTGCAGGCTGGGGTAGTAGTCGATCGAGGCGAAGAGCTTCTGGCGCTCGTCGAGCTTGTGCTCCCAGTCGAGGCCCAGATCAAGCTCGGGCTCGATCCGCTGCTTGGAGGAGCCGAACTCCTTGGTCGCACCCGCGCCGATCCGCCCGAGAAGCAGCGTGTTGTCGGTCTTGATGAACTCGTACCCGAGACCGGCGAACAGGCTCGTCCGCCACGTCCAATCCTGGAACGTGTCGTACTCGGCCTTGCCGATGGCGAAGATGCGCCACGGGGAGCCGATCTTCCAGTCGTTGCGCAGGTTGATCTCGCCGTGTTCGAGGTTCTTGTCCCCGTCCTGCGTACCGTACACGTAGGTAATGCCGGCCGTTGTTGCGATCTTGCTCGTCTCCCGCTTGGCGTTGAACGCGCCGCGGAAGCTCAGGCTCTGGCTGTTGCCCTCAGCGCCGTTGAGGCCCAGTTCAATGCTCTTGGACCAACCGTCGAGGAACGACTCCGGGTCCGGCTTAACTTCTGGTGCCGCTGGGGCTGGGGGCGGCGGCGGCGGGGCGACCGGAGCGGGCGGCGGCGGGGCCTGCTCCACGACCACCGTCATGCCCGACAGGTTGCCCCGCGGAATGCTGATCGTGCCGAGCACGGGGTGGTTGAGCACCACCGTCTTGTCGTCCTGCGACACCAGCACGCCGCGAACGACGTCTCCCGAGGACATGGCCGCGTCGACCTTCTGGCCCGGCTGGACAGGGGCCTGGGCCATCGCCGCGCCACTCAGCACGAGGGTCGCGAGAACTCCGACAACACAGCGAGCGATCATCGAGCAGCCTCCAGTTCACCCCCCCGGGGGCCGCAAGCATACGTCAACACCCCGAAGCCGCACGCGAGCGTTCCTATCATCCCGGCTCAGCACACCGCCCCGCGCAGCCCCCCCACCATGCCCCTCCTTTCCTGCACCAATCTCCAGTACTCCATCGGCACCCGCGTCCTCCTCGACGGAATCAGCTTCTCCATCGAGCCCGGTCAACGAATCGGACTCGTCGGCCGCAACGGCTGCGGCAAAACCACCTTCCTGCGCATGCTCGCCGGCCGAATCAAGCCCGACATGGGATCCGTCTCCCTCCAGAAGGGGTGCCGGATGGGATACCTCACGCAGGACCCCGAGCTCAACCTCGAGAACACCCTCCGTGCCGAAGCCGCGGCGGGGTTCATCGAGCTGGGCAAGATGCACGCCGAGCTCGACGAGATCTACCACCAGATGGCGCTCCCGGAAAACGCCGAGCCCGAGCTGATGGAACGCCTGATGAACCGCCAGGCCGACATCCAGCACAAGATCGAGGAAATGGGCGGCTACGACGTTGACCACAAAGTCGACGCCGTGCTCCACGGCCTCGGCTTCATCGACAGCCAGTTCAACGTGCCGGTCTCCAAGCTCTCCGGCGGCCAGAAGGGCCGCCTCGCCCTCGCCAAACTCCTGCTGGAATCCCCCGACCTGCTCCTGCTCGACGAGCCCACCAACCACCTCGACATCGCCGGACGCGAATGGCTCGAGGACTTCCTCGTCAACGACTTCAAGGGCGCGGTCCTCATCATCTCCCACGACCGCTACGTCCTCGACCGCGTCGTCCACGGCATCGAGGAGCTCGAGCGCGGCCGCCTCATCGACTACCCCGGCAACTACACCGCCTTCATCGAGATCCGCCGCGAACGCCTCAAGACCCAGCAGAGGGCCTACGAGAACCAGCAGTCCGAGTGGGCCAAAGAGGAGGAGTTCATCCGCCGCTTCAAGGCCGGTCAGCGGGCCAAGGAAGCCCAGGGACGCCTCTCCAAGCTCGAGCGCCAGAAGGAACTCTTCGCCATCGAGCGCGTCGCCGAGGTCGGCGCGGCCAGGTTCAACTTCCCCTCCGCCCCCCGTTCCGGCGACCACGTCGCCGTCGTCCGCGAGGGCTCCAAGAAGTACACCAACGTCATCGACGAAGAGAACAACGTCCCCCACGACAAGGTGCTCTTCCACGAGCTGAACGTCACCATCCAGCGCGGCGAGCGATGGGCCGTCATCGGTCCCAACGGCGCGGGCAAAACCACCCTTATCCGCTGCATCCTCGGCCAGGTCCCGATGGACTCGGGCGTCACCAAGCTCGGCTCCAACGTCGTGATCGGCTACTACGCGCAGCTCCCGCCCGAGGAAGACGGCGACATGGCCGTCTACCAGTACCTCCAGACCATCATCCGCCGCGAGAACGAGAAGCAGATCTACTCCGAGCAGCAGGCCCGCGACCTCGCCGGAGCCTTCCTCTTCGCCGGCAAGGACCAGGACAAGCAGCTCAAGGTGCTCTCCGGCGGCGAGCGCAGCCGAGCCCGCCTCGCAGGCCTGCTCGCCTCGGCCAAGAACCTCATCATCCTCGACGAGCCCACCAACCACCTCGACATTCCCAGCGCCGAGCGGCTCGAGCAGGCCCTGCACCTCTCCGAAGACGGCGACGGCTTCGACGGCACCCTCCTGCTCATCTCCCACGATCGCGCCCTGATCGACGCCACCTGCGATCACCTGATCATCATGGACGGCAAGGGAAACACCGAGGTGTTCACGGGCACCTACTCCGAATACCACCGGAAGCAGGCGGAGCTCGCCAAAGAGCGGGCCCGGGCCGAGCAGGAGAAGGGCAAGCGGCAACAGCCAAAGCCCGCCCCGGCGGCCCCCAAGCCCGCCGCGAAATCCGCGGAGAAACTGGAATCCAAAGCCTCCCAGCCAACCAACAACGGCCCCTCCAAGAAGGGGGGAAAGGGCGGCGGCAGCGGACTCGCCTGGATGCCCGGGGAGCGCCTCGATCAGGAAATCGAGACCCTCGGCAAGCGCCTCAAGGCCCTCGACGACGAACTGGCCAAGGAAGAGGTCTACCGCGACGCGGCCCTGTTCAAGAAGACCCTGGCCGACCGCGACACCACCCAGAAGGAACTCGAGCGGCACGAGGCGGAATGGCTCCGCCGCGCCGAGGCCTGATTCGTGTCCAGCATTCCCCGCTGGCTGATAAGCCTCTGGAATCGACAGCCCGATCGCCGGTTCGCGTGGCGACGCCCGCTCCTACCCGTACACTCCGGGCGAGCGCCAGATCCTCGCCATCCCTCCGCCTTTCACGTGCAGAAACCGCCCGATTTTGGTCGATGAAGCCCCCCATGCAGCAACACGGCGCGCCGGACAACGACGGGGTTTCTCGGGGTAATCGCGCGGAAATCACGCGCCGCGAGGCCGTGGCCGGCGGAGGCCTGCTGCTCGGAACGCTCGTCCTCGGTGCCTGCGGCGGCAACAAGGCGACCACCGCCCTGCCCGGCCCCTACTGGGCCGACCCCGCCTCCACCGCGCCCATCTCCAACGACATCCACTCCGCGCCCATCTCGGGGCCGATCGCCGCCTCGCCCAGCGTTCCGCCGCCCGACTTCACGCCCCCGCCGGGCATCGTCCCGCGTTCGGTGTGGGCCCGCACGGGCGTCGCTCGCCCCGACGAGATCCACTCGATGAACGGCATCCGCCGCATCACCGTCCACCACGACGGCATGCCGCCGGTCTCGCTCTCGGGCACGCAGCAGGTCGCCGCCCGCATCGAGCAGATCCGCCAGTCGCACGTCGGCGGGCGCGGCTGGGCCGACCTTGGCTACCACTACGTCATCGACCCCAGCGGGCGCATCTGGGAAGGACGGAACATCCGCTACCAGGGCGCACACGTGAAGGACCAGAACGAGAACAACCTCGGCATCCTCGTCATGGGCAACTTCCAGCAGCAGGCCCCCACGCAGGCCGCCCTGGCCTCGCTCGACCGCTTCCTCGTGAACCAGATGCAGCGGTACAACATCCCCATCGCCGCCGTCCGCACGCACCAGGAGCGGGCCCCGACCGAGTGCCCCGGCCGCAATCTGCAGGCCTACATGAACCGCACCCGCAGCGGCAGCGGCACCCTGTTCGCCATGGCCAGCCGCGTCGGCCTCGCCCGCGGCTGATCCTCACTCCGGAACGCTGATGTTCACGACCTCGACGCCGCTCGCACGCCGGTGATCGGTATCGATCCGGATGATCACCCCGCACGCCCGGTTGTCGCCATCGGCCACGTCCAGCGCGGCCGGGCTCTGCTGCACCATCGCCGAGAGCGTCGCCCGCACGTCCCGCCCGATCACGCTGCGATGCGGGCCGCACATGCCCAGATCGGTGATCGCCGCCAGCGTGTGGTCGATCAGCCGCGCATCCGCCGTCTGCACGTGCGTGTGCGTCCCCACGACGGCCACCACCTTCGGCCCCCCGTCCTTCGTCCACGTATTCAGGCAGTGCCACGCGATCGCCTGCTTCTCGCTCGTCGCCTCCGCGTGAATCTCCACGATGACCAGCGCGTCCTTCTCAGGAATCGCCGCCAGCTCGCGGTCGATGCACTCAAACGGGCTGTTGGCCATGAGCGGCATGAACAGCCGACCGAGCACCGTGAGCACGTAGATCGGCGGAGACTTCGGAGCCTTCTCCGGAAGCTCCAGGAGGATGAGCCGTTTCCCGGGCGCGGCCGCGGCCAGGTTCGCCGGCCGGGCAATGGGTTGGAGCGGGTCCTCGAGCATCTCGAGGATGTTGCGGTCCTTGAACACATGATCGCCAAGCGTCACCGCATCGGCCCCGCTGCGCCGCAGTTCCTTGTAGTTGTCCGGCGAACACCCCGAACCGTTGCGGGCGTTCTCCCCATTGACGATCAGCGCATGAACCCCATGCAGATCCCGCAGCTTGGGCCACGAGTGAGCCACAGCGCGCCGGCCAACCGCGCCGACAACGTCACCAAGAAATGCGATGCGGAGTTCGGGCATGAACGCTGATCATTGGTCCACAGGACGACTCACAGATGCCCCTCCGCCTCCGCCATCACCGGCGCACTGCTCGCGATCAGCCCCGGCACAAACGGCGACACCATCCGCTGATCGCCCGGCAGCACCCGCACCACCATTCCATAGTGCGTGCCCTTCCCCACCTGCGCCGGCGCCTTGAACACCCCCGCGTACGAGTACGACCCGTCGCCGCCCGCCTGCGGAGCCTTGGCGATGAGCGTCGCCGCTCGCCCGTGCTCGATGTGGCCCTTCGCATCCAGCGGGCCGTGGTACGCCTGCACCACCACCTCATCCGGACGCAGCATGCCCAGACGCACGCTCGCCGCAACGGCAAACCCATCCCCGCCCGGCGCGGCCGCACACTCCGCGTGCTTCACCCGAACCGAATGCCAGAGCTTCCGATAGCGGTCGATGTGATCGGAGAGTTCCTTCGCCGGCAGGAGCGAGCCATCGTTCCCCGCAAGAGCACCCGCCGCGGCATGGGCCGGGAAGTAGTACTTCTCGGCATACTCAGCGACCATCCGCTGCGTGGAAAAGAACGGCGCAAGATGCCGGATGCACGCCCGCATCTTCGCGGTCCACTTCTTCGGCACGCCCGCATCGCGCTGGTAGAACTCCGACACAAGTTGCCCCTCGATGAGCCGGTACAGCGCATCGCTCTCAAACTTCTCGCGGGCCTCGTCGGGCGCATCGCTCGGGTAGATTCCCGAGTCCTCGATCTTGAACCCCACCTCGGGCGTGTACCCCTCGTCCCACCACCCGTCGAGGATCGACGCGTGCAGCACGCCGTTCATCGCGGCCTTCATGCCGCTGGTGCCGCTGGCCTCCAGACCACGGATCGGCGTGTTGAGCCACACGTCGCACCCGCGCACCATCTCCCGCGCCACGTCGATGCCATAGTCCTCAAGGAACACGATCCGCCCGCCCGCCTTCTCGCTGCGAGCGAACTCGACAACGTCACGAATGAGCGCCTTGCCCCAGTTGTCGCCGGGATGCGACTTGCCCGCCAGCACCAGTTGCACGCCCTTCCCCTCGCGCCCGCGCAGGAGCGCGGCCAGCCGATCCGGCTCGCGCAGCAGCAGCGTGCCCCGCTTATACCCCGCAAACCGCCGGGCAAAGCCGATCGTCAACTGATCGGCCCGAAGGTCGCCCGCCTTGCCCCCGGCCCCGCCGCCGCCGACCGCTTTCCCATACCCCGCCATCGCGCGGACATACTCCACGAACGCCGCGCGGCCGGTATTTCTCGCGCCCCACAGCTCCGCATCCGACGCCTTCTCGATCCCCGCCCAGGTCGCCGCATCCTGCACCTTTGCCCGCCAGCCGGCGCCCAGGTGCTTGTCATAGATCGCCGTCATCTCCGGCGCAAACCACGTCTCCGGATGCACGCCGTTGGTCACGTGGCCGATGGGCACATCGTCCTCGGGCGTCTCCGGCCAGATCTTCGCCCACATGGTCCGCGACACCACGCCGTGGAGCTTGCTCACGCCGTTGGCGAACCGGCTGCACCGCAGCGCGAGGATCGCCATGCTGAACGCCTCGTTGCGATCGCCAACATCCTCGCGTCCCAGCGCAAGGAAGCCCTCCATGTCCAGCCCGAGCAGTTCCACGTACGGCCCGAAGTAGTGCGTCATCAGGCCGACCGGGAACCGGTCGATCCCCGCGGGCACCGGCGTGTGCGTGGTGAACAGGTTCGCCGCCGCGGCGAACTCGCGGGCCTGATCGAACGTCAGCGCTCCCCCGGGGCTCCGCTCGCGAATCTCGCGAATGCGCTCCACCGCAAGAAACGCGGCATGCCCCTCGTTCATGTGATACACCGTCGGCCGCTCGCCGATGGCGTTGAGCGCGCGAACACCGCCGATGCCCAGCACAAGCTCCTGCTGGATGCGGCGGTTCTGATCGCCAAGGTACAGGTTGGCCGTGATCTCCCGATCTTCCGGCGCGTTCTCGGGAATGTTCGTGTCAAGCAGGTACAGCCGAACCTTGCCGACATCCGCCCGCCACACAGCGCACCGCACCTCGCGCCCGGGAAGATGGATGCCCACCGACAGTTGCCGCCCGCTCTCAAGGTCCATCACGCGCAGCACCGGCGCACGAGGCGGATCCAGCGGCGGGAACTGCTCCACCTGCATCCCGCCCGCATCAAGCTTCTGGTGGAAGTACCCGTTGCGGTACAGCAGCCCGACGCCGATGAGCGGCAGCCCCAAATCGCTCGCCGCCTTCAGGTGATCGCCGGCGAGAAGGCCCAGCCCGCCCGAGTAGATCTGGAAGCACTCGTGCAGGCCGAACTCGGCGCAGAAATACGCCGCGAGGAACGGCCGGCCCTTCTTCTCCACCTCGCCCGCTCGCGTCGCGAACCAGCCCGGGTCGGCCAGGTGATCGCGAAGCGACTGGCGGGCCCGTCCCACCATCGCCACGAGCTTCTCATCCAGCGCAAGGGCCTCGAGCCGGTGCGGCGGAAGCTCCACGAGCATCCGGATCGGGTTGTGCCCCGTCTGGTCCCACATCACAGGGTCCAGCCGCCGGAACACCTCCTGCGCCACCGGCGAGAACGACCACTGGAAGTTGTACGCGATCTCCAGCAAAGGCTGGAGCGCGTGCGGAAGGTGCGGATTCACGCCCGGGAGCGTGGCAATGTTGGGAGAAATCGGGCTTTGGGGCATGGTGTGAACTATCGAAAATCAAGAGGAAACTCACCACCAGGAACACTCAAATCACCGAGCCGGCCGAGCTCGGCCCTCGCCTTCCTCGGTGCGCTCGGTGTTCCCAGTGGTGAACTGGTTGGACTTACTTCTTCATCGCGGCGATCTTCATAGGCAAACCGAACAGGTCGATGAACCCGCGGGCCGCCGTGACGTCGTACCCGTCCATCGCAAAGCCCGCCAGCTTCGTGTCGTACAGCGACTTCTCCGCCGTGGCCCCAATCGCCTGGGCGCGGCCCTTAAAGAGCTCAATCGTCGCCTCACCCGTCACGTTGGTCTGCGTCGCATCCACGAACGCCTGCAGCGCCTCGCGCAGCGGGTGGAACCACTGGCCGTAGTACGTCAGCTCGGCATACTTGAGCGCGACCTGCTGCTTGAAGTGCATCGTGTCGCGCTCGATCGTGAGCTGCTCGATCGCCTTGTGGGCCTGGTAGAGAATCTCGCCGCCGGGCGTCTCGTACGCGCCGCGCGACTTCATGCCCACGAGGCGGTTCTCCGCCAGAACGACCTGTCCAATGGCGTGCTTGCCGCCGATCTCGTTGAGCGTCGCGATGATCTGCTCGCCGCGCAGCTCCTTGCCGTTGACCGCAACGGGGTTGCCGTGCAGGAACCGCACCGTCACCCTCTCGCTCGCATTGGGAGCATGCGACACCGGCACGGTCATCATCCACACATCATCGTGCGGTTTCTGGTCCGGGTGCTCGATCTCCGCGCCCTCGTGCGAACAGTGCCACAGGTTCCGATCGCGCGAGTAGATCTTCTTCTTCGTCTGCGCGATCGGGATGCCCTTCTTGTTCGCGTAGTCCACCGCCGCCTCGCGGCTGGTGAGCTCAAAGCTCGGGTCCTTCCACGGCGCGATGATCTGCAGATCAGGCCCAAGGGCCATGTACGTCAGCTCAAACCGAACCTGGTCGTTGCCCTTGCCCGTCGCTCCGTGCGAAACCGCATCCGCCCCCGTCTTCCGCGCGGCCGCCACCTGCCCCTTGGCGATCAGCGGGCGAGCGATCGACGTCCCGAGCAGGTAGTCGTTCTCATAGATCGCATGGGCCCGCAGCATCGGGAAGCAGTACTGCTCCGCGAACTCGCGACGCAGGTCCTCCACGATCACCTCGTCAGCGCCGCTCCTGCGGGCCTTCTCCTCGATTCCGTCGAGCTCTCCCGCGCCCTGCCCAAGGTCCGCCGCATACGCGACAAGTTTGACGCCGGGATATCGGTCCTTGAGCCAGGGCAGAATGACGGAGGTGTCCAGCCCGCCGGAGTAGGCGAGCACGATCTTTCGGGGCGTTTTTGTGGTGTGTTCGGGCATGTCGCCGTACTATAGAGCGGCCGCCGCTGGCCACAGTCCTGTCGGCTGGGAACTTGCCGCCACTCGGCTCCGAATCGGTTGGTTCTTCCCGGATCGTGGCTCAGAATTTCATTTCGGGGTGTTTCGCGCGTGCCGCCGGCACGCAGGGCGTTCGCCGTTTGGATTGACCAAGGACTCTCGATGCTCGCAACCAGGATCGTTGCCCTTTCCGCCGCCGCCCTGCTCGCCGCCTCCGCGTCGACCCAGGCCCAGGTGCGCGTCGCCAACTGGAACATCACCAACTGGACAGCCTCCAACGTCTCCACGCGCGGCGCGGCGTTCCAGACCTCGTTCTACGGCGTCGTCCCCGCCGGATTGCTCTACGCCGGAAAGCAGTTCGCCCCCGACGTGCTCATCGCCGAGGAGATCACCCAGGGCGGCACGCCCACCGCGTACCCGATCGCCAGCGCGTATCAGACCACTGGCCAGAACAACGTCGACGCGTTCGTCAACCTGCTCAACACCGCCAGCGGCTCCCCGGGCGATTGGGCCGCCGCGCCCTACGTCCCCAACCAGGGCGACACCGGCAACGCGCTGTTCTATCGCACCTCTCGCGTGCAGCTCATCGACACCACCACCCTCGGCTGCGGCTTCTCCAATGCCCCCTGCGGAGCCGGCGGAGCGACGATCGATGTCGGCTCCGGCACCACCCAGTCGCCGCGCGACAACCAGCGCTGGCGCGTCCGCCTCATCGGCTACGGCCCGGGCGCCGGCTCCGAGCTCTACCTCTACGGCGGACACCTCAAGGCCTCCGACGGCTCCGCCGAGCAGGCCCGCAAGATGCCCGAAGCCACTCGTGTCCGCAACGACGCGGCCCTGCTGCCCAGCGGCGCAAACTACATCTTCGGCGCCGACTTCAACGTCCAGACCAGCGCCCGCAACTACTACCAGGTCCTCGTCGGCTCGGGCACAGGCCAGTTCTTCGACCCCATCAACAAGCCCGGCGCGTGGAACACGGATTGCGGATTCCGCAACATCCACACCCAGGAGCCCACGAGCGCGGCCTCCGGCGGCATGGACGATCGCCACGACCAGCTCCTGATCTCGTCGGCGCTGCGCGACGGTCAGGGCCTGTCCTACATCCCCTACACCCCCGGCGGCAACATCCTCGCCGCCTTCGTGAACCCTCCCAGCGGGTGCAACAACTCGGGAACGGTCGCCCAGCAGAACACAAACCCCACCTCCACCGCCTGGTTCGACGCCAACCACTCCTATCGCTGCTGGGGCAACGACGGCAACCACTACAACATCGGCATCGCCGAGACCACCACCACCCCCACCAACACCATGGTCGGCCAGACGATCGCCCAAGCGCTTGTCACCACCTGCGCCGGCAACGGCCACCTTCCCGTCTACCTTGATCTCCAGGTCCCTTCCAAGCTCGGCGCTCCCACCGGCACGATCGATCTCGGCACCGTCGCCCAGAACTCCAGCGCCTCGTACACCCTTCAGATCACCAACGCCGCCGACGTCGCTCGCTACAGCAAGGACGGAACCGGCTGGGGCATCGACGGCCTGACCTACTCGCTGGCCATCTCCGCCGGCCCCTTTGCCATCTCCGGTGGCACCGGCCCGTTCGAGCGCGCGGCCTCGCTGCCCGCCACCCCCAACTCGCACACCATCACCCTCGACACCTCCACCAGCGGCTCCAAGAACTGCACAGTCACGATCACCTCCGACGATCCCGACAATCCCACCCGCGTCTTCTCCATCATCGCCACCGTCCAATCCGCGGCCCCGACCGGTGCGTGCTGCCCCGGCGCCGGCCAGTGCACGGTCACAACCGCGGCCGGATGCAGCGTTCCGGGAAGCTGGGGCAATGGCGTGGCGTGCCAGCCCAATCCCTGCCCGCCGCTCGGGGCATGCTGCTCGGTCACAACCGGCCTGTGCACAACCATGGTGCAGGCGACGTGCAGCGATTGGTGGTACGCCGCGGTCTGCCAGCCCAACCCGTGCCCGGGCGCGTGCTGCAGCGCCGCCTCCGGGGCGTGCACCGTGCTCTCCCAGACATCCTGCCCGAGCGGCTCAACGTACACGAGCACGGCGTCCTGCTCGCCCAACACCTGCCCCCAACCCACCGGTGCGTGCTGCACGGTCACGATCTGCTCGATCACCGCATCGGATGGGTGCATCGGCGCGTTCCAAGGCGTCGGCGTCGCCTGCAGCCCGCCGGGCAACCCGATCGTCTGCTGCCCGGCCAACTTCAACCAGGCCGACGGCCTCACCGTCGCCGACATCTTCGACTTCCTCAACGCCTGGTTCGCCGGCGTTCCGGCCACCGACTTCAACCACAACGGCCAGCTCGAGGTCTCCGACATCTTCAACTTCCTGAACGCCTGGTTCGCCGGCTGCTAGCCGCGCACGCCGCACCCCGCGCCATTTCGCCACAAAGCAAAGGACCCCGGACATCTGCCCGGGGTCCTGTTTCTTTACCTGTGTGATCCGAGGCCCGACCGGGTCGAGCAACTCTCAATCCTCGTCGTCTTCGTCCGACCCGTCGTTCATGCCCGGCTTGGGCTCGCCGAAGAGCGCGGTCCCGACGCGGACCATGTTCGCACCCTCCTCGATGGCCATCTCGTAGTCGCCGCTCATGCCCATCGACAGGATGTTGAACCGCGACCCGGCCATGCCCGACTCGCGGATCTCCTCGAAGAGCTCCCGGCACCGCTCGAACGTCTTGCGCGTGTCCATCGGGCTCGCACCCATCGCCGCCATGGTCATCAGCCCGCGCACCTGCACGTGCACCATGGTGTCGATCTGCTCGGCGAGGTGGGCCGCCGCCGCGATCGCGCACCCATACTTCTGCGACTCCAGCGAGCAGTTCACCTGCAGCAGCACCTCGATAGGCTTCTCACGCTTGAGCCCGATGATCTGCAGCTCCTCCGCCAGCCGCAGCGAGTCCACCGAGTGGATCAGGCGGCACAACTCGACGGCCTTGCGTGCCTTGTTCCGCTGAAGATGTCCGATCATGTGCCAGCGGATGACCGGCGGCAGGCCCGGCCCGCTCTTCCCGGCCCCGCCATGGAGCGCATCGCCCGTGTCGCCGCGCTGCCACTGCACCCCGGCCATGGTGCGCTGGCGGGCCATCCACTCGTCGATGATCGCCGCCCGCTGGATGAGCTGCTGCACGCGGTTCTCGCCGAAGTCGGCGTGCCCGAGCCTGATGAGCTCGCGGATCTGGTCCGGCTCGGCGGTCTTCGTGACGGCCACGAGCATCACGCCCTCGGGAGCCCGCCCGAACTTGCGGGCCGCGTCGGCGATCCGCTGGCGTACTTCCGTGTACTTGTCTTTGAGTGTTTCGATCGTTGTCATGGTCGGATGTGGCCTCCTGCCGCCGACACGATGCCCGAACCCGTCGTCATTTCGACGGTGCGCTCGGGGCGGGGAATCCCGCCGCACGAGCGTATCCGACAGTATGGGCCAATTCCTGCCTTTCGCCAAGCGACCGTCGCATCCGACAACACATCGCCGCCGCACGCGCACCCGCGAATCACCCCGCGACCGCATACCCTCCGCCATGCCCAACGATCATCTCAAGCCCCGCGACAAGGCCATCGCCGTCGGCGACGCCGTCCCCGATTTCACCCTCCAGAACCAGGACCGCGCCGCCTGGCGTCTCTCCGACGCCGTCAAGCACGGCGACGTCGTCCTCTCCCTCTTCCCCTTCGCCTTCACCGGCGTCTGCGGAACCGAGATGAAGTGCGTCACCGAGGAAATGCACGCCTGGCAGAAGCGCGGCGCCAGCGTCGTCGGCGTCTCCTGCGACTCCCCCTTCACCCTCAAGGCCTGGGCCGAGAAGGAGGGCTTCAAGCACACCCTCCTCTCCGACCAGCACCGCGAGCTCACCAAGGCCCTCGGCCTGTTCTGGGCCGACATGAACACCACCCAGCGCGGCACCGTCATCCTCGGCAAGTCCGCCGACGGCCACGCCCGCGTCAAGTGGATCCAGGCCCGCCAGCCCGGCAACGCCATGAAGTGGGACGAGGTCCTCGCCGTCATCTCCTGACGGCCGATCCCCGATCGATCACGGCTTGGCCGGGTCGACCGGCTTCGGCGCATCGACCGGCTTTGCGGGCTCCGCGGCCGGCTTTGTCGCCGCGGCCGCCTTCGCCTGCTTGAGCTCGTTGAGCCGGTCGCCGTAGTACCGCTTCTCCATCTCCTCCTGCGACACATCCACCGCCCGCTGCATCGTCGCGATCGCCTCGTCAAACTGCCCCGCATTCTTCTGCGAGACGGCGAGAATCGAGAGCGGTCCCGCGCTCGCACCCTTGGTCAGGTCCACCAGCCGGCGCGCCAGCCCCGTGGCAAACTCGCGGTCCGCGGGCGACAGGTCCGGAGTGCCCGCGACACGATCCGCCAGCGGCATCATCGCGTCCGCATCATCCTTGATCTCCCCCTCGGCGATCTTGCGGGCCATCGAGATCGCCCGGGGCACCTCCTTGCCCGACACGATGATCCCATACTTCGTCGCCGCCAGAACACTCGACAGGTCGGGGCGAATCTCCTCGATCTCCCCCAGCAGCTTCTCGGCCTCCGCCCACTTCCCACCCTGCTGAGCCGCGGCGTACTTCCCGTCGAGCTCGGCAAACTTCGCCTGACGCTCCGCGTGCTTCTTGATATCGAAGGTCCCGTCCGCGACTTCCTTGATAACCAGCTCCATGCCCTCGGAAACCTGGTTCGGGTTTCCGTGCCACACCATCTTGCCGTCCTTGTCCACGACAAACGCGTGCGGGATGCCCTGCACGCCCGCACCGCCAAGGTACGCCGCGCCGGTGCCGCCCCCGTCGAGCATGATCGAATACACCATCCGATCCCCGGACTTCTCAACAAAGTCCTGCACCTTCTTCGCCGCGTCCCCGCCCTGATCGACGCTCACGCCGATCACCGTGAACCCCTTGCCGCCATACTTCTTCTGCGTCGCCGTCAGCTTGGGAATGCTGGCGCGGCAGGGACCGCACCACGTCGCCCAGAACTCGACCACATACGCCTTCCCCTTCTCAAACGCCTTGACCTCCGCCCCCTTGAACCACTTCACCGCGTCCAGCGCGGGCGCCACGTCCCCCGCCTGCAGCGGCTTCGGCGGCGCGGCCGGTCGATCCAGCATCTGAGCCGGCGCCTCCCGCCCGATCCCAAGCCCCCCCACGCCCGCGCCGAGCACACACGCAAGAACACACACGCCGCTCCGGTTCAATCGACGCATACACGCTCCGTTTCGCCCGCGATTCCCCGCAAATGATAGAGCGCGGCGGGTCGCGGCGACCGACCGACCACCTACAGTTGCACGCATGCCCCCCACCCTTCCCGCGATCGGCCCCGACTCCGGCGAGATGCTCGCCCTGATCGACGCGTCCCTTCGCCGCGTCGAGGGTGAGTTCGATCGCGCCCTCCGCTCCGACCTGCCCCCGGTGCAGCGCCTCGTGTCCCACCTCGAGACCTACCGCGGCAAGATGCTCCGCCCCTCCCTGGTCATCCTCTGCGGCCTCGCCGCCTCGCCCAAGGCCGCGCTCACCGACGCCCACATCACCATCGCCGCCGTCTGCGAGATGATCCACATGGCCACCCTCGTGCACGACGACGTGCTCGACGAGGCCGACATCCGCCGCCAAGGCGCAACGGTCAACCGCCTCCGCGGCAACGAGGCCGCCGTCGTCCTGGGCGACTACGTCTTCTCCGCCGCCTACCGCCTCTGCTCCACGCTCGACACCCAGCAGGCCGCCCTGCTCATCGGCCAGACCGGCATGACCCTCTGCGCCGGCGAGCTCCTGCAGCTCCACCATCGCCAGAACTTCTCGATCGACGAGCCGACCTACTTCGAGATCGTCAAGCGCAAGACCGGCTCGCTCATCGCCATCGCCTGCCGCCTCGGGGCCATGCAGTCTCTGGGGTACCGCCACGCTCCGCGTGGCGATGCTTCCAGCCGCACTCCACTCCAGTCCTCCTGCGACGACCTCAACCTCCTCGATCGCTTCGAACAGTTCGGCCTCAAGCTCGGCGTCGCCTTCCAGATCCAGGACGACCTGCTCGACCTCACCGGCGACCAGGGCGTCGTCGGCAAGCCCCTCCGCAAGGACGCCGAGCTCGGCAAGCTCACGCTCCCCATCATCCACCACCTCGCCACCGCGGCACCCCAGCAGCGTGCCGCCACCCTCGGGCTCCTCGACGAGTTCTCCCCCACCGCCGGCAAGCGGCTCCTCGACGCCCTCGAGTCCACCCGCTCCATCGACCACGCCCACGCCGCGGCCCAGCGCCTCGTCGACGAAGCCAAATCGCTGCTCACCCCGCTCGCCGACTCCACGGCCAAACAGGCGCTCCTCGCCATGGCCGATCAGGTCGTCTCCCGCGCGTGGTGAGCCCCTCCACAACCGACCGCATCTGAACCGAAAACAGAATCTCGCACAGAGTTCGCAGTCTCCCATTTCCGCCCTCCCACTTCCGCCCCCCCACTTTCCCCATGCCCATCTCCCCCCACATCGCCGTCGCCGGAGCCACCGGCGCGGTCGGCCGCGAAATGCTCGAGATCCTCGAGCAGCGCAACTTCCCCCACGCCTCCATCAAGGCCCTCGCCTCGCCGCGATCCGCCGGCCAGAAGCTCCCCTTCGCCGGCCGCCAGCTCACCGTCGAGCCCCTCACGCACGAGTCGCTCAAGGGCGTCGACATCGCCCTCTTCTCCGCCGGCTCTTCGATCAGCAAGGAGTTCTGCCCAAAGGCCGTCGAGCACGGCTGCATCATCATCGACAACTCCTCCGCCTACCGAATGACCGAAGGCGTACCCCTCACCATCCCCGAAGTAAACCCGGAATCGATCTCCTCACTCCGTCACTCCGTCACTTCGTCACTCCGTCACTTCCCCCAAGGCATCATCGCCAACCCCAACTGCTCCACCATCATCCTGCTCATGGCCCTCACCCCGCTCCGCAGCGCCTTCGGCGTCGAGCGCGCCATCGTCAGCACGTACCAGGCCGCCTCCGGCGCAGGCGCCAAGGGCATGGACGAGCTCGAATCTCAAACCCGCGACCACCTCGCCGGCAAGACCGTCCGCCCCGGCACCGAAACCGGCGGCGTCTTCCACGAGCCCTACGCCTTCAACCTCTTCTCCCACAACACCGCCATCGACCCCACCACCGGCCTCAACGTCGAAGAGACCAAGGTCATCCTCGAAACCCGCAAGATCTGGAACGACCCCACCGTCGCGCTCTCGGCCACCTGCATCCGCGTCCCCGTCCGCCGCGCCCACGCCGAGAGCGTCAACGTCACCCTCAAGCGCCCCGCCAACACGCAGCAGATCCGCGAAGCGCTCGCGAAGTTCCCCGGCGTGCAGGTCATCGACGACCGCGCCAAGAACCTCTTCCCCACGCCCCTCAAGGCCAGCGGCAAGGACGACGTCCTCGTCGGCCGCATCCGCCCCGACACCTCGTGCCACTACCTTCCCGCTCTGGGGAAGGTAGTGCCGGGCGCGCCCGCCACCCCCGATTTCAACGGCCCCTTCCACTCCTTCGATCTGTTCATCTGCGGCGATCAACTCCGCAAAGGCGCGGCCCTCAACGCCGTCCAAATCGCCGAGTTGCTGCTCTGACCCCTCGCGTCATTCGCCCGAGCACATGTGCCACACCAGCAGGCCCAGCGGCAGAAGCACCCACACCACCACGCCCTTGATGAGAAAGAACAGGAACGCCGCCAGCCCCAGCCGCCGGGCCACTTTGGGCAGCGGACAGCGTGCGGGCGTCGCCGCGGCTTCCTGAGCACCAGTTTGAGGGTCATTCGCGGGCATCAATCGGCATCCTTCAGAACACCAGAATACGCCCCGCCTGACATCCGGAGGAGCGACAAGAAGGATGCCGCCTCGCGACCTTTCTCCATAGAACCCGTCGCACCCTCGCACCTGCAACTCAAGTGCTTCCGAGCCTTTACCAAACGCTTTCCGAATCTTGCCCGGATCAAAATATTTTCGGGATTAACCCGGGCAATACCCCATATACCCAGCGTACATGGTACATTATCTTGTGCGACTGTCCGTTCTGGACAGTACTGGACACCCCATCCGGGGCACGTCGGCGTGGTATGCCGACGTTCAGCAAGTGCTCAGCAATCCGCGGAGGCTGAAAATGGTGGTCAAGACCTTGGGTTCACGTAGCTTTGCGCAACCGCGCGGCCGGTTCTCGGGCTTCACGCTCATCGAGTTGCTCGTGGTCATCGCCATCATCGCGCTCCTCGTCGCGATCCTGCTCCCCGCCTTGGGCCAGGCGAAGAAGGTCGCCAAGATGCTCAAGGAAATGGCCCACGCCGAGCAGAACATGATCGCGTGGACGCACTACGCCACCGACAACCGCGACGCCGTGTACACCGGCTACATCCCGTGGGAAGTCGCCCACCTGTACGATGCCCCCGGCAAGCTCGTGTGGCTCCAGCCCGACAAGTTCCAGCCCGGCTACATGGTCGAGGGCAACGTGATCAAGGCCTCCGCCTACCGCTTCATGGGCGCGGTGGACTTCATCCCCGAGGCGATGCAGGTCGATCGAAACCTCGCGATCGAGCTCGCCGCACGCGATCCAAACTACTCCTCGATCAATCCGAACTACCACCCCCCCACCACGCTCTATGACGGCGCCACAAGCTCTCGCGCCGCCGGCTTTGGATACCACCCATCCCTTGGCTTCAACTTCACGTACGTCGGCGGCAGCACCACCCGCGGCGCGATGTGGAAGTACGCCCGTGGCGATGGCGCGGGCGTTGGCGCGAACATCGGCCATCCCCGCAAGAAGTTCTACGTGACCCACCTCCACGAGATCAACAAGGTCGACAAGCTGCTCGTCCGCGCCTCCGCACGCGGCGTGGACATGGCCGGCGAGAGCTGGGGCACCGTCTCCTACGGCACCCAGCCCGCCCCGTGGACGGCTCAGAAGCGCATCCTTCCCGGTTTCTGGGAAGTGCTCCCGCCCAGCCCGCAGTACCTCAACAGCGGCAACCCCGGCCTGAACGGCGCCAAGGTCACCAGCACCCCGCAGGGCCCGATGATCACCTGGCTCGCCGGCACGGTGCCCTACAACGAGAACACCGATCCGATCTCTTGGGGCTACGTGCACCCCCGTCACACCAACCGCGCCGTGGTCGCCTTCGCCGATCACCACGTCGAGGTCCGTCGTCTCGACCAGCTCCGCGACATGCGGAACTGGTGCAACCTCGCCGACAAGCCCAACTGGACGTACGTGCCATAATCCTCGACTCCCGGAATCAAAGAGCGAGACCGGCTTCTGCCGGTCTCGCTTTTTTTTCGCCCGAGTGCTCCATTACTCGCTCGGCGTACCATGCCATTCCAGCCGAGCGGCGCGAGGGCAGTTGAATGAACCGTGAGAAGATGAAAGTCGGCATCGTGGTGGGCGTGCTCGTGCTGTGCGTTGTGTGGCTGACGTACTACTGGCTCTCGGCACCGCCAGATCCCAGCAAGAACGCGGTGAAGCCCCTGAACTCCCCGGCCTGGACGTGGGCCAACGGGATCAACGACAAGCTCGTCACCGACAAACGATTCGCCGACACCTCAGTCGTCGTCGTCACGGACTCTCCCGAGAAGTTCAAGATCGTCGGCATGGTCCACACCACCGCCGAGCTCAAGGCCCTCAAGGACCTCGTCACCGGCGAAGCCTCCGACAAGGACATCGACTGGGAAGTCGGCGTGCCGGCGGGTCGATGACCCCGGCCGGTGGCCACGATCTTCGGTGACGTGTCATGGGTCGCCGGAATGCCACACGGGGCATCGATCGCGCAGCACTCGCACGTACACCCCAACCGTCATCCACAAACCAACCCCGGCGACCCATGCCGAACGCGCAGAGAGCGTGCGCCACGGCTCACCTCTCTCGCTGACCCTATCTCCCTCCCCCCCAACCACTTACAATCCAACTCAAATTCCCCCCACCACCCCTTGACAACTACCCAAACATACCCCATACTACACCTCGCCGCCGCCTGCGTCTGAGCATCGACAGTTCCGCAAGGCGCAGGGCAAGGGCAAGGGGGGGCATCACCGTGTACACACCACTCACCGTCTCGGCGCAATCTCCCTGCGCCCCGCCCGGCTTCACCCGCCACGACCACACCCCCACCCTCTCCGACGACGATCAAGACACTCCCTACGACCAGACCTCCCTGGCCACACTCGCCGCCTTCAACCCGCCCCCGGCCATCGCCGAGCAGATCATCTCCGACGCCGGCAACCACACCATCTCCCTCCACACTATCGCCGCCCGGGCCCGCACCACCGTCGAAGCCCTCCGCCTCTGGCTCTCCCGCCCCGAGGTCGCCCAGCGCCTCGACGCGCTCGAAGCCACCGTTCGCCGACGCACCCGCATCGGCATCCTCTCCGAGCTCGGCAACGTCACCGAGACCTGCGCCACAGTCATGGAGCGCTACTACCGCTCCCCCGACCGCGGCCCGAGCGACGACCACGATCCGCGCACCCACGCCGTCCACGTCCAAAACGCCGCCAACGCCCTCATGGCCGCGCGCGTCCTCCTCTACATGCAGCGCGCCGTCGCCGATCCGCCCCGCGCCAAACACTCTCCTCAAGCCGCAAACGCGCCCACGACCCCGCACGCGCCAGACCCCATCCACACACCCCACGCCGCGCCAGCGCACCCAAACACTCCGTCTGCCGACCCACAACCGGCCCCACACTCAGCCCCGCACCCCGCACCCTCAGCCGCCTCCGCAACGCCCGGCGCGCCCACACCCACCGACGATCACCAAGCCCCCTTCCGTCTCCTCCCTTCTCTTCCGGACATCGGCCTCCCCGCGCCCTTCGCCGCGCCCGCCGATCCACCCCACCTCTCCGCCCGCGCGGCCAGCGCCCTCGCCTCCACCGCGCCGAGACCCCACCCGCCACTCCTCACCGTCACCCACAACACCCCCACCACCGCGCCCACCACCTCCACACCCCACCAGCCCGCGCACCCCGACCCCGACCTCAACACGCCCGAGCCACACGAACCCACGCGCGACGACCCCACCTCTCCCCCCACTCCACCCACCCCATCCCGCGCGCCCGAGCCAACCCAAGTCGCATCACCCGCGCAACACCCCGCGCCCACCACACCCCACCGCTCCCGCGACCCCACCCAGCCCTGACCGGCGGCCCACCCAAACCCAGACTCCGCCCGAAGCCCCAAGGCCCA
>JBGAOP010000056.1:0-9031 GCA_044221735.1 Phycisphaerales bacterium | reverse complement strand
GCCGGGTTCCATGGAGGAACGGTTGGCCTGCCCCGCCCGGTAGGCGGCGAAAAGACCTTCCTTCGGGAAGACTACGCCAGTTTCGGCGCAGTGCTTCTGAAGGGAACGGCTCGTCGCCCTTGCAACATCACTGGCATCAAGATGCCAGTGCCACCCCCCTCAAGGGATGGTTTTTCGGAGTCTCACCATGCGTCGCCAGACCACGCTTTCCACGCCGCAGAACGCTCCCGCCAAGAACTGGCTGGTGGTGGATGCGACGGACGTTTCGCTCGGCCGCCTGTCGGTGGATGTGGCGACGATCCTGATGGGCAAGCACCGCCCGGAGTACACGCCGCACGTGGATTGCGGGGACTTCGTGGTGGTGATCAACGCGTCGAAGGTCGGCCTGACGGGCCGGAAGGCGCAGCAGAAGACGAAGATGACCTACTCGCGGCACCCCGGCGGCGAGAAGCACGAGACGTACGAGTCTTTGCTGAAGCGCAAGCCGCAGCAGATCATTGAGGATGCGGTTCGTCGCATGCTCCCCAAGAACCGGCTGAGCCGGCACATGCTCACCAAGCTGAAGGTGTACCCGGGCGCGGACCATCCGCACGGGGCCCAGGCGCCGGTGGCGACGAAGGTTGGCTGAAAAAACCAGTGACGAAGTGACCGAGTGACGAAGTGACGCAGAGCAGAATCTGAGACACCCATGAGCAGCATCAATATTCCGTCCGCGAACATTCCCGGCCTTTCGACGGCGAACCCCTCGGCTGAGGCGAAGCCCGCGCAGATGGCTCGCAAGCAGCGCGCGGCCAAGGAGTCCAAGAACGGCTGGTGGTGGGGCACGGGTCGTCGCAAGCGCGCCGTGGCCCGGGTGCGGATCAAGCCCAACGCCTCGGGCGCGGGCGTGATCAAGGTGCAGATCACCGCGGACAAGTTCAAGACGGTGGACCAGTACTTCGCCGAGGCCCGCGACCGCAACGACTGCGCGGCCCCGCTGGTGGCGTGCAACATCGCCGGCAAGTTCGACGTGATCGTTCGCTGCAACGGCGGCGGCTTCATGGGCCAGGCCCAGGCCGTTCGGCTGGGCATCTCCCGCGCCCTGCGGGAGTATGACCCGACGCTGGAAGACGCCCTCCGCAACGCCGGCTTCCTGACCCGCGATGCCCGCGAGGTCGAGCGTAAGAAGCCCGGCCAGGCTGGTGCGCGTCGTCGGTTCCAGTTCTCCAAGCGTTGATCTGGAAGGCATCGAGGCATCAAGGAAGAACACTTACGACCCGGCTTGGTGCCGGGTCGTTTTTCTTTTTGCGCGGTACGTGTGGCTGCCGCCGGTGTGGCTGCCGCCGGGCCGGCGGCGGACCCGTGGTGCGGGGCGATGGCACGGGCCGGATGCCCGTGCTACGGCTGGCCGGTGTTGATTTCTTTGCCGCCGAAGTCGATGCCTCGGAGGCCGCCGCGGGTGTAGCGGTAGTAGCCGTAGACCCAGTCGTATCCGTTGGGGCCGACGGCGGGGGCTTCCCAGCGGTCGGGCTGGTAGCGGTATTGGAAGGGGGCTCCGCTGGTGGGGGCGAGGGGGTCCCAGCCGCGGTTGGCGGTGGTGTTGTTCTTGTACACGCTGGAGCCGTCGAATACGAGGATGCTTCCACCCAGCGCCGGACAGCTGTAGCAGGTCTCGCGTTTTTCGTGGCGGGCGGGGCCCTCGTGGAGGAAGACCTTCGCGCGGGACATGACGGTGGAGTGGAGGGCTGCTGGCGAGGCCTGTGGGGGCGTTGAAGATGAAGTGGTTGTTGTTGGTGTTGCGCATGCGGCCGAGGACATCCGGGCCGGATCGGGCGAGGGAGCTTTGCAGGCCGTCGAAGGCGCTGACGGTGACCTCGTAGCTGGAGGAGAAGGCCCAGCGGATGTCGCGGTCGCCGCCGGTGATGGGCGTGGTGGCGGCGGCGGGATAGGGCGGCGCGCCGCCGGCGGCGTAGGCGTCGATATCGCGGGCCCACGCGAGGCGGACGCGATCGGCGGGGCAGGTGTAGATGGGCTCGGGCAGCCGCGCGGCGAGGTAGTCAAAGAGGACGAAGTGTCCGTAGAGGATCTGCGGGATGAGCGTGGCCTCGCGATCGAGGGGGCGGCCGGTGAGGCGGCGGAAGGTGTCGACGTATTGCGAGCGCTGGGCGTCGAGATCGGAGGCGACCATGCGGAGGGCGGGATCGTCGGCCTGCATGGCGTCGGCGACCTTCCAGGAGTAGTTCCAGATGAGGTCTTTGTGGTCGAGGCCGTAGGAGGCGGTGGAGACGCCGAGCTGCTGCATCTGGCCGGTGCAGAGCGTGGTGCGAGCGGCGCGGCGAGCGGCGGCGAGGGCGGGGAGGAGGATCGCGATGAGCAGCGCGATGATGACGATGACGACGAGAAGCTCGATGAGCGTGAAGGCCCGACGGGGGTTGGGCGGGGAGGGCACGGGGGGAGGGTATTCTGAATACTTTTGTTTCGACATTAAATGGGAGCAGGGGAGCAGGGGAGTGGGGGAGCAGGGGAGCAGGAGAGCAGGAGAGCAGGAGAGCAGGAGAACAGGAGAAGAGGAGGGCAGGAGGGCGGAAGGGCGAGGGAGTGCGATGGGGAGTTGGGGCGCGGGCCGATCAATGGTTGTTCGGGGTGGTGCGCGGCTCGCGTAGACTGGGGCACACTTGTCGCATGCGACTGATCATCTTGGGAATCCGCTGCCGCGGCTTGGCGGTCCGGTGGTGGTGCGGCCTCCGTGCGCGCTGTTGCTGCCCGCGCCGCCCGAGGGTGGGGGTGCGGGAGCGGGCGGGGGAGCGGCGCCGGTGCGCAAGCGGCGTCGCGGGCGGCGGACGCTGATCGCGGGGGCGTGCGTGTTCGCGTTCATTGGCGCGGCGGCGATGCTCGGGCTGATGCTGGCCCAGTCCACTCCGGGGTGGTGGAAGGAGATCAACCCGAAGGACCCGGCCGTGATCGAGGCGGCCCAGCGGGTGGAGAACGGCGCGGCGACGCAGCTCACGAAGATCCGCAAGAGCGAACCGTCGCCGGGATCGATGGGGGCGAGCGAGCCGTGGACGATCCGGCTGACGGCGGCGGATGCGAATGCGTGGCTGGCGGCGCGCTTGCGGCCGTGGCTGGAATCGCAGGAGGGGGAGAAGTTCACCTGGCCGCGCGATCTGGAGCGGGTGGAGATCGAGTTTCAGGATGGACGGATCTATGTTGGGGCGTCGATCCGCAAGCCGGGGGAGGAGGGGAAGGTTGGGGGGGCGGAGTCGAAGCGGCAGATATTGTCGGCCGCGCTTCGGCCGGAGTTGCGGAGCGATGGGGGCCTGTGGATGCCCGCGACGTGGGTGAGTGTTGGGCGGTTGTCGCTGCCGCCGGGCTGGATGCTGCCGCGCTCGAAGCGGGAGGGGAACTACGCGAAGCAGAAGCGGATCCCGGACCCGACGGGGATGCTCGCGGAGGTGCCGCAGCTGAGCGATCTGCTGGGCGCGCTGGCGGGGGAGCGGGCGGCGATGCAATCGGCGATCATCAAGATCGGCGATGGGCGGCGGGTGAAGGTGCTGGGGATGGAGCCGAGGGATGGGGCGCTGTATATCACGTGCCAGACGCTGCCGCGGGAGAACTCGCGGGCGGGGCGGTGAGGGGCGAGGGCTGAGTGCCCAGTGCCCAGTGCCCAGTGCCCAGTGCCCAGTGCCCAGTGCCCAGTGCCCAGTATTGATTATTGAGCCAGTGCGAGCGCGCCCCAGGCGAGGCTGGTAATGGTGGCGGCGACGAGCGTGAGGATGGCCGCGCGTCGGGCGAGGAGGCGGAGGAGGGCCTTGCGGCGGTGTTCGGGGAGTCGGGCGGGGTTGGTGTCGGCGATGCGGAGGTAGGCGGCGATGTTCTTGCCGCACTCTGGGCAGCGGGGGCCGGCGATTCCGGAGAGGTTGTACTTGCAACGCGGGCAGTGGGCGTCGCGCTCGGCGATGATGCGCTTGAGCTCGCTGGTGAAGGCGGGGTCGAGTTTGGGGATCTCGTGGTCCACGGTGGGGGTCCGGGCTCGCAGAGTGATACGGCCGCACGGGTGGGGAGGATGCACGCGGCCGGGTGGGCCGGACCGTATATTGGGCGGCCCGATCTCCAAGGACGCCGCGTGAACAAAGCAAGCACGGAGAACCCGAAGCGGAACTACGCCCTCGACGCCTGGCGCGGCGGGCTGCTGATGATCGTGCTGTGGTACCACGCGGGGCCGATGCCCGAGGTGGAGCGGGCGCGAATCGGGGTGCTGGCGCTCGTGCACGATGCGGTGCGCCAGGTGGGGTGGGCCACGATGGACTGCTTCTTTGCGATGTCGGGGTTCCTCGTCGGCGGGCTGCTCTTCGCCGCGTACAAGAAGCACGGCGAGCTTGGGATCGGGCGGTTCTATGTGCGGCGGGGAATGAAGATCTATCCGGCGTTCTATCTGCTGTGGGCGCTGACGGTGGTGTTCGGCGAGCGGATCGGCGTGATGGTGACGGGCGAGCGGATGGCGGTGGAGGGGCTGTTTGTTCAGAACTTCTGGCGCGGGCTGTGGGTGCACACGTGGTCGCTGGGGGTGGAGGAGCAGTTTTATCTGATTCTGCCGGTGGTGTTGTGGGCGGTGATGCGGAAGTGCCAAGTGTCGAGTGCCGAGTGCCGAGTGGAGGATGCGGCCGCGCGGCAGGGTGCGATCGTCGATCCGTTCCGGGCAGTGCCGTGGGTGTATGGGGTGACGCTGGTGGGCGTGGTGGCGGCTCGGGTGTGGACGGTGATGCACTATCCGCCGCCGGGTGGGGGGGCGGGGGGCGACTTGAACCTGTACAAGCAGTTCACGCCGAGCTATCTGCGGATGGATGAGCCGATGATCGGGGTGGTGTGCGCGTGGTGGTATCACTTCCATCGCGAGCATCTGCGCCGGACGGTGCGCCGATGGTGGTGGGCGTTTGTCGCGGTGGGGCTGGTGGGGCTGGCCGCGCCGTGCGTGTTTGCGATCGGGAGCGCGTTCACGCTGCTGGCGGGCTTCACGGTGGTGTCGGTGGGGTTCGCGGCGTGGATGATGCTGATGGTGGGAGGGGAGAGCGCAGGGCGCAGGGCACAGGGCGCAGACGTGCAAGGCGAAGAGCCGCCGCGGAGCGGCGGGCCACCCTGGGTGTGGGTGCGGGCGCTGGCGTTTGTGGGGATCCACTCGTACTCGATCTATGTGTTCCACCAGCCGGTGCGGTGGGCGGGCGGGGCGATGATCCGGCACTTCGCGGGACGCGAGCCGACGTGGTGGGAGTATGCCGCGCTGGTGTTTCCGGTGGCGGTGGTGGTGGGGATTGGGATCGCGCGGGTGATTGAGATGCCGGTGCTGGCGCTGAGGGATCGGGTGGTGCCGAGCAAGTCGGGGGAGATGCTCGGGGAGGGTGCGCCACTGTCGCCCCTGCGGGGCTCGGGTGCGGGTGCGGCGGGGGACAGTGGGCTTACGCCCACGGCAAGGGACTGACGCCCCTCGCCCCCCCGGGGGCGAAGGCACATGCGGAAGGATGTCGGGGGCGGGCGATGAGTTGATCGCTATTCCAGAACGTGCGCGGGCGGGGGCGTGGAGGCGGAAATCTTCTCCTTCTTCATCGCGTCGGGGCCGGTGCTCGTCGGGTCTTCGCAGGTGAAGAGGTACTGGTCGTCGTCGATTCTCGCCTGCATGTGGACGGGGCGGCCCCAGAGGAGGCGGAGGTTTCGGAGGACTTCTTTCGCCTTGGCGAGGTCGATCTCGAGGCCGCTGTACTGGTGGGCGAGGTAGAGCTCGTGGCGGTTGCGATAGTTGCCGTCGACGACGTACATGAAGGGCTGGCCCATGTTGGTGAGGCGGTAGAGCAGCGTCTTCTTGATGCGGTCGTAGTCGCGGGAGACGATTTTCATCTCGCCGGTCTGGGGGTCGCGCTTGTACTGGTACATCTTGTGGCGATCGACGAACTCCTCGGTGAGGAACTCGTCGATGAACTGCACGTCGTTGTAGATGCGGCGGACCTCGAAGATCTTCTCGCGGCCGCGCATGGACTGGTCGTCGTGGGATTCCTTTGCGCCGAGACCCTCGAGGCGTTCCCAGGACATTCCGTGCTGGCCGACGTTCCAGCGGCGCTCGATGTCCTTGAAGATCTCGACGCCGATCTTGTACGGGTTGAATCCGCCGGGGGCCATGGCGAGGACGCCCGAGTGCTGGTCGGCGTATTGGACGATCTCGCTGGCCTGCACGAAGTGCTGGGTCATGAGCTTGGAGTGCCAGTAGACGGCCCAGCCCTCGTTCATGACCTTTGTCATCGCCTGCGGGGCGAAGTAGTAGGCCTCGTCGCGGATGATGGTGAGGATGTCGGACTGCCAGTCTTCGAGGTGGGCGTGGCGGAGGAGGAAGAGGAGGACGTCGCGGGTGGGGCGCTGGGGGATGCGGCCGCGCTCGGAGGCGAGTTTCTTGGTGTGGGCTTCTTTCTGGCGGGCGAGCTCGGCGTCGGGGTTGATCCAGCGGTCCATGTAGTCCTTGGCCGCGAACTTTTCGGGGACGAAGGCGAAGGGGTCGTGGGAGTCGTCCGTGGAGCCGCTGCCCGGGCTTGCGCCCGGGCCTCTGATGGGCGTGAGGAGTGAGCGGTTCATGAACATCGAGTGGGGGTCGATGAGGTGCTCAACGGTGAGGCAGGCGTCGATGAAGGACTCGACGGCGTCCTGCCCGTGGCGATCGATGTGGCGACGGATGCGGGTGGCGTGGTTGGCCATCTCGTCCATCATCTTGCGGTTGGTTTTGCTGAACCAGAGGTTGTTCTTGAAGAAGTCGGCGTGGCCGTAGACGTGGGCCATGACGAGCTTCTGGTCGACGACGGCGTTGGATTCCTGGAGGTAGGCGTAGACGGGATCGGTGTTGATGACCATCTCGTAGATGCGGCCCATGCCGTAGGCGTCGCGCTTGGAGAGGGACTCGTACTCCATGCCCCACTTCCAGTGCGGGTAGCGGACCGGGAAGCCCTGGTAGGCCGCGATCTGGTTCATGGTGTCGAAGGGGAGGACCTCGTACACCACTTCGTAGAAGTCGAGGCCGTACTCGATGGCCTTGGCCTTGATGGCGACCATCCAGTCGAAGAGCTCGCGGGAGAGTTGGGTGGTGGGGGCGGACATGGGGGATTTCAGATTTGAGATTTCAGATTGAAGATGTTGAGGCACGCGGTGGGGCGATGTGAGGCCTCAAGGGGATATCGGCACGAGGCGGGGGTGGATGCCTGTGCTTCCTTTGATACGTTGGCCCGGATTGGGGGGATCGGAGATTCGTGAGGCCCCGGCCTAGAGGCGGAAGATGGCCCACATGAACCAGACGACACCGGTGGTCGTAGCGGCCCAACCAGCGAGGACACCGAGCAGGCGTGGGGTGCGGGGTGCGGTGCGGAACCACGTGCGCACGGGTCTCTGAAGGGCGATGAACAGAAGAATGGAGAGCACGCCGAGGGAGAGCGTGGGGATTCCGAAGATGATCCAGAGTTCGCCGGTGCGGGGGCGGCCGCCGCGGGTCAGGAACATGTAGCCGACGATGCAGAGGAAGACGACCGCCATGCCGATTCCGGCGAGGAGGCCGCAGAGCGCGGCGAGGTATGCGCCGAGCTTTGGCTCAACGAGGCCGACGACAAGGTGAAGCTGTTGATTGCACTCGGGGCAGCGAGAGCCGGGGAGTGCGCGGAGGTTGTAGCCACAGCAGGGGCAGGGGGCGTCGCGCGTGGCGAGGAAGGCGCGCAGGGAATCTGCCGGTGGGGTGTCCTGCTCGGGCATGTTCGACCCTCGAGGGCGATCAGGCCTTCTTGTCGGCGGGCTTCTCGGCGGGCTTGTTGGGCGTGCCGGAGTGCTGAGCGACCATGATCCAGCGGGACTTCCAGACGCGGGCGCCGCACTTGCGGCGCTTGGTGGCCCACTTGACCTTCTTGCGGATCATCTGCGGCATGGACGAGGCTCCTGCGGGGGAAAGGGGAACCACCGAGGATACAGGATGGTGAGAACTCTGGTGAGAGGGGGAGGAAACCCTGTGGAAAAGATCCACCGATTATGGGTGGAGACTGGCCACGGGGGGCCGTTTTGAGTTCTCCGGAGAAGATTGTCCCGAGAAGCGACATTTTCTGCAATACTGATTGGGACGGGTCGAGTTGGTCTGGTGTGGACGCGAATGGGAGTTGTGTGGAGTTAGGAAGGGACACCAAGGTGCGTGGGTCGGAGTGCGCTGGCGCCGAGAGCGCGGTGAAGCAGGAGCGCGCGCGCCGGCTGCGGGCGGTGGCGGACAAGTACGAGACACTGGCGCAGACGATCCCGATCGGGGTGTATCTGTCGGACGCGACGGGGGACACGGTGTTCGTGAACGACCTGTGGTGCGAGCAGATGGGGCTGGCGCGCGAGGAGGCGCTGGGCTGGGGGTGGCTGCGGTCGGTGCATCCCGAGGATCGGGCGCGGATTCAGGACGGGTGGCGCGACGCGCTGGACGCGGGCGAGGGCGTGTATCGGGCGGAGTGCCGGCGGGTGAGACCTGACGGGCGCGTGCTGTGGTCGATCTCGGCGGCGCGGGCTCTGCGGGACGCGGAGGGGGAGATCGTGGGATTCCTGGGGACGGTGATCGACGTGACCGAGCTGAAGGAAGCGCAGGCGCGCCTCGAGAGCGCGCTGGTCGAGCAGCGTGCGGCGGTGGACCGTGAGCGATTGCTGCGGCGCGAGCTGGACCATCGGGTGGGGAACAACCTCAGTGCGCTGCTGGGGCTGATCCGCGTGTGCGAGGAGGGGCCGGGGAGCCGGGGCGACCTGGCGCTGCGACTGAGGACGATGGTGAGCGCGATGGGGCGGGCGCACCGGATCATCTCAAGGTCGCCGGGCGCGCCGGTGTGCCTGGAGAAGTTCCTGGAGGAGATGGCGCGGAGCGCGACGGGGGCGCAGGCGGGGTGCGAGGTTCGGATGGGCGGGCCGCCGGTGTGCGTGGACAAGGGGCGCGTGAACGCGCTGGCGATGGTGGTGCAGGAGCTGCTCACCAACAGCGCCAAGCACGGGGCGCTGGGCCGCCCGGCGGGGCGGGTCG
>JBGAOP010000055.1:0-9334 GCA_044221735.1 Phycisphaerales bacterium | reverse complement strand
GCTGGTGGGGGCGGGCGGTAGGGCACTCGGGCGACGGGAGCGCGTGGTGACGACTTTCAATGCATCGATGTTCAAGCGGCGGCCGCGTGGCACAGGACCCGAGCAGCAGCGAGCCCGGATGGACCGCACGGCCCTGCTCGCCGCGGTGGGCGTGGTCGGCGTCATGGCCGTCATGCTCGGGCGCGTCATCCAGTTGCAGGTCGCGCCCAGCGTCAAGCTCCAGCCGTTCATCACCGAGCGCCTCACCAAGGTGTCGGAGGAGGCCCCCTGCGGCGACCTCATCGACTGCCGCGGCCGCCCGCTCGCCGTGAGCAAGTTCGGCTACCGCGTTTTCGTCGATCCGCTGGAGTTCCCAAATCCCCCCGACGCGGCCATCGGTCTCCTCGCCGACGCGGTGGGCATGAAGCCCCAGGACGTCGCCAAGCGCATCGCCCCCGCGATGGAGGGCAACGCCGAGGTCATCGAGGCCCACACCGGCGACGACCCGCCCGAAGAGACCAGCAAGCTCAAACGCTACATCACCATCGGCGGCGTGCTCGAAGACTGGCGCGTGGAGGCGGTCAAGGCCCTCCGGATCGACAACAAGCCTATCGCCGGCATCCACCTCGAGACCCGCCCCGTCCGCGAGTACACCGCCGCGGCGATGGCGGCCAACGTCGTGGGCATGGTCGGCGCAGACCAGATCGGCCTCTCTGGCGCCGAGAAGATGTTCACCCCGCACGTCCAGCCCGAGAAGGGCTCGCTCAAGTACGTCCGCGACGCCCGCGGCGAGCCAATGTGGATCTTCCCCGGCGGTTACACTCCCCCGTCGCGCGGCCGCGACGTGCGGCTGTCGATCGATCTCGAAGTCCAGAACATCGTCGTCGAAGAGCTCAAACGCGGCGTCGCCGACGCCGACGCCGCAGGCGGCCGCTGTGTCGTGCTCGACCCGTACTCCGGCGAGATCATGGCGATGGCCGACTACGTCCGCCCGCTCAAGGACGCCAAGGACTACGACTGGAACGCGCCGATCCCCAAGGGCGGCAACGGCACACGCTACCGCATCATCCCCAAGGACACGCAGGCGGCCATCGATCCGGCCCTCGCCCGCAACCGCTGCGTGGAAGATGTCTACGAGCCGGGCTCAACGTTCAAGGCATTCATGTGGTCCACGTGCCTGATGCACGGCGTGACGAACGTGAACGAGGTCTTCCCGACCTACGGCGGCCACTGGGTGACTCCCTACGGCCGCAAGGTGGACGATGTGCACCACTTCGACCATCTCAGCTGGAGCCAGGTGCTGGTGCAGTCGTCGAACATCGGCATGACCCAGGGCGTGTCGCGTCTGTCGTTCAACCAGGCCCGCGACGCCATCGTCTCGCTCGGCTTCGGCAAGCGCGCCGGCCTCGGCCTTCCCGGCGAGTCGCCCGGCATGGTCACCAGCGAGAAGGACTGGTCCAAGTACACCCAGACCTCCGTCGCCTTCGGCTACGAGGTTGGCGTTACGCCCGTGCAGATGGTCCGCGCCTTCAGTGCCTATTGCCGCAAGGACGAGCTCGCGGGAACAATCCCCAGCGTGCGGTTCACCGCGACCGACTTCGACTCGGCGATGGCCGACCCCGGACGCCGGGTCTTCCCCGTCCGTGTCGCGCAGATGACCAAGGAGACCATGAAGGGCGTGACCGACGGCCTCGACGACAAGCTCGCCAAGCAGCACGAGTTCTTCCGCTACGAGGCGTTCGGCAAGTCCGGCACCGCCCAGGCCCCGCTCGGCAAGCCGCCGGCCGGCAAGAAGAAGCCCAAGGGCTCCGACGGATACTTCGGCGGCCAGTACAACGTCAGCTTCATCGCCGGCGGGCCCTACGAGGACCCGCGCGTCGTCGTCCTCGTCGTGGTCGACGATCCGGGGCCCGAGCTGGTCAAGAACAAGCGCTACTTCGGCTCCGCCGTCGCGGGCCCGATCAACCGCCGGATCATGGAGCGAACCCTCAGCTACATGGGCGTGACGCCCAGCGTGCCCTACGGCCAAAGCGTCGCCGGGGCCCACGAAGAGCAGGCCGGTCGCTGATCGATCGGCCTATCGCTCCGGAACGGCCATGTTCTTCACCTCGAGCGGCCGAAGCGCGATCTCGAGAATCCGGATGTCGTTCGTGCTTAGCGACCCGTTCGCGTCAAGATCCGCGGCCGAGTCGTACGGGCCGTTGATCAGCCGCTGATAAGCTAGATACAGATCGTCGATCGTGACCTTGCCATCGTGGTTCACGTCGCCCGAGCCCACGGTAACCGTCACGCTGTACGTCGTCACGCTCGATCGGCCGCTGGGCTCAAAGGCCACGACGACGACCGTGTTGCTCCCGTTGTTCAGGCCGCCGACGGTGCGTCGCCACTCGAACCGGTCGTACTGGCTCGCCTGGTTGCCCGTGTTGAGCATCGTCAGCGGATCACCCGCCGGCGGGTTGACCAGGATGTGGACCCGATTCGTGGTGCGATCGGCGGCAATCACCCGGAACGTGTTGATCGGCGTGGCGATCGGCGTCGCCGCGTCCGCCAGCGCAACCGATGGTGCGCTGCGATCCACATAGATCACCGAGCGGAACTCGGTAAAGATCGGGTCCGTGCCCGACGGCCGATGCCGGAACGCCACGACCTTGATGTAGTGATACCCCTCGCCGAGCGAGGACGTGTTGATCGTCTGGCGATACACCCCGTTGGCGTTGCCCGGGTTCGCGTACAGCGAAGACGCCTGCGTCACGAACGATTCGAATCGCGGGATGTACGGATCGGAGTTGGAGAAATCCAGCGCCCCGTTCCCGTTGAAATCCGCGGCCGCTCCGGCCGAGGGATACCCGCCATCAATACGGAAGCACGCAAAGTCGTCCCAATCGGGATCCGACGGATCGGTCTTCGTCGTCGTAAGTCGAATCTCGAACTGCGCCGTGTCCACGATCGGGATCGTCGTGATGCGCCGGCGATAGGCCGGCACGCTCGACGCATCGGCAGCAAACTGCGACGCAAGGGCCGCGCCGCTCGTCTGCAGGATCTGGAGCGTCCCCGACGGCGCTGCCGGGCCGTACACAACGTAGCCCTTGTGGTGCTGCGTGCCGCTCGTGTTCTGGTTGTTCGGCACGGCCAGCAGCACGCGCTGGTTGCTGTCGACGGTAAGAAGCTCGGGGATCTGGTTCGTGGGGTCGATCACCGCGCTCGCGTGGTTGCCCGTGAGCTCGTGCAGGCGTGTGCCCGCGGGGAACGAGGTCTGAACGTTCCGGAAGGCCACGCCGCTGGTGTACGAGTCGCTCACGCCCACCAGCACGTTTGCCACCCCGCCCGGGCGCTTGCGTTCAAACACCAGCAACTCATCGCGCGAGGAGTTCACGCTGTCGGTGTAGTTGATGATCCGAAAGTCGCCCCGCGCGTAGCCATTGGAGATCTGGACCAAACGCGTCAGATCCGAGTTCAGCCCCGAGCCCTCGATTCCAAGGGCGGTCGGATTCCCCTCGCGCGGCCAGAAACCGCGGAACTGGAAGCGATCGATGAACTCCCGCGAGTTGTAATACACGTTCGACAGCCCCGGCCGGAACAGCAGGTACGTCCACTCCGGCAGCGCGTACATGCTCGCCCCGGGAAGCGACGGGGGAGAGCCGCCGCCGCCCGCCGAGCCGTTGTCATGGCTGAAGATGTGGTTCACACCCAGCGAGCCGTTGTTGCCGAACTGGTTCGCGGTGTCGCCGCCCCCGTCGACGGTGTCAAGGTGCGCAAACAGCGCGTTGTCCCACGAGCGCGTGCCGCGGTTGTTCAGGATGTCGCGCAGCTGGCCCGCCCCGTTGAGGTCGAGCGCATCGCGATTGCCGAACCCGTCCTTGCGCGTGTACGTCTGCGTGAACGAGTTCGAATCCACGATCTCGCCGAACGAGAGGGGCGTGACGGACGCCCCGCCGAAGTCCTTGCGTCGCTGGAACACCGCCGAGTCGAAGAACTGGTTGAAGTACCACTGCGGAATGTGCTTCGCCGCGTCGAGCCGGAACCCGTCGGAGTGGATCACCTCCACCATCCACTGCACCCAGCGCGTCAAGTAGCCCGTCGCATTCTCCGGAACCGGATCGCCCTGCGTCGGGTCCACCGTGTTGTACGGATAGATCGTGACCGTCTGCGAGCCGCTCGGCAGCGCGGAGTTGGTGAACACCGACGGCGTCAGCGCAAGGTCGGGATAGAACTTCTTGTTGTTCACGTCCACGCGGTTGCGGACGGTCCCCGCCGGGATGTTCTGGGCCCCCGCCACCGCCGGCTGACGAATGTACTGGTAGTTCTTCTCGTGGGCGATATCGATCAGGCTCAGCAGGTCGCCGTTCCAAAGGTTGTAGTTCGCGCCATTCGGATCGATCGACTGCGTCGTGCCGTCGTGAAAGTCACCCCAGAAATCGGCGCCCACGCGCAGCGCAAAGCCCGGATACCCGCCCGCGTTGTAGAAGTCGTTGGAGTTGTTGCGCCCCGAGTTGTGGTTCAGCACGATGTCGAAGTACACCAGCGACGCGGCCTGGTGGAACTCGTCCACCATCGCCTTGAGCATGTCCTGCGTGCCATACGCCGTCTCGTTGCCGGGCGAGCCGAGGTCGAACCGATCGAACGTGTCGTACCCCGGGCTGGTGCCGTCCGCCGCGCGGGTCGGAGGTGGAAGCCAGGTCGAGTCATACCCGGCCATGAAGAAGTCGGGAATCTTGTACTCGATCGTCGACCACCGCGACTCGAACCACTGGAGCATCACCGGATGATCGTCGGCGCGAGCGGTGGGCGCACACAGTGGGCCCATACCCGCGGCGATGAGCAACGCAAGAGTCCCGCGGCGCAGACGAACTCGGCCGCGGCGTGACATCTCGGGCGACTTCGGACTCATCCAACACTCCTTCGGGTCGGCGCGGCATGGCGACGACAGCAACCCCCAGCGAGAGGCCGGGAGGGGGAAGTTCCATCAACGAACCCTAAGAATAAACCCTGTTTCCGGGCGGGCCATGGAAGTTTGGGGAATCCTGGGGCCCTGGCCGCCCCGCAGTCGCGTTACGGGCTCTGGAGTGGGGAAACCCCCTCAACGATCGCGTTCCGCGAGCCCGGGTGCACCAGCCGCTTGATGAACGCGTCGTAGGCGTCCGCGGCCGCGCCGAGGTCGCCGAAATAGGCCGTGAACACCCCCGGGCCGCGCCGCATCGCGAGCACGCGACGGGCATCGGCCGAGCCAAACGTTCGCGAGAGTTGGGCGTCGATGTCCCCGGTGGCCGCGTCGCGCAAGAGCGTCGCCAGCGGCGCGTGATAGCGTCCGCCCGCGCCCTCGGCGAGGAAGTGCGTCAGCGCCCACACCTGGGCGTAGTACACCAGCGCATCACCATTGGGATTCGCACTGCCCGCGCCCGACAAGAGGCTCTGCGGCGCCGAGTCCAGCAGCGCAGGAAGCGTCATCAGCGTCCCCGCCGCCTGGGCCCGCCGAAGCTGGTCGAATCGCTCCGTGTTGAGCCACGGCAGAAACTCCGGTGTGCCGCGCCCGTCGAAGCGGTGCCCCTCCATGTACGTCGCCATCCCCTCCTCGATCCACACCGGGAGCGGGCGCTTAAAGGCGCGCTGCGTGTACTGGTGCCACCCCTCGTGCGAGACGATGGCGATGGTGTCGCGGGCCCCGATGTCAAACAGCAGCGCCTTGCCGCCGAAGGCGAAGCCGCCCCGCGGAATGCGAAGGAACAAATCGGCCTGATCCCCGGTCATCTGCCGCGTCAGCAGGGCCCAGTCGGAGCGCGTCCGCAGGATGTACGTGTCCAGCTTCAGCTCCGGCTCGGGAAGCGCGGCCGACGGTCCCGTGATTCCTGTGCGATACACCGTGAGCGCGGTTTCAAGGAAGTGCGGCACACGGGCGTTGAGCACCGTGTCGGCTTGCGTCGTGAACAGGCGATAGTGGGGCGTGCGGACGAGGCGGCCCTCGGTGGCGTTGAATGACCACGGATCGACGGACTCGACGATGGTGTCGGACTCGGGCGCGGCCGTCGACACGCCCGGCGTGACGCCCATCGTGGCGTTGCCGGCGATCGGTGTTGTGGGGGCCGATGGCCTCGGAGAACCGGTGGAACACGCCGCCAGCGCGGCCAGCATGCACGCAGCCGACGCCCCGACAAGAAGCCGCATGGCGACGCGTGAACGATCCGAACGGGCAGAAGGGAATGCTGATTCCATGTCGGGCATTCTCTGATCGTCCTCCGCGCCGCCTTCTTCCGCTATCGGCTAGCCACCGCTCAGAGCGTCTTCAGCTTCGCCTCGATGGCCGCGATCTCCGCCCGGATCTTCGCCAGTTGGGCCTTGGACTCCTCGACCAGCTTGGCCGGGGCCTTGTCCACATAGCCGGGGTTGTTCAGGCGACCCGCGAGTGCGCCCTCGCTCTTGCGCTGGGCCTCGAGCTGCTTGGTCAGTCGGTCCTTCTCGGCCCCCGCATCGAGAGCCTCCGCGAGGTTCGAGAGGTGCATCTCCTCCCCGCCGGCCCTGAACGCGACCGTCTGCGTGCCCGAACCGGGCTTGGAGGTGCTGATCGCCTCGAGCCCGGCGAGGTTCTCCACCAGCCCCGGCGCGGCCGCCGCAAGCCGCTTGACCGCGGCGTCGGAACAGTGCAGCGTGATGCGCCGCTTCGGCAGCACCTGGTGCTCGGCCCGGACGTTTCGAATCGCATTGATGAGCTCGCGGAGCGACTCGAACTCCTTCTCGGCCGCCTCATCGACGAGCGAGTCCGCGATGGTCGGCCATGACGACGTGCACAACAGGTCGCGGGTCTCCAGCGTGATGCCGGCCAGCGCGCCCGCCGGATGCGCCTTCAACTGCTCGTGGATCGTCTCGGTAATGAATGGCGCCACGGGGTGCAGCAGCCGGAGGATCACATCCAACGCGGTCCGCAGCACGGCCCGCTGGTTCGCATCCTTGTCCACCGTCGGCTTGATCGCCTCAAGGTACCAGTCGCAGTAGTCCCACCACAGGAGCTGGTACAGCGTCTGGCAATAGTCGCTGAACTCATAGTTTGCCAGCGACCCCTCACACGCCCTCACCGCCTTGGCCAGCCGGGAGAGCAGCCATCGATCGGGCAAAGACAGAGGCATGGGCGCACCCCCATGCAGCGGCCCACCCGCGGGCGCACTCCCCACCCCCCCGCGGTTCCGCTCCAAAATCGCCATCGCAAACCGCGAGGCATTCCACAGCTTGTTGCAGAAGTTCCGCCCCGCATCGAACTTCTCGCTGGTGTTCTTGCCCGTCTTCGGATCGGGCCGCACCGGCATCCGCACATCCTGCGTCTGCGTCGTCATCTGCGCCAGCGTGAAGCGCATGGCGTCGGCCCCGTGGCTCTCGATGATGTCCAGCGGGTCCACGCCGTTGTTCAGGCTCTTGGACATCTTCCGCCCCTCGCCGTCCTGCACCACGGCGTGGATGAAGACGTTGTGGAACGGAATCTGTCCGCGGCCCTGCCCCTCCCCCATGAAGTACCGGTTCATCATCACCATCCGGCTCACCCACAGCGTGATGATCTCGCGGGCGGTGGAGAGGACGGACGTCGGGTTGAAGGCGTCGAGCAGGCCCGCGGTCTGCGGAGACTGCGACGGGTCGGGCCAGCCCATGGTGGAAAGCGGCCAAAGCGCGCTGGAGAACCAGGTGTCGAGGACGTCGGGGTCTTGCGTGAAGCCCGCAGCCTCTAGTGCCTGAACGATTTCAATATCGTCTGCTTTTGCAACGCACACAAAGTGATGTGACTGTTCCCGAGATTCGCGCTCCGAGGCAATCGATGCCCCTTCCCGGCTTCGCTGTGAGTAGGCGATTCTGCCCTGCTGATACCAAGACTCCAAGTTCTTCGTCACATCCCCGTAGATCAACTGGTTTGGGCGACTCCACACCGGAATCCGATGCCCCCACCAGAGCTGGCGCGAGATGCACCAGTCCCGGATGTTGTCGTGCCACTGCTCGTAGGTCTTGGCGTAGCGGGCGGGGTAGAAGCGCATGGAGCCATCGCCCGACTCTTGAGCGAGATCGTGCTCTCCATTGCCCGAGGCCGCGGCCGCGCCGCTGCGCTGCTCCGGCACCAGCGCCCGATTCGCAGCTCCGGACAGCCGCCGGTCCGTCACCCGCACATACCACTGATCGCTGAGGTACGGCTCGATCACCGCCTTGCTCCGGTCCGAGTGCTTGAGCGCGTGCCGGTACGGGCGCGGCTTCTCCAGCAGCCCCCGGGCCTCGAACTCGCGCACCACAAGCTTCCGCGCCTCCTCGCGCGGCTTGTGCAGGAAGACGTGCGCACCCTCCAACTCGCGCGGGTCGCTCCATCCATGCTTGTCGGAGATCGTCGCATCGGGCGCGAACACGTTCACCATCGGCAGCTTGTGCCGCTGGCCAAGGTCGTAGTCGTTCGTGTCGTGCGCCGGCGTCACCTTCAGGAACCCCGTGGCGTACTGCGCCTTCGGATCGCCCTTGGCCGCCTCGGCATCCTCCCACTGCGCGGCGGGAAGCACGACGTACTCATCCTCCACGATCGGAATCACGCGCCCGACGAGCGGCAACTCCACGAACAACCCGCGAAGAGCCTTCGCCCGATGGTCCTTCGGGTTCACCGCGACCGCAGTGTCGCCGAGATATGTCTCCGGCCGCGTCGTGGCAACGGTGATCCACGCCGGCTGGTCGGCCTGATGCTCGCCCGCGCCGGGGTAGCCGCGCATCGCCAGTTCATCCCACGTCACCGGCTGCGGATCGCTGCCCGGGTTCTTGCCGCTCTGCGGATGCACGAGCGGATACCGCAGGTAATAGAAGAACGAGTCATGCTCTTCCTCGTAGCACTCATCATCAGCCACGGCGGTCTGCAGCACCGGGTCCCAGTTCACCAGCCGCTTGCCGCGGTAGATCAGGCCGTCCTTGAACAAGCGGAAGAACGCCTCGCGCACGGCCCGGGCGCAGATGGGGTCCATGGTGAAGCGCTGCCGGTCGAAGTCGCAGGAGCAGCCCATGGCCTTGAGCTGCCCAGTGATGCGGGCCTCGTACTCGTCCTTCCACTCCTGCACCTTGGCGACGAAGGCCTCGCGCGTGAAGTCCTTGCGGGATTTGCCCTGCTCCTTCTTCAGGCGGCGCTCCACCACGGCCTGCGTCGCGATGCCCGCGTGGTCGGTGCCGACGATCCAGAGCGTCTCGTAGCCCATCATGCGGTGGGCGCGGGTGAGGACATCCTGCAGCGTGTTGTTCAGCGCATGTCCAAGGTGCAGCGCGCCCGTCACGTTCGGCGGCGGGATCAGAATGCAGAACGGCTTCTTCTCGCCCGACAGCACCTTCGCCGGATCGGCGTGGAATGCCCCCGACGCGGCCC
>JBGAOP010000023.1:0-70013 GCA_044221735.1 Phycisphaerales bacterium | reverse complement strand
CCCTCCCCAACCCCCCACCACCCTGAGCTCTCACACCGCCGGTGTCGATCCCGCCGCGCTCCGCAATGTTTAGTACCCCGCGCCGGTGCTGCGGGCGAAGGCGAACCCGATCCCCGCGGTGAACGACAACATCCGGGCCGTCGCCGCGCGAATGATCGAGCTCATGCGCACCGCCGAGGGCATCGGCCTGGCCGCCCCACAGGTCGGCCTCTCCTGGCGCATGTTCGTCTGCGACGTCCCCCCAAGCGAGGACCGCTCGCCCGACACCGTCCCACCCACCGCGACCGACGGCCCCCAGTTCTACATCAACCCCAAGCTCTCCCACCCGCTCGGCGCGCCGATCAAGATGGAAGAAGGCTGCCTCTCCCTCCCCGACATCCGCGGCGACGTCCTCCGCCCGCCCACCATCACCATCTCCGCCCTCGACCTCCACGGCAAACCGTTCACCCACACCGCCACCGGCCTCCTCGCCCGCTGCTGGCAGCACGAGATGGACCACCTCGACGGCGTCCTCATCCTCGACCGGATGACCCAGATATCCCGCCTCAAGAACCGCGCGGCCATCAAAGACCTCGAAAACGGTTGACCCAATCAGAGCCGAGCGGCGCAAGCCGCCGGTGCAGCCGCCCCAAGCTCCTGGTGCGACTTCATTCCCGAATCTGTACCATCCCCCCGATGCACCCCGCGCTGCGTAGTTCCACGCCCGCTCGCGCCCTGTTGCTCATCGCATCCACCCTCGCGCTCACAACCCTTCCCGGCTGCTACACCATCCGCACGCCCGACGGACACACACTCACCTCCCTCTCCACCGCAGCCGACGTCCGCGCCAAGCTCGGCGAGCCCGACCTCATCGAGGAACAAGAAACCCGCGGCTTCAAGGTCTACGGCGATTGGCGTACCCACCACGCCTACGGCATGACATACCTCGACCGCTGGTACTGCGTGTGGCTCATCGACGGCCGCGCCAGCCACATCCACCAGATCTCACAGCCCGAACGCCCCAGCGTCACCGAAAAAGCCCGCGCATACAAGGCGTCCACCCAAGCGCGCCCAATCACAGACTGACAAAGCCTGCGGTGGCACAACCTTGACCCGTGCCACTTCCTTGCCGCTTTGGGCAAGGAAGTGCCGATCGTCCTTGCACACCCGCACTACCTTGCGGAGAAACCGCAAGGTGGTGGCGCGCATCATCGTGACACCTGCCGCAAGCCGCCGGTGTATTCGTTACGCTCTTGGCGCGCGAGTGCGGGAAGGGGTTCCGCAAAGCGTCCACCCCTTCCCGCACCCATCCCGGCGAAAGGCGACGCCATCCGTCGGAGTGTTCCTACTGCACCAGCAGTCGGTCTGAAATCTAGTCGGTCTGAAATCTCGTCGCGCACTCGCTTGGAGCCTAGGTCCGTTAGGCGGAACTTCCCCTCAACTTCAACAATCTGCCGCGACTCCCGCGAGGCCAAGTCTTTCAGCGCGTTGGTAATGCTCGGCGGCGAGTGCATCGCCGCAGCGCCTAGCTCTCGACGCGACATCCCGGACTCCCCCGCATGATGCAGGAGGATCAATATCTCTTCCTCGCATTTCAAGTCGGTCCGCTGGACCATCACCCGGTCTCCGTACTTCCCGACCGCGGGCACTTCAAACTGAAGCAGTTCCCGAATAATCTTCGCCGCTTCTTCGTGCGAGGGCTTCCCGGCGCTCAGCCATCGGACGGTTTCCGCCATGCACCAGCGCGCACACTCGACCATGAACCTCGAGTCCAAGTGGTTCGCGCTGTACGTCGGGCTGATGTGCACAGCTCCCCGGTCACTCCGGAACTTATACGTGCAGCGAAGCGCCTTCGCTATATGGGTCGCCGTGGAGCGTGGTTGAATTGCATGGTTGCGTCCACAAGGGGGCTCGTCTTCTATGTATTTCAGGCAGTCGTCGAACTTCTTAGACGGGTTGAGCGTGCCCGAGTCCAAGTGGAACAAGATTCTGGCCAGAATCTCGGCGAACTGGCCGGCGTCGAGTTCGGTTGGCTCCCAGTCTCGCTGAATAAACCGCCTTTCCAAGGATACGAACTCGCGGACCAACTGTTCCGCCAGCGCTCGGTCGGCTGGCGGAGACAGTTGGTTCACGAGCTGGTTCTGTTCGACAACTCCCATGGTTTAGTCTTCCGCGCCCACGGCGGCCTTCGTGGTCACGCGATCCTTTAGTGAGGCGGCAATGAGCGCCTCCACTTCACGCTCGCCACTCTCAAGGAGCAACCACTTCGGCGGGTTCTGATTAGTGTCCTCGGCAACAGTCTTGCCCTTGATGTGTCCAAGATCGCGCGTGACGTTTTGCCGCCTGATCATCTTGAACTGCTTGAAGTGCTGCGCGTAGGTGGCCGCGATGACCGAGGAGGTCATTTCCTTAACGCCGGTCTGCTTGGCGACGACGTACAACGTGTACATGGCTTTTTGCGCGGTCGTCCAGTCTTGCGACGGTGCTCCGTACTTGGCGGCGTCATGCTTGAAGCTGATTGCGTCCACCGTAGCGATCCTTCCGGAGCCGTTCGCCCTGCGTGCGCGTGGCGGCGATTTCGGCTCGACCTGAGGAAACAGAGGTGCAGTGTTGTCCACCTTCTTTCGCTCGGGGTCGGCAACCGAAGCCGGGCTCTCGATGAGCCCAACAATCTGCTCTCGCAGGCCCTGTGTCATGAGAGGAACGTCAGCACGATCGCCCTCGATCTCAACTTCCAACCCCGTCAGTTTCAGACGCATCTTGAACTTAGCCATTCGAGCCTCCTTATTTTGTTGGGGGGGCTCGTGGCAATCCCGGTGCCACGGCGGGGAGTTGAATTCCGAGTTGTTTGGAGGGCTTTGGGGTGGCAATACCGTCTTTCTACCCAACCGACAGGCACAACGCGGGATTGACCTGCCGATTTGACAGTCCGGCAGGTAGCTCGACCTTGGACGCAACAGGGCGTGCCACTACCGTCGCGGTTCCTCCGCGTCGGTAGTGCCGGACACCCGCCAAGGTTGGCCGCGCGGTGATTCTGAACGCCCAGCCTCTCCGCGCCGTTGTCATGGGACGGACAGCACCGCTCCATCACAGTCCCATCCCCCGACCGCAGTCCAAAGGCCCGCCCACCATCCCGCATACCCTTCCCCCACAACCACTTACACCCCTATCACCCCTATCCCCAAATATCCTACCAAAACCCTATTGACAACCCGTAAATATACCGTACACTCTCCCTGAGTGTCCACGCCACCCTCCATCTTCAACCCCTCCCCAACCCTCGAGGCCACGCTCCTCGACGCCCTCACCAGCGAGCACCACTCACTCGCCTCGCTCGCCACCCTCGCGGCCACCTCCATCGAGCAACTCACCCTCTGGCTCGCACGCCCCGCCATCCGCGACCGCGTCGCCGCCATCGAATCCGGCGCGGCCTGGCACCTCCGCTTCGTCGCCACCATCCACCTCTCCCGCGCCGTCGCCGCGCTGAGCCAGGTTCTCACAAGCCCCGCCCTCAACGCCGCGGCCTTCCCCTCCGCAGAATCCCGCGCCCAGCGCACCGCGCCCGATCCCCGCACGCCAAGCGCGGCCCAAAGCCTCGCCGCCGAGCGCACCACCATCCGCGCCGCCGAGACCATCCGCCGCGCCGCCTCCTCCCTCATCCTCCTCGCCCGCTTCAAGCCCATCGGCCCCACCGCCGTCATCACCACGGGCATCCTGCCCGTGGCGAGCGCACCACGCGCCCACGACAACACCGCCCGCCCAGCCGCGCCAACACGCTCTCAGCCCCCGCCACCCCAACCTCAATCTTCCCGCCGCGAGCCCACACCAACCAAGCCCATCACCACCACCCCAACCCTCCCGCTCACCCTCAACACGACCGACCCCTTCCTCGACCCGCTCTCCTCCCTTTCCCCCCGCAACCGCCCCAACAACCAGCCCCAGCGCTCAACCTCCAACATCCTCCAAGCCGCCGGCCTCGCCCGCGCCCCCTAGTCCCCACTCCCCGCGCAACCCACACACCCCCGCATCACAAGCCGCGCCCAGCCCTCGAACGTCCACTCCCGAAGGCCCATACCACGCGCTGTGTGCTCTGAGCTTTGAGCTCTGTGCTTTGTGCTTTGTGCTCTGTGCTTTGTGCCTCCCTTTGCACTTTGTACTTTGCACTTTGCACTTTCTACCCTCCCCTCAATGCGGATCGTCTACTTCGGTTCCGGCGCGTTCGGGCTGCCCACACTTCAAGCCCTCTCGCGCGCCCACACCATCACCGGCGTCGTCACCCAGCCCGACAAGCCCGCCGGCCGCGGCGGAAAGCTCACGCCCACGCCCGTGGGCGAGTGGGCCGCGGCCAATCTCCCCGACATCCCGATCCTCAAGCCCGCCAAGGTCAACGACCCGGCCATGATCGACCAGATCCGGGCCCTCCCCGCCGACGCCTGGGTCGTCATCGCCTTCGGCCAGAAGCTCTCCCGCGCCCTCCTCGAAGGCCGCTTCGCCATCAACCTGCACGCCTCGCTCCTCCCCCGCTGGCGCGGCGCGGCCCCCATCAACGCCGCCATCCTCGGCGGCGACCACGCCACCGGCAACACCATCATCACCCTCGCCGATCGCATGGACGCGGGCCAGATCCTCGCCGCCTCCAGCCCGCCCCGCCCTATCGACCCGCTGATGACCGCGGGCGAACTCCACGATGTCCTCGCCGCCGACGGCCCTGCGCTGGTCGAGAAAGTCCTCGCCGACTTCGCCGCCGACCGCCTCAACCCGGCCCGTCAGGACGAGTCGCTCGTCACCATCGCCACCAAGCTCTCCAAGTCCGACGACAACATGGACTTCAACCAGCGGGCCGACTTCGTCCGCCGCCAGATCCACGCCCTCACGCCCTGGCCCGGCATCACCTGCGCCATCATCCCGCCGAGCACTCCTTCTGAACCCGCCCCCGCATCCAAGCCGATCCAGATCAAGGTGCTCCGCGTTCAGCCCATCACCGGCATCAACCACCAGGACCCGGGCACGCTCCTCGATGTGCAACAGGGCATCGTGGCGTGCGCCCACGAGACCCAGCTCAGGCTCCTCGAAGTCCAGCCCCCTGGCCGCACGCCCATGAAATGGGAAGACTTCATGCGCGGCGCCGGCCGCGCCATCGTGGCCAACTCCCGCCTCATCCCCGCCCGGGAGTCCGCCTGATGCTCACGCTCTGGGATCTGCTCGATCCCATCATCATCAAGCTCGCGCCCCCCAAGCGCCCCGCGCGCCCACCCGTGCCACCGATCGCGGCTCTGAGCGATCGGTGCGTGAAGCGCCCGATCGCGCAGCAACCCGCTCCCCAGCTGGCCAAAGCCCCAAAGCGTCCAAAGCGCACACAAGCCAAGGAGTCCCCCGACTCCAACATGCAGGCCAAGTACGACGCCGTGGTGCGCCTGATGCTCGACACCTACTCGATCCGAGTGCGCAAGTGGCGCACCGGCATGTGCGGCATCGCCTGGTACGTCACCTACCGCGACGGCACCCGGGTGAACCTCATCGAGGCGCCCAAGCCCAAGGGCCCGATGTCCGCGGCCATCTTCCTCCACGAGATCGGCCACCACGCGATCGGCTTCAACGTCTATCGGCCCCGATGCCTCGAGGAATACCACGCCTGGCGATGGTCGCTCGAAGCGATGGAAGCTCACGGCCTCAACATCACCGACGCGGTCCGGCTGCGAATGCACCGATCGCTTTGGTACGCCGTGCAGAAAGCCAAGCGGCGCGGCATCAAGTCGGTCCCCGAGGAGCTCACGCCGTTCCTCGAAAAGCCAAGCTTCGCCCGTCGACGCAAGCGCGCCGCCTGAACGCCAAACGTCCCGGGGGCGATTCGAACGCCCGACCTGCCGCTTAGAAGGCGGCTGCTCTATCCAACTGAGCTACCGGGACAATGCGGCAAATGGTAAGGGAGGCGACCGCGGCACGCGGCCCGAACCTTGTCTGCTCGCGCCGCTCGCCCGCGAGGCAAAGGGGTGCAACAATTGGCCCCGGCGAACCCGGGTTCATGTCCAGCACCTCTTCCCCCACATCTCCTTCGGCCGTGGCTGGCGTCGCGGCGGACTGCGCCCCCCCCACCGCCCCCACGCTCGGCCAGTCCATCTATGAGCTCACCAAGCCGCGGATCACGCGGCTGGTCGCGATCACCTCCGGCGTCGGCTTCACGCTCGGCGCGGTCGTACAGCACTGGGAGCCCGCGGACCTCGGCTTCCGGGCCGTGGCGTGCGTGGTCGGCACCATGCTCTCCGCATCCGGGGCCAACGCCCTGAATCAATGGTGGGAGCGCGAGCGGGATGCGATCATGCCGCGCACGTGCGCCCGCCCGCTCCCGCAAGCCCGCGTCACGCCGGGACAGGCACTCTGGGTGGGACTTGGACTGAGCATCGTCGGCGTCGGCCTGCTCGGCTGCATCGGCCTCGCGCCCGCGCTGGTCTCGCTGCTCACCATCCTGATCTACGTCCTGCTCTACACGCCGCTCAAGCCCGTGACGACCGTGAACACCCTCATCGGCGCCGTGCCCGGCGCGCTGCCGCCGCTCATCGGCTGGACGGCCGCGGCGACCGGCAACGTGCTCTACGGACACTGGATGGGGCTGCGATCGCTGCTCGACGCCGGCGGCTGGAGCCTGTTCCTGCTGATGTTCGTGTGGCAGATCCCCCACTTCCTCGCGATCGCCTGGATGTATCGCGAGGACTACGCCAAGGGCGGGTATCGGATGCTGCCCATCAGCGATCCGGACGGGCGACGGACAGCCTCGACGATCCTGCTGTGGGCGGTGCTTCAGATTCCCGTGACCGTTGCGCCCGCCATCCTCCTCCACGATCGGCTCGGCCTCACCACCGTGATCGTCGCGACCGTGACAGGGATCATCTACGCGGCCATGGCCTTCCGGCTCTGCCGCACACGCGAGATCCGTGATGCACGACGGGTCTTCTTCGCCTCCATCATCCACCTGCCGCTGCTGCTGATGGTCATGGTGGGCGACGCACTCGTGAGCGCGTGGATGCATCGATGACCGCATGAAGATCGTGCTCCTGAACAATCCGAACTCAGGGCGCGGCACGGGCGCGGCCGTGGCAGAGGGGTTGGCCTCGGAGCTGCGCAAGGCGGGACACGACGTCAAGCCGCTGGCGGCCGGGCCGGCATTGCGGTCGGAAACGCTGACGAACGCATTGCGAGCCGCGGAACTGCTGGTGGTGGCCGGGGGCGATGGAACACTCCACCACTCGCTCCCCGCGATCGTCGAGACGGGCATTGCGTTCTACCACTTTCCGCTCGGCACCGAAAACCTGTTCACACGCGAGTTTGGCATGGATCGCCAGGCCGCAACGCTGCTGCGAGCGATCGACCGGAGCGAGGTCCGCGCCTGCGACGCCGGCGAATGCGATGGAGCGCTGTTCTCGCTCATGGTCAGCGTGGGATTCGATGCCTGTGTGGTCGAGCGCGTAGCCGCGGCGCGGCGGGGCGGGGTAACGCGCGGGGCGTATGTGCGGGCCGCGGTTCAGGAGTTGATGCGGCCGCGCGTGCCCAGAGTGACGGTTGTTGCCGACGGCCGATGCGTGGTGGACCGCTCGCCGGGAATGCTGGTCATCGCCAACAGCCGGCAGTACGCCGCTCGCTTGAATCCGGCGGCGGACGCGAGCATGAGCGATGGCAGGCTGGATGTTGTGTTCTTTCCGCACCGGAGCGCGGCGGGGCTGGCACGATGGCTGGTGGCCTCTGCGGGCGGATTCGCCGCGAGCGTGCCCGGAGCGATCACCACGCAGGCGCAGAAAGTGGAAGTTCACCTCGACCGCGACACGCCGCGCCAGATCGACGGCGAAGGGGCCGGAGTTGTCGGTCACATGAGCGTGCGCGTCAGGCCCGGCGTGCTGCGGGTGCTGGTGCCGTAGCTACTTCTTCTTCGGCGGCGGCTTGCTCGCGCCGGCGGGTTGCTTCTTGCGCTCGGCCTGCCACGCGGCGATGGACTTGTCGACAGTCGCCGGCGTGAGATCGTCGAAACGGAGCTTGAGGTTGGCCTCGCCGAGCCACGTGCTCGCGAGATCCTCAAAATCCGGGTCCGAGAGTTTCTCGGGCGCGAACGGCTTGTTCTGGCGCACGAGCTGCTCGATCCGGTCGGGAGCAATGGTGAGCAGAGCATCGGTGAGCTTTGGGGACACCGCGATGGGAGGCTTCTCATCCTCGCCGAGACCGGCCGCGGCGGCCTTCTTGCGCGTGTCGACCCAGGTCCGCATGCGGCTCTTGAACCCCGACAGTCTTCGGTCGGCGCGGCTGCGGACGTCGAGTTCCTTCATGTAGGACACGAACGCGATGCCGATGGGGAAGAGGACCTTATCCTGGAACTTGTCGGTCAGATTCTTGAGATCGCGGACGTTGCCCTTGTCCACGTCGGTCGCGAGGTCGCGCACGGCGTTGTCGACGCACTTGATCGTGGAGCCCAGGATCGACCACTGCGGCCGGGTGCGCGGCATGACCTGGTTCATCGGCGGCATGTTGAGCGGGAGGGCGATGTACCACTTGCCGTTCTCGAGCCGCATTGGCAGGCCGACGACGGGAATGGCAGGCTCGCCGTCGAACATCACGCTGGCCGCGTCGTCTGCGGTCTTGACGGTCGTGAGGCGCGGGGCGTTCTTCTCGATCCACCCATATGGGTCCGCGAGCACGGCGGAGAAGGCGTTGCGGAGGTCGTCGGCGCTGGGCTGCTTGGATTTGGACGCGGCGGGATCGAAGCCGTTCATGCCGACGAAGATCTGGCCGACGAGGGACTTGTTCTTGGGGTCTTCGGCAGCCTTCAGGGCGTCGTCCTGAAGCTTCTGAAACTCCGCCGGGAATCGCTTGGCGGAAGAGACGGAGAGTCGCTGCATCGAGGCGAGAAGCTTGCCGAGTTGATTCAGAACCGACCGCATCTCCGGCGAGTCGGCGTAGAGGAGGTCGGTCAGGCGCTGGGTGTCGCCGTTCTTGATCATGGCGACGGCGGTCTTGAGGACGTCGTCGGGAGTGGACTGGCTGTAGCTCGGGCGCGGCCGGGAGCAGGAGGTGAGCCCGATCAGGACGAGCATGAGCAGCGGAAGGATGAAGCGTGGCGAGGGCATGAGGGTGCTCTTGAATCGCGCGGCGGGATTGTTGCCCACACAGAGTGAGTGAAACACCAACGGGGCCCCGAGCGGACTGGGCCAATGCCCCGTGACATACCCTTCGGCATGACAGTCGTCGTGAATGGAGAGAAACGGACGGTGGCGGATGGGGCGTGCGTGGCGGACCTCGTGCGCGAGCTCGGGCTGGAGAAGGCGGCCTGCGCCGTGGAGGTCAACCGGCGGCTGGTGCCCAAGGGTTCGCATCCGGTGCAAGCTCTCAAAGAGGGGGACGCGGTCGAGGTGGTAACACTGGTGGGAGGAGGCTGAGCATGGGCACAGACGGCACGGCACAGGTGATCGAGGCGAAGGCCACGGACCCGCTGGATCGGCCGCTGGTCATTGGCGGACGGCACTTCGGAAGCCGTCTCATCGCCGGAACGGGAAAGTACGCATCGGCGCAACTCATGAAGGATGCGCTGGACGCGTCCGGGGTTGAAGTTATCACGGTCGCGGTGCGGCGCGAGCGGCTGTACAACGAGAAGGGCGAGTCGCTGCTCTCGCAGGTCGATCTGTCCCGCTACACCATCCTGCCGAATACGGCGGGGTGCTTCTCTGCCGAGGACGCGGTGCGGGTGGCGCGACTCGGGCGAGAAATCCTGTCGCAGCTCGGAAACCCGGGCGCATCATGGGTGAAGCTCGAGGTTCTCGGCGACAAGAAGACACTACTGCCCGACCCAGCCGGAACCATCGCGGCAACAAAGGAGCTCGTCGCGGACGGCTTCCAGGTGCTGGCGTACACCAGCGATGACCCGATCGCCGCGGTGCGCATCAAGGAGGCAGGAGCAACGGCGGTGATGCCCGCGGGCTCTCCGATCGGATCGGGACAGGGCGTGCTCAACCGGAACAACATTGTGCTGTGCCTGGAGCTGCTCAAGCAGGGCGACTCGGCGTTTCCGGTGATCGTGGATGCGGGCGTGGGCGCGGCCTCGGATGTGTCGGTGGCGATGGAACTGGGCGCGGATGGCGTGCTGCTCAACACGGCGATCGCGCACGCGAAGGACCCCGTGCTGATGGCCCATGCGATGCGACACGCGACGATCGCCGGGCGGCAGAGCTATCTCGCGGGTCGCATCCCCAAGAAGCTCTACGCCACGGCGAGTTCGCCATGGGAGGGGACGATCTCGTATATTCCCGGCGAGTAAGCGGCTGTCTTCCGGCCGCGTGTGGTTCCTCTCGCATTCGCGAGAGCCTCTTTGGAGCCCTCAGATGATCAAGCAGAAGAACTCTCTGGCCAGCACGCTCGCGACGATTCTGGTCCTCGTGGTCGGATTGATGGTTGTGGGCCTGTTGGTGTGGCTGATCTTCTGAGTGTGGACTTGGGCAATCTGCGGGACGCCTGTTTGGCATCTGGCCAGCATGTGCCAGTAGTCTCCCGGGTGCGCAATGGCCAATAACTGAATTAGGCGGTAGAAACTTGCTGGATAGGGCTTGTACCTAGTCCGCAATGGTGTTCTAATACGTGTCTGTATCGAGAGTTACGGCAATAGTGGCGTGCGCGGACAGGCCGCGCCCGCCCGGAACACCTGTTCGATGGTGGCCGCGCCCCGGGAGGGGGGCGGCCGGAGGCCCACATGCCGATTTGTACCAGGCTGCGAACGCTGAAGGCGGTCGCTGTTGCCTTGGCAACGCTCGGCATCGGTGCGCTCGCGCAGGCGAACGTCTTCAACGTCACCACTATCGGGGATACCGGCCCGGGGACGTTGCGTCAGGCGATTCTGGATGCAAACGCGAATCCCGGAGCGGACACGATTCAGTTCACCTTCGTCGTGGGCAGTCCGCCGGCGTACCTGAACGTGCTCTCGCCGCTCCCGGCGATCACGGGGGATACGACGATCATCGGGCAGGGTCAGACACAGGTCATCGTTGAGATCGACCCGATCACGAATCCCGCGCCGTTCCCGCTGATCACGATCACGGGAACGCCGACGGTGGAGATCCGCGGCCTGAGCTTTACGCGCGGCGGCGGCGCCAGCGGCGGTGCGATCCTCGCGGCGGGTGGCGTGCTGACGATCCGCGAGTGCACGATTTACGAAAACTCGGTGACGAACACCGGCGGCGGCGTCGCGGTGATCGGCTCGACCGGGGTAACGCTCAACATCATCGACTCATCGATCCTGTCGAACACGGCGGATGTGCTCGGCGGAGGCGTTGCGGTGTCGCTGACCGGCGGTGCGGCGACGGTGAATGTCTCGGGGAGCACGATCGGTCGCAACTCGAACCACGAGGTCGGCGTGGGGCACCTGGGCGGCGGCCTTCATGTCGGCGGCGGCACAGGCCCGCACACGGTCAACATCACCGCCTCGACGATCAGCGACAACGCGATCACCTTCGACGGCTTCGGCGGCGGCGTGTACGTGGACGGCAAGGGGGGCACGCTCACGCTTCTGAACTCGACGATCAGTGGCAACAACTCGGGCGTCGGCAGCGCGATCTCGTACCTGAACGCGACGCTCTCGGTGCGGAGCTGCACCATCACGGCCAACAACACGATGTCGGGCGGCACGGCGGGGTGCATCCAGGACATCTCCAGCGCGGGGATGCTGGTGAAGAACACGATCATCTCTGGGAACATCTCCGGGGGCGGGTTCAGGGACCTGGACCCCGGACAGTCGGCGACGGGCAACAACAACCTGGTGGGCATCGGCGGGCCCTTTGTCAACGGCGTGAGCGGGAACATCACCGGCGTGACGGATCCGCGTCTCACGCCGATGAACATCAACGGCGGGCTGACGCTGACCTTCTCGCTCATGCCGGACTCGCCCGCGCTGGATCGTGGCTCGAACGCCGACGCCCCGGCGACCGACCAGCGCGGCCAGATGCGCCCCTCCGACGGCGACAACGACGGCATGGCGACGGCGGACATCGGCGCGTTTGAGACGCAGCGCTACCTCGTGGTGAACACCAACAACAGTGGGCTGGGCTCGCTGCGCCAGGCATTGCTGGACAACAACACGGCGGGCGGCGGGTTCATCAAGTTCGCGATCCCGTCGATCGGCCAGCAGAAGGTGATCGTCCCCAAGAGCCCGCTGCCGGTGATCTCGCGGATCGCGTACATCGACGGGTGGAGCCAGGGCGGCCAAGCCTACCAAGGCCCGCCGCTGGTGGAGATCGACGGTAATCAGGTGGCGAACACCATCGGCCTGGACATCCAGTGGTCGGATTGCATCGTCCGTGGACTGGCCATCACCCGCTTCCTCGGCCCGACGGCCGACGGCGTGGGCGTGAAGATCTCCACGCGCTACGGACTGCGGAACTGGGTGTATGGCTGCTACATCGGCGTGGGCCTCGACGGCACGACGAACAAGGGCAACGGCCAGTTCGGCGTGTGGATAGCGCCGACGGCCAACACGAACACCATTGGGACCAACAGCGACGGGGTTCGCGATCTGCTGGAGCGGAACGTGATCTCCGGCTCCTCGCTCAATGGCCGCAAGGCGGGCGTGTGCATCGAGTCGAACTCGAACATCATCTCGGGCAACAACGTCGGCACGGACGTCACCGGCCAGATCGCGATCCCGAACTTCAACGGCATCGAGGTCGTTTCGGGCTCGTCGAACCAGATCGGCACCAATCCGTTCACCACGAACCCTCTGGCGGCCCGCAATATCGTGTCGGGCAACCAGAACAACGGTGTCTCGTTTACCAGCCTGGGCTCAAACAACTTCGTCTCGGGCAACTGCATTGGCATCAAGGCCGACGGGCTGAGCGCTCTGCCGAACGTGATCGGCGTGTTCCTCAACGACGTCAACCGCACGCTCGTGGGCGGCACCTCGGCGGGCGAGCGGAACGTTATCTCGGGCAACACGCAGTACGGCGTGCTCATCGAGGGCGTCAACGCGTTCGGCAACCTTGTGCAGGGCAACTATGTCGGCACCAATGAGGCGGGCACGGCGGCGGTGGGCAACGGGCTCGGCGGCATGCTTTTCCGCGGCGGAACGGTCTTCAACCGCATCGGCGCGTTCGCCGACAACGGTCCGCAGGAGACGGCGCGTCGGAACGTGATCTCGGGCAACGGCGGCGCTGCCGTCTCGATCCAGAACTCCACCACCACCGACATCCGCGTGATGGGCAACTACATCGGCCTGACCGCCGATGGCAGCGCCCCGCTGGGCAACGTGCAGGGCGTGGCGGTGGTGGACTCTCCGAACAATCTGATCGGCGCACCGGGCTCGGGCCGCAACGTGATCGGCGGCCAGACCTCCCCCACCATCGGTGACGGTGTGACGATCGTGGGCATGAACGCCACCACCAACAAGGTGCAGAACAACTGGATCGGCCTGACGGCGACGGGCGCCCCGGCCCCGAACGCCGCGGCGGGCGTGTCGGTGGCGGGCGGGGCCGTCTCGACGCTCATCGGCGGCACCGCCGCGGGCGAGGGCAACACGATCGCGAGCAACGGCGGGCAGGGCGTGCGCATGCTTGGCGATACCTCGCTGGCCAACTCGATCCTCGGAAACTCGATCAACGGGGATGGGGCGCTGGGAATCGACCTCGTCGAAACGCCGAACATCTACGGCGTGACGGCCAACGGGCCCGCGAACGTGGTGCGGACCGGGCCCAATAGCCTGCAGAACTACCCGGTGATCAACTCCGTCACGGGCGGCGGCATCATCTCGGCCACGCTCACCGCGATCGGTGATACGAACTACCGGATCGAGTACTTCTCGAGCGCGAGCCCCGATCCCTCGGGCTTTGGCGAGGGCCGAACGTACCTTGGGTTCAAGAACGTGACGACCGCGCCCACGGGCATCGTGGGGCCGTTCTCGTTCCCCGCGACCATCCCGCCGGGCGAGAACTACATCAGCGCGACGGCGACGCGTCTTTCCGACGGCGGCGCGGCCTCGTCGATCCGCGGATTCCCGACGCCGCCCGGCGCGCCGCTGGGGACGTCCGAGTTCGCCCTGACGGTGGCGATCAACACCGCCCCCACGACCCAGGACCAGCTCGCCACCACCCCCGAGGACACGGACGTCACCATCACGCTCACGGCCAATGACCCGGACGTGGGCGCGACCCTCGCGTTCAGGATCGGTGCGCTGCCGGGGGCTGGGCAGTTGCTGCAGTTCGGCAGCCTGACGCCGATCGTCACGCCCGGCGAGGTGCTGACCGACGCGGGCGGACGGGTCGTGTTCCGCCCGGCGGCGAATCAGTTTGGTTCGCCGTACACGACGTTCACGTTCATCGCCAACGACGGGTTCATCGATTCGAACGAGTCCACCGTGACGGTGAACGTGACGCCGGTGGCCGACACGCCGAGCGTCACCGATGTGACGACGAGCGAGAACGTGCAGAGCACGACTCCACCGGGGCTGGTGATCTCGCGGAACGTCGTGGACGGGGCGGAGGTCACCCACTTCAAGATTACCGCGCTGAGTCCCGCGGGGTCCGGCACGCTGTTCCAGAACGACGGCGTCACACCGATCAACACCACGGCGGGCCAGTTCATCACGTTTGCGCAGGGCAACGCCGGGCTCCGGTTCACGCCCGCGCCCGGGTTCTTTGGAACCGCGACGTTCAACGTGCAGGCGTCGATCGGAGGCACCGACGCGGGCATCGGCGGCGGAACGGCCGTGGCGCACATCTTTGTGACGGCCGTGGCCGATCGGCCGAGCGTTACCGATGTCACCACGCTGGAAGACACCCAGAGCACCACGCCCCCGGGGCTGGTCATCACGCGCAACACACTTGACGGTCCGGAGGTCACACACTTCAAGGTGTCGGGCCTGACGCCGGGCGGGCAGCTCTTCCTCGCGGATGGCACGACGCCGGTGAACGGCGTCGGGGCCGGGTCGTTCATCACGGTGGCGCAAGGCAACGCCGGGCTGCGGTACACGCCCGCGGCGGACTACAACGGCATCGCGACATTCCAGGTGCGGGCCTCGATCGGGGCCGTCGACACGGGCCTGAGCCCGAGCAGCGCCCTGGCCACGATCACCATCACGCCCGTGAACGATCGCCCGAGTTTCACGGCCGCGGATCCGCCGACGGTCCCCGAGGATGTTGGCCCTGTGGTAGTCGCTGGATGGGTGACGAACTTCTCGCCGGGCCCAGCCAACGAGAGCACGCAGGCGGTGCTGGCGTATCTCGTGAGCGGCGTGAGCAATCCCGGCCTCTTCACGGCGGGCGGCCAGCCCACGGTGGACAACGCCGGCGTGCTGCAATACACGCCGGCCCCGGACGCGTTCGGCACATCGCAGTTCACGGTGCGGGTGCAGGACAATGGCGGTGTGGCCAACGGCGGCGTGGACACGTCGCTCCCGCAGACGTTCACGATCACGGTTGGTCCGGTGAACGACGCGCCGAGCTTCGCCGCCGCGAATCCTCCCGCGGTGCTTGAGGATGTCGGCCCGGTGACGGTCAACGGGTGGGTGACGAGCGTTTCGGTCGGGCCCGCGAACGAGCAGGCGACCCAGGCGGTGCTCGGGTACCTCGTGAGCGCGATCTCCAACCCGGGCCTGTTCACCGCGGGCGGCCAGCCGACCGTTGACGCGACGGGGGTGCTCCGGTACACGCCGGCCATCGATGCCAACGGCACCTCGCAGTTCACGGTCCGTGTTCGCGACGATGGCGGTGTGGCCAACGGCGGCGTGGACACGTCGCCCCCGCAGACGTTCACGATTACCGTGCGCCCGGTCAACGACGCACCCAGCTTTGTCGCTGCCAATCCGCCCGGCGTGATGGAAGACGCGGGCCCGCAGACGGTGTCGGGCTGGGCCCACGACTTCGCGCCGGGACCCGTGACTGCTGTTGACGAGATCGGACAAGCGAGCCTCGGCTACACGGTCAGCAACGTGACCAACCCCGGCCTGTTCACGGCTGGTGGACAGCCGACGGTGGACATCGCGGGCGTGCTGCAGTACACGCCGGCGGCGAATATGGTGGGCACGTCGCAGTTCACCGTTCGCGTTCGCGACAACGGAGGCATCGCCGACGGCGGCGTGGACACGTCGGCTCCGCAGACGTTCACGATCGTGGTTGGCCCGGTGAACGATCCCCCCACCTTTGTCGCGGCCGATCCGCCGCCAGTGCTGGAAGACTCTGGGCCGGCAACGCTTGTCGGCTGGGCCCACGACTTCAATCCGGGTCCGCCGGACGAGCAGACGCAGACCAACCTTGGATACACCGTGAGCGGGGTGTCCAACCCTTCGCTGTTTGCCGCGGGCGCGGGGCCCACCGTGGACATCACGGGGACGCTGCGGTACACCCCGGCGGCCAACGCGTTTGGCACCTCCGAGTTCACGGTCGTGGTGCGCGACAGTGGCGGCACCGACTTTGGCGGGCAGGACACATCTTCGCCGCGCACGTTCATGATCGTCGTGCAGCCGGTCAACGATCCGCCCAGTTTCGTGGCGACCGATCCTCCCGCCGTGCTGGAGGACTCCGGGCCGCAGGTGGTCGTGGGCTGGGCCCACAACGTGAGCGTTGGGCCGCCGAACGAGTCGATGCTCCAGGGCATCCTCGGCTACACCGTGAGCGGCGTGACGAACCCGGCGCTCTTTGCCGCGGGCGGCCAGCCGACTGTCGACAACAGCGGAACGCTGCGATACACGCCCGCGGCCGATGCGTTCGGCACCTCTCAGTTCACCGTCGTGCTGCGCGACGACGGGGGAACGGACAACGGGGGCATCGATACCTCCCTCCCGCAGACGTTCACGATCACGGTGGGCCCTGTCAACGACGCGCCGAGCTTCGCCGCGGCGAATCCCCCGCCGGTCCTTGAGGATGTCGGCCCGGTGACGGTGGCGGGCTGGGTGACGAACTTCACGGCGGGCCCGGCCAACGAGAGCGGGCAGGCCGTGCTGGCGTATCTCGTGAGCGGCGTGACGAACCCCACCCTCTTCGCCGCGGGCGGCCAGCCGACCGTCGACAACGCCGGCGTGTTGCGATACACCCCCGCGCCGGATGCGAACGGTTCCTCGCAGTTCACGGTTCGCGTGCAGGACAACGGCGGGACCGCCAACGGCGGCGTGGATACCTCGCCGCCGCAGACGTTCACGATCACGGTCGGGCCGGTGAACGACGCGCCGAGCTTCATCGCGGCGAATCCGCCGACGGTTTCGGAGGACGCGGGGGCGCAGACTGTGGTGGGATGGGCCCACAACTTCGTGCCCGGACCGGCGACCGCGATCGATGAGACGACCCAGACGAATCTCGGATACCAGGTCAGCGGTGTGACCAACCCCAGCCTGTTCAGCGCGGCCCCGACGGTCGACGCCGCGGGTGCGCTGCACTACACCCCGGCCCCCGATGCCAACGGCACCTCGCAGTTCACCGTGCGCGTGCAGGACAGCGGCGGCACGGCCAACGGGGGTGTGGACCTGTCGGCCCCGCAGACGTTCACGATCACGGTGCTGGCGGTGAACGACGCCCCAAGCTATGTGGCGGCCGATCCGCCGCCGGTGCTCGAGGATGTCGGCCCGGTGACGGTGATTGGATGGGCGCACAACTTCACGCCCGGGCCTCTCACCGCCACCGATGAGGCCGCCCAGACCGTGCTCGCGTACATCGTGAGCGGCGTGAGCAATCCCTCGCTGTTCGCGGCGGGCGGAGCGCCCACCGTGGACACCGCGGGCGTGCTCCGATACACCCCGGCCGCCGATGCGTTCGGCACCTCGCAGTTTACCGTGCGTGTGCAGGACAGCGGGGGCACGGCCAACGGCGGCGTGGACACCTCGCCCGCGCAGACGTTCACGATCACGGTTGGGCCCGTGAACGATGCGCCCAGCTTTACCGCGGCCAACCCGCCGCCGGTGCTTGAGGACGTCGGGCCGGTCGTCGTGAATGGATGGGTGACGAGTGTGTCGGTCGGCCCGCCCAACGAGGCCGCGACGCAGAGCGTGCTTGGGTACATCGTGAGCGGGATCAGCAATCCCTCGCTCTTCGCCGCGGGCGGTGCGCCGACGGTGGACGTCGCGGGCGTGCTCCGCTACACCCCGGCCGCGGACCAGTTCGGCACATCACAGTTCACGGTCGTGGTGCGTGACGACGGCGGCACGAGCAACGGCGGTGTGGACACGTCGGCCCCGCACACGTTCACGATCACCGTCGGACCCGTCAACGATGCGCCGTCGTTTGTCGCGGCCACTCCTCCGGCGGTTCTGGAGGATGTCGGCCCCGTGGTGGTGAGCCCGTGGGTGTCGAGCTTCTCGCCCGGCCCGGCCAACGAGGCCGGACAGGCGGTGCAGGCGTACATCGTGAGCAACGTAACCAACGCCGCGCTCTTCACGGCGGGCGGCCAGCCCACCGTGGATACCACCGGCGTGCTGCGGTACACCCCGGCACCCGATGCCAACGGCACCTCGCAGTTCACGGTGGTGGTGCGAGACAACGGCGGAACCGCCGACGGTGGCGTGGACACTTCATCGCCGCAGACGTTCACGATCACGGTTGGGCCGGTGAACGACCCGCCGACGTTCGTCGCGGCCAATCCTCCCTCGGTGCTCGAGGACGTCGGCCCGGTGGTCGTGGCGGGCTTCGCCCATGACTTCCTGCCCGGACCGGTGACCGCCCTGGATGAGGCGACACAGACAAACCTGGGATACCAGGTCAGCGGCGTAACCAATCCGAGCCTGTTCAGCGCGGCCCCCACAGTGGACGCCGCGGGAGCCCTGCACTACACGCCCGCCGCCAACGCGAACGGAACCTCGCAGTTCACGGTGCGCGTGCAGGACAGCGGCGGAACGGCCAATGGCGGCATCGACACCTCCGCGCCGCAGACGTTCACGATCACTGTCGTGGCGGTCAACGACGCCCCGACGTTCACGGCGGCCAATCCGCCGCCCGTCCTCGAAGACGTCGGGCCGGTGGTCGTGGCCGGATGGGTGACGAACTTCACCGCGGGCCCGCCCGATGAGCAGGCCACGCAGGCGGTGGCCGCGTACACGGTTTCGGGCGTGAGCAATCCGTCGCTCTTCGCTGTGGGCGGCGCGCCGACGGTGGACAACGCGGGCGTGCTGCGGTACACACCTGAGCCCGACGCGTTCGGCACCTCGACGTTCACGGTGCAGGTCCGCGACAACGGCGGCACGGCCAACGGCGGCGTGGATACCTCGGCTCCGCAGACGTTCACGATCGTGGTCGGTCCCGTGAACGATCCGCCCGCGTTCACCGCGGCCAATCCGCCGTCGGTGCTCGAGAGCACCGGATCACACGTCGTCCCCTTGTTCCTGAACTCGTTCAACCCGGGCCCGGCGAACGAGGCGGGCCAGACGCTCAACTCGGTGCTGGTGGACCAGATCTCCAACCCCGCGCTGTTCTCGGCGGGCGGGCAGCCGGCGATCGGGGTCAACGGCACCCTCACGTACACGCTGGCCCCCGGCGTGTTCGGCAACACGACGTTCCGCGTGCGTGTGATGGATGATGGCGGCACCGCGGACGGCGGCGTGGACACGTCGGCCCCGCAGGTGTTTGCTTTGGCGGTGTACCCGCTGGCGGTCTGCCAGGATGTGACGATCGACGCGCGCACGAGCTGCCCGCCGCTCACGGTGACCGAGGCGCAGATCAACTCGACGCCGCGCATCGCGGACCCGGCGGCCATGCAGACGTTCACGTATTCCCGTCCGCTGGGCGTGAACTTCCCGATCGGCACGACGCAGGTCGTGGTGACCGTGACGTACGAGGGCGGCCTCGTGTCGCGGTGCACGGCCCGCGTGACTGTGCTCGCGGCCGACTGCAACAACGATGGCATCCCGGACGCCTGCCAGGGCGGCGGCACGGGCAACCAGACCGACTGCAACGGCGACGGCATTCCCGACGACTGCCAGTGCGTGTGGGACGACGGCATGGTCATTCCCGCCGACGCGATGACGGCCAACGGGCAGCTCTCGCACCTCGGCAGCGCGGGCTCGGCCGTGCAGGTCGCCGACGACTTCTACCTGAGCCCGGACCGGATCTATCGGCTCTTCGGGTTCCGTGGACAGATGTTCACGAACTCGCTCATCAAGAAGGCGCGGCTGGAGTTCTACGACGATTGCGATGGCACCCCCAACCCCGTGCCGTTCAAGACATTTACCAACTCGATCATCGAGGCCCAGACGCCCGCGACGGGTGGGTTCACGCTGGTGTCGTACTACTTCGACCTGTGCTCGGAGTGCTTCACGCTCGAGGGCGGGAAGAACTACTGGGTCTCGCTCGTGGGCGTCAGCGACGGCCAGCAGACGGACCTTTCGTACTGGGCGTCCACGACGCCCGAGGCGAACCCGCAGGGCATGATGGGCCTGCCGCCGTTCCGCAAGACCGGCATCGGCGGACCCTTCCCGTATCCGTTCAACTTCGGCCCGTGGGAGACCACGGCACAGTGCTGCAACGGATGCGCGAACCTGGCCTGGAAGCTCACGGGCGAGGGCTGCATCGTGGCGTGGGACAACGGCAAGATCGACCTCGGGCACATGATCTTCGACGACAAGGGACAGTTCATGACGGCGGGCTGCGGCTCTCCGTCGGGCGCGGACCGCGCGAATCCGACGCAGCCTCGCACCGCCGACAACTTCATCATGCGGGGCTGCGACCCGACGCCCGTGTGCTTCGTGGAGACCTGGATCTGGACCAACTGCGATCCGGTCCACGGCTTCGCGGAGATCTACGAGAACCAGTGCGGCACGCCCGTCGCCACGCCCGGCGTGCCGTTCACGCCGCCCCCGACGCCGATCGTGCCCGGATTCGTGCCGATCCTGACGGCCACGGCCACCAAGGCGGAGCAGATTCCGGGCGCAACGCTGCTGTACAACGGGCTGACCCTGTACGCCTACAAGCTGACGTTCTGCAACCCGGGATGGACGCTCCAGGGCGGACGAACATACTGGATCAGCAGCGGCTCGTCTCCGGGAGGATCGCTCAACGGGCAGTCGCTCTTCGCCTGCGCGGCCCCGCCGTGCGATAAAACCTGCCGCGACATCCAGATCTCTCCGGGCATGTTCCTGAACCGGTCGCTCAGCCCGCTCACCTGGGTGGACACCGGTAAGGACTACGCGTTCCGGATCGCGGTGCGCGGCAGCCTTGGGCTGATCAACGCGAATCCGGCGCCGCGACCGGTGCTCTGCCCGCCGGACATCAACAACAGCGGCGTGGTGGACACACAGGACATCTTTGATTACCTGAACATGTGGTTCATGGGCTGCCCCTAGGCCAAGTGGGTGGCGCCCGTCGCATCGCGGAATTTGCAAATTTGAAGAGGCGGATTTTAGAGGCGGGCATATGCTGCGCGCACACCTCGCCGGTGTGGCGGAACTGGCAGACGCAGCGGATTCAAAATCCGCCGGGCTCAACCCCCGTGCAGGTTCGATTCCTGTCACCGGCATTCTCGGGGCGGAGGGGAGGGACGGGGGCGTGAGAGGGCGGAAGGCCGGGGCGGGGCCTACGCTCACTCCCCTGTCCACAGGCACGCGCCGGGACGGCTCTCACACCCCGAGACACAGACACAGAAGGAGTTTTTTCATGGCCGATCAGCAGCCGCAGCAGCAGCAGGTTGAACTTCGCATCGACGAGTCCAAGATGCACATGGCGTACGCCAACACGATCCGCACGTCCACGACGGGCGACGAGGTGGTGCTGGATTTCGGCATGAACCTCCCGGTCCCGACGCAGGACAATCGTCCCGCCCTGCTGTTCACGGTCGGCTCGCGCGTGGTGATGAACTGGCGCGGCGCCAAGCGCCTGGCGATCAGCCTCGGGCAGGTCATCCGCCAGTTTGAGGAGGCCAACGGCGAGATCCAGCTCAACCCGGCGCAGCCCAAGGGCGGCCCCCGCCTGAGCGAGTGAGCCTGATTTCAGGGCTTCGCAGTTCGGATTTCGGAAGACGGAAGCCGAACCAGTTGCACGAATGTGGGAAGGCGGATGGGCCGCGCCGGATGGAGCCGGTTTGGCCCTCCTCCTTCCCCTTTTTCTTGGACCCTTCGGGTTTGGCAAGGCGACGGAAATGGCCTGTCGGGGCGTCTAGGAAGGGACCGCGTTCACGGCCTGACCGCCGACGTTCGACGGAGATGATTGAGGTACATCCATGACGGCCGACACTCGTTCCAGCACCCCACCACCTCCTCCTCCCCCCAGCGCCGAAGAACTGGCGCGATACTCGGTGCCCCTTCGCACACTGGTGGCCCGCATCGGCGAGGTCGTGGTCGGTCAGGATCAGATGATCCGGGGCCTTGTGATCGGCCTGCTCACCAACGGGCACGTGCTGCTCGAGGGTGTGCCCGGGCTGGCCAAGACGCTGACGATCTCTACACTCGCCAAGGCGATCGACGCGACGTTCCGCCGCATCCAGTTCACCCCGGACTTGTTGCCCGCGGACCTGACGGGAACGCTGATCTACAGCCCCCGCGATGGAACGTTCACGCCGCGCAAGGGCCCGGTGTTTGCAAACTTTGTGCTGGCCGACGAGATCAACCGTGCACCGGCCAAGGTGCAATCGGCCCTGCTCGAGGCGATGCAGGAGCGGCAGGTGACCATCGGCGACGAGACATACTCGCTGCCCGATCCGTTCCTGGTGCTGGCGACACAGAATCCGATCGAGCAGGAGGGGACTTATCCGCTTCCCGAAGCGCAGGTGGATCGCTTCATGCTCAAGCTGAAGGTGGGCTATCCGGACAAGAAGCAGGAGCGGCAGATCCTCGACCGCATGGCGACGGTGCATCAGCCGCGGCCGAGCCAGCACGTGGTTACGCTGCGGGACATCGCGCAGGCCCGCGAGCTCGTCGATCGCGTCCACATCGATGACAAGGTTCGGGACTACATCGTCGACCTTGTGCAGGCCACGCGAGATCCCGCGGCCTTTGGCATCAAGCTCGCGCCGCAGCAGGGCCCGGCACCGGCTCGTGATCGGCGCGAGACTCGGGCCCCGGACGCGCGGGAACGGCTCATCGATTTCGGGGCCTCGCCCCGCGCGACCATCTCCCTGGCGCTGGCCGCGCGGGCCAACGCGTTCCTCGACAGCCGCGCATACGCGACCCCGCACGATGTGAAGACCGTCGCGCCGGACGTGCTGCGTCACCGCGTGGTGGTTTCGTACGAGGCCGAGGCGCAGGAGATCACGTCGGAAGCGATCGTGGCGCGGATCCTCGACTCGATGCCGGTGCCCTAACGACGTCACGCCGAAACTCTGGTTAGATGGACAGGGTCGCATCCCATGACACCGGCCGAGCTCGCAAAGCAAGTTCGACTCCTGGAGATCCGCACGCGGCATGCGGTGACCGAGGTATTCGCTGGGGAGTACTCGTCGGCGTTCAAGGGACGCGGCATCGAGTTCGCCGAGGTGCGGGAGTATGAGCCGGGGGATGATGTCCGCACGATCGACTGGAACGTCACGGCACGGACGGGCAAGCCCTTCGTCAAGCGATTCACCGAGGAACGCGAGCTGACGGTGCTGCTCGCCGTGGACCTTTCGGCGTCGGGTGATTTCGGGACACAGGTTCGCAGCACTCGACGGCTGGCCGTGGAAGCTGCGGCGGTGCTGGCGTTCGCCGCGGCACGCAAGGGGGATCGAGTCGGGCTTGTGATCTTCACCGATCGGGTGGAGTTGTACATCCCGTCCAAGAAGGGCGCCCGGCATGCGCTGCGGCTCATCAGGGAGCTGCTGGCCTTTGAGCCGACCCATCCGAGGACCGACCTGGGCGCGGCGACGGAGCACATTGCCCGGGTGATGCGGCGACGGGCGGTGGTGTTCGTCGTCTCGGACTTCCTGTTCGAGGCCACCGGCGACGCCCTCGGGGCCATCGCCGCACGCCACGATGTCATCGCCGTGCGGGTGGGCGACCCGCGGGATCGCGAGCTTGCGCCCGCCGGGATGCTCGAAGTGCTCGATCCCGAGACCGGATTGCGAGCCATCATCGATTCCTCAAGCCGACGCGTGCGTGAGGCGTACGCGGCCGCGGCGGCGGATCGCGATGAGGCCCTGACAATGACGCTGCGACGGGCGGGCGTGGATGATGTTGAGTTGTCAACGGATCGCGAGTATGTGCACGATCTGGTGGAACTGTTCCACCGGCGGGAGAAGCGACGGTGAGCGCGGCGAATCGCACATACTTCGGAGCGTTCTCGCTGCTGGCGGCGATGGCGGTGGCCTGCGCAGGATGTGATCGAAAGATGCCGGCGATCGCTGGACTCTCCCCCACTGCGTCTGGCCATGAGGAGCGGATGGCGGCGGTGCGGCAGGAGCGGCACACCTCGTCTGGAGACTCGTCGCTGGATCTTGAGTTCACGGTTGACCGAGTGGAGATGAGCGTCGCGGAGCGGGTGTACGCGACGCTGACGGTGACCGCACGTCCTGAGGCGGTGATCACGCTGCCGACACCCGGGGAAGCAACACCGCACACGGGCGGTGCACCCGTGCAGACATTGGGAGACTTCACGGTGGTGTCCTCGGAGCGAACGGAAGCCGCAATGGGTACATTGCGGACGACGACACTCCGACTCGTGCTCGAGCCCTTTCTTGCCGGCTCGAAGATCATCCCTTCCCTTGAGGTGCGGGCGAAGGACTCGGGGAAGGGGTTCTCGCTACGAACGGAGGCCGTCACGGTTGCCGTGAAACCTGCGGCCGGTGACAAGGACGATGCACGGACGCCACTCGAGCCGGCGAGAGCGCCGATGGCGCTTGCCGCGCCGGTGACCAGCCGCGTAAGCCGCGGCATGGTGATCGCTGGCGCCGCGGCAACGGTGGCCATGCTGGCCAGCTTTGGGTTTGTGATCGCCCACTCGCGGAAACGCGGCCGGGCTGTTGATCCGTTGATCCGTGTGCGGGCCGGCTTTGCCCGATCACGTGAGACTCTGGCGGGAGACCCGACACAGACCGGAGCCCTCGCGGCCGCGTCGTTGCTGCACACGACGATGAGCACGTACCTGCGCGACGCGATGCGCATTCCGGCGGACACGCACACCGGTTCGTCTCTGGCCGCGAGCATCGATCGCGCAGAACGAATGACTCCCGACGCAAAGGCTGAGTTGACCCGCCTGCTCTCCGATTTGGAGCGGCTTCGGTTCGCACCGGATGCGGCCAGCGCGCCAGGAGTTGAACAGCTGGTAACCCGATGCGCCACGTGGATCGATAATGTGAACGCCGCTGTCCCGGGAGGGCGGGCATGAGCCTGTGGCCATCCACGCTTGCGCTCGCGGTTCCCGGCCTGCCCCCGAACCTGCATTGGGCCTCGCCCTGGGCGCTCGCGCTGCTCGTGGTTCCGGTGGCGCTCCTTCTGATCCGCGTTCGGAGACCCGCCGTTGTGTTGCCGACCGCGGAGATGGCCGCGCAGCTGCCGAGATCCGTTCGCCAGCGCTTGCTCTGGGTGCCCCGCTGGCTGTTGGCCCTCGCGATGCTGGCCGGCATCGTGGCGCTGGCACGCCCACAACTGGGTGAAGGAAAGGTGCTCACCTCGACGGACGCGGTCGCGATCCAGTTGCTCGTGGACCGGTCGGGATCCATGGCACTGCCGATGCCGATGGATGGTCAGGAGATGTCGCGACTGGACGTGGTGAAGCGTGTCGTTCGCGACTTTTTGCAGGGCGACGGGAAGGGCCTCGCGGGACGTCCGGCGGACCTCATCGGCTTGGTGCAGTTCGCCGGCTATGCGGACACGGCCTGCCCGATGGTGCGGGACCACAAGGCTCTGGCACAGCTGGTGGACGCCGTGCCGCTCGCGCAGCGATTCGAGGATGGAACGGCGATCGGCGACGGTCTGGCGCTCGCGTCGGCGCGCCTGCGAACCGCCGAGCAGGACCTGAAGTCGCGTCACACGGAACTGGCGGACGAGGACTTCCGCATCAAATCCAAGGTGATTGTGCTGCTGACCGATGGCGACAACAACCGCGGCCGCTACGACCCTGTCGAGGCGGCCAAGCTGGCCGCGCAATGGGGCATCAAGGTGTACACCATCGGGATCGGTTCGGACTCGTACCAGGTGATGCACACGCCGTTTGGCGATCAGCGGATCCCGGTGCGGTCGGACGTTGACGAGCGGACGCTCAAGGCGATCGCAGATGCGACGGGCGGGAAGTACTACCGGGCCGAGGACGGGCGGGCCCTGCGCGACATCTACTCGGACATTGATCGGCTGGAAAAGAGCACGGTGAAGACGATCGACTTTACCGACTACACCGAACTCTTCGCGCCGGTCGCGATGGCTTCGGTCTGCCTGCTCGGGCTTCGCGGCCTTCTTGGCGGCACGTGGCTGAGGAGGTCGCCATGAACGGCCTGACCTTGCTGGAGCCGCGATGGCTGCTGGGGCTGGCAATCGTGCCGGCGCTGGCCGCGCTTGGGCTCATGGCCCTGCTCATGCATCGAGCGGCGGTTCGACGGTACTTCGGCCTTGCGGTTGGGCAGCCGTGGACCCGGGGCGGGATGGTGGCGCTGCGGGTGCTCAAGATCGTGCTGGCGTGCGCGGCCGCGGGGGCGCTCGCGATTGCGCTGGCCCGCCCCGCGTTCAATCCCCAGCCGAAGAAGGTGCAGCGGTCGGGGCGGGATGCCGTGTTCGTGATCGATGTGTCGCGATCGATGCTGGCCGCGGACCTCAAGCCCAACCGCCTCGAACGAGCGAAGCTGGGCGTGAAGGACGTGCTCGACGCGGCCGAGGGCGACCGGATCGGCATCGTGGCCTTCGCCGGCGCGGCGGTGCTCAAGTGCCCGCTCACCAACGACTACTCGTTCGTGCGGCTGTCCCTGGATGACGTGAGCCCCGAGAGCGTGGGGCGCGGCGGCACGGCGATCGGGGACGCGATCCGATTCGCGGCGAGCCAGTTGCTGCCGACCGAGAACGCTGAGAAGGATGGGCGCTCGCGCACGATCTTCCTGATCACCGATGGCGAGGACCACGAGTCGAAGCCGATCGAGGCGGCGCAGGAAGCCGCCAAGAAGGGGATCCGCATCGTGACCATTGGCGTGGGATCGGAACTTTCCGGGGCTCTCGTGCCCGCCGCTGAGGCGGACGCATCGGGGCGACCACAGCCCCGCAGGCCGATGGAGTTTCAGGGAGAGGCCGTTCTGTCCAAGATGGACTCGGGCGTCCTCAAGAAAGTGGCGGATGCCACGCCCGGAGGCGTCTTTCTGAATGTGGGCACGGGCAACATCGAAATGGACACCGTGTACAAACGACTGATGAAGTCGGCCACGGCGGTGATGCAGGAGTCGACGGAGTCGGTGCGATACACGGAGTTGTTCCAGATCCTGGTGGGGCTGGCGCTGGTGTTCATGCTCATGGAGATGACGATTGATGCGTGGTACCGGTAGACAACGAGCGAGCGCGTGGCTGGCGCTGGTTGCCGCGTTGTGCGGCGCGCCGGCGGCACGCGCCGATGAGCTGCACGAGCGGGTGGCGCAGGCCAACGCGCTGATGCTGGAGGGGAAGGTCGACGAAGCGACCACGATCTACCAGCAGGATCTGGCCGCGCTGGGCGAGAGGGCTCCGGTTCAGCTGTGGTACGACACCGGGTGTGCGCTGCTGGCGGGGAAGGAGTTTGAGCAGGCGGAGGTTCCCCTTCGGGTCGCGCTCTCGCGGGCGCAGGACGATCGCCTGCGGTCGGCGGCCGCGTTCAACCTCGGCGTGCTCGAGGCGCGGCGGGCGGAAGGCAAGACGAAGGAGGGAGCGGACCAGGCGCTCGACGCGCTTCGCAAGGCGGAGCGGTACTTCCGCACGGCGGCCGCGGCGGACCCTGCCGACGCCAGCGCCGCCCGCAACGTGGACCTGGTACAGCGCCGGATCGCCGCGATTCAGGAACAGCAGAAGGAAGAGCAGAAGAAGCAGGAGAACGAGCAGAAGGAGCGAGGCAAGGACAACAAGGACTCAAAGCCCGATCAATCTCGCCCGAACGACTCCAAGAACTCCGAGCAATCGGAGAAGAGCGATCAGCAGAAGCAGCAGGGCGACTCGCTCTCGGACCAGCTCAACGACCTTGCCAAGAAGCAAGAGGAAGCAGGCAAAGACTCCAAGAACCTGAGCGACAGGTCCGACAAGGGGGAGTCCAAGGACAAACTCGCAGAGGATCAGGCCAAGGCGGCCCAGAAGCAGCAGGACCTGAACAAGCAGTCGGAGAAGGCGAAGAAGGAAGCCGAGTCGCAGTCGCAGTCCGCCCAGGATCAGCAGCAGAAGGATGCGATGGACAAGGCCCGGCAGAGCCTGGAGAAGGCGCAGGAGGCGCAGAAGAAGGCCGAGGAGAAGCTCAAGGAGGGGGACACAAAGTCCGCCGAGCAACTCCAGAAGGAGGCGGCGCAGAAGTTGCAAGAGGCCGCGCAGCAGGCCAAGGCCTCGCAGGACGCCAAGGAGAAGGCGGAACAGATGCAGCAGGCCCAGCAGAAGGACCAGCAGGGCCCGCAAGAGCCCGGCAAGGACATGCAGCCGTTCGACGCGACGGCCGCCCAGATCCTTGACCAGGAGCGGAAGAACAAGCAGCAGGCGCAGCGGATCCAGCGGCAGCGGGTCAGGCCCGCGCCCGTGGCGAAGGACTGGTAATGCTCCAGCGGATGTGGTTCATTCTGGTGATCGCGGCCGCGCTGCTGGCGGGCATGGCTACTCCTCGCGCCTCGGCTCAGGACAACCAGCCGATCACGGTGCAGTTGCAGGCCCCGCAGCGGATGTACCTTGGAGACAACCAGGACATTCAGATCGTCGTGACGGGCTCGAAGAACGTTCGTCCGCCCGATCTGTCGGGCCTCGCCGACTTCGAGGTGGTGTACCGGGCACCTCAGGACATGTCCTCAACAATGACGACAATCATCAACGGACGCGTGAGCACGCGGGTGAGCATCACCTATGGCCACTTGTACACCATCACGCCGCGCCGGGCGGGGCAGTTGCAGATTCCGCCGATCACGGTGGTGGTGGATGGAAAGACCTTCACCACACCCGCGACCACGGTGGAGGTGGTGGAGCCGAAGCAGGGAGAGGGGTTCTCGCTGGCGCTTACTGCGGATCATGCGCGGGCGTTTGTGGGTCAGCCGATTCTGGTGCGGCTCGTGTGGACGCTTGGGAAGAATGTCACGGGCGTGCAACTCTCGATGCCGATCGACGGCGCGGAGAACGAGGTGATGCCCGGCCCGCAGACCCGACCGCTCAGCCAGAACAGCCCCGGCGCGGCCGTTGTGGCTCTGAACGGCGTGCAGGTCATCGGGGCGTTCGATCAGCACACGCTCACGATCGACCGCGTGATCGTTCCCAAGCAGGCGGGACGCATCACGATCGGGCCCGCGCGTGCGGACTATCTCACGGTGATCGAACAGCGGCAGCGCGGGCCGATGGACTTCCTGTTCGAGAATCGCGACATCACCGAACGACAGTTCTCCAGCGCGGCCCCCATCGAGATCATGGTGGAAGACCTGCCCGCGGCGGGGCGACCAAAGCACTTCTCGGGGCTGGTCGGGCGGTACGAGATCTCGGCGACGGCCGACGCGACGAGCGTGTCGGTCGGTGAGCCGATCAACCTGATGGTCGGCGTGGCGGGGCCGTATCCGCCGTCGCTGGTGCCGCCGATGGACTTCACGGCGCAAACAGCGCTCAAGAGCCACTTCCGTGTGCCTCGCGAGCCGGTGCTGGGCCAGACGACGGCGACGGCGGCGTTCTTCACGGCGATGATCCGGGCCCGAAGCGACGGCGTGAAGGCTATCGACCCGGTGTCGATCAACTACTTCGACCCAGAGACTCGCCAGTACCGCACGGCGAGCACAAGCCCGATTCCGCTGGCGGTGAAGGCATCCACAACGGTGGGTCTGCCCGACGAGCCCGAGCAGGCCGAGCCGGAGCGCCCCGTACAACAGGCGCGGCCCGGTGGCCTGCCGGACATCGAGCGTGGCCCGCTTGGCGGCGGCGCGCCGATGATGGACGTTCGCGAGGCGATTCGATCAACTTCAACGCTGGCGCTGCTGGCCGGCCCTCCCGTCCTCTGCGGGCTTATCGCCGCTGGAATGGGCGTAGGGCGATGGCGGCGACGCGATCCCGAGGGAGCCCGTCGACGGGCCGCGGTGCGGCGGCTTCGGCGGGCCGTTCGACGGCCCGCCGGGAGCATCGACCCGCTCGATTCGGTCGCGCGAGCGCTGGCCAACTTCGCGGCCGACTGGTTCTCGCAACCGGCCGATACGCTGACGGGACCGGCGGCGGCGGAACTGCTCGTACAGAGTGGGACCGATGCGGGGCAGATGCTGGCGGGCCTGATCCACGAGTGCGACGCGGCGAGGTTCGGCGGGGCGCGGGCGGAAGCGAGGCCGGATGCCCGGACAATCGGCGAGCGTGCCATTGCGGCCGCGCGGCGATTCGGGGCCGAGTCCATGGCGGCAGCGCAGGGGAGGGCGGCATGACTGCACGTCGCCCAATCGCCGTCTGGTGCCTTGTGTTGCTCGCTTCGCTATGCGTCGGAGCCCAGGCGCGCGCTCAGACAAAGACGAGCAGCCCCGTGGACCCTGTGGCGGCGTTCGACCGAGGAGTTCAACTTCTGGAGAAGGACCCGTTTGCCGCCAAGGCCCGTTTCGAGGATGCCGCGGCCGGATTCGAGCGCCTGCTCTCCGGGCCGCTCTCGCAGGCGGATCGGGCCCACGTGCTTTACAACCTCGGGGCTTCGCGGCAACTCGCGGGAGATCATGGTCGAGCGGTGCTGGCGCTGAGGCGTGCCGAGTTGCTCGCTCCGGCAACGGCCGGACTGAGAGAGCGACTGGCGGCGGCGCGGGCAACGGCCCGCGGAGACGTCGTGCCCCCCACCGCTCCGGGACTCGGCGCCGGCACGAAGGGTGAAGCGGAGTTCGATGCGTGGGGGTTTGCACGGGATTGGGCCCTGTCGGTGCCGCGCCTGTGGCTGTGGTGGTGTGCGATTGCGGGATGGGTACTCCTGTGGACGCTTGTGCTGCTGCGGGCCGCGCTCCCGGAGTGGATGGCCAGACCGGGGATGGGCGTGCTGACCGCGTGCCTGATGGTGGCGGCCGCGCCGGCGGGGATGCTGGTGGTGCACGAGCTCCGCGAGCGGGCGGCCGAGCAACAGGTCGTGGTGATGAAGGACCTCGCGGCGCGAACCGAGCCCGATGACCTCACCGGTGGCCTGGCGCCGACGGGCACCCTCAAGGCCGGCGCCGAGATGCGCGTGATGGAGCGGCGAGTTGGCGGTAACGGCGAGGAGTGGCTGCGGGTAAGGCCTTTGACGGACGCTACGGACCAGCCGGGGCAGGAGCCGGTGCCGCTGTGGCTGCCGCGGGCGGCGGTGGAGGCGGTATCCGGGGGAAGTAGACCATCGTGACGACCAGAAGAATGAACGCGAAGATGTGGACCGCCCACACCGCGGCCGCGAACCCCGCCTGACGGGCGTTCGGAAGGCGAAGCAGCGCGTGACGCTTGCGGTACATCAGGAACACCGATGCGCCGCTGATAAATCCAAAGATGTCTGCCCCCACCAGCGGCCAGGGAACGCCCCGCCCCGGCATGAGGCCGTTGGCGATAGTGCCGATGATCGGCACAAGACCGAAGACCGCGGTGATCGTGGAAAAACACCCGGGCGCGGCGGCGAGCAGCAGCCAGCCGAAGTGGATCCTGGGTGAGCCGACTTTGAGCACCAGCGGCTCGCCGCACTCGGGGCACTGCGGGCGTTCAAGGCCATGGAGTTCGTAGCCGCACCGCGGGCACGGCGCGCTACGGTCCTGGAGAAACGCAACGACTTCGCTATCGGGGGAGGCCATGCGGGTGCCCACTCTGGAAGGTGCTTCGCGGTGAGTTGCCGCTCGGCCATTAACGCTTGTCGGGCTCCCGGAGTTCGATCGTCCGCTCGATCTTCATGGCGCGCAGGCTCGAGTACTCCATTTTGAGGCTCACGCCCTCCGCGCCCTGCACGAACCAACGGACGATGCGGCCCGTACGACCGGGCACACCATCGGGCATCTGCACCCGGGCGGGCTCGCGGTCGATGGGTCGGGCGAAGAGGTCGTACCACCCGTCCACCCGAGCGGCGGCGGCGACCGCCGCGCCCGATTGCGGCGTGAGCGTCCACAGATCAACCGGGCCGATGCGTTCTCGCTGCTGGATGCCGCTGCGGGTGGGGAACAGGTGGGTGTTGCGGACTTCGGCGGTGATCTGCCAGAGACTCACACCGCCACCACCGCCAGCTGCCGCGTCCAGTCTTCGCACTTCAACACGACCCCACTCCAGCGACGCCATCTGCTCGGCGTGGTACATCGTGAACGCGAAGTTGCGGTGGCATTCCTCCTCGAGCATGAACGTCGGGGTCACGCGGCTGGACCACTTGTTGAGGCCACCGATGAGCACCTTGCCGAACTGCGGGTGGTCGAACTCCTTGTAGGGGCTGAAGAGCTGGCCGAACGCCAGCCGGTCGCGCCACAGCCATCGCTGCTCCTCGCTCGGATTGGTGTTCTCGCGCTGGAAGTACTTGCCCTCGTTCCAGAGCTCGTTGGTGAACGCGAACGCCCCGAGGCCCTCGGCAAACCAGTTAAGCTCGCCACCGCGGACGCCGTAGAGGTCACGGTACAGGACCATGGCGCGGTAGTACGGAAGCAGTTGCTCGCCGGTGCGCTGGAGCTCGTCGTAGACGCGCACGTCATCGCCGGGATACAGGCGGTCGCGGTTGGCCGCGCCGGGGCCGCGGAGGATCATCCCACCGGCGTTGTGATACGACTGGGCCGCGGCGATGTTGGGACGCTCAAGAACGAAGTCCGCGATGGCGCGGGTCTCGGGAGAGCTCAGCGGATACGGCCCCGCGCCGCCCTGGATGTGCGTGGGCTGCCAGTCGGAGGGCCAGTTGCGATTCATGTCGTCGCCGAAGGGGCCGTCCTCGTTGATGCGGCCGTCGAGGTCGTTGTCGATGCCCTCTTCGCCAAGGTAGGTGTAGGTCTTCACGCCGGGGGCGGGGGTCTGGTCGTCGCGGAGACGAATGAAGATGCGATCGTCGGTCTGGGATCGCACCCAGCGTCCGACCACACCCCCCACTTCTTCCTTCCACATCTGCGTGATCTGGCCGTCGTGGTCGAGATCGTCGGGCGGATCCTCGCCCACTTGGCCGTCGTGGTCGTGGTCGATCTTCCGCTGGTTCTGGCGTGAGGAGTGCGGGGTGTTCGCGTGATCGAACCAGTATTGACGGCCGTCGGGATTCACCGTCGGCATGAGGTACAAGGATGTGGTGTCGAGGAGCTTGGTGAGCTTCTCGTTCTGGCCGTACGACTTGGTGAGGTACCAGAGCGTGTAGAGGACCACCTCGCCGGCCTGGACCTCGTTGCCGTGGATATTGCCATCGATCCACATGCCCGGCTTGGCTGTGTCGGCGCCGGTCTTGGGGTTGTTGACGATGGCGACGAGCATGTCGCGGCCTTCGATGCTCTTGCCGATGGTCTTGAGCGTGACCAACTCGGGATACGCTGCCGCGATCGTGCGGAGGTGCTGGTTGAGCTGGGCCGTGTCGTAGTAGCGATCGAACGCGATCGGAACCTTGGAAGGCATGTCGGGCTGAGCGAGGGCCGCGGACGAAAGGGCCGCTCCGAGGAGGGCGAATTGGCTGGAGAGATTCACGGGTTCGCCTCCTTGGCTGCTTCCAACTTGACGTCCATGTCACGGTCGCCGCATTCGGGCGACTTGAGGTGGATCTTGATGGTGTCGCCCGCTCGGGCGATGATGGTCCACGAGGCGGCGAGCGTCCCGCCGCCGGGGATCGAGTCGGCCTTCTGGGCGAGTTCGCCGGACACGAGCTTTGGCCGGTCGATGTCGATGCTCCACCGGGTGGGCGGCAACCGATGCACACGCACGCCCATGTTTGTGCGGGTGGGGAGTTCGCCCTCGTTGATCGCCTCGACGGTGAGCCGCCAGAGCGTGTCCCCCAGCCGCTCTATGCGCGGGCCATTCACGACCAAATTCGGCAGGCGACCCAGCAAGTTCGCCACAAACATCGCCTGCTCACCGGCCAGTCGCGGCACATCGTCGGCGGGGATCGCTTGGCGAAACCCGGGCAGCCAGCCGCCGATCTCCACATCGCCGAGTTGCGGATGCTTGAAGGGCTTCCAAGGCACGAACCCCGCGGGCTTGCCCGCGGCCGCAAGGGAATCGCTGTACGCGATCCACTTGCCGTCGTCGGAGTCAATCTTGGCGGGCGCGGGTGGCGGCGCGGGTTGGCGTGCCGGAGGCTCATTGGCCTTCCCGTCGGAAGGCTTGTTGCCATCTGGTGACGCGGGCTTCTCGGATTCGGGCTTCGGACCCGCGTCTGGCGCGGGCGTCGGAGCAGCCGGCGGCGGCACGGCACCCGGACACTGATCTGGCCGGACCCAGACGGGCGTTGAGAAAGACCAGAGGCCAAGCTGCGCGTAGGCCCAGCCTTGGAACGTGCCCTCGTTGTCGCGCGTGGGCGCTTCCTTGTGGTGGGTGATATCCTTGAACGCGCTTCCGATTCTCTCCCACTGTCCACGGTCCTCATCGACGATGTGGTTGGTGGCGGGTGCCGCGCCGGTCTCGTCCATCTTGCCGCCGGGCGGCGTGTTCACCAGGTTGTCGGCCGGGGCGTAGGTGAGCACGGCGACGATGTTGTCGTGGGCGAGGATCCAATCGGCCAGAGCGCGGGTTTCCGGCTCGCTCAGCGGGACGCGGCCGGCCTCATCCCGAAACTCCGGCCAGTGGTACGGGAAGTTCCGATCGAACTCGATGCCATCAAATCCATCCTCGCCGAAGAGCCCGTCGTTGTCGGCGTCGCGGGATTCGGTCAGGAGGGCGTAGACGGGCCGCTCGGACTTGGCCGCGTCGGCGCGGCGAAGGAGGCGCGGATCGCCCGACTCGGCAACGTATTCGGCTCGCACTCCAATGCCGGGCGGCGGGCTCTTGATGCGCATCTGCAGGATCCGGCCGTCCCCATCAAGATCGACAGGCGGATCTTCGTTGAATCGGCCGTCGCGGTCGACGTCGATCGCGCCGGGTTTGGCGAGGTTTCGAGCGGAGTCGGCGCGAAGCCGAGGCTTCGCGGCATCACCATCGAATCCGTCGGGGTTCAGGCGGGGGATGATGTACACATCGCCGCGTTCAAGGGCGGCGGGATGGTCCTTGGCGAGGCGCTCGGCCACGGCGGCGGCGACGTCGGACGAACGAGCATGGCGAGGATCGATACCGGCCACGACCAGTATCGCCGGCCGCGGCGGAGCGTCGGCGGGGCCCACGTGAAGCCGGATCACTTCGATTTCCCGCGAGTTCCGGCTTTGGCCCAGTTTGTCGGTTGTGACCTGTGCCGAAGGTTTCGGTGCTTCCGGGGGGGCAGGTGGCTGCTGATACCCCACAACCCCCGCGGTTCCGACAGCCGCCAAGACGAAAATGGCCAGAGCCGGCCACATCAAGACCGAACCGTGCATCCGTGCGTTTGGCATAGGCGTAGAGACTAACAACTCGGGGGCTGTTTGGGAAGTGCGTTCGCGGGCCCTTGGGTCAATCTGTTGTGGAATTGTTCATCCGCATTGACGTACATCCCCGAATCTGTTAGACAGGGGAAGTAGGATTCGGCCGTCGGACGACGGCGCGGTACTACCGGACTCCCTGATGAGGCCCAGATTCACCCAATTCAGAGCAGGCAACCAGAGCCCCGTCGCGGACTTGGCGGCTCACGCGTTCACCCTCGTTGAACTGCTCATCACGATCGCCATCCTCGCGATTCTGATCTCGCTGCTGCTTCCGGCGGCGCGCAGCGCCGTGGGCGCGGCCCGCGGATTCAAGTGCCAGATGTCGCAGCGCAGCGTCGCGTTCGATTTCGGCCTCTTTGCCGATGAGTCGCTGCACCCCTATCGCGGCGATGACGAGACCCCGCCGAACCCTTCGATGCCCATTGTGCCCAAGGGGCAGTTCCGCCTTGAGACGTTCATCGAGTCGCAGTACGGGCTCGACGAGTTCTGGGCGGACACCTATGGACAAGCCGCGACGGCGAAGCTGCCGGATGCGAACGGTCGCGACCCCATGCGGTGCGCCGAGGTGAAGGGCGAGATCACACTCACACGCGCGGTGCCCTGCACGCAGGGCGCGGTCTCGCCGCCCAAGAGCATCTCGTATGGCTTCAACGAGCGGCTGCAACGTTCCGAGGCGCGATTTGCCATGGGCGATCCGCGGGCGCTGGGCCTGTCCCGTGCGGTGCTCGAACGTCAGGGCGTCTCGATGGAGCGCGTGCCGCTGCTGTGGGATGTCGACGGCGCCGTGGCCGCGCAGCGAAACCTTGTCCCGCTCTTCTCGGCCCCGGCGGTGGGCAGCTCCACGCTGTATGCGGGCGACCAGCACTGGTTCCCGGCGATGCGTCACAATGGAACGATGAGCGTCTCGTTCATCGACGGGCACGTGGCCACCACCCGCAAGCCGCTCGCGGAGCCGTGGGCGTGGGACTTCGATCCGGCCAAGTAGTCCGCACGCGGCCCCGCCGCGTGCGGAGAACGGGCCGAACCAATACAATCCGGCAATGTCTCTTCGGCAGAAGTTCGGCGTTCTCCTGGCCCTGATGGGGCTGGCGGTGCTCCTCATCGCGGGAGTGTCGTGGTGGACATTTGACTCGTTGCGGACTGATGTGCGAGAGCCCATCCGCAGCATGACGCACGTCCTGCAGCGGCTCGGGGACATCAAGCGGGATATTGAGCGCCTGGGCGGAATGGTGGCCGGAACAACCGACACCACCACAGCGGGCGGGTTCCGCGCCCCCCCGCTCTCCAAGCATCGCCACGTGTCGCAGGAGACGGTCGATGAGTTCAACCACGTGACGGGCAGGGTCACGGGACTGATCAACAGCATCCGCGGCGAGCGAGAGACCGCCGAAGAATGGGCTCTGCGCACGAGCAAGACCAGCCTGCAGAACATGGCCCAACGGCTCACCAACGCCAAGAACGACGGGCTCGCTTATCTCCGCGCGGCATCGCTCCTGCCCGAGCGTGGGGATGAGGCGCCCCAACTCGACGAGCCGACGAAGGGCATGCTCGACGACCTGCGCGCGACCGCGGCGGTGAAGTTCTACGACATCCACGAGCTCATCGAACGAACCGAGGCGCGCCTGATCGCCGACGCGCAGACGGCGATCCGCGCGAGCGACAATCAACGGACGTATCTGCTCGTGATGCTCGGCTCGGCCTTCGTCATGGTCGCGCTGACGGTCGCGATGGGCGTCACGCTGATCCGGAGATGGGTGCTCACGCCGGTGGCCGCGCTACGCGAGGCCACGGCGCGCATCGGCAAGGGCGAATACACCTACCGGATTCCGCTCTCCGGCGAGATTGCCAACGACGAGTTGCTTCGTCTGAGCACCGAGGTGAACCAGATGGCGGGCATGGTGAAGACCATGCAGGACGACCGAGTCGAGCGGGAGAAGCTGGCCGCGCTGGGGGAGATGGTGCGGCGGCTGGCTCACAACCTCCGCAACCCGCTGGGCGGCATTCGGTCACTGGCGGAGCTGACGATCGGAGAACTTCCCGCGCAGGGACAAGGGGCAGACCTCCGCGAGAACCAGACCCGGATCATCACGACTGTCGATCGATTCGAGAAATGGCTCACGGACCTGCTCACGGCAACGCGGCCCATGCGCGTGGTTCGCGAGCCGACAAAGGTCGTGCCGTGGCTCTCCGGGCTCGTCGAGGCCCACCGGGCCCACGCCCAGGGCAGCGGTGTTGGCCTTACGCTGGACGCAGCGGAGTGCCCGCCGGAGGCGGTGTTTGACGCCCGGCATCTTGAGCACGCCGTGTCGGCAATCCTGTCGAACGCCATCGCGGCCACCAGCAGCCCCGCGGCTCGAGGGAAGGGCGGTGTCGGAGGCCGGGTGACTGTCAGCGCCGCGACCCAACCCCGCGAGGGTGAAGCTGGGCAAAGTGATCGTTACTGGACCATTTCGATCGCCGATCAGGGCCCGGGAGTGCCACCTGATTTGCGGGAGAAGATCTTCCAGCCATACTTCACCACGAAGCCGGACGGCAACGGCATAGGCCTTGCAGTAGCTCAACAGGTCGTGAAAGCTCACGGGGGCCAGATTCGTCTGGAAAGCCCGTGGCCCGCATCGGAAAGTGGCTCAGGAGCGGCAGGAGGCCACTCGGAGCATCCGGCGGGCGCCCGATTCACGATTGAGTTGCCAGTGAACCGGCCAGGCTTGGCCGGCGAAGATGTGGATATGGCCAGCATTGGCCGTGATGGAGCGACAGGTGGCCAAAATTCTCGTCATAGAGGATGAAGAGAATCTGCGGTTCACAATCCGCAAAACACTCACCAAGGCGGGCTACGCCGTGGTGGATGTGGCCGACCTGGGCTCGGCTCGGAAGGCGATGCAGGACACGGACTTCGACGTTGTGCTGACAGACGTCATGTTGGGCTCCCACGACAACGGGCTGGAGTTCGTCCGCGAGCTCCGATCTGACACCGTGGGATTCGACGGCACGGTCGTCGTGATGACCGCATTCTCGAGCATGGAGAACGCGATCGCGGCCATGCGAATGGGGGCCGACGACTATCTGCAGAAGCCGCTGAGCCTGGAAGAGCTCGGCCTGCAGGTTGGCAAATGGATCGAACACCGCCGCCTCGCCCGCAAGGTGAAGCTCTACGAGCGGCTCGAGAAGAGTCGTGAGCAAGAATGGGAAGCCGTGGGCGAGAGCCCCGCGTGGCGTTCCACGCTCACGATGGCCGACCGGCTCGCGGCCATTCCGCTGCCCTCGACCGACGCTCAGAAGGCAAGTGGAAACGGAGGCGGAGCGCTGCCGTGCATCCTGATCACGGGCGAGACGGGCGTCGGCAAGGGCGTGCTGGCGAGGTACATCCACCAGCGGGCCTGCGAGCATGCCCGAAGGCAGGGATCACGCGAGGCGGATGCGCCGTTCGTGCACGTGAACTGTTCCGCGCTGCCGGCCACGCTGGTGGAGGGCGAGCTCTTCGGGCATGAGAAGGGCGCCTTCACGGACGCCCGGGAAGCACGTCCGGGCTTGTTCGAGATGGCCGACGGGGGCACGATCTTCCTCGACGAGGTTTCGGAGACCCCGCTCGAGTTCCAGGCAAAGCTGCTGACGGTGCTCGAGCACGGGGTGTATCGGCGGGTGGGCGGAACGAAAGAGCGGCGGGTCCACGTGCGCGTGATCGCCGCGAGCAATCAGAATCTCGAGGAGCGGGTGAAGGCCGGGGCTTTCCGGCGCGACCTGCTCTACAGGCTCAACGCTTTTACAGTCAGAATTGCTCCTCTGCGTGAGCGCGGCCGAGATGCCGTCCTCATCGCCGAGGCGATGCTCGAGCGCCTCGGACGGCGATACGGCCGACCAGATCAGGCGCTCTCGGAAATGGCCCGCGCGGCAATCCTGTCGCACGACTGGCCCGGAAATGTCCGCGAACTCGTGAACGCCGCCCAGAGAGCCGTGATGCTCTCCGACGATCCCGAGATAGAACCGGAAGATCTTGGATTGAGCGATATGAACACCGACATGCTGACCGCCCCGCACGCGTCCTATGCCGCCCCATCGCACGAGCGCAACGGATTCGCCGCCGAATCCCGCACGCACGCGACGCCGACGCCCGGCGCCTCCGCCGGCCTGGGCCGATCGGATATCACGTTCGATTTCGAGCGCGGAATCCACAAGGCGGCCGATGTGGAGAAGGAACTCATCATGCAGGCCCTGAGATTCACCAAGGGGAACGTCTCCCGCGCGGCGAAGCTCATCGGCATGCAGCGGAGCAGCATGAGGTACCGGATCGATCGGTACGGCCTCGAGCGGTACGTGGTGGAGGTGGCGAACCGATGACGCCGTGGGCGCGACATGCCGGGGTTGTGGCGATGACCGCGGCGCTGGCCGCGTGCGCCCGGTCCGCGTGCGCCGACGATGACTTCCGAGTGTTCCTCGATCCGTCGAGCGATGCCGTGGTGCGGCGGACGGACTCGTGCAACTGCGGGTCGATTCTGCCCGGGCAGGCACTGCCGGACCTGAAGAAGATCGTCGTCGCACCGTGGCAGATGTGCTCGAACTCCGGCGACCCCTACACCGGCGGCCTCGCCGAGCATGACCACGCCCATCTCGTTCGGATCGACGTCGTCTTTAACGGGCTTCTCAATCCGCCGGGAACACTGGGCCTCAACGGCCAAGACTTCAATCCGTTCGCGTTCGGGACGAACCCGCTGTTCGGCTTTGTCGAGATCGACGTGGACAACGACGAGGACACCGGCGGCGATCAGCCCTCGGTCGCGCCGGCGCACTATCTCGCCAACGCGGCGAGGTTCGGCGGACGACCGCACAGTTCGCTGAGCGTCCGCGCCGCGTCGGCGTCGAACGACCTGTACCAGACATGGACCGTGCCACCGCAGGTGTGCCTGAGCGGCGCGGACTGGGTGCTCTCCTTCTGCGGGTGCTTCGAGTCGGTTCCCGTGTGGAAGTCGAATCCGAGTTGCCCGACGTTCGGCCCGGGGTGCACCTGGATCGTGTCGGGCCGCTTCTTCCAGCGGACGACCGGGTATCAGTTCGCCAGCACGATGACCGGGGGGACCGGATTTGGTCTCTACGACCCGATCGTGAACGTGCGATTCCAGCACACTGTGACCTCCAACGAAACGACGGTGACGCTCGTATACCCCTTGGACCAGATCGGCGCGGGACAACTGGCGGGCGCCGCGCCCGAGCCGATCGACCGCAGCGCGGCGAACCAAACAAGCATCGCCGAGGGCGTGACGGACCTGATCCTGGCGGCCCAGAGCGGTTTCCTGACGGACCTTGCTTGGCAGGTGACCAATCGCTGGGCGAACAAGACCGTCTCCGCGGCAACAGACCCCACCCGCTGGCGCCCGTCGTTCATTTTCGGCACGTCCTACGCGACGCCGACCGACGGCCTGTACGTGTGGACCGATATCGGCTTCGACTGCCTCGTGGGCGACGTGAACGGCGACGGGCTGATCAACGCCTCCGATCGCAGCGCGGTGGCCCAGTTCATCTCGCAGTTCGACGGAGGCCCAAACGACGCTGATGGCGTTGTGAACGGCGAGGTGGTGATCCCGAACTACGCCGTTGGGTTCAGCGTCTTCGACATTGACGGCGACGGCGTCGTGGGTTCGCAGGACCTCGCGTTTTATCCGAACTACTCCTGCCCCGCCGACTTCGATCACAGCGGCACGGTGGACGTGCTGGACATCTTCGCGTTCCTCAACACGTGGTTCTCCGGCTCTCCCACCGCCGACGTCAACAACTCCGGCACCTTGACAATTCAGGACGTGTTCGACTTCCTGAACGGGTGGTTTGCCGGGTGCTGAGTTGCGGAGCGCCGTGGTCGACTCAATTTCCATCCAGACCGACGGTCCCGGACTCGTGGAGATCACAGGGCTGGTCGCACGGCGAGTCGCCTCTGCGGCGGTCGAGGGCGCGCTCGATCCCGACGGCTCGGGATTGTGCACCGTGTTCATCCGACATACGTCCGCGAGCCTGGTGATCCAGGAAAACGCCGATCCGTCGGCCCGCCGGGATTTGGAGCGTTGGCTCAATCGGCTGGTGCCAGAAGGCGACCCCGCCTTCACCCACACCGCCGAGGGCCCGGACGACATGCCAAGCCACGTGAAGGCCGCGTTGACGGCGACGAGCCTGTCGATTCCGGTCCTTGGGGGCAAGCTGGGGCTTGGGACGTGGCAGGGAATTTACTTGTGGGAGCATCGCCGATCCCCCCATAATCGGCAGGTCCTGATCCACGTCGGGCGATAGCCATCTGCGGGCTGATTTTCCCCGGGAATCCCCGGCAGAAGGGGCGGTTCCTTGCCCCCGGTGGCGGGGTTCCTATACTTGCGGGTCCGTCGATTTCGGCGACGGGCGGCCGGGGTTCGTGGCGTTCCACGAACGAGGCCTTTGTTTCGGTTTGGCTCCATCCGCTTCGGAGGGGCCGACCAAATCCATCGAAGCGCCCTCGGGCACGACGGCGGTCATGGAGCGGCCGGTTTTCCGGTTGTTCTCCTCATCGCACCGAATCGTCCGCTGCCGGTGTCGCTGAATGAAAGGCTCGTGAATCATGCCCCCCGCCACTCCCGCTCCCGCCCAGTCCGGTCACTCGCTCGTGCACGACCTTGTTGAGGCCGGCATCCACTTCGGCCAGCGCTCGGCCGCGTGGAACCCGAAGATGCAGCCGTACATCTACGGCAAGCGCAACGGGATCCACATCATCGACATCAAGGAGACGGTGAAGGGCCTGCTTCTGGCGAAGAAGTACATCGCCCGCACCGTGGCCGACGGCAAGGACGTCTGCTTCGTGGGCACCAAGCGTCAGGCCCGCGCCGTGATCGAGCAGCGCGTCGGCGACGTGAAGCAGCACTGGGTCACCGAGCGCTGGCTCGGCGGCACGCTGACGAACTTCCGCACGATCCGCTCGCGGCTCAAGCGCCTCGAAGAGCTCGAGGCGATCGCCAAGAGCGAGAACTTCGCCAGCTACTCCAAGAAGATGGAGAGCCAGCTCAAGCGCGAGAAGGACAAGATCTTCAAGAACCTCTCGGGCATCCGCTCGATGGACAAGCTCCCGGGCTGCCTCGTGGTCGTGGACGTGACCAAGGAGATCAACTGCCTGCGCGAGGCGCGCAAGCTGGGGATCCCGACGATCTGCTTGATCGACACCGACGGTGATCCGGAGCTCGTGGACATCCCGATCCCGGGCAACGACGACTCGATGCGGTCCATCGACGTCATCATCCGCGAGCTCTGCCTGGCCGTGAGCGAGGGCAAGCAGGCCCGGGCTCAGGCCAAGGAGCAGGGCAACGACGCGGGCACCGGCGGCGGCAAGGGCGGCGACGATCGCCCCCGTCGCTCCAGCCGCTCGAAGTACCGCGCCGACGACGCCTCGGGCGGCGAGGGCGCGGAAGTCGAGACGCGTGCGGGCGCCGGCGAGCCGGTCAAGCAGGCCTGATGAGTGGAGCCGGGTGTTGGAGTGCGGGGCGTCGAGCGCCGAGCCCGGAGCCCCCACAATCACCCCATCGGACACGACCAGAGGTGGACCATGTCCGATCCGCAGCGGGAGCGGCAGATCACGCTCCTGATGGAAGAAACACACAGGTCTCGCAAAGAGTGCGAGGCCGCATTTGAAAAGTCCAAGGGCGACCTGGCAGCGGCAATTGCCCTCCTGGTTGGCAGACAAGGAGACGGGACCGTGGCCGAGATTTCCGCAACCGACGTGATGAAGCTCCGCAATCAGACGGGCCTTTCGATGATGGAGTGCAAGCGCGCCATGGTCGAGGCCGCCGGCGACATGCAGAAGGCCGAGGACATCCTCCGCAAGAGCATGAAGGGCAAGATGGACACCAAGGTCGACCGCGTGGCCGGCGAGGGCCGCGTCGCGGTTGCCGTGGCGCCCCACGGCGACGCGGCGGCGATCGTCGAGCTTCGCGCCGAGACGGACTTCACGGCCAAGAACGAGAAGTTCATCGCCGTGACCGACCGCGTGGCGCACATCGCGCTGGCCGGGACCTCCGGCGACGTGCCGGTCATGTCCGAGATGACGCGGATGATCGACGAGCTGCGCATCTCCACCGGCGAGAACGTCTCCTACGCCCGCGGGCACAAGGTTTCGGGCGCGCAGGGCCGCACGGCCTTCGGCTCGTACGTGCACCACGACGGCAAGAAGGGCGTGCTGATCGTCGCCGAGGGCGACGTGAACGACACGACCCTGAAGAACATCTGCATGCACATCGTCGCGGCCGTCCCCACGCCCAAGGGCGTGAACGCCAAGGACGTGCCGGCCGACATCGTCGAGCGCGAGCGGAAGTTCCGCATCGAGCAGGCGATGGAGAGCGGCAAGCCCAAGGAGATCGCCGAGAAGATGGTCGAGGGCGGCATGCGGAAGTTCTATGAGGAGGTCGCCCTCATGGAGCAGCCCTTCGTGATGGACCCGACCAAGAAGGTCAAGGACATCGTGGGCCCCAAGGCCACGATCATCGAGTTCTTCCGCTACCAGGTCGGCGAGGCCAAGGCCTGATCGGCCGACTGCTTTTCCCTCCCCCCACTCTTACAGAGTCTTCAGAGCGTCCCCCGTCCCGCGACGGGGGACGTTTTTATTCGGCCGAGCACGCGGTGTTCCGGCATCGCTCGCGGGACCGGCGGGCGACCGGGCCCCTGAGGCCTGCTGGGCGTCGGCGTCGCCTATGCGAGGTCCGCGACCGCGGGCATGGATCGCCCGATCGCCTGCCGAGAGGCCGCCACCGCGATGTTGCGGAGTAGCCGAAGGCGATGATCGGGCTTGCCCGTCAGCTCGGGCGCGGGCACCCGGACACGCGGGGCCTCGTCGGCTTCGAGGTTCGCCGAGCCCGGGCCGGCCAGACCCTTCCAGTCCGGATCGATCTCGATGAGCCCCCACCCCGGCGGGACCTCGCGCGGCCGGATCACGCCCCGCGGCGCGGCAAGGTAGAGCCAGTCGGCAAGGCGATAGTGCGCCATGAGCCAGAACTTGCTCTCCCCGTGCATGCGCTCGTCGAGTCGGCGAAGGTCGTTGAGCACGGCGCGGTACGACCCGACGCGGCTGGCCGCGAAGTTCCACTCCTCCAGATCCGGGAACAGCCGCGAGCCCGAGAGCCGCAGGTGTGGCTCACAGGCCTTCACGATCTGCTCTTCCAGCACGGCCCGCACGCGGAGCAGCCGGTCCCGCTCGGCAAGCAGCTCGTCCACGCTCCGGGAATCCGTGAGGAAGTCCGAGCGGGCCTGCTTGCATTCGATGATCACGGTCTTTGGGCGGGCCCCGCGGGCTAATCTGAGAGCATGGGGGGAGCAGCGGATGTACACCTCCTCTGCTTTGGCGGAGCGAGGCACGGGGTCCAGGTAGCCGGCGGCATCGACGCGATGCCGGGCGATCGGGCATCGCACTTCTGTTCCGGCGGCCGCGCACCCGGCTTGGAACATCAGCCGCACGGACTGTTGCCGAAGGGTTCTATGGGCGGACGTTTCCATCGTGGCGGCGGGCCTGCAAGGCGGGAGAGAGGGAGAACAGCGGGTTCTTTGGGGATAGAAGTTCAGGGTTTGTGTGGAGATCTACATGAAATCACGCTAGGGTTGAGCCGAAGCGGGGTCCATCTTGCGTTTAGAGAAGTGGACCTCGCCGACTGTTTGTCGGTACCCAAGGGTGGGAATCATGACGCACAAGCCGCAGAACGCCAACCACGCCAAAGGCGCAGCCCCGAAGGGAGATCCCGTACCGACCGCGTTCGGGCCGGTGCGTGTGCTGGTTGCGGACGATGAGCATCTTGTCGCAACCGGCTTGGCGAACAACGCCGCGGACCTCGGGCACAAGATTGTTGGAATCGCTCCAGACGGGGACACCGCGGTGCAGATGGCCCGCGAGCACCGGCCGGACCTGGCCCTTCTGGATATCCGGATGCCGAAGTTGAGCGGCATCGACGCCGCGCTGCTCATGTTCAGCGAGCTGGGCATTCCCTCGATCATCATCTCGGCATACTCCGACGAGGAGCACGTGAAGAAGATCCACAACCACGGCGAGGCCGCGGGGGTTTTCGGATACGTGCTCAAGCCGGTGAGCCGGGAGCAACTGGCCGTCGCGATCGGGATCGCCCTGCAGCGGGCGTCGATTGACGGCAATCGTGCGGCCCGCGTGAACCAGCTCGAGACCAACCTGCTCAACCGCCGCACGGTGGAGCAGGCCAAGTGGATCCTGGTGGAGAAGCGGAAGATCACCGAGCCCGAAGCGCACGAGATGATGCAGAAGCTGGCCCGCGACCGGCGGAAGCAGCTCGTCGAGATCGCCCAGATCGTCGTCAGCACCGGCGACCTGCCCGCCTGATCGATGCGTCGCGGACCACGAACGATTCTGATCCAAAGAAAAGAGGCCCCGAGCAGTGCTCGGGGCCTGTGTCTTTGAAGATGTCTTTTCGTCGAGCGGGGCCCCGCCGCTCACTTGGCCACTTCGCCCTCGATGAGCCCGAGCTGCCACATGAAGAAGATGCGGGCGTCGGCGGTGTCGCGGATGCGGAGATTGAGCGGCTTGCCCTGCCCGTGGCCGGCCTCGCGATCGACCCACAGCAGCACGGGCTTGGCATTCGGGTCACCCGCGACGGCGGCCTGCATGGCCGCGGCCATCTTTCGCGCGTGCAGGGCATGGACGCGGGTGTCGTTCTCGCCGGCGGTGAAGAGGATCGCGGGGTACTTGGTCCCCTGCTTGATGTTCTGGTAGGGCGAGTACTTGGCGATCCACGCGAACTCATCGGCCTTCTCGGCCGTGCCGTACTCGCCGACCCAGTAGCGGGCCATGAGGAAGTTCTGGTAGCGGACCATGTCCAGCAGCGGCACCTGGCAGACAACGGCGGCGAAGAGGTCGGGCCGCTGGGTCATCATCGCGCCCATGAGCAGCCCGCCGTTGGAGCCGCCGATGCAGCCGAGCCGCTTGGGATTGGTGTACCCGTTCTTGCACAGCCACTCGCCCGCGGAGATCATGTCGTCGAAGACGTTCTGCTTCTTGTCGCGCATGCCGCCCTCGTGCCAGGCCTTGCCGTACTCGCCGCCGCCGCGCAGGTTGGGCATGGCGAAGACGCCGCCGAGCTCGAACCACTGGAAGAGCGTGGCGCTGAAGTTCGGCGTCATGGAGATGTCGAAGCCGCCGTATCCATTGAGGATCGTCGGGCAGTTCCCGTCGAGCTTCAGGCCCTTCTTGTGCACGATGAACATCGTCACCGGCGTGCCGTCCTTGGAGGAGTACGTCTCCTGCTTCACCTCCACCATCGAGGGATCGACGGGGACGGCGGGCTTCTCCCACACCACGGGCTCGGCCGACGGATTCGCGAGGTCCACGCGGAAGACGGTGCTGGGATAGTTGAACGAGGTGAACGTGATGAACGCCTCGGTGCGGTCCTCCTCGGTGGAGATCGACGCGGTGCCGATGCCGGGGAGCTTCAGCTCGCCCCTGGGCTCGCCGCTGAGCGAGAAGAGCCGGATCTTGGTCGACGCCTTCTCTTCATACACGCACGCCAACATGTCCTTGGCGATCCCATACCCCTTGAGCACCGCGTCGGCCTTCTCGGGCACGATGACCTTCCACGCCGCCTCCTCGGGGTGGTTCAGGTTCACCCCGACGATCCGCAGGTTCGGGGCCCCGTAGTCGGTGAGCATGAAAAAGGTGTCGCCCAGAATGTCGCCGCTGAACTTGTTGTTGGCGCCGACCTTGATGTCCTTCCGCAGGTCGTTCACCGGCCGCCCGGGGTCGGACTTGGAAAGGTCGATGGTCCAGATGTCCTGGGCCGCGCCGCCGGTGAAGTAGTTGAGGACCATCCAGCGGCCGTCCTTGCTGAACGCCGCGCCGGGGCCCCACGTTTGCGCCAGGTCCTTGTTCTCCTCCACGGTGAACTGCCGGAAGAAGAGCCGGTCGCCCTTGGGGTGCGTGCCGAGCTTGTGGAACTTGATGTGGGCCGAGTACGGGTTCTTGACGTCCGCGAGCTTTTCGTAGAAGAAGCCGCTCCCGTCGGCGAGCCACTCGGTCACCTGCGCCTTGCCGTCGATCTGTTCGTTCAGCCACTGACCGCTCGCCGTGTCGATGATGTACACCGTCGTGTTCTCATCGCCCGCGCGGTACAGGCCCACCGCGAGATACTTCCCGTCGTGCGAGGGCACCATCCCGCCGATCGCCGTCAGGCCGGTGTAGTCGATCATCGCGGGATCGAGCAGCACCCGCGGCGTACCGGAGGCCCCTTCCCGAACATAGATCCGCGGCTGGTTCTCCTTCCCCTCGCGCTTGGTGTAGAAGTAGTACTTCCCGCGCATGATCGGGGCCGAGACCGAGCCGACCTCCATCAGCGGCCGCAGCTTCGCCTCCAGCGCGGCCCGGCCGGGGAGCGAGTCGAGCACGGAGCGGGTGTACGCGTTCTGGGCATCGGTCCACGCCGAGACCTCGGGCGTGACCTTGCCCATGTGCTCGGCGTCGGAGTTGTCGCCCTCCAGCCAGCGATAGTCGTCGGTGATCTTCTGGCCGTGGATTGTGTCGGTGACGGGCCGCTTCTCGGTCGCCGGAGGCGCGGGAGGCGCCGCAAGCACGCTGGTTCCAAGGGCCAGACCCACGATCGCCGAGAACAGTTCCACTCGCTTCATGCCGAATCTCCAAACCCCCACCACCCCCACCATCTCCCCGACAACGGCGAATGATACGGCCACGGCCCGCGCGCCTGATGCCACGTCCCTGCCCGTTTCCATGACCTCCCCCCCCACTCTTCCCCCTCCTTCCCCCGCCACTCCCCCAGTGACCCCGCGCGGCCGGCTCGCCGAGGTCGCGTGGGTCTTTCTCAAGCTCGGCACGGTCGCGTTCGGCGGCCCCGCGGCGCACGTGGCGATGATGGAGGACGAGGCAGTCCGCCGCCGGGGCTGGGTGAGCCGCGAGGAGTTCCTCGACCTGAACAGCGCGACGAACTTCATCCCCGGCCCCAACTCGACGGAACTGGCCATCCACCTCGGGTATCGCCGGGCGGGCTGGGCCGGGATTCTGGTTGGCGGCGTGTGCTTCATCGCCCCGGCGGCGTTCATCGTCATCGCGTGCGCGTGGGGGTACGTGCGGTACGGCAGCCTGCCGCGCCTCGAATCCGTCTTCCGCTGCGTGGCCCCGGTGATCGTGGCGATCGTCGCGCTGGCGGTCTGGAGATTGGGGCGGGCCGCGCTCATGGACCCGCGCGCGACGCGCGGCGTGAGGCTGCTCATGTGGGCGATCGCGATCGGCGCGCTGGCCGCCACGCTGCTGGGAGTGCATGAGCTGATCGTGCTGGGGGGCGCGGCCGTCATCGCCGCGGCAAGCGCGATGCGCAGCAACGATGGCCCGACCTCCAAGAGCGCGGCGGGCGCGCTCACTCTGGGACTCTTCGGCTTCGGCGGCGCGGCGGCGAGCGGGACAACACTCACGGCCGGTGCCGCGGCGGTCGGGGGGGCTGGCACGGTCGGCGCGGGGGCGATCTTCTGGGTCTTTGCCCGCATCGGCTCGGTGCTCTTCGGGAGCGGGTACGTGCTGCTGGCGTTCGTGCGGGCGGAGCTGGTGGAGCGGCGCGGCTGGCTGACGCACCAGCAGATGCTCGACGCGGTCGCGGTCGGGCAGTTCACGCCCGGGCCGGTCTTCACCACGGCGACGTTCATCGGCTACCTGCTCGATGGACTCCGCGGCGCGGCGGCCGCGACGGCGGGGATCTTCGCGCCCGCGTTCATCTTCGTCGCGCTCACGGCCCCGCTCCTGCCGCGCCTGCGCCGCTCGCGCACGCTCGCCCGCGCCGTCGACGGGGTGAACGCGGCCTCGCTCGCGCTCATGGCCGCGGTGTGGATCGACCTCGCGCGCTCCGCGTGCGCCGGATGGCTCCCCGCGACGATCGCGGTCGTGTCGCTCGCGATCCTGGCGCGCTGGACCATCAGCTCGGCCTGGCTGATCGCGGCGGCCGCGGCGATCGGCCTCGCGGTTGCAATGTGCTAAGGCGTTACTGCACCGCGCCCTTGGTCAGTCGCATGAAGGCCGTCTCGAGGTTGATCGCTTCCTCGGTGAAGGTCACGATGCGGAAGCCCTGGTTCACCAGCAGGTTGGGCACATCCGTGAAGTCGGTCTTGGAGTCGGCCTCGAAGGTGATGTTGATCACGCGGCCGTCCCCGACCCCTCCGCTGCCGTTGAGGCCCGAGGCCTTCACCCCCGGCGGGGGATCGCTGATGCTCACCTTGCTCACGCCCGGGAGCTTCTGGAGCAGCACGGCGGCCTGCTGCGTGCGGTCGGCCACGGCCACGTGCACCACGTTGCCCACCTTGGCCCGGCGCATCGCCTCGGCCACCGAGCCCGAGAAGAGCAGCCGCCCCTTCTCGATGATGCCCACGGTGTTGCAGAAATCGGCCAGCTCCGGCAGGATGTGGCTGGAGATGATGATGGTCTTGCCCATCCGCTTGAGCTCCTTGAGCAGCTCGCGGATCTCGATGCGGGCGCGGGGGTCAAGGCCGGACGCGGGCTCGTCCATCAGCAGCACCTTCGGGTCGTGCAGCAGGACGCGGGCGATGGAGAGCCGCTGCTGCATGCCGCGCGAGAGCGAGTTGACCTCGGCCGTGGCCTTGAAATGAAGGTCCGTCAGGTCGAGCACATCGGCCACGACCTTCTTGCGCTGCGGGCCGTTGATGTTGTAGCACGCGGCGAAGAACTCGAGATACTCGGTGACGACCATGTCCTCGTACGCGCCCATGAAGTCCGGGACGTAGCCGATCACGGGGCGGATCTGGCGGTTCTGGTAGCCGATGGTGAGGCCGTCGACCATCGCCTGGCCGCTGGAGGGCTTGAGGAGCGTGGCGAGGATCTTGATGGTGGTGCTCTTGCCCGCGCCGTTGGGGCCGATGAAGCCGAAGCAGTCGCCGGACTCGATGGAGAGATTGAGCGCATCCAGGGCGATGAGGTCGCCGTAGCGCTTGGTCAGGTTGATCGTCTCGATCATCGGCACGGGCGGACTCCAGTTCGAAGGTGGAGGGCGGAGGTGGGAAGGCGGAAGGAGGAAGCCAGGTCAGCCCTTGGGGCTTTGCTTGTCGAGGAGTTTGTCGAGGTCGTCGGGCTGATTGGCGGGCGCGGCGACGGGGACGGCGCGGAACGGGGCCGCGTCGAGCGGGTAGATCCAGCGGACGATCGTGCGGCCGGTGAGGCGCTTGCGGGCGTCGCTCGGGGGCAGGCTGTCCACGCGGATCGGGAGCGGGCACTCGACCTGGGCCTCGTCGGCGCGGTCGTTGCTGCCGAGCTCGCCGATGATGATGATGCACGGCTGCGTGAACCAGCGGGAGAGGTCGAGCCCGTGGGTGCACTGGCGGACCAGGAGCGAACGCGTGGCGTAGGTCTGGCCCTTGACGGGATCGGCGGGGCCTGCGATGTCCATGAACGAAATGGCCCGGGCCATCATGTCCGAGCGGTAATCGCCAGGGAATCCGGTTTGGGATGGGCGAGGCACGAGTTCACCGAGCTTGGTATCAGCTCTATCCGCAATGCCCAACGGGGTTGGGAAAACTGCGTCAAGCGAGAGTGGTTCACCGGGTTTCCAATCGCCCTGCGTGCGACCCATGTACGCCTCGCACTGCAACTCAACGGGCGCCAAGTTGGAACGATCGATGGGCCTGCGGACCACGGTGACCCACACGTTCTTCAGCGGCGCCGGGAGATTGTGGACGACTTGTCCCTCGATCGTCCAACTTCGCTTGGCCTTCGGGTCAGCGACGGGGGCAATACGGATTTCCTTGCCCACCGGCACGCTCGGATCGGCGAGCGGGTGCGGCATGACCCACCCCTCGGGGAGCGCGCCGGCCCAGTCCATTTGCACCTGCTTGGTGGTGGCGCGGGCGGGGAAGCGGATGGTGTCGGGCGTGCGGCAATCGACGACATACGGGCGAGCGTCGGGGAACGTCGACCACCCGGTGCCGCCGGTGACGCTCGGGTTCTCCCACGCCGCGATGAGGTTGTGCCATTCCGCCCCCGAGCCGGTCGAGGGCGCGAGGGCGACCTCCTGCTCGCCGTACTTGGGCAGGATCAGGCCGATCCAGGCCCGGGCCTTCTGCATGGGCTGGCCGTACACGCAGTCGACGATCGTCAGGTGATGGCCGCTGATGCGGCGGCCCTTGAGCAGGCTCGCCCCGCCCCACGAGACGGCCGTGAACGCGGCGGTGGCGAGCATGAACGCGACCCACGCGTGGTGCTTCCAGTTGCGCTGCTTGAGCAGGAAGTAGCCGACGGGGCCCGCCAGCAGCCAGTAACCCGCGAACACGACAAACGCGAGCAGCAGGCCGACGGCCGCGGTGCCCTCGTTGTTCACGGCGGCGACGACGCTGCGGTCGATCTCGTTGGACTGGGCGTTCCACTCGTAGGACTCGGCGTCCTTGCTGGTGGGAAAGCCGGTGCTTGTCTGGCCCTTGCGACCGGCGGCGACCTCGGCCGGCGTGGGCACGCGCATGCGCTTGCCGAGCACACGGTTCCAGAAACGCTCGGCCATGAACGCGCGGGTGCGCTGCTGGAGCTTGATGCTGGCCAGATCGAACCCCACTACCGAGACCATGCCCGCACCAACGATCCGCCGGAGCACCACCGCCTCGCCATCCGGGCCGATCATGATCGGGTAGGTGTCGGCAGGCCAGGTCGTTCCTTCGGGCGTGAAGGAGTGGACGACGGACTCGGGGGGATAGACGACTTCCGGATCGCTCGTGAGCAGCGAGCGATACTTCTCGAGGCTCACGCCCTCGGTCCGCGTCACCTTGGCCGCGGGCATGATGTCGGCGAGCGGGTTGTTGGGTTGGGCGAGCCAGCTCTGGCCGACGTTGGGAAGGACGATGACGAAGTGGCCGCCGCGCTTGACGTACTCGCGGATGGCGTCGGCCTGGTCCTTGCGGAGATTGAGCGGGTTGTCCTCGCTGGCGGCGGAGGTCCACGCGAGGGCGGTGATGCCCGAGTATCCCTGCCAGCGGTCGGGAAGGCCCAGGAGCGGAATGCCGGCGCCGACGTGCGTGAACTCGTGCGCGGTGAGCGCGTACTTGGGATCGGGGCCGGGCGAATCGGGGACCCACGTGTACTGCTCAAGCCCCGAGGCGTGGTTGCCGACCACCGGGAGCATGCCCACGCCCATGCGCATCGCGGTGTTGGCCCCGACGGAGTATCGGAGCGTGCCGAGCAGGCGGCCGGGCGAGTACTGCTGGGCGTCGCCCTCGCCGGTGCCGGAGGCGACCGCCTCGGAGGCGGTGAGATCGAACTCCACGCCGGAGACGTCGCCGAACCGCAGGCGCATGTACAGCCAGACGCGCTGGGCCGCGCCGGGATTGGTGACGATGACGCGCTGCATGAGGGCGTCGTCGCCGTCGAGATCGGGCGCGATGATCCGGACGATGACGTTGCGGACCTTGTCGGAGTTGTCGCTGACCTCGACGAGGACGCCGACCCACTCGCCGGGCCGGGCCGCGTTGCCGAGTCCGAAGGAGCGGACGACGAGGCGGACCTCACCGGAGCCGCGCCCGGGATTGGCGGCGCGGCTGGGAATCTGCGCCGGCCCGGGGGTATTGCCGGTGTAGTCCTCATCAACCTGCGCACGTAGCAACGGCGCAAAGGCAAGGACGGCGAGCAGCAACATGATGACCGGGAGCACCCTTCTCACGGGGAGGATTGTAACAAGATCCGGACAGGGCAGCGGGCAAGGCCGAACCGAATCGAGCAGGCAGACGGCAATCCGGCGGAACGCCCGCCCCAAGGGCAGCGCCACGATCAACCCGACCTTCAGACGGGGCGTGGATGGTCCGATCATGTCCCTATGGCGTACTTCCCCGTTGAGGGTTGGGTTGCACTTTCCGTGGTCGGCGCGGCCGGGATCTTGGCGATCCTGTCGGTCCTGGCGCGGCAGTTCCAGCACTTCCGCACCGTGCACGATTTGCGCGTTGAGGCGACCGGGCTGCGACGCGGGTACGCGGCTCGGCTGGCGGCGATGCGGGCGAAGGAGGCCGGGGAGGTGGTTGAGGTGGGCGAGATGGTGGACGACGCGGAGATGCGGTTTCCGGCGCCGGGGGAAGTTCGGAAGGCTGCGTGAGATGGAGCGTCACAGGGCGCCGTGCCCGGACTTGCGCCCGGGCCTCTGTCAGAGCTTTCGGAGCGCGTCGATGAACTGGGCGTGGGAGCGGGCCCCCATCCGGTAGCACTCGAGCTCGAACTTCTCGTTGGGCGAATGGACGCGGTCGTCGTTGAGACCGAAGCCCATGAAGATCGTGTCGAGCCCGGCGATGGCCTTGAGCGAGCCCGCGACGGGGATGGATCCGCCGGACTTGATGAGCACAGGACGCTTGCCTGTGGCCTTCTCGATCGCGGTCGACGCAGCCTGAAGATACTTCGAGTCGGTCGGAACGGTCACGCCGTTGCCGCCGGAATGATCGTGGAACTCCCACCGGCAGCCGGGGGGCGTGTTGGCTTTGCACCAGGCGAAGAACGCATCGCGGATGGTCGTGGGGTCCTGATCGGCGACGAGACGGAAACTGACCTTCGCGCTGGCGTGGGCGGGGATGACAGTCTTCGCACCCGGGCCGGTGTAGCCGCCGAAGATGCCGTTGATCTCGGCGGTGGGACGGCCCCACTCTCGCTCCATCGCGGTGAAGCCCTTCTCGCCGATGTCGGCCTCGGGCGGGAGACCGATCTTGGCGAGTTCTTCGGCCGGGCTGAAGGGGAGCTTCTTCCAGCCGTCGCGCTCGCCTTGTGTGAGCGGGCGGACCTTGTCGTAGAAGCCGGGGATGGTGACGCGGCGGTCGGCGTCCCAGAGTTTGGCAAGGACTTTGGTGAGTTCGTTGTTGGGATTGGGGCAGCGCCCGCCCCAGAGGCCTGAGTGGAGGTCCTGGTTGGAGGCGTGGAGGGTGACCTCGGTGTAGACGAGGCCGCGCACGCCGTAGGTAATGGCGGGCTGGGTGCGGGAGAGCATGCCGGTGTCGGAGATGAGGCAGACGTCGCAGGCCTTGAGCTCGGCGGCGTGGGCCTTGAGATAGGCGTCGAGGTTTATCGAGCCGGACTCTTCTTCGCCCTCGAGCAACACCGAGAAACGGACGCCTCCGGCGACGGTGCCCGTGGCCTGGTTCCAGGCGCGGACGGCGTCGAGGAACATGGCGACCTGTCCTTTGTCGTCGCATGACCCGCGACAGACGATGCGCTCGCCCACGTCGCCGGACTTGGGCTTGATCACCGGCTCGAAGGGACCGGACTCCCAGAGGTCGACGGGATCGGCGGGCTGCACGTCGTAGTGGCCGTAGAACAGGATGTGCGGGCCGGAGGTGTTGCCGGGAGTCGTGGCCCAGACGATCGGGTGGCCGGAGCCGACGGGTGTGCCGATGTCGCGGAGTTCGACGTTGAAGCCCGACTCGCGGAGGTTGGCCGCGGCCCACTCGGCGGCGCGGCGGGTGTCGGCCTTATGGGCGGGAACCGTGGAGATGCTGGGGATGCGGAGCCACTCGAAGAGACGGGCGAGGGCGGCCTTCTCATCGCGCTGGAGATGGTCGAGGACGGCGTCGATGCCGGGCATGGTGGGCTCCTGGAGAGGAGAGCATACGGCGCGGGTGGCGATGGGCGGAAAGTGAAAAGGCCCCGGTCGAGTGACCGGGGCCTTGGGGTGGCTTCGAAGACTCCGGCGGCTTGCGCCGCTCGGCTCTGACTCGGCTTAGTTGCAGCCGCCGGCGAACCAGGAGTTGAGGAAGTCGAAGATGTTCTGAACGGCGAGGGTGCCGGTGGTGCCGTCACCGCCGACGATCGCGGCCTTCTTGCCGCCGAACCAGTCGTTGAGGAAGTCGAAGATGTCCTGGACTTCGAGCTGGCTGTTGTGGTTGTAGTTGGCGTAGCAGCAGGGGCTGATAGTGTTGCCCAGCGTGCCCGGCGTGGTCACCGGCGTGTTGCAGACGGTGCTGGTCGCCACGTACTTGGAGAGGATCGTGGCCGGAGACGTCGTGTCCATCGCGGCGGCGCAGGCGGCCGCGTCGGCGAAGGCCGTGGAGCACGTCGAGCCGCGGCAGCAGACGCCGTTGGCCGGGGGCGGGCAGGTGTTGGGGGTGCAGGTGCCGTTGACAACCAGGTTGCCGGTCGCGCACGTGGCGGGGTTGCCGGGGGTGGCGATGGTGCAGCTGCCGTCGGTCTGGCAGCAGATGCCGACTTGGGAGCCGCCGGGGCAGGTGTTGGGCGAGCAGGTGCCGCCGAGGGTGTAGGTGCCGGTGCAGGGATCGCCGTCGGTGATCACCGTGCAGGTGCCGTCGCCAGCGCAGCACTTGCCGCAGCAGAAGTGGGCCGGCGAGGCGCTGTTGCGCGGATTCGGAGTGGCGCGGTCGAAGTCGATGCGGTTGAAGTTGGTGTCCTGGCAGCCGCCGTTGTTGCGGAAGGTGGCGAGGGTGGCGTCGAGGGCTGCCGCGGCGCCCACGGTGGCGTTGCCGTCGAAGCAGGTGGCGCTGCCGTAGCCAACCTTGTCAAGGATCGTCGCTCCGGTGCAGGTGGTGCCGACGGAGACGGTGTCCGAAACGAGGGCGATCGTGCCGTTGGTCGCACCAACCTCGATCAGGTTGGCGGCAGCGGCGCCGGGGTACAGGTCGGGAGTCGGCAGGTCGAGGGTGGCCGCGCCCGTGGAGCCGCGGGAGAGCCGGATCAGGTAGTAGTGGCCGGGCTGGATGGTGCCCGCGAGCGGCACGGGGAGGTTGTGGAACTGACCGCCGCCGAAACCACCCTGGGTGGAGAGATCGGAAGGGCCGTACTGGATGGACCAGCCATCGATGACGACGGGGTCGCAGGAGCGGTTGAAGAGCTCGACGAAGTCATCGAGGTAGGTCGAGCCGGAGTTGTTGCCGCCGCCGAACACCTGGCTGATGACGACCGGGGTGGTGGTGGAGACGCAGTTGGGCTCGGTGATGACGGTCACGCTGCCCGTCGCCGTACGGCTCTGGTCATCGGTGACGGTCACCTGGATCGTGTGCGAACCTTCGGTCGTGGCCGGGCCGACGACGACGGAACGCGTGTAGATGTTGCCGGAGCCGGAGTAGGTCAGCGCGTCGGTCGCGCCGCCGCCGAGGGAGGTCAGGTCGGCCGTCACCGTCATGGGCACCACGCTGGAGGGGTTCTGGCCCGGAATCGCGACGACCGAGAGGGTCGTGGCCTTGCCGTTGCAGACGCCGGAGGGAATGAACGACCGCGTGCTGAGCGTCGGGTTGCAAGACGTCACGCTGAGCGACACGGTGGCCGTGCCCGTGCGGGACTGGCTGTCGGTGATCGTGACGGTGAAGTTGTAGCTGCCGGCCGCGACGTTCGGGAACGCGGCGATGCTGTATGTCCAAGTGCCGCCGCCGCCAGCCGTGAACACCTCGGTGCCGGAGAGACCGATGGCCTGGAAGTCGCCGGTGACGTTGGTGACGGTGCCCGCGGGATTCGTGCCACCCGCGGCCGTGACGGTGAATGTCACCGAAGATCCGGGGCAGAGCACGGTCGGAAGCGAACTGCCGGTGCCGGTCGGGGGAGTGCCGGACGAGCAGATGTTGGTGGCCGAGGAGCTGTTGCGGGGATTGGGGGAGGCGTTGCTGAAGTCGGCCGCGTTGCTGTCGGTGTCGATGCAGCCGCCGGAGAGGCGGTAGGCGGCGAGCGTGGCGGAGAGAGCGCCGACAGTCGCGCCCGCACCTTCGAAGCAGGTGGGGGTGCCGCCATAGGCCACGAAGTCCACCACATTGCTGGCGTTCGGGCAACTGCCGGTGGCGCCGTTGGTGATGTATGTGTTGTTGTTGATCAGGATGAACTTGCCGGCGCCGCCCGCGGCGCTGATGGTCGTGCCGTCCACGTCGGGGGTCGGCAGGGCCGAGCCGATGGTTCCGACGGTGGAGCACTTGATGAGGAAGTACGAGTTCGGAGCGATCGACTTCCCGGAGGGAATATCGATCTTGTTGGTGGATCCGTTGAAGGCGCCCGCGGTGGACGCGTATTGCAAAGCCCAGCCGCCGATGTTGACGGTCGTGCCAGTCGGGTTGAACAGTTCAACGTAGTCGGCGTTGTACAGCGCGCCGGTGTTTCCGCCCGCGCCGTACACCTGGCTGATGGTCACGTGGTTGGCCTGTCCGAACGCGCTCGCGGCCGTACACAGGAGGCCGACCGCCAAGCTCAACAGACTCTTGTACATCTTCATCGTGCTCCAACTCCTTTTGTCGATGGGTGTCTTCGTGTGTTTCGAGGTATGGGAAACGGGCGCGAGAACAACTGAGCTCGTCACTCCAAGAGAACCAATGCCACCATCCGCATCCCCAAACGGGACGAGCCCTTTACGAAGGGTCAGGGGTACGTTTGCAGCACAATCGCGCACCGACCGCGATGGCCTACTTCGCTAGTCTAACGGGAAACGGGCCCTAAACAACACAAAGTGCTGTCGGATAGGGGGATCCGGGGCGAAGATTGCGCAAGCGCGGGTTGGCCCTGGCAGAGTGGGCAGGATTGCAGAAACGGCCAAGGCTGGCCCGTGATGGGCGCGATGCGGCCTAGGCGCGGCCGGGCGCGGGGTTGGGAGCCCGATCCCGGATACCGACGCTCAGTTACCCAGTTTCCGCCCGCCGGTTATGGGATGATGCCGCGGTTCGGGCCCGACTGCAGGTACGCCGGGTTGGCGTTGACCTCGGGGGTGCCGTCCGTGCCGCCGACCCAGACGCTGCCCGAGGGGTACCACGGGATCGGGTCCGACCAGGCCTTGGCGTTCTTCATGATGGCCGCGTGGCCGTCGAAGTAGCCGACATTGATCGAGTCCTTGTTGCCGTGGCGGAAGGTAAGCTGGACGTTGACGGGGTAGGAGTTCGGGGAGACGGTGTTGCGGCCATAGGCGCGCGAGCCGTTGAACGTCGGCCCGGAGTCCACGAAGGTTCCACCCGCGGGCGTGGGGTTCAGGTCGATCTGCGTGTCGAGCTGGGTGGGGAAGTACCGCGTGCCGTCCATCACGATCGCCTTTTGCGCGGGCTGGGTGCCGACGCGGTCGATGCGCGGGTAGAAGTTGCCGGTGACCACCACCGGCGAGGTGAAGTTGTAGTAGAGCGCGCTGCCGCGGTAGCGGAGGTTGTTGGCGATGCTGCTGTTGGGCAGCCAGTGGAAGCTGGCGGGCGAGAGATACGACGCCTGCTTCACCGGGGCGAAGTAGGAATCGAAGTCGGGGCGGTCGGGCGGCGTGGCCGCGTTGTAGGGAACAGCCTCGAGCGTGCACGACGGGCAGCCGAGCTTGTTGAAGATCATCTGCATGCGCTTGGCGCGGTTCACCGGAAGGCCGAGCGAGACGCCCATGATGGGGCTGATCCAGTCATGGCTCTGGGTCTGGGTTTCCTCGGTCTTGTCGAAGGCGAGGCTGTTCGGGTTCACCTGGGCCTCGGCCCCGGACGTGGTGGGCGAGCAGTACACGTCCTTGTTCTCCGAGGCGTACACCATCTGGGCCGTGGCCAGTTGGCGGACGTTGGAGGCGCAGGCCACCGCTCTCGCGGCGTCGCGGGCGCTGCGCAGGCTGGGCAGCAGGATTCCCACGAGCAGGGCGATAATGGCGATCACGACGAGGAGTTCGATCAATGTGAACGCGGCGTGTCGGACGCGGGGGGTGGTTTTCATGGCCGTCTCCAGTTCCTGTCGTCGCCGAGGCGGGATCAGTCCTTGGTGTATTTCTTGAATGCGGAGGGCTGGGCGGTAAGGTCGCCCGAGGCCGTGTCGAACGCTTTGATGGGCACGCTGATCGCTCCGACCATGCGCTTCGCGTTTTCGCCCAGACGCCACTGGCCGGACTTCGCGTCTTTCTCGATGGGGATCAGGGCGTATTGGTCCTTGGTGCCGGGGCGAGCCGCCGGAAGAATGACTCGCGTGGTGCGATAGTCGGAGATCGAGTACGCCTCGCCGGTCTCGGCATCGATCAGCGTCATCGAGTACTCAAGATGCACCGTTTCGCCTGAGAAGGCCGACCACGCGATCAGCCCGCCGCCAACGAGGAGGCCGAGGACGATGACGATGATCTGCCAAGGCTTCGTGGCCATCCGAAGGTGAACTCCTGATCGCTCGGCCCTGTGCGGGCCGCGGCTGGGCAAGTCGGAAACCGAGAGTGTACCAAACTCCGGCTGGGGATGTCGGTCCGCCACGAACGGAACTGTCCCCCCGACAAGCAGATGCGGCATGAACACCGCGGCCAACGGTCAAGATTGTACCGCACACCGCCCGTTCGACATGCGAACAACGGCCAAAATCGCGCATAGACCGGGAGGGTCCGGCGAACCCCAACGTAGGGGGATCCTGTCACTTCCCGTCAGTTGCGGGCTTGGCGGGGGTCGCGGCGGGCTCAGATGAAGCGGGAGCGAACCTCGGGGTGGGAAGGCCGTGCTTGGGGGCATCCGGGGAATCTACGGTGATGAGATCGATCACGACCGGATAGTGGTCGCTGCCATAGCCGGCGGGCGGGTCGGTCTTGCGCCAATCGACACCCTCGGGCCGCTGAGGTGTGCCGAGCACGAAGCGGGTGTCGAGCGCCACCATGGCCGCGGCGGGGGCGTTGAGCAGGATGTGATCGATGGTGCGACCGGAGACGTGGGAGAGGAACTCCTTGGATTCGACGCCGCCGGCGACGCCGGTGAGGGCGTCGACGAGTCCGCCCTTGCTGTAGACCTCGACCGGGGGCTCGAACATGCGGGCGTTGAAGTCGCCGAGGACGAGCATCGGCTGGCCAGGATGGTCTTTCTCAAACTCGCGGAGCAGGGAGAGGGTCTTGGTGGTTTCGGCCTCGCGCTCGTAGCCGTAGTACGCGCCGCTCTTGTGGTGGACGGCGAAGAGCGTGATGTCCTGAGGCTTGGCTCCCTCGCGGGCCGGAACGGAAACAGTGACACGAAGTGGCGAGCGGTGCAGGATCATGGGCTTGCCTGCATCGGGGTTCTTCTTGTTCCCGAGGTTGTTGGGGTGCGTGCCTTCGAGCGGAATAGCGGGCCAGTTCTTCTCGTCCTTGATGGGGAAACGAGAGAGGATCGATTGCTCGATGCCGCGCGGGTCGCCGGCGTCGATCGAGGCGATGTGGTCGTAGCCCATGTCCTTGAGGTACTCATCGCGAAACTTCGTGATGGTGTCCTTTGACTCAACCTCCTGGAACGCGATGATGTCGGCGTTGATCTTGTGGATCGCATCGGCGACGGCCTTGCGATGGGCGGCGGGCTTGACGGGGGTCTTGTTGGACGACGACTCGCCGCCAACCTCGTGGTCGAAGAAGTTCTCGATGTTGTAGGTGGCGATGCGGATCGCTCCGCCGGTTGCCGGCTTGGCAATCGGCTCGGCGCGGCCGTGGCGGATGACGCCCTTCATGGGCTCGGGAGCGGCCGGCGGGGCCGCTTCGGGCTTCGCGGGTGCGGCGGGCTGAGCCGGCGCTACAGGCGCGGCCGTGGGCTGCGCGAGAGCGAACGCTGAGATCGCGCCCACGCCGAGGAGCGCGGCGAGCACGGTGACCCAGAGAAGCGTCGAGTTGGAACGCGTCTTCTGGGTGGATTGGCCGCAGCACTGCTTGCCGTGGTCCTTGTTGTGATTGTGATTGCCGCAGCAGGAATGGCCCATGGGAATCTCCGGGAGGAGGAGGAGGATAAGCGGGAGAGCGGTGGACAAAGGATGAACGCGAACCGCCGGCGGGGTGCGCCGCTCGGCTCTGAACTACGCGAGAGGCTCTTTAAGACCCGCAAGGCGGGCGAGTTTGGAGATCGGGAGGGGTTGGAGAAGGAGATCGGTCGGGGGGAGTTTGAGGGCAGCGGCCGCGGCGGAATAGCCGCTGCGTGTCGCTCCCTCCATGGTGGCGGGCCAGCCGGTGGCGGTGAAGTCGCCGGCGAGGATGATCTTGGATGAGCCGGTGGCCATGGGGCGGAGCTTTTCAATACCGGGGGTCGGGGCGAAGGTGGCGAGTTTCTCCTTCACAGCGCGAACGCTTATGAGCTTGGCCTCGCGTGAGGCGGGGATGCAGGCGTGGATGTCGGCGAGGACCTTGGTGCCGATCTGTTCTTCGGTGAGGGGGAGCCATTCGTCGGCCGCGCTGATGACGGCGTGGAGATAGGAGCCGTCGGCGTCCTTGCGAAAGAGCCACTGGGTGGAGCGGTCAACGAGAACCGAGTGGGGATGGTTCGGAAGAACGGGACGGTCGAAGGTCAGATGTACGCCGAGGATTGGGCTGTGGGTGAACTCATCGAGGTGCGAGAAGCGATCATCGCGGGCACGGATGTCGGCCGCAACGAGGCGGTTGACTCGCTCGACGGGGACGGCGCAGACGATGGTGTCGGCGGTGAGTCGCTGTCCGGAGGTGGTGGTTGCGCCACCCTCGTCGATGGACTCGACCCCCTCACCGAGCAGTACGCGCCCGCCGGATCGTTCGATGAGGGATTGGGCGTTCTCGTAGAGATCGAGGAGGGGCACACCGGGAACGCCGATGTCGGCGGCGCGGGCGTGGGCGAGGAAGCCCTCCTGGAACACGTGGAGGGCGACGGCCGCGCTGACACGATTGCAATCGAGGTTGCAGGCGCTCACGACGATCGGTGACCAGAAGCGGCGGATGAGGCGTTCGGTCTGACCGCTGGAGGTAAGGAATGCCTCGAGAGTCTCGGCGGCGTGTGCGCGGCGATCAACGCGGAGAATGCGGGAACAGGCGCGGGCGATCTGTGTCTTTTCCCCCAGTGTCAAGAACTTCGCGGCGAGGAAGGAGCCCGCGAAGTGGGCCGGAGCCGGGAGTACACCCGGCGCAATCGTGCTGGTTTGCCCCCCCACTTCCATCCAGTATTGCTCGCGATACCAACGAATGTTGTCGCGAACACCGAGGCGTCCGAGCAGATCGAGATAGTTCGTGCAGCACCCAAGCACGACGTGCTGGCAGTTGTCGAGCCACCGGCCCGAGCGGACATCCTGGAACGATGTGGCACGACCGCCGAGCTTCTTGCGGGTCTCGAGGAGCGTGACGGGGATGTTGTGCTCGGCGAGGCGGATAGCGCAGGCCATGCCGGCGAGGCCGCCGCCGATGATGAGAGCGCTCACCAGCGACCAACCTTGGCCCAGAGGGCCGCGCCGAGGGCAATGGAGACTTTCTTCGCGCCCGCGAGCCGGACACGGCGCTCGCCAGCAATGCGGGAGGGATCCTGCTCGATGAGCGTGAGGATGCCGGAGTAGATCCGGGTCATGGCCCAGAGCGTCGGGGCGCAGGCCGGGTCGATCATCGACTCGAGCTCGGCGGAAGCGTTGTAGTGCTCGCGGGCGATTCGACACTGGTCGGCGATGAGCGAGGTGCAGCGGGCGTCATCGCGCCAGAGTCGGACATCTTCGCCAGTGAGGCGCCGGGCCGAGAGCGCGTCGGCGGGGATGTAGAGCCGCGAGGGGGTCTCATCGAAGTCCTGCGCGAAGTCGCGGAGGATGTTGGTGCGCTGGAAGGCCTGGCCGCGGCGGAGCGCGAGGTCGCGGGCCTTGCTCGCGTCGACGCCCTCGCGCAGGCCCCAGATCCAGAGACAGGCGAGGCCGGCGGTTCCGGCGACGCGGTAGCAATACAACGAAAGCGCGGCATCGTCTGGATAGGCGTCGTGGTCGAGATCGCTCTCAAGACCGTCCAGCATCTCTGAGAAGATGATGGGGTCGATGGGATAGGAAGCGCAGGTGGCGGCGAAGGCAGGCCACCAGATCTCCGCGCTCGGACCGGGAGTCTCGCCCGCGAGGCAGCGCTCCGTCAGGGCGCGGAAATCGGCGAGGTTTCGGCGGCGCTCGTCGAGCGGCTTGTGCTCGTCGGCGAGGTCGTCGGCGGCCCGCATCCATGTATAGATTGAGTAGATCGCGCCGCGGCGGGGTTCGGGGGTGAGGCGGAGACCGTGGTAGAAGTTGCGGGCCCGTTCACGCGTGATCCGGGCGCAGGCTTCGAAGGACTGTCGGAGTTGAGCGTCCGCCACACCGGGAAGGCTCGGCACGACAGAGGTCGTGGGGCCGACCGCACGTCGGAGGGGGGGGAGGGAGGTGGAAATGGCGACGCCCGCGCTGCTCAAACGATCGACTCCGTCGATGGGCGGCCGCACAAGAGGTCACCGTTTGCCGCCGCTCAGGTGCGACCGGTCCCGAGGCGGGTCAAGAGCCATGCGCGGCCAACGAGCAGGGCTTTTTTGGATGAGTCCAACCTTGGGCGAGCCCACAGGGTGGCGCATCCGATCCGCCGAACGGCCCTGAGGATAGCGTCGCCGCCCGCGCCGAACAGCCAAACGACGGGCCGAAGCCCCGAATCAAGGGAGTTTGGCAGTGGCCGTCCGCGGTCAAAGAGGATGGCGGTGTGGTCGACCAAGGGGCGCAGGCCGCGGATGAAAGGAACGCGGGCTCTGGGGTCTTCGGGCCGGTCGATCCAGTCTCGGAGGACATCCGGAGTGATGCCGGTGGGTTGACCGTCGGGACCGGTGAGCGGGATGTAGACGCGATCACGCTCTCGCAGGTCGCGACGGACATCCTGCCAGAAGTTGATGAGTTGCAGGGCGGTGCAGGTGGCGTCGGACATTTCGTACAGCGCGGCGTTGGCGGGATTCACGTCTGGCGGGGCGTGGCCGCCGAGGGTGAGGACGATGCGGCCGACGGGGTTCGCGCTTCGGGTGCAGTAGTCGAGCACCTCGGCCCAAGTTTGGTAGTGCGTGGCGGGGTTGGACGCGATGCCCTTTCGCTGGTCCTGAACGAACGCGTCGATAAGGTCTTCGAAGGGCTTGGGAGTGAGATGCTGGTGTCGGCGGGCGGTATCGCGGAGGGCGATGTACACGGGATGGGTGGGCGCGGCGTCCGGTACGAAGCAGGACCGCAACTCGGCCCGCCACCACGCGAGGAGTCGCTCCGAGCGGACGCGGGCCTCGGGGGTGTTGCCGGTCTCATCTCCGAGGTCGTCGGCCCAGCGGCAAAAGGCGTACACGGCGGCGAAGTCGTCGCGAAGATGGGTCGGGACCAGAGATGTCAGGACACTGAAGTTCTCGTAGTGCGTGGTCGCGAGGCCGCGGCAGTAAGTGATCGCTTCATCCGGCGAGATTGGCGGGAACGCACCGGAACGTTCATCGTCGGGCCCGATGACGGGGAGGAGGTCGATCGGGGGCGTGCGCGGGTCGAGCGCCATGGGTGCTGGAGCGGGAGCGGGCATCGCGTGAGCGTAGGGTGTGCGGCGGGCGATTATGATGAGGGCGCGGGGGCGAGCGCCACGTGGAACATCTGCCCGAGCCAATACGACGATTGTTCGATGCGCGCGGCTGGAGGCCGTTTGAGTTTCAGCTGCGCGCGTGGGAGGCGTATCTGGCGGGGAAGAGCGGGTTGATCAACGCGCCGACGGGCGTGGGCAAGACCTGGGCGGCCTGGATGGGGCCGGTGATCGAGTCGGTTCGTGAATCTCCCGAGAACATACACGGGGGATCCGCCCTGAGCGGCCGGCGAGTCCGTGGCACGAAAGCCCCCCTCGGGGCGCCGATTCGTGTGCTCTGGATCACGCCTCTGCGGGCGCTGGCCGGCGATACAACGGCCGCGCTGGCCGCGCCGGTGGCGGAGCTTGGATTGCCGTGGACTGTGGAGATGCGAACCGGGGATACCGCGCAGTCGGTGCGGCGGCGGCAGAAGGAGCGGCTCCCGACGGCGCTGGTGACCACGCCCGAGAGCCTGACACTGCTGCTGAGCTATCCGGATGCCCGTGAGAAGTTCGCCTCGCTGCGGTTGGTGGTGGTCGACGAGTGGCACGAGCTCATCGGCACCAAGCGCGGCGTGCAGACCGAGCTTGGGCTGGCGCGGCTTCGATCGTTCCTGCCTGCGCTTCGGACCTGGGGCGTGTCGGCGACATTGGGGAACCTGGAACAGGCGAGGGATGTGTTGATGGGGCGGGGCCATCCCGATGGGTCCGACCCTTCAGCACCGCCGCAGGCCGAGCTCATCCGTGGCACGATGCCGAAGGAACTCGCCATCGACACCATCATTCCCACCGACATCGAGCGATTTCCGTGGGCCGGACACCTCGGAACCCGATCGGTCGGCGACGTGGTTGAGGCGGTGCGGGCCGCAAACTCCACGCTGCTGTTCACGAACACGCGCTCGCAGGCGGAACTGTGGTTCCGGCGACTGGTCACCGAGGCCCCGGACCTGCTCGGAAAGGTCGCCATCCATCACGGCTCGCTGGACCGTGGGCTGCGGGGAAGGGTCGAGGCGATGCTGGATGCGGGCAGGCTGAAGTGCGTGGTGTGCACATCGAGCCTTGACCTTGGCGTCGACTTCGCTCCCGTAGATCAGGTGCTGCAGGTGGGAAGCCCGAAGGGCATCGCGCGGCTGGTGCAGCGGGCGGGACGGTCGGGACACAGGCCGGGGGCCAGGAGCCGGGTGCTGGGTGTGCCCGCGCACGCGTTTGAGCTCATCGAGTTCGCGGCCGCGCGGGATGCGGCTCGCGAGGGGCACATCGAGTCTCGCCCGCCCATCGTGGGTGCGCTCGATGTGCTGGTGCAGCATCTGGCGACGATGGCTTGCGCCGGCGGGTTCGTCGAGAGCGCGATGCGGGCGGAGGTGATGCGGACACACGCGTACGCGAGACTGGGCGATCGAGAGTGGAACTGGGCCATGGATTTCGTTCGTCAGGGCGGGCCCGCGCTCACCGCCTATCCCCACTTCTCCCGGATCACGTTCCGGGATGGGCGCTGGGTCGTGCCGGACGACCGCATGGCCCGACTGCACCGCATGACGATCGGCACCATCACCGGCGAAACGTCGATGAGCGTGAAGTATCAATCGGGCAAGACGCTCGGGCATATCGAGGAGAGCTTCATCGCGCGGCTGCCGGTCGGGGCGCGGTTCGTGTTCGCGGGGAAGATCCTGGAACTGATCCGCGTGCGAGAGATGACAGCGTATGTGCAGCGGGCGACGAAAAAGTCGGGAATCGTGCCGCGATGGGATGGGGGCCGCTTCAGCCTTTCGACCCAGCTCTCCGCCGCGGTGCGCCGGAAGCTGGACGCCGCTCGGGAGGGCGCGTACGCGGACGCGGAGATGCGGGCGGTGCGGCCGATTCTGGAGATGCAGGCCGCGGCGTCGGTGATCCCCGGACCGGATGAGCTCCTCGTCGAAACGATCGAGGTGGAGCGAATCCACAACGTCTTCGTGTTTCCTTTCCAGGGGCGGGCGGCCCACGAGGGGATGGGTGCGCTGCTCGCCTATCGCCTCTCGAAGCGATCGCCCATCACCGTCACCTCCGTGGCGACAGACTACGGGATCGGGCTGCGGTCGGACTCGCCGATGGTGCTCGGCGAGGGGGAGTGGGCATCGCTGCTCACGACCGATGGCCTGCTCGATGATCTGGCCGCGTGCCTGAACATCTCGAACCTCGCACGACGCCAGTTCCGCGACATCGCCCGGATCGCCGGCCTCATCGTGCCCGGGTTTCCCGGGACCAAGAAGCCCGCGAGGCATCTTCAGGCTTCGAGCGAGATGTTCTTTGACGTCTTTGAGGAGTTTGACCCGGAGAACATGCTCCTGGACCAGGCCCGCCGCGAGGTGCTGGAGAATCAGCTTGAGATCGTCCGCCTGCGGGAGGGGCTGGAGCGGGCCGCGTCACAGCGGATTGTCCTGCGATCGCCGGAGACGCTCACACCGCTGGCGTTCCCGATCTGGGCGGAGCACCTCCGGGCCACCACGCTCTCGAGCGAGAAGTGGGCGGACATGGTGAAGCGGATGGCCGTAGCCTTGGAGGGCGGGGGCTCGATGGGCGACTCGGAACCCGCGAAGAGCAAACGGTCTCGAAAGGGCGTGAATGGCGCTGGTGGGAAGAGAAATCCGGGTGCCACGCGACCACGAAGCACCGGCCGCGCCGGATCGCGTCGCGCTCAACTGGGGCGGCGAAGACGTGGTCGCCTTGGGTGATCGGGCTCTGTGGTGGCCAAGGCGGCGGACGGTGTGCGTTGCGGACCTGCACCTGGGCAAGGCCGCGGCGTTTCGCGCGGCCGGGGTGCCGGTTCCGGAGATGTCCACGGCCAAGGACCTCTCAAGGCTGAGCAACCTGATCGAGCGATTCTCGCCAAAGCGATTGGTGATCCTCGGCGACCTGATCCACGCGGCGAGCGGGCGGGCCGCTGGGACGATGGACGCGGTGACGGCGTGGCGAGCGCGGCACCCGGAGCTGGATGTGCTGCTGGTGCGGGGCAATCACGACGCCCGCGCGGGCGATCCGCCGGCCGAATGGCGCATGCGTGTGGTCGATGGACCGTGGCAGGATGAGGGGGATGGGGACGTGTGGTGTGCGCATGAGCCCGACCAGTTCGCCCGGTCGGGCGGCCATCTGCTCTGCGGGCACCTGCACCCGGCGGTCGCGCTGGGGGAGGGAACCGCCCACGGCGTGCGGGCGAGGTGCTTCTGGTTTCGGCGCGGCGACCGCGTGGGAGTGCTGCCCGCGTTCGGCTCGTTCACGGGTTCGAAGTGCGTCGAGGTGCGCGCGGGTGATCGCGTGATGGTCGTAGGCGAAGGAGCGGTGGTTGAGGTTTCCTCCGGGCGCCGATGAACGCGGGGGCCCCGTGCCCACCCCTTCCCACACAGGACCTATTGCCCACCTGTCGGTGGATTCCGAGTTTCCTCTTGCACACCTGTGCAAAGGCCGGTAGTCTGCCGCTTCCCGCGGTCTGAGCGCGAACCAAGGAGGAGGGGCCGGGACCAAGACGTCCCCGCTCTTCCCTTTCCAGTTGCCCCGGCCCCCCGGCCCACCGCTCCGCCGCGTTCATCACATCTCGTACAACTCGATCGGCAGGCCATCGGGATCGGGAAAGAAGGTGTACTTCGCGCCCGTCGCGGGATCGACGCGGATCGGCTCGACGACGATGCCGAGCGCGGTCAGCCGCGCGGCCTCGGACTCGATGTTGTCCACGGCCAGGGCAAGGTGACGCAGCCCCCGGGCCTCGGGGTTGCTCACGCGGGCCGGGGGATTGGGGAACGAGAACAGCTCGATCTGCACCCCCCCACCGCCCGGCATGAGCAGATCGCACTTGTGCGAGTCGCGCTCGGCGCGGTACACCTCGCGGATGATCGGGAAGCCGAGAATCTCGTGATAGAACCGCCGCGCGGCCGGATAGTCCGAGCAGATGACGGCGATGTGGTGCGGGCCGCGGATGGGCATGATCAGAGCGTACGAGCCGGCCATGGATGAGGGGTGACGCAGGTCCGACGCAGCCGGGGACGGTCGCCGATCACTCGGTCGTCGCGATGTCCACCGAGTCGAACACCCCGCCGTTGATGCGGACCACCAGCATCTGGCCCGGGCGGGGCACTTCCGGATAGCGGAGCTCGCCGGTCGCGCCGGAGAACTGCCCGGTGGGCAGCAGGGCCGAGTCGGGAGAGCCGATCTTGGCCACGATATCGGCCGGCGACAGGCCCTTGAGCGCATCCTGCAGGGCCAGGAGCGGCGCATCGCCGATCACGTTCTGCAGGGCCCCGCGGATCTTCAGCGGCGAGTACGCCTCCTTGCTCACCTCGCGGTAGAGCACGTGCGCCAGCACGACCTGCTTCTTCTCGAATCGCACGACCAGCACGTCCTTCGGGCTCGGCTTTTCCTCGACCACACCCACACCCACGCCCGTGTCGTCGGCGAGGACGGGCGCCATGGTCCACTTCCCGCCGATCGCGGCGGTCGCCTGCTCGAGCGTCATCCGGGGCTGCACCTGCAGGAGCGTCAGGTCGGTCAGTTCCAGGCTCAGGCGGGCCGCGGGCGGGGGCGTCTTGGCGTAGGTCTTCGGGCCGAAGGTGAGCTGATCGTGCAGCGAGCACTCGGCGAACACGGGCGTGACGACCTTGGGGTCCACCACCGTGCGGGTGGGATTCTGCTGCTTGTCGGCCCCCAGCTTCGCCGACCGCGCCGGCACCTCGCGATCGAGGAAGTACATCAGCTCATCGAGCTCGATGGTCCCATCCTTCACGCGGTCGGCCCGGCACTCGACGAGCGCATCCACGATCGCCTCGGTGAACACGCTCATCCCGCTGTGGCCCACCTGCGAGAGCTGGTCGGGGCGGCAGGCCATGATGCAGTGCACATCGCGCACCTCGGTCGCCGTCTTCTCGAAGCCCTTGTTGTTCCGGCAGCAGTCGAGCATCAGCACCTTCACCGACGCCTTGGACGAGGCCATCTGCTGCTTGATGAAGTCGATCTCGACCGCATCGTCGGTGGCGAGGATCACGGACTTGCCGCCGATCACATCGCCGTGAGTAGAGATGTGGATGAGCAGGTGCTCTCCTTCCGCCGCCGCCTTGGCCGCCGCGATGACCTGCTGGCGGATACTCGCAGCCGTCGGCTCGATCTTCTCGCCGTCGGCCACGACCTCGCAGGAATACCCGCGCGGCCCGAGCGTCGCGGCGAGCGTCTTGGCGTCGATCACACACTGCGGCAGCGGGTTCTGCTTGATACCCTTGTACACCGCCTGCCCCACGCCGATGAGCAGGGCCCGACGCGTGGGGCTCTCGCTCCGCGTGACAGACTTGGCCGGCGCGGCCGCATCGGGGGTGGCGGGCTTCGCGGGCGCGGCCTTGGGCGTCGGGTTGATGCCGGGGATCGGGG
>JBGAOP010000022.1:8083-73940 GCA_044221735.1 Phycisphaerales bacterium | reverse complement strand
CGGCATCATCCTCATCGGGGGGATGCTCCAACTTTCCAACAACTTCACCTCGTGGCCCACCATTCTCGGTGCCGCCGCAGTGCTCATCGCCGTCATCAACGTTGTCGGCGGGTTCCTCGTCACCCACCGCATGCTCGCCATGTTCCGCCGCCATTCCTGAGGACGTCGCCCCAATGCCCGACAGCCTCGTCATCGTCGCCTATGTCGCCGCCAGCGTGCTCGTCATTCTCAGCCTAGGCGGCCTCTCGCGCCAGGAGACCGCCCGGCGCGGCAACCTCCTCGGCATGATCGGCATGGCCATTGCGCTGCTTGCCACGGCCGCACGTCCCGGGTTCGGCGGTTACTACGTCCTTGCCGCAGCGCTCGTCCCTGGCGCGATCATCGGTGCGGTCCTTGCGCGGCGCGTCCAGATGACCGCCATGCCCCAGCTCGTGGCCATCCTCCACAGCTTCGTCGGCGCGGCCGCGGTGCTCGTCGGAATCGCGACGTATCTCGGCCCGCAACGCGCCATGACACCCGCCGAAGAGCAGATCCATCTCGCCGAGATCTTCATCGGTATCTGCATCGGCTCGCTGACGTTTACCGGCTCCGTCATCGCCTTCCTCAAGCTCCAAGGACTCCTCTCGGGCGCACCTCTGCTTCTGCCCGCCCGGCATTTGCTCAACCTCGTGATGATCGTCTCACTCGTGTGGCTTGGCTTCTGGTTCCACAAGGAGCCCGTTGGCGCCGGCCTGCTGCCGCTTCTCATTGCCACGGTCATCGCAGGCGTCCTCGGTGTTCACTCGGTCATGGCCATCGGCGGGGCCGACATGCCCGTCGTCGTCTCGATGCTCAATAGCTACTCCGGCTGGGCCGCCGCGGCCGCCGGTTTCATGCTCGAGAACGACCTGCTGATCATCACCGGCGCGCTCGTCGGCTCAAGCGGCGCGATCCTGAGCTACGTCATGTGCCGCGGCATGAATCGCTCGTTCTTCAGCGTCATTCTCGGCGGCTTTGGCGCGCAGGAGGGCGCGGCCCCGGCGGGCGGTGCACAGGCAGCCGGGGAGGTTCGTTCCATCGACGTCGCAAGAGCCGTCGAGCACATGCACGAGGCCAAAAATATCGTCATCGTGCCCGGCTACGGCCTCGCGGTCGCGCAGGCACAGCACGCGCTGTCCAGCGTTACGGAACTCCTCCGCTCCCGCGGTGCCCGAGTCCGTTTCGCGATCCACCCTGTCGCCGGCCGCCTTCCCGGCCACATGAACGTCCTACTGGCAGAGGCCAACGTCCCCTATGACATCGTGCACGAGATGGAGGAAGTGAACGACGGCCTCCATGAAACCGACCTGGTGCTCGTGATCGGCGCCAACGACATCGTGAATCCCAGCGCCCAGGACGACCCTGCCAGCCCGATCGCGGGCATGCCTGTGCTGGAAGTCTGGAAGTCCCGCACGGTCATCGTGATGAAGCGCGGCATGGCCAGCGGGTACGCCGGCGTCGACAACCCGCTCTTCTACCGCGAGAACACCCGCCTCCTGTTCGGCGACGCCAAGAAGAACGTCGATGCTCTGCTTGCGGCGATGAACAGCTAACCACGCAGCATCTCGGCGAGCTTGCACACGGTGTTCCAGTTTCGCATCGTGCTTGTCACGCCGAGTGTGCCATCGATGTACGTGTTGGTGAGTTTCGTCTTGGACGCCGCGTAGCGGAGATAGATCTCCAGACCTCGCACTTCCAACTGGTCGCCGGGTGATCGTGCTGGGTTAAGAGACTTGACCGCGGCGGCATCTGGTCGGGCGTCGAGGAACCCAACGTACAGCCCTCTTCCATCGGAGCTCCGTGCATCAAACGGGTGCTGCCTGCCCACGCGCATCATGTCCTCGGCGCTCCGCACGACAATGGCTGGCTCAAATCCGAGTTGTTGCCTGATCGCTCTACGCACCCGGTTAGCAACTGCTTCCGGCGATGCGCTGGGCTCCGGCGCGAACAGCACGTTTCCGCTCTGGATGTACGTCGTCACGCTCGCGGCCCCGGCCTGCTTGAATATCTCGACAAGCAGCTTCATGACAATCATGTTTCGGCCGCCGACATTGATCCCACGGAGCAGCGCCACATGTGTCGCGAGAGATGGCTCCTTCGTTCGCGTGTGCGCGGCCATGACAGCACCCTACCTCCCCCTCGGATCAACCGCCTCCCGCATTGCTTCGCCGACGAAGTTCAAAGCGACGAGCGTGCCCGCCAGCAGCACGCACGGAAACACCAGAAGCCACCAGTGGCTCTGGCCAAGGTTCAGCGGATTGATCTCGCCAAGTCCCTCCGCTGCGAGGTTGCCCCAACTCGGCATCGGAGCTTTCACGCCGATCCCAAGAAAGCTCAAGAAGCTCTCCTGCAGAATCGCCTGCGGCACCGTCAGTGCCGCATAGACCACGATCGGCCCCACCAGGTTCGGCAGCAGATGCCGCACGAAGATCCCTGTGGTTGAAACCCCCATCGCCCGCGCTGCTTCCACGAACGGCTGGGCCCGCAGGCTCAGCACCTGCCCTCGGATGACTCGCGCCATCGTCAACCACGACACCCCCCCGATTGCCACCAGCAGCACCACCAATCCATATCCGGTTCGGCCTGCATCCGAGACCACCCGGGCTGGAAACCGTGCCGTGGCTTCGTCCTCGAGTCTCTTGCGCAATGCGGCATCCTGCTTGAGCAACTTCGCCGCATAGTCGGCCGGAGGCGCTACGCCTACATCCGCAAGATACGGCCGCTCCGCCTCGCGCCGGATCCATGTCGCGCGGGCTCCCTGGCGAGACACGTACTCCTCCATCACGCTCCCCGCCGCCACCGCCAGCAGCACTACCAGCAGCACATACGGCAGGCCGTACAGCACATCCACTACCCGCATCATGACCCCATCAACCCGGCCGCCGATGTAGCCCGCGATGGCCCCGTACATGGTCCCCAGCACCACGGACATGATCGCGGCCATCACCCCGATCCCCAGCGACACGCCACCGCCGACAAGGCATCGCACCAGCACGTCGCGCCCGAGCAGGTCGGTGCCCATCCAGAACCACGGCCGCGCTGTTCGAACCTGCTCCGCACTGGGCTCGACGCCCTGGCGCTCCAGAGCCTCAACGCTGGCGCCGCGCGATCGGGCAATCTCCCGGAGCGCCATGGCCCGTCCCGTCGCTTCCAGCCTTTCCGCCGCGGAATCGTCCGCGCCGGAGCCCCACCAGAACGGCGGCAGGTGCCGGGCGGTGCGATGCTGCACGTCGAAGCGTGCCGAGATGTTGCCGCCATCCTCGTTCACCGCCCCAAGCGTCCAAGGCAGCGTTGCCACGCACGCGAGCACCATGACAGCCAGAAAGCCCAGCCCCGCCATCGCCGTCCACGACCGAGCAAACACCCCACGCCACAACGCGATGCGGCCTCCTTCCTGAGTGTTGTCCTTCTGAAGCGCTGCCACGTGTTCTCTCGTGCGGTGTGCTCAGTTGCCGCGAGCCGCTCTCACGAGCTGGCGACATCTCTTTCCGTCCAGCTCCCCGGTCCACACCCCGCCCTTCTTCACCCACGATCCCACGATTACCGCATCCGCGCCGGCCTCGAACATCGATTGCACATTGTCCGGCGTTACGCCAGACCCAACAAGGAGCGGGAGCCTCGAGGCCTCACGCACCTCAGCGACGTCCTCGATACTGGCCTCACGCCCTGTGGCTGCACCGGTCACGATCAGGCCATCGGCGCCGAAAAACTCCGCCCCATGCGCGGCGTCTGCCAGCGACACGTCCGCCGTGATCGCGTGCGAGGCGTGCTTCTTCTTCAGGTCACAGAACACCTTCACACGCTCCGCCCCGACCATCTTCCGGTATCGCAGCAGCGGCCCAGCCTCCGCTCGCGTCAATAGCCCCTCATCCGCTACGTGTCCAAACACAAAGTTCTCGCACCGGATGAACTCAAGCCCGCACGTATGGGCGATGCCCAAGGCCTCCCGGTTGCCGCCCGACAGCACCTGAATCCCGACAGGCAGTCTCGACCCGACAGCCTCGCGCACCGCCGCGGCGCACAGCGTCATCGCCGACACGACCTCCGGACCATGCCCCGTCCCATCCATGCCCGCGTGCACATACGGCGCATCGTGCATGTTCTCCACGATCACCCCTTCAAAGCCGGCTTCCGCCAGCGTGCTCGCTTCGGCGGCCGCGATCTTCGCAATCTGAGAGACCTCCAACTCGCCGCGCGGGGTCCCCGGCAGCGCACGAATGTGCACCATCCCAATCACCGGCCGACGCCCCCCACACAACGACACTTTTCCCATCGACATCGCAACCGTCCTCTCTATCTTCCCGTAACCCACAGGGTCCCCAACAATACCTAAACTCCAGTTCGCCGTCCTTCCTTTGCCTGCCGTCGGGCCAACTCTCGTGGACCCCGCAAATACCGCCGCCAACTTCCAGTCCACCATCTGGTCGCTCGTCCTCGGGGCAGGCCGCGGCGGCGATCGCGCCCACCTGGAGCAACTCCTCCGCTCCTATTGGTCTCCCGTCTACGCCTTCATTCGCCGTCAGGGCTACACCGGCCACGACGCCAGCGACCTGACCCAGGACTTTCTCACCCAAGTGGTCCTCTCTCGCGATCTCATCGGACGCGCCGACCCGGCCAAGGGGCGGTTTCGCTCCTTCCTCAAGCAGGCGCTGAGGAACTTCCTCATCGACCAGCACCGCCTGGGTAAAGCACACAAGGGCCGCCAGTCGGGGCAGGGCGGCCCCGGCGTGCCTGCCCACCTCGATGCCGAGCAGCACTTGGCACTAAGCACGGAGCACTCATCACCGCCGGTAGACGACTCATTTGATCGTGCCTGGGCCGCGGCGGTCGTCGAAATCACCCTCACGCGTCTCGAAGACGCGTGCTTGGCCGACGGCCTTGAAGCTCATTGGACGGCCTTCAACCTCAACGTCCTCGGACCCGCGCTGCGCCGCACCACCGCCCTTCCGCTCGTCGAACTCGCCCGCCGTATACACGCGGCCGACGAGGCCCAAGCCAGCAACATGCTTCAGACCATCAAGCGCCGGTTCCGGCGCACCCTGCGCGAGGTCATCGCCGAGACCGTGAGTGATACCGACCAGATCGAGGATGAACTCGGCCAGCTTCGGGCCTACTTCAACGCCTAGTTGCTTGCGAAGATCATCCCACACAGCCGCCGAACCAGCCGTTGAGGAAGTCAAAGATGTCCTGCACTTCAAGACCGCCGGTCCGGTTGTAGTCGGCGGCGTTTGAGGACGCAAACCAGGCGTTCAAGTAGTCGAAAATATCCTGAACCTGCAACGTGCCGTTGCGGTTGAAGTCCGGATTCGCCAGCGGAATGGTTCCCGCGGCGGTCGACACAAACTTGTAGATGTTCGCCGGCGACTGGATGACCATGTACATCTCGCCGTACGCGTCCTCTCCGAACGACACGCACCCCGTGTTTGTCGCCGCCGCGGGCACGTTTGGCGTCACCGCCGTTGAGCCGGCGAATGCGGTCGACCACGAGGTAGGCGAGTTCAACAGGCCCGTTCCCGAGTTGATCGTCGTGGAGTACACGGTGGAGGCGCAGTAATCCGTGAAGAAATACTGCCCAGCAACCGCCGGAATGCGGCAGCCTCGGTATACGTATCCGCCCGTCGTTGAGCACCCCAAGATGTTCGCTCCGCTGCCCGCAACGTTGATCTTGCGCGGCGGGTTCGTGTTCGCTGCAGCGGTCGAGTGCGCGTACACCCCCAGCGGCGGCGTCAGCCCGGCCGAGTTGTACGCCGCAGGGCATGTCCCGCTGTTGGTGTTGTACGACACGGTGCCCTCGAAGCACCGCCAGCCATAGTTGCGCCCCGCAACGGCCGCGGCGTTCGCGCCCGTATACGCCGGCTGATAGTCGATCTCCTCCCACAGGTCCTGGCCGACATCCCCGAACCACATGTCGCCAGTGGCTCGATCAAACGACCACCGCCACGTGTTTCGCAGCCCATACGCCCAGATCTCGCGCCGCGCCGGAGAGGTCCCGCTGGCGACCACCGCCAGCGTCGGGTTGTCCGCGGGAACCGCATACGCCACGATTGAGTCGTCGTACGTGCTCGCCGCGTTCGTGCTCGTCCACAACAGTCCCTGCGCGGCGGGCCCAATCGAGTTCACGTCAATGCGGAGCAACTTCCCGAGCAGAATGCCCGTGTCCTGTGCATTGCCGATCGCCGTGTTGTGTCCCGTACCCTGGTCCCCGAAGTTTCCGCCATCGCCCACCGTCACGTACAGGTATCCATCCGGCCCGAAGGCCATGCACCCGCCGTTGTGGTTCGACGCGCTCGAGGGATGCTGGAGCCGCATCACGATCCGCCCTGTCGAGATATCCGCCACCGGATTGGCCCGGTTGGGCACAGTGAACTCAACGATGTTCTGAGTGTACGAAAAGCCTGTCGGCAGACCCGTGATCGAGGTCGCCGAGTAGTACACGTAGAACTTCCCGTTCGTCTGATACTGCGGATGGAACGCCAAGCCGAGAAGCCCGCGCTCGTCGCTGTTGCTCGTGGGTGCTTGCGGCGGTGAGAGCGCCGCAGGCCGCGCCGCAGAGGTCAGGTCCAGAAACGCCGACGACGAGGCCTGCAGCGTCGGCATGGGATTCGTCGTCAGATCGATGGTCCGAATCTGCCCGCCCTTCTGCCACACGAACACGCGCCGGTAGTCTCCGGGCGCGAACGTCAGACCCACCGGTCGCACCAGCGGATCGGCGTCCGTGCTCGTGGAGATCGGCATCGCGACAAACTGCGCCCGCGCCGCCCCGGCGCACATCGCCACCGCCAGCCCCGCCGCCACCATCCACCTCGTCGCCTCGATCGCCATTCGTCGCTCCATCAAACACACAGCCTTCCCCGCCGCGTCCATCGGTTCCTACCCCTTTCGCCTCCCGCCTCGCGCAGGTTCCCCCGCGCCGCCCCGCACTTATCGGCCCAAAGCCGTGCCCCCGCGTGCCAAGCATGTCCCACAACCGCCACTTCGCCCACCTTCCCATGGCGATTCCGCCGCAAACGTATACTCCCGCACACCACTTTTGGCCCCGCCTCGGGGCCGACCTCGGGGCCCACCATGAGCACCATGAATCCCGCTTCGCCAACCTCTCCCACTTCTCACACCAAGCCCCATGCGCGTCCGCCCCAGGCTGTGGACCCGCACACCGTCACCATCTCGGGCCTGGTCTTGAATCCCACCTACGCGCCGGCCAATCCGCCCGAGTCGCTCAAGCACTTCGAGCGCGACATCAACGCGCCCGGTAAGTACCCGTTCACGCGCGGCCTCTTCCCCGAGGGCTACCGCTCGCGACTCTGGACGATGCGCCAGTTCGCCGGCTTCGGCTCCGCCGACGACACCAACAAGCGCTTCAAGTACCTCCTCGAGCAAGCCAAGATGGGCGGCTCGAGCAACAAGGTCACCTCCAACACCGGCCTCTCCACCGCCTTCGACCTCCCCACCCTCATGGGCCGCGACTCCGACGACGAGCTCTCCGCCGGCGAGGTCGGCCGCTGCGGCGTCGCTATCGACACGATTGAGGACATGCACCGCCTCTATGCGGACATCCCCGTCGGCACCGTCACCGTCTCCCAGACGATCAACGGCCCCGCGGCCGTCATCTGGGCCATGTACCTCGCCATGGCCAAGCAGCGCAACATCTCCTGGAACGACCTCGGCGGCACGCTTCAGAACGACATTCTCAAGGAGTTCCACTCCCAGAACGAGTTCATTTATCCGCCGGATCACTCGGTAAAGCTTGTCGTTGACACGATCGAGTTCCAGTCCCGCTTTGTTCCCAAGTGGAACTCCGTCTCCATCTCCGGCTACCACATCCGCGAGGCCGGATCTACCGCCACGCAGGAACTCGCCTTCACCCTCCGCGACGGCCTCGAATATGTCGAGGCCTGCCTCGAGCGCGGCCTCCCGCTCGATTCCTTCGCCCCGCGCCTCTCCTTCTTCTTCAACTCTCACAACGAGTTCTTCGAGGAGATCTGCAAGCTCCGCGCCGCCCGCCGCATCTGGGCCCGCGCCATGAAGCACCGCTACGGCGCCACCAGCGAGCGCAGCATGTTTATGAAGACCCACGTCCAGACCGCCGGTTGCTCGCTCACCGAGCAGCAGCCCATGAACAACATCGTCCGCGTGGCCTATCAGGCGATGGCCGCGGCCCTGGGCGGTTGCCAGTCCCTCCACACCGACTCCATGGATGAGACCCTCGGCCTCCCCACCGAGCAGGCCGTGACCGTCGCCCTGCGCACCCAGCAGATCCTCGCCTACGAAACCGGCGTCACACGCACCGTCGACCCGCTCGGCGGAAGTTGGTTCATCGAGTCCCTTACCGACAAGATGGAGCAGGATGCCCTCGACTACATCCACGAAATCGACCGCATGGGCGACGCGGCGTCGGCACACCTCAAATCTGAAGTCTCAAATCTGAAATCCCTCGAGCAGCATCCCGCCTACTCCCGCCGCCCCACCTACGGTCGCTCCGTCGTCGCGGGCATCAACCGCGGCTACTTCCGCCGCGCCATCGCCGAGGCCTCCTATCGCTTCTCCGAGGAGTGCGAGGCCGGCGACCGCATCATCGTCGGTGTCAACGCCTTCACAGAAGGCTCCGACGAACGCCCCATCGACATCCTCCAGATCCCCCACACCGTCGAAACCGATCAGGTCGATCGCCTCACCAAGTTCAAGGCCAAGCGCGACGCGGTCGGCGTCAGGCGAGCCCTCGACCGCATCCGAGAAACCGCCCGCAAGGGCGACCCCGCCCTCGAGGCCCAGGGCCTCAACAAGTTCAACCTCATGCCCGCTCTGGTGGATGGCGCCCTTGCCAACTGCACCCTGGGCGAGATGGTGCAGGCGATGGCGGATATCTATGGGCGATACACCGGTGGGCCAGAGTGGTAGGAACCGCACTCGGATGGACCTTGACAAGCGCCGTCTTCTGGTTGAGTCGTACTTGTCGCTTGGAGGGCCGCCGCCCGGCGAGGGCATTCTCACGAACACTGATCGCGAGGAACTCCGGCGCGCTCGCGAGTTGAATCTCGATCCAGCGCCGGAACAGGTCAACGAAAACGGTGGCCCTCTATTCGATTACGGGCCGCTCATGAGTCTCATCACGACCCTGCGCGGGATAAACAGCGGATTCAATCTAGGCCCAATCTACTGCGACCCACTTGACGGCGGTCGGCTCTGCCAAATGCGACCCGCTGAAGCGTTTCGCGAACTCCTGATCAATGAACGTCGGAGCGCGCTGGGGCCCGTGGCTACGGTGGATGTGGGTGCGTTCTTCGACGGAAACGACGATCCGAGTTCGATCGGCGCTGGCTTGCTTGCTAAGGATGGTGCATTTGCGGTCATTCGTGCAACGCTACTGGGCGTCGGACGCCTTCCCGCCGTGACGGCCGTCGGGATCGAGATCGAGGAACTCCCCAGTCTCGATCATGCGGGAGACGATGCGCAATGGCTCATCGCCGGAAGAGTATTCGTCTGGATCACCCCTCCGGTGAAAGGCGTGCGTGAGGCGCTGCGTCCTCTGGCCGCCGACTCAATCGAGAGAATTTCGCTCCGCGTAGCCGCCCCGCCCGCTGGCACGACGGTGCCAACACGGACGCAGCTTTACGCAATCGCGTGGGACTAACTCTCCCGACTCACATAATCGTTGGCTATCACAACGCCCTACACCATCCCAAAGAACCCTCCACCAACATCCTTGATCCGCCCCTGACGCGCAAGCTCCTGCCACACCTCCATCGGAAACTCGCGCGGCGGCACAATCCCCGAGATCGCGCTCTTCTTCCCCCCCGTCACCGGCCGCCCGCCCCCGAGCTTGCTCTCGTCGTTGAGCACCGTCAGCTTGTATCGCTTCTTGAACGCCGTAAACGCGGCCTTCAACTGCATTTCGCGGGCGGGATCGGTGTCCATGTCGGGCCTCCGGAGGGATACGACGAAAGGATACTCCCTCGGTCGAGTACCCTTGGGCATGGCCACACCCTATTTGCGCTCGCCGGAGACCGCTCCGACCCTCGCCGTCGTCGGCGACATCTACCGACTCCTCGCCTCCGGTGAAGATACCAACGGCCGGTGCGTCGTCATCGACGCGATCATCCCTCCCGGCGGCGGGCCACCTCCGCACACCCACACCAATGAGGATGAACACTTCACCATTCTCGAGGGCGAGGTCACCTTCCTCTCCGATGGACAGACCATCGTCGCCCGACCCGGCGACTACCTCTTCGCTCCGCGCGGCCACATGCACACCTTCGGCAACAAGTCCGCCAAGCCCGCCCGAATGCTCATCCACATCGCCCCCGCGGGCATCGAGCACATGTTCCGGGAGTTCGGACACGAGGTCCCGCCCGGCACCACCACCGCCGTCCCACCCTCCCCTGCCGACATCGTCAGGGTCATCGAAATCTGCCCGCGCTACGGAATCACGCTGCACGGGCCGAAGCACTGAAGGTCGCGGTAGCCCGACCCCTCCACCCCACTTTTGTGCCCAAAGACGTTCGCACGCCGATGGGACTTCCCGTATAAACCCCGGGAAGTGGTCCCGCGTACCTGTCACCCTGCACACAGGACTCCCCCATGGACTTCATCACCCATCTCTGGCTTCCCATCCTCGCCGCCGGCGCGGCCGCCTTCGTCGCCAGCTTCGTGTGCTGGATGATCATCGGCCACCACAAAAACGATCACCTTGCAATTCCTAACGAGCAGGAGTTCATCGACACCATCAAGCGGCTCAAACTCGCGCCGGGCAACTATGGCTTCCCCGACTTCCAGAAGTGCAAGAACCTGCCGAGAGAAGAGCAGCAGAAGAAGTGGAAAACCGGTGAGATGGGCCAACTTCGGGTCTGGTCTGATCCCAGCATGGCGGGCAACATGTTCGTGACGTTTCTGTTCTTTGTTGTCACCAACGTCGTGCTCGCGTATCTCGGCTGGCTTGTGATCCCGCATGCCGATCCCGCCCTCACGCTCGGCAAGACCGTGCTCGTGGCCGGCCCCAGCGCCTCGTTCATGCACGTCTTCCGCGTCATCTCGGTCGCGGCCATGCTCGCATTCTGCTTTGCGTCGTTCCCCAACGACATCTGGTTCCAGAAGTCCCGCCGCGTCATGTTCCTGAACTTCGTTGACGGCGTGATCTACGCCCTGATTACCGGCGCCATCTTCGCTTGGCTGTGGCCCCGATAGGCGGCCACGCGCGGCAGCGGCTCCCTACCCTTCGCCGATGTCGCAGTTCCCCACACTTTCCGACAACGCCTTCGCCGCGCTCTCGTTCCTCGCGGCGCCGGCGATCCTCACCAACGCTTCCACCATTCTCGCGTTGGGCACTTCCAACCGGCTCGCCCGTGCTTCGGATCGCGCCAAGATGGCCGCAACGGCCATCGTCTCCTCGACGACCAACGACCCCATCGCCCAGTTCCAGCAGCAGGACTTCCAGCACTCCACCCGCCGCGCCACCCTGCTTATCAAGGCCCTGCGCCGCTTCTATCTCGCCGCGGGTTCGTTTGCCGGCGGGACGTGCGTAGCTCTCGTTGGGGCGTTCGCCGGCTACTTCAATGTCCATTCACTCGACCACGTCACCCAGGCCGCCATGATCATCGCGGCCGCGCTGGGCGTCGGTGGTCTCGTCCACGGCTGCATTATCCTTCTCCACGAAACCAGTCTGGCCATCCAATCGCTGGATGCCCAGCACGCCGCTATTACCCAATGGCGGGCCACCCGCAAAGATACTCTCAGTTGAACGAGAGCGAATCAGGACCCATCCATGGAACCCATCACCGCCTACAGCGCGTACTGGCACGCCGAGTCGAACACCGGCCGCATCTATCTCAAGCTCGCCAACGGGCAGTCGGTCCACATCGACCTCGACTCGCCCGCCGAACTCGCCGCGCTCTGCGGCCTGCTCAAGACCAACCCGCAGATGGTTTACGACACGGAGAAGCAACTCCTCAGCACCACCTGGCTCAAGCCCGGCGCGTGACAAAAACAACGCCGACCGCGATGTGGAATCGCGGCCGGCGTAACCAAGGAGGAAAGGCTTGAGAGGAGGGAAAGGGGTCGCTGTCGTTGTCTCGCCCTGTTCTTACTACGTCGCATTCACTTTGAAGGTTTGCCAATTTCCAAGGCAAACATGTCCATCGTGTCTTGCGCCAGCCCCGCTTCTTTGGCATGCTGGAGCGCACTGACCGTCGCCTCGCGCTGACCGCCGGTGTGCTGGAGGATGGCGACAGTCAGCCACCCTTCCGGAGTATTCATACCGGCCGCGCCCTTCGCGGCTGCATCGAGCAGCCGCTCGAACCCGATCTTTCCACCCAGATCCTCCATCCGGATCGGCCGCTTGATCAGGTCTTTTTCAAGGGAGTACCCCTTGGCCACGGACCGGAATCCGTCCTGCACCTCGCCCCGATCGATCTGGGCGAAGCCCAGGTTCCGCGTGACGGTGCCATCGCCGCTCCACACGCTTAGATATCGCTTGTACACCCGGGCCGCGTTGTCCGGGTCGTTCATCCGCATGTACGCATCGCCAAGTTCGCGGTCCTGATACCGCCCCTGCTCGGCGTCCTGAGCGCTCTGCGTCGTCACCTGCGGAGCGCTGGCGGAAGCCATTGAGGGCTGGATAGTTACGGGCTGCTGCACGGCTGCCTGCTCAGGCGGCTGGGCCTGAACCACGATCGGTTGCTGCACGACCACTGGCTGCGTCACGACCTGGGGTGAGACGTACACCGTTCGGGGGTATGAGTACACCACCGGCGCGTAATACGGGCGCGACACGATCACGGGGGAGTAGTACCTCGGTGCGCAATACGAGTACGAATACCTCGGGCCGCAGTCATACGACCGAAACCCGGTGCCGAAGCCGACCGAGATGCCAGAGCCGCAGTCAGAATACCCGAACCCAATGCGAACGGAACTGCGGCCGCCCTCGCCGTGTCCATGGCGCGAATGGTCGCGTGCAAGGGCTTGGCCAGGAACAGCCAAAATGCTTGCTATTCCCGCGGCCAGAACGATGCTTTGAGCGAGAGGTTTGATCACAGTCCGCCTCCTTGTTTGCCAGGCTGCGAGCCATCGGTGCAACCCAAGTCCATTGGCACCACAGGCTTGTACCGACTACGCGACATCCAGGTTCGCGGACCGCACGCGACAACTGGTGCGGACCGGCCTGGCGGGTGCGGCACGAGGCAACCCTGGCCCGTGGAGGCCACTCAGAAACTGATGCAACCGAACCGATAACTATGGCGGAGATTGCCGGAAATCCGGGTCGCGAGGGCTCAACCCCGCGTTGGATTTTCATGTGTGTCGTGCCCATGCCGTCACGAGGATCGGGTCGCTCGGCTGGTCGATCACAAGTGCGAGGCCGCGAACCTCGAAAGCCATGACCCTGCTTTCAACGGACGCGACGGAGCAAACCAGCCGTGCTGCACAACCGCATCTTTTCGACAGAACCAACTCCCACGACCGACATCACGTTCATGCCCCAGTGGATGGGGTGGTATCCCGCGGATCATCCGGAGTGGATTCCGGATCTTGCCCAGCAGCAGGCCTGGTTGCACTGCAACGAGATCGCGGCGTTGCCGGTGGGAAAACGCGTGGTGTTTCTGAAGTGGATTCTCCGCTACGAGGGCTACAGCTCATTCGGTGCGGATCCGCTGTACTTGTTTGAGAATGGGGGGCTGAAGCTGTCACGAACCATCATGATGCTTCGTCCATTCGGTCGCGAACTGCGTCGGCGCGGGCTGACGCTTGACGGTATCTGGACCGACCACGAGGGAGCCGAAACGGGATGGAGCTTGACCCAGGCCCAGCTCACGGCTCTGTACAGCAGTGCGAGGGCACGGGCAAACATGCCGCCCGGCGTGAAGGCGCTCTCCCCCGAAATGTTCGTCTTTGGCCATCCAAACTTCCAGACGGCCATGACCACTTTCAACAACTGGGCCCGTCTGTTGGCATACAGGTCCCTGCGTCGCGTGATGGTCGATTCCGGGATCTTCAAGCTCCCGTCCGTGCCGGGCGGCCCGGCGGCACAGCCCCCCACCATGAACTTCAACGTCATGGCGCCCACTTGGCGCACCTACGACTACAACGGGTGGCCGAACTTCAGTTTCCTGATGGACTACACCAGATCGAGCTCGCCCTGCCTGTACCTAGGCACCGGTGGGCGATATGCCTGGCCACGGGTGCATGAGATGTTGTGGAACGCTCTCGTTGATTCCATCAACATGGCCCGGTCGTGCATGGCACGGCCTGGCGCGGTAATGTGGCCGACCATTGCCTGGCCCAGCTGGGCAAACGCCTGGGTCTTCGAGCAAATGATCGCGCATCTCGTCCGCACTGGCGTGAACTGGACCGCGGGCAACTGTGGATACATCTACTGGCGTGACGTTGGCGTCAACACAGCGGTTGAGGATCCCCTCATGGTTGATATTTTCAATCGCCACGATCAACCGTTTCCAGTGCAACGCGATCTGCCTGAAATCCCGCTGGATGTGGACTCGATCACGACCGCGGGGTACACCACCACCTACCAGGACTTCCTGGACCACATTTGACAGCCGGGCGGTGTGAACAGCGGGCCACTACCATCGGCCCCTCATGACCATCCGTCGGCAGCCCGAGGACTTCATCGTGACCGAGCGCCCGAAAGCGGCGTTTGTGGCCGCGCTGACGGACCAGCGTTCGGCCGAGTCTCGCCATGCGGTCTACGAACTGACCAAGCAGTCGCTCGGCACGCCGGAGGCGACGGGGATGTTCGGCCGCACTGTCGGGATGGGCGGGGGACGGGTGGATTACGCAGGGCTCAAGGACAAACACGCCCGCACCGTGCAACTCGTATCCATCGAGCCGAAGGACTCTCGAGTTCCGGCACAGGTCGGCGATCGCGGGTGGTCGGCGCGGCTGCTTGGGTGGTCGAAGACGCCCATGACCGCCGACTGCATCGAGGGCAACCGTTTCGAGATCGTGGTGCGGGATCTCTCGAGGCAAGACAGCAGCGAAATGGACCGGCGGGCGGGAGTGCTTCAGAGCGGCGATGGGCTGCTTGTCGTCAACTACTTTGGCGCTCAGCGGTTCGGCTCGGCGCGGCATGGGCAGGGATTCATGGGGCCCCTGCTCATCAAGGGAGACTTCGAGGGAGCACTGAAGCTGGCCATCGCCACGCCGGCCCGAAAAGACTCGGGCAAGATGCGGACGTTTACCCGCGCGTGTGCTGGAAGGTGGGGTTCCTGGGCCGATCTGCTGGCCGAGCTGCCTCGATGCCCGGAGCGCCGGTCAATCGAAACGCTCGCGGAAGGCGGCAGCTTCGCCAAGGCATTCGAGGTTCTCCCCCACTTCACGCAGCAAATGGCGGTCGAGGCGTACCAGTCGCACCTGTGGAATGCGACGGCCAGGAGACTGGCCGAGCGGATCGTCGGCGAGGCGACCGAGCGTGCCGTGGGCTCAATGCCACATGGCCCGGGCAGGGTCAGGCCGCCCGTCGCCCTGCGAGCCGACGACGAGTTCGGGCCCATGCTCTTTCCCCCGGCGGCGTCGGTGGATGCGTCCTGGCGGGCCGTGGACATGCCCGTCCTTGGACCCGGGACGGCGCTGGCCGAGCCCTGGGGCACCACTGCGGCGTCGGTGCTGGCCGAGGAGGGGATCCATATCGATGAACTGCGGATTCCCGGCCTTCGACGGCCATACTTCGGTGAGGCAGGCCGGCCGCTGTTTGCGCGGGCCGAGGGGTTCGAGATGACCCCGGCCGAACGGGATGACCTCGGAGGGCCGCAGCGGCACAAACGAACCGTCCGGTTCGATCTGGGGCGCGGCTCGTACGCCACCGTGGTCTTGCGGGCTCTGGGGCAGTAACGGGCAATCTCGCCAAACTGGTGTGCGAGGGGGGGGCGGATCGATTATCCTGTGCACCCCCACTACCCGGGCTCCCCGATAAGGGGTGAGCCGCAGGAGACGACATGGCCTCGACATCACTCCCCTCGCCCGACCTTGATTCCAGCGTGTGCAATGCCAAGCCCTTCCTCGGGCACCCGCCCGGCCTGTTCATGCTGTTCTTCGCGGAGATGTGGGAGCGGTTCTCCTACTACGGGATGCGGGCGCTGCTGATCTTCTACATGACCAAGGGCTTCCTGGGCTACGGGGACAAGCGGGCGTATGCGGTCTATGGCGCGTACACGGCGCTGGTGTACGCGACGCCCTTCATCGGTGGCATGCTGGCCGACAAGGTGCTGGGCTCAAGGCGTGCGGTGCTGCTCGGCGGTTTGCTCATGGCCGCGGGCCACCTGTTGATGACCATCGAGAACTCAAACGCATTCTTCGGGGCACTGGCCCTGCTGATCTGCGGCAACGGGTTCTTCAAGCCAAACATCTCGACGATCGTGGGCTCGTTGTACCCCAAGGGCAGCCCGAAGCGCGACGCGGGATTCACGATCTTCTACATCGGCATCAACCTCGGGGCCGCGCTGGCGCCGTTGATCTGCGGGTACGTGGGAGAGACGTTCGGGTGGCACTATGGGTTCGGCCTCGCCACGATCGGCATGCTCATCGGCGTGGCTGTTTTCGTCGCGCCGACGATCCTCACGCAGGCGCTGATTCTCATCGGCGCGCTGGTCGCGGCGGGTGGGATGGTGTATACCCAGCGCGACGACACGCTCATGTTGCTGGTATACGCCCCCGTCGGGCTGGCGCTGGTGGTCGCGGCCGTCGCCTCGGCGGCGGGCGCGGGCAAGGGCGGACTGCCGCACGCCGCCGGGCAACCGCCAAAGGGTCGTGAGGGGCTCGGGGCCTACATCATCGTGGCGGTGTGCACGCTGGCCCTGGTGCCGGTGATCGCGCTGATGGTGAACTACTCAGATGTGGCCAAGTACGTGCTTTCGGCGTTCGGGGCCATCGCCCTGATCATCATCCTCGTCGAGGCCTTCCGCGGAACCAAGATCGAGCGTGAGCGGCTAATTGTCGTGCTCATCATGATGTTCTTCTCGATGCTCTTCTGGGCCTTCTTCGAGCAGGCGGGGAGCAGCGTGAACAACTTTACGGACCGAAACGTCGAGCGCGTGACGGCGCGAGCGACTTCACGGACGATCCAGACCGGAGACGTGGGCAAGCCGCTCACGTTCGTGCCGACCCAGGCGCAGCTCGGGTATCCGTGCGAGGCCAAGGACGAGCCGATCGCCGGAGGCTCCGAGGCCACGATCGTCGAACTATCAGTGGCTTCCGGGGCAATGGCGAAGGCTGGGGACGTCGTGCTGGTGGTTCAACCCCCAACCGATCCCGGGGCGAGCAAGCCAAAGCCCAAGTCATTGACGCTCAAGGACCTCCACCCGTCGCTGCTCGAGGGCACGGTCGCATGGAACAAGAAGGTCGGAGAGGCGATCAACGACCCGAAGGTCGATCACGACAAGCTGCTGACGTTTACCGGCAGGCGGTCCTTCACTCTCGACCAGCTCGACGGCCTCCGCGAAGCCCACAAAAAGGCCCGCGATATCGCACCCTCAAAGCAGGGCACCCCTCCGCCCGCAGCCGATCCGACGGTGACCTGGAACATCACCAGTGCGCACGTGGGAATGCTGGTGGGCGGCAAGGAGATCCCGGCCTCGGTGTTCCAGGCCGTGAACCCCGTGTGCATCATGATCTTCGGCCTGGCCTTCTCCGCGCTTTGGGGCTTCCTCGGACGCATGAAGCTCGAGCCGAGCACGGCCGTCAAGTTCGCGCTGGGCTTGGCCCAGCTCGGGCTTGGCTTCGGCGTGTTCTGGTGGGCCGCGAAAAACGCCGACAGCCGCGGCATGACCTCGATGTGGCTGCTCGTGCTTGGGTATGCCCTGCACACCACCGGCGAGCTGTGCCTGTCTCCTGTAGGCCTGTCCATGGTCACCCGCCTGTCACCCGCCCGAATCGTGAGCATGGTCATGGGCGGCTGGTTCCTCGCCACCGCGTTCTCGAACCTGCTGGCCGCGATCATCGCCCAGTTCACGGGCGTCGGCCACGGCGACGAGGGCGGCGGTGGAATCCCGGCGCCAGTCGAGACCGTCGGGATCTACGGCGGCGTGTTCGGGATCATCGCCCTCTGGGCGGGCGGAGCCACGGTGCTGTTGCTCTTGCTCGCGCCGCTGCTCACTAAGTGGATGCATCGCGAAGCCGATACCGACCAGCCGTCAACTGGCGGTCATTGAGCCGAGGCCATCCCGTTTCCCCACCAAGAGCCCAGGAAACTGGCGGGAAACGTGAATTCACGCCGAATGCAACGAGCCCGGATATGCGGCGTTAGACTGGGACCATGAGCATGCGACTGCTGTCATTCTGCGCGGCGTTGTCGGTAACCGGTTCTCTGGCCTTCGGGCAGGACAATGGCAAGCCGGTCGCGTCCCCAACCCCCCCGGCCCCGGCGACTCAACCGACTGCCCAGACTCCCGCGGCCGCCCCCAAGCCGCCCCCGTTCTCTCAGGTGATGAAAGAGCACTTCTCAAGGTGGGACGCCGACCGCGATGGGACGCTCTCGCCCGCCGAGGTGGACAAAGCCTGCGTGGACCCGGACGTAAAGGGCCCCGCCGCGGCGGCCGTTGCGGCGGTGAAGCGAATCGTCCGGAGCGAGAAGTACGAACTCCCGCCGCTGACGTTGGAGTATCTCACAAAAACCGCTCCCGCGCGGCCCGCCCGCAAGGCTTCCGGCGCGGATACCGACCGTGAGGATTCGACGGAAAAGACCGTCAAGCCGGAAGGAGCCGGCGATCCGAAGCCTGCCGGGACGAATTCCCGCCCGGCGGCCAAGCCGGCCGCGGCGGTGCCCGATTTTCAGGGGCGATACGTCCAGTGCCTCACCCGCATCGAGAAGACGGATCGCGATCTGTTCAAGGGCGATGATGACGTCACAATCGATCACTGCCACCAAGGCCCCCTGGGCGACTGCTTCTTCGTCGCACCCGTGGGCGGAATGGTGAAGCGAAATCCGGCGGCGCTTCGGGCGATGATCTCGCCGCTGACGGGCGTCGAGGGGTACAACGTGAAGTTCGGGAACGGGCGGGTTGTTCGTGTATCGCCGCTGACCGACGCCGAGGTGGCCATCTCATCGACGACCGGCGACAAGGCCGGGCAGGAGGGCGTGTGGCTGGCGGTGCTCGAGAAAGCGTTCGGGACCATGCGCCGTGACGACAATCCCTCTCGCTACGAAATGGAGAGCGCGACCGACGCGATCGCCAAGGGTGGAAGCTCCTCGAGCGTGATTCAGATGCTCACCGGGCACCGGACCGACCGCATCGTGCTCAAGCGGGCCAAGAAGGGATGGATCCCCGACGAGTTTGATCGCAACAAGCGGCGCGTCGCCCCAGCGAGCGGGACCATTGTGCCTACGGAGCCCGCGGGCGATGTGGATGCGCTGGCGACGAAGGTGCGGGCCGGAGTCAAGAAGGCGCTCGACGCCGGTCGGCTGGTCACCACCGGCACGGGCGAGGAGCACCAGCCGCCGGGGATCAGCGGCAAGCACGCCTACGCCGTGATCGCCTTCGACGAGGCCAAGGACACCCTTACGCTGTGGAACCCGCACGGCAACACCTTCAAGCCCAAGGGCGAACCGGGCCGGACGACCGGATACCCGACCAAGGCCGGGATCTTCGACATCCCCGTCAAGGACTTCGTCCGCGTGTTCAATGGGGTCACGATGGAGACCGATCGCGAGCTGCCGCGTCGGTCCTGACCATCGCTACTTCTTGGGCTTGAACACCTTGAAGAGCTTCTGGATTGGGTCGTAGAACTCGTCGACGACGCGCTCCTTGAGCGGGATGATCGCGTTGTCGGTGATCGTGATGTGCTCTGGGCACACCTTCGTGCAGCACTTGGTGATGTTGCAATAACCGATGCCGTTGACGTCCTTGAGGTCGCCGAGGCGGTTCTCGGTATCGAGGGGGTGCATCTCCAAGGCGGCCGTGTACACGAAGTGCCTCGGACCGGCGAACTCCGGGTGCTTGTGATGGTCACGCAGCACGTGGCAGACGTTCTGGCACAGGAAGCACTCGATGCACTTGCGGTATTCCTGCACGCGATCGACGTCGGCCTGCTGCATGCGCCACGTGCCGTCCGGCGCGTCCGGGGCGCGGGGCTTGAACTTCTTGATCTTCTGCTTGACGCGGTAGTTCCAGGAGACATCCGTGACGAGGTCGCGGATGTGCGGGAAAGACTTCATCGGCTCGATCGTCACGGTCTCGCCCGGGGGGAGCGAGTCGAGGCGGGTCATGCACATGAGGCGGGGCCGGCCGTTGATCTCGGCCGAGCACGAGCCGCACTTGCCGGCCTTGCAGTTCCAGCGGCACGCGAGGTCGGGGGCCGACTCGGCCTGGATTTGGTGCACGGCATCGAGAACGACCATGCCCTCGGTGACGTTCGTCTGGTAGTCGACAAACTTCGTTCCGTTGGAGTCGCCGCGATAGATGCGGAAGGTGGCAGCGGGCATGGTTACTTGTTCTCCTCAACGACCTGCTGAAGCTCGGCGGGCAGGGGGCGCGTGGGCTGACGAACGAGATTCATGGAGCCGTCGGCGGCCTTGCGGAGCACGATGTTGAACTTGGAGCACTCGTCGGATTTGGTGGGGTAGTCATCGCGGAACTGGGCCCCGCGGGATTCCTTGCGCTCGATCGCCGCCCGGGTGACGGCCTCGGAGACCGTGAGCAGATTGCGAAGATCGATCGCGGTATGCCAGCCGGGGTTGTACTCGCGATTGCCGTCGGCCGCGGCATTGGCGGCACGGGCCCTGAGCTTGCCGAGTCCCTCAAGGGCCCGCACCATCTCATGCTCCGTGCGGACGATGCCGACATCGGCCTGCATCATCTCCTGCAGATCGTGCTGAATGGCGTAGCCGGGCTCCGCACCAGACTTGCCTGATCGCTCGAACGGAGCGAGCGCCTCGCGGATACCCGCGGCCACCTGGTCCTTGTCGATCTTACCGGGCCCCTTGTCCTTGGCGAACGCCGCGGCGTGTTCACCGGCTCGCTTGCCGAAGACGATAAGGTCCGACAGCGAGTTTCCGCCGAGGCGATTGGCCCCGTGCAGCCCCGCCGCTACCTCGCCCGCCGCGAACAACCCCGGAACCGTGGACATCTGCGAGTCGCCATCGACCTTCACGCCGCCCATGACGTAGTGGGTCGTCGGGCCAACTTCCATTGGCTCCTTGGTGATGTCCAGACCCGCGAGCTGCATGAACTGATGGTACATGCTCGGCAGTTTCTTCTGGATGTGGGCCTCGGAGTTGGGAATCTTCTCCTTGATCCACGCGATGTCGAGGAACACACCGCCGTGGGGGCTGCCGCGCCCCGCCTTAACCTCGCGATTGATGCACCGGGCCACGTGGTCGCGTGTGAGAAGCTCCGGCGGGCGGCGGGCGGACTTGTCGCCCTGCGTGTAGCGCCAGCCCTCTTCCTCGTTGTCGGAGGTGGAAGACTTGTAGTTGTCGGGGATGTCGTCGAACATGAACCGCTTGCCGTCCTTGTTGCGAAGGACGCCGCCCTCGCCGCGCACGCCCTCGGTGACGAGGATGCCGCGTACGGAGGGGGGCCAGACCATGCCCGTGGGATGGAACTGGACGAACTCCATGTCCATAAGGTCCGCGCCGGCGCGGTAGGCGAGGGCCTGCCCGTCGCCGGTGTACTCCCATGAGTTGGACGTGATCTTGAAGGCGCGACCGATGCCGCCGGTGGCGAGCACCACCGCCCCAGCCTGCCACACATGAAAGCGGCCGCGCTCGCGGTCGTAGCCGACGCACCCGACCACGCGCCCGCCGTCGGTGAGCAGTTCAACGACGGTCATCTCCATGTAGACATCAAGGCCCTGATGGATGCCGTGGTCTTGCAGGGTGCGAATGAGTTCCAAGCCCGTGCGATCGCCGACATGCGCGAGGCGGGGATAACGATGGCCGCCGAAGTTCCGCTGAAGAATGCGGCCATCCTTGGTGCGGTCGAACACGGCGCCCCAGGCCTCCAGCTCGCGGACGCGATCGGGGGCTTCCTTGGCGTGGAGTTCGGCCATGCGCCAGTTATTGAGGTATTGCCCGCCGCGCATCGTGTCGGCGAAATGGACGCGCCAGGAGTCGCGATCATCAACATTGGCCATGGCCGCGGCCATTCCGCCCTCGGCCATAACTGTGTGGGCCTTGCCGAGGAGCGACTTGCAGATGACGGCCGTCTTGCAGCCCCTTCCGGAGGCCTCGATGGCGGCCCGAAGGCCGGCGCCGCCCGCGCCGATGATCAGGACATCGTGCTGGTGAACCTCGGAAACATTTGGAAACTGGCTCATGCTGGTGCTATTCCTGACCCCGAACTCCCCCCCACTACAGACCACTCGAACACATTGATGTCGGGCGTGGCCGAACCTCAGAGCTTGAAGAAGATCAGATCGGAGATGACGCCCATGGAGCACAACCGGACATAGACGTCCGCCCCCATGATCCACAGAAGCGAAGCCCAGCCCCAGAGCATGTGCTTCTTGTTGAGGCAGGAGACGCAGTCGTAGACGGGCTTACGGGGTCCGATGGTGGAGAGCGAGTCGAAGCGCCCGCCGACGAGATGGCGGAGCGAGTGGCAGCCGCCGACGTACATGATCAGCAACACCGGCTCGACGAGGAGGATCAGCGTGCCGAGGCCTAGGCCGAAGGAGCGGCCCGCGTGATGGTCTGTGGGGTTGTTGTAGAAGAAGAGCTGCTGGAACGTGTCGTAGGTCTTCACGATCAGCAGCAGGATGATCACGTACATGAAATAGCGGTGGACGTTCTGGAAGATGAGCGGGAACTTGTTCTCGCCGCGGTAGTTGTTGCCACGGAACTTGGGCTCGCCGACGGCACACGAGGGCGGATCGGCCCAGACGCCCTTGTAGTAGTGGCCGCGAAACCCGTAGCAGGTAAAGCGAAAGCCCGCGGGGGCCCACAGGATGAATACCGCCGGGGTGAAGAAGATGAACGTGGGCCACCACGAGGGCTTGCCCTCGAACCAGGCGTGGCCGGAGACATGCCCGCTCATGTCGTAAAAGAGCGGCGAGAAGAACGGCGAGAGGTAGTTCTGGCCCTGAGGACCGTGGAAGAAGTAATGGTCCCCCTGAAACGCGGCCCACGTGGCATAGACGATGAACGTGAGCAGGCCGATCAGGATCCATGCGGGCTGGGCCCACCAGGCGTCTGTACGCATGGTCTTGCCGAAGGGGCGAACTTGGGGAAGGTGGAGGTCGGCGCCGCTCATCAGTGTGAACTCCGGGCCCGGACGGGGGGGTGGGGATTGGCAGGATATCGGCATCGGAGGAGTTGAGCCAGAAAGGGGGTGGGGCGCAATGGCTTTCGGTGTTGACCCTTGGCGGGGCAGGAGTTGCGCGTTGCGGTCGAGTGGGCAAATGATCGCGGATTGGCAATCGTGATTGGCGCCTCCCGGCAGGAGAGCGTGCAATCATGGTCCCTTCCCTGCGTTCGCAGGGTGCTGAGTTGCCCGGGGGCTGTTCGGTTCCGGGCAAGACGCGGTGCAAGGAGTGGCGAATGAAGCGAGCGATCGTCTGGGTCATTGTGCTGCTGGCCTTGGGGGCGGCCGGCTACTTCGGGTGGCGGTGGTACCAGGGGCAGGATGTCGCGCCGGCCGCCTACCGCACCGGAACGGTGAAGAAGACCGACATCGCCCAGACCATCAGCGCGACGGGGACCGTGGTGCCGGTGGACGTGATCGACGTCGGGGCGCAGGTCAACGGCCAGATCGCGACGTTTGGAAACGACACCTCGGGCAAGCCCATCGACTACCGCTCGGAGGTCGTCGAGGGCACGGTCTTGGCCACGATCGATGACGCGCTGTTCGCGGCGGACATGGCCTCGGCGCGTGCCCAGCAGGCCTCAGCGCAGGCGCAGGTGGGTCAGGCGCAGGCCCAGGTGGGACAAGCCCAGGCGCAGGTCAAGGTCGGGGAAGCGAACAAGGAGCAGGCCCGGGCCAAGCTCGAACAAGCGCGGCGGGACTGGGAACGCGCCCAGCGACTGGGAAACACGGCCGCTCTTTCGAAGGTCGACTACGACGCCGCCCAATCGGCCTACGAGCAGGCGGCCGCGGCCGTCAGCGTCGCCGACGCGTCGATCCTTCAGGCCAAGGCCCAGGAAGAGCAGGGGCGCGCGGCCCAAGCCTCGGCCGAGGCCGCCGTGGCATCGGCCGCCGCGTCGGTGCAGCGGGCCCAGCGGAACCTGAACTTCTGCGTGATCAAATCGCCGGTGAGCGGCGTGATCATCGACAAGCGGGTGGAGATCGGCCAGACGGTAGTCGCCAGCCTGAACGCGCCCAGCCTCTTCCTGCTCGCCAAGGACCTGAGCAAGATGGAAGTGCTCGTGCAGGTGAACGAGGCGGACATCGGAAACGTGCGCCCCGGCCAGGCGGTGGCCTTCACGGTCGACGCGTTCGGCGGGCGGCGGTTCAAGGGCGAGGTGAAGAAGGTCCGGCTGAACGCGACCATGACGCAGAACGTGGTGACCTACACCGTGGAGATCGCGACCGACAACGCCGACCTGACGCTGCTCCCCTATCTCACGGCCAGCGTGAAGTTCGATGTGGCCCACCGGGACGGCGTGCTCGGCGTGCCCAACGCGGCTCTTCGCTGGGTTCCCAGGACGGCTATGCCGGATGCGCCTCAGCCATCCGGTAATGGTGGGGGCAGGAAGAAGGGCGAGGGCGAGCGCACTGGAACGGTGTGGACGCTCAAGGACGGAAAGCCCGTCGCCGTGAGTGTGAAGGTGGGGCTCAGCGATGGCGTGATGACGGAGGTCGAAGGCGCCGACGTGACCGAGGGCATGGAGGTGATCGTGGGCGAGCAACTGGCCCAGCAATCAGCGGCCTCGGGTGGTACAAACCCGTTTGCGCCGCAGGTGTTCCGGGGCGGCGGTGGCACGCGGCCCGCCGGCGGTGGTGGCGGACGGTAGAGGATCGCGACGGAGCACGGAACGCATGGCGCTGATCGAACTTCAGGACATTCACCGGGTGTACCGGCTTGGCGAGATGGACCTCCACGTCCTCAAGGGCATCACCCTGTCCATCGATCGTGGCGAGATGGTGTCGCTCATGGGCCAGAGCGGATCGGGGAAGACCACGCTGATGAACACGCTCGGCTTTCTCGACCATCCGACGTCCGGGCGCTACCTGCTCGACGGCGAGGACGTCACCACGGTGGGCCCGGACCGGCGGGCGGCCATCCGCAGCAAGATGATCGGCTTCGTGTTCCAGAGCTTCAACCTGCTCTCGCGCACCAGCGCGCTGGAGCAGGTGATGATGCCGCTGGCCTACTCGCCCGAGGGGCTGGGAGATCGGGAGGGACGAAAGCGAGCCGAGGAGCTGCTCCGCCTCGTCGGCCTCGCGGACCGAATGGACCACCTGCCGACGCAGCTCTCCGGAGGGCAGCAGCAGCGCGTGGCGATCGCCCGAGCGCTCGTCAACCGGCCCTCCATCCTCTTTGCCGACGAGCCCACGGGCAATCTCGATTCGCGCACCAGCGTGGAGATTCTCGAGATGTTCCGCCACCTAAATCGCGCCGAGGGCATCACCATCGTGCTCGTCACCCACTCGGCAGAGATCGCCGAGTACGGCGACCGGACCGTGGTGCTCAAGGACGGCCTGGTGGCCTCCGACTCGGGCGTGCGCACGCGAGGGCAGGGGGTGCCCGCGTGACGACCCTGCGCACCATGAAGATCGCGATGCGGGCCCTGCGCCGGAACGTGGCCCGCAGCGCGCTGACCATCCTCGGCATCGTCATCGGCATCGCCGCGGTGATCGTGATGATGGAGATCGGCAAGGGCTCCAGCGGCGCGATCCGCAAGACGATCGAAAGCATGGGGGCCAACGCCCTGATCATCTTCCCCGGAACCGCCGCCAGCGGCGGCGTCTCGTTCGGCGCGGGCAGCAGCGTCACGCTCACGGCCGAGGACGCGGCGGCGATCGAGCGCGAGTGCGACGCGGTGCTGGGGGCCGCGCCGGTGGTCCGGGTGCGGAGCCAGGTCGTCTACCAGGATCGCAACTGGGTGCCCCAGTTCATCCACGGCACCACTGAGAACTACGTGCAGGTGCGCGAGTGGACGCCGATGGCCGACGGGGAGATGTTCCAGGACTCGGACGTCCGCAACGCGGCCCGTGTCTGCGTCATCGGCCAGCGGATCCTGCGCGAGGTCTTCCAGGGGGTGTCGCCCGTGGGCAAGGAGCTGCGCGTGCAGGGCGTGGGGATGAAGGTCGTGGGCGTGCTGGCCTCCAAGGGCGCGAACACCTTCGGAATGGACCAGGACGACATCATCATCGCCCCGTGGACGACGATCAAGTATCGGGTCACCGGGTCCTCGTCGGGCGGCTCGCCGACGCCCTCCAACTCCTCCGCGTCGTCGACGGCCTCGACGGCGAGCAAGGGCGTGTACCCGGGCTCCACCGCCGTCTACCCGCCCGCCTCGACCAACTCGCCGCAGATGGTCCGCTTCGCGAACATCGACCAGGTGCAGGTCGCCGCCCGCACCGGGCAGGTGAAGGAAGCGATGGCCCAGATCACGGCCCTGCTCCGCGAGCGCCACCGCATCCGCCAGAGCGAGCCCGACGACTTCAGCATCCGCGACATGACCGAGGCCGCGGCCAACCTTGCCGCGACCACCGCGATGATGACCAACCTGCTCCTGAGCGTCGCGCTCATTTCCCTCGTGGTCGGCGGCGTGGGGATCATGAACATCATGCTCGTGAGCGTGACCGAGCGCACCAAGGAGATCGGCCTGCGCATGGCCGTCGGGGCCCGCGGCCGCGACATCCTCACGCAGTTCCTGCTCGAGGCGACGGTCCTCTGCCTCGCCGGCGGCGTGATCGGCCTCGCCCTCGGGCGCGGCGGGGGGATGCTGGTGAAGTACTGGAAGGGATGGCCGGTGGAGGCCTCGGTGGAGGCGGTGGTCGCCTCGATCGCGGTGTCGGCGTTCGTCGGATTGGTCTTCGGGTTCTACCCCGCATGGAAGGCCTCGCGGATGGACCCGATCGAGGCGTTGCGGTACGAGTGAGGGCACACGATGGCAGCGGATGCAGCACACAGAGATCGCGGAGGAGGCACAGAGAGCGCGGAGGCGATGCGGAAGCACGCGCGCCCTTCCGCGCTCGGTCGATCTCCACACACCCTCTCCTCTCTTCGCCTCCTCGGTGCCCTCTGTGTGCTGAGCGCCATCCCCACCGCCTGCACCGTCGGCCCGACCTACACCCGCCTCGAGACCACGACGAGCCCGACGTGGGCCGGGCTCAAGGAGACTGCCGACCTCAGCGGCCGCCCCGTCGCGCGGCCCGCCGAGGTCGCCGCGTGGTGGACGGCCTTCGGCGACGCCACGCTCACCTCGCTCGTTGAGCGCGCGGCGGCGGAGAATCTCGACCTCGCCGTGGCCGAGTCCCGCGTGCGGCAGGCCCGGGCCTCGATCGACGCGGCCGCGGCGGGGCTCTCGCCCACGGTGGATACCAGCGCCTCGGCGGTGCGCAGCCGATCGAAGGGGGGCGGCACGGGCAACCAGTTCCGGGCCGGGTTCGATGCGTCGTGGGAGATCGACGTCTTCGGCGGCATCCGCCGCGGCGTGGAGGCCGCGCGGGCGGACGAGCGGGCCGCCGTGGAGGACTGGCGCGACGCCCGCGTCACGGTCGTCGCGGAGGTGGGCACGACGTATCTCGACCTGCGCGGGGCCCAGCGGCAGCTCGTGATCGCGCGGGAGAACCTCGCGGCGCAGACCGAGACTCTCGCCGTGACGCGCCAGCGCTTCGACGCGGGCTACGTCACGGGCCTCGACGTCGCCAACGCCGAGTCGCAGGTGGCCGGCACACAGTCGCGGATCCCTTCGCTCGAGTCGCAGATCCAGACCTCGATGTACGCGCTGGGCGTGCTGCTGGGCCGCGACCCGGGCGCGCTGATCGACGAACTCACCACCGCCTCGTCCATCCCCACGCCCCCCGCCGAGGTGCCCGTCGGCCTCCCGTCGGACCTGCTCCTGCGCCGCCCCGACATCCGGGCCGCGGAGGAGCGGATCAGGTCGGCCACGGCCCGCGTCGGCGTGGCCACGGCGGACCTGTACCCGAAGTTCTCCATCACCGGCTCGCTGGGCGTCTCGAGCGGCAATGTGCAGGGGCTGGGCTCGCTGGCCAACCGCTACTGGTCGATCGGCCCGGGCGTGAGCTGGCCGCTCCTCGACGGCGGCCGCATCCGCGCGAACATCCGCGTGCAGGAGGCCCTCGCGGGCGAGCAGGGCCTCGCGTACAAACGCACCGTCCTCGTCGCGCTGCGCGACGTCGAGACCACGCTCATGGCCTTCCAGAAGGAGCAGCAGCGCCGCATCGCGCTGCAGGACTCCGTCGCCGCGGCCCGCCGCGCGGTCGACCTCGCCCGCCTGCTCTACACCGAGGGCAAGACCGACTTCCTCAACGTCCTCAGCGCGCAGGGCCAGCTCTTCGCCTCGGAAGATTCACTGGTGCAGAGCGAGCGGGCGGTCTCGACCAACCTTGTCGCGCTGTACAAGGCCCTTGGGGGCGGGTGGGATCCCGCCGACGCGAAGGGGGAATGAAACACGGAGGGCCACGGGGGGCCACGGAGAAGAACAGGGAGAAGCGCGCGGAGAGGGAAGGGGGTGCCGGGGCTGTTGGAGGGATGGGGCGGAGGGGCGCGTGGCTCGATGGGCGGGGTGCGGGCCCAGGGCGGCGCATAGCCCGTCCAGAGGGGCGCGGTGCGCATCCGGATGGGATACCCGCCCATCCGGATGCGCGGTGCGCCGCTCTGGGCGGGCGAAGCGCCGCTCTGGAAGGGCGGTGCGCCCATCCGGAAATGCGCTGCGCCCATCCGGGTGTGCGGGATATATGGACCTGGCGGAGCCGCGGTCCGGCGCGGATACGGCGTCCGTGCGGTATGATGGAGGCCGCCCGCGGCCGGCCCGGGCGCGGAGAGCATTCGCCCCCGGGTCGATCTCGCGATCGGCCCGGCTCCCGGAGCAGACTTCGCCGTGAAACGCATAGAAGGCCTCGCCAAACTCACCGGCTCCGAGCGCTACGTCGATGATCTCGGCGCGGACGGCGGTCTCGGTCTGGGGCCCTGCCTGTGGGGCATGACGGTGCGGTCGCCCGCGTCGCGAGGGCGCGTGCGCGAGGTGAAGTTCGGCCCCGGCGTGGACTGGTCGCGGTTCGTGGTGGTGCGGCACACCGACATCCCGGCCATCGCCGGTGGACCCAATGAAGTGCTGATGATCGGCAAAGACCAGCCCGTGCTGGCGGGCGAGTACGTCCGCCACGCCCACGAGGCCGTCGCGCTCATCGCGGGCGAGGATCGCGAGGCGGTGCGCCGGGCGGTGCGGGCGGTGGAGGTCGTGGTCGATCGCGACGAGCCTGCGCTCGATTTTCGCGTGGACCCCACGGCCGCGCAGGTGCAGGCCGACCTCGGCGACGGGCCCAACGTCCTCAAGCACCTGACCATCACCAAGGGCGACGTGGAGGCCGCGCTGCGGGCCGCGCCGATCGTCGTCGAGGGCGAGTACGAGACCGGCGCGCAGGAGCACGTGTACATCGAGTGCAACGGGATGATCGGGTGGATCGATCCCGCCACCGGCGCCGTCTGCGTGAAGGGCTCGATGCAGTGTCCGTACTACGTGCTCAACGCGCTCAAGCACACGTTCGGGCGGGATGACACCGGCGTTGGGGGTGTGCGCGTGGTGCAAACCGCGACGGGCGGCGGGTTCGGGGGCAAGGAGGACTATCCCTCCGTGATCGGGCTGCACGTCGCGCTGCTGGCGGCGAAGGCGAAGCGGCCTGTCAAGATGATCTACGACCGGGGCGAGGACATGCAGGCCACCACCAAGCGGCACCCGTGCCTCGTGCGCATGCGCACCGGCGTGGATCGCGATGGGCGGCTCCTGGCGCAGGACATCACCGTGCGCATGGATGCCGGGGCGTACGTCACGCTCTCGCCCGTGGTGCTCTCGCGCGGCATCATCCACGCCGCCGGGCCGTACTTCTGCCCCAGCGTGCGCGTGGATGGCAAGGCCATCCTCACCAACAGCGTTCCCTACGGGGCCTTCCGCGGCTTCGGGGCCCCGCAGACGATCTTCGCGTGCGAGCGGCACATGGACGTCATCGCGGCGAAGCTGGGCATGGAGCCCGACGAGCTGCGGCGGCGGAACCTGCTGCGCGATGGGCAGACGACGGCGACGGGGCAGGTGATCCGGCCGCACCCGCCCTCGCCCGGGACCGATCGCGTGGCGTTGATGGACAAGGCCTTGCACGTGGCGGGATGGACCGCCAAGCGGGCCGCCCACGCCGCGTTCAACGCGGCCTCCCCGCACCTCCGCCGCGGCATGGGCTTGGCGACGTTCTGGCACGGCGCGGGGTTCACGGGCTCGGGCGAGACGTACCTGAAGTCGCGCGTGCACGTGGCGGGGCTGGCCGACGGGCGCGTCGAGGTCCGCATCGCCAACACGGAGATGGGGCAGGGCACCACGACGGTGATGACGCAGATCGCGGGCGATCACCTGGGGCTGGCGCCGGAGCAGGTCGCGGTCGCCGTGCCCGACACCACGGTCGTGCCCAACAGCGGCCCCACGGTGGCCTCGCGCACGGTGATGGTGGTCGGCCGGCTCGTGGAGCGGGCGTGCGATGATCTGCTGGCGAAGCTCGGGCTGCCGGCGAGCGCGAAGGGGAAGGCCGTGACGGACGCGGTGCGTGCGTGGCATTCAACGCACCGACCGCTCGGAGCCGCGGTCGGTGGCACGCTCATCGGCGAGGCGATCTACGAGGCCCCGCCGGGCGTGCAGTGGGACGACAAGACGTACAAAGGCGACGCGTACGGCACCTTCGGCTGGGCGGCGTACGTTGCCGAGGTCGAGGTCGATCTGCGCTCGTTCGCGGCCCGCGTGCTCGACTTCGTCGCCGTGCAGGAGGTCGGCTCGGTCATCAATCCCGTGCTGGCCCGCGGGCAGGTGGCGGGGGGCGTGGTGCAGGGGATCGGCTGGGCCCTGATGGAAGAGTTCGTCTGGAAAGACGGCGGCATGGCCAACGCGCAGCTCACCAACTACATCATCCCGACCAGCGACGACGTCCCGCCCATCCGCGTGGAGTTCGTCGAGAACCCGTACCCGCACGGGGGCAAGGGAAGCAAGGGGATCGGCGAGTTGCCGATGGACGGCCCCGGCCCGGCGATCGCCAACGCCGTGGCGGCCGCGCTCAAGGAGTTTGGCGTGAAGGCCGGCCGCCTGCCGCTCACGCCCGAGCGGGTGATGGGCGAGGTCGAGCATTCGGAGGCCGCGCATGCCTGACAACGGGCTGATCGAAGTGTCGATGACGCTCAACGGCCGCGCGGTGAGCGTGCGCGTGCCGCCGAGCGACCGGCTGCTGGACACGCTGCGGGAGCGCCTCGACCTGCCGGGCTCGAAGGAAGGGTGCGGCGAGGGAGAGTGCGGAGCCTGCACGGTGTGGATCGACGGCCTGCCCGCCTGCGCGTGCCTGGTGCCCACGTTCCAATGCCGGGGCCGGGACGTGCGGACCATCGAGTCGGTGCCCGCGTCGTCGCTCGAGCCGATGCTGGCGTCGGGAGCCACGCAGTGCGGGGCGTGCACGCCGGGCGTGGTCATGACGGCGGTGTGGGTGAAGGAGCACCCGGAGGTGCTGCGGACGCACACGGTGCGCGAACTGATGGCGGGCAACCTCTGCCGGTGCACGGGCTACGACGGGATCGTGGAGGGGATGGCGGGCCTGATCGATCCAAAGGCGGCGCACCACAGAGGCACAGAGAGCACCGAGAACGCCGGCGGGGGGCAGGGCTGATGCGGGTGATGATGCCCAGTTCGGTGGCCGAGGCGTGCGCCGTGATGGCGGAGCAGCCCACTCCCCCCACCCCTATCGCCGGCGGGACCGATGTGATGGCCCACTGGCCGGTGAATCCCGCCGCGCACGACCGGGTCTTTCTCGATCTCTCCGGCGTGGGCGAACTCCGCGGTGTGCGCTGGACCGACTCGCACCTCGAACTCGGTGCCCTGGCGACCTATTGGGATGTGATCCGCGACGCCCGGTGCAACGCGGAAACGCCCCTGCTGGTGGCAGCCGCCCGCACGGTCGGGGCAATCCAGATCCAGTCTCGCGGCACCTGGGCGGGCAACGTGGTCAACGCCTCGCCCGCGGCCGACGGCGTGCCCGCCCTGATGGCGATGGACGCCAGCGTGGTGCTGGTCTCGAAGTCCGCCGGCGGGCTGGCCCGCGAAGAAGTGCGGCTGGATGAGTTCTACCTCGGGTACAAGAAGATGCGGCTTCGGCCGGGACAGTTGGTCGAGGCCATCCGCGTGCCGCGGCGGACATACGCCCTCGCGATGTTCGAGAAGGTCGGGGCACGTCGGGCCCAGGCCATCACCAAGGTGGGCGTGGCGGTCACAAGGTGCGACACAGGCTGGCGGGTCGTCGCCAACAGCGTGGCCCCCGTGGTGAAGCGGTGCCCGGCCGTGGAAGCGCTGCTGGAGTCCGGCACGCCGATCCGGTCCCCGCTCGGGTTCGTGGCCGCGCTGGCCAAGGACATCGCGCCCATCGACGATATTCGTTCGACGGCGGCGTATCGGCGCGCCGTGCTGGGGCGGGTGCTGTACTTCGGGCTCAGAGGCAAGGCTGGGGTTGTGTAGAAGCCGACGAGTGCCTCGCTGCGTGCTTGGCTCGTACGATCCACCATGGCCACCGATCGGGACATCTTCGCTGAGGCCGCTCGCTTGACGGCGGCATGCGAGCCGTTCGTGCTGGTCACGGTGATCTCCACCAAGGGGTCGTCGCCGCGTGATGCCGGGGCCAAAATGATCTGGCGGCCGCCCCCCCACTCCGCATCCGGGACCGTCGGCGGCGGGCAGTTCGAGATGCTGGTAGCGGAGGCGGCCGAACGCGTGTTCGCCTCGCGCGGCTGCGCGACGGAGAAGTTCGTGCTCGGGGCCGAGGCAGAACAGTGCTGCGGCGGGGTGATGGAGGTGTTCGTGGAGTACTGCGGGGCCCGCCAGCGGCTGGTGATCTTCGGAGCCGGGCACGTGGCAAAGGAACTCGTCGACGTGCTGCGCGGCTCCCCGCTGGAGATCGTGGTGGTGGACGACCGGCCGGAGTGGAACAGCGCGGAGCGATTCCCATCCGAGCTCGTCGTGTCGCGGATCATGCAGTGGGACGTGGGGCTCAAGGCGGCCCGAGAGCGGCCGGGCGACACGCTCGCGTGCGTGATGACCTGCTCGCACGAGACCGACTTCGAGCTGCTGCGAGGACTGTTGAAGGACGACGGTGCTCCTGGCTTCACGGGCCTCATCGGCAGCCGCAGCAAGCGGGCGTGCCTGTTTGGTCGGCTTGCGGCGTCCGGGATCGATGAGCAGCGCATCGCGCTGGTGCAGTGCCCGATCGGCGTTGGCGATACGGGGAAGGAGCCTCGCATGGTGGCCGTTTCGATGGCGGCGGGCCTCCTGCTCGAGGCACGCAAGTTGGACGCGGCACGCGGGACTCGCGAGCCGCGAGCGCACGCCACTCCGACCTCGCGAGGGGCCTGATGGGCGAACTCTTGGACCACGTGATCGTGCTCGCGGCCGGCCGCGGCCTGCGTGCGGGCGGCCCAAAGGCTCTGCACGGCGTGGGCGGGCGATCGTGGTGGCAGATCCAGCAGGAACGGCTCGCTCATGTCGGGCTGCCCGTGGTGTGGGTGGTCTCCGAACGGGTGCGTGCGGGCATGGGAGCCGCGGCGCCTGAGCAAACGGTGTTGGCCGACGAGATGGCCCCGATGTTCGCGAGTGTGCTGGTCGGAGCGGACCACGTTGCACGCAAGGGTGGCGCGCGGGGAGTGTTTGTGCTTCCGGTGGATGTGCCGGCTTCAAGTGCGGATGTGTTCACAGACGTTGCCCGATGCGCCGACGCGGCCATCCCCGTCCACGCCGGGCAGCATGGGCATCCGCTGTACCTGTCGTGGACACTTGTTCGAGAACGCATACTGGGCGCATCCCCCGAAGGACGGCTCGACCGTTTGATTGCCGACGTGCGGACCGAGGTTGAGGTTGGGGATCCCAGCGTTGCGATAAACCTCAACACGCCCGAGGACTTCCTTCGCTGGGAGCGATCACCATGAGTAAGGCAAGCACGCCGCGCCTCTATCTGGGAACAAGCGGGTACGCCTACAAGGAGTGGAAGGGATCGTTCTACCCCGACGATCTGCCGGCCAAGCGGATGCTTGGCTTCTACAGCGAGCGCTTCGATGCGGTCGAGATCAACGCCTCTTTCTACCGGCTGCCAACGGCCGCGACACTGGCGGCATGGGCCTCGGAGGTGCCCGCGAGCTTTCGGTTCACGATGAAGGCTCCCCAACAGATCACCCATTTCCGCCGCCTCAAGGACGTCGAAGGGCTGACGAACGAGTTCGTGGATGTCTCCGCGACATTGGGCGAGCGTCTGGGCCCATTGCTGTTCGGGCTCCCACCAAACATGAAGAAGGATGCCGGACGCATGCGGGAGTTTCTGGCTGTTGTGCCGCGCGGCGTGCGACTCGCGTTCGAGTTTCGGCACCAATCGTGGTTTGACGACGAGGTGTTGGAAGTCCTGCGCACGCGCGCCGGTGGCGCAGCCTTGTGCATCGCCGATGCTGACGATGAGTTGGAGGTTCCCTTCGAGGCGACCGCGGACTGGGGATACCTGCGTCTGCGACGAGAGAAGTATGGCACTCCGACCCTCAAGAAATGGGTGGCACGCGTGCTGGCCCAGAAGTGGCGAGAGACGTACGTGTTCTTCAAGCACGAAGACACGGGCACGGGTCCCAAGTTCGCGAAGTCATTCCTGAAACTGGCCGCACTGTGAACGGGCGGTCTATCAGCCGTCCTTGACATCACCCCGCAGCGTCTCGATCGCGTGCGGCAGAATGTCCAGCAGCGATTCAAGCATCTCCGTTGCCCCGCGCGGCGAGCCGGGGAGGGTGAGCAGCAACGTCCGGTCGACCACGCCCGCGACGCCCCGGGAAAGAAACGTCTTCGGTGTCTTGGCGAGGCACCGATATCGAGCGAGTTCCATCAGGGCCGGGTGGGGACGTTCGATAACGCTTGCCGCGGCCTCGGGCGTCACATCGCGCGGGGCCAGACCGGTGCCCCCCGTGCTCAGGACCAAATCGATTGTGGGTGACACGGCAGCCCATTCCTTGAAGCACCCGGTGATCTGAGCGACCTCGTCCGGGACGATCCGCGCAGCCACGATCTCCGCCTTGAGCCGGTCGCGAAGCATCGTGCACAGCGCGGGCCCGGAGCCGTCGGCACGCTCGCCGCGGGAGCAACGGTCGGAAACGGTAAGGACGGCGGCATGTATTGCTGGGGTCATCATGAGAAGGGCTTCGGCGTCGGAAGAGAGCTCCTTTTCCAACGTCACCGCGGCTTGGCAATGTAGGTACCGCTCCGTCCACCGGTCTTGCGAAGCACCCGCACCCCCTCGATGACCATGCCCTTGTCGATGGCCTTGCCCATATCGATCACGGTAAGCGCGGCGACCGTAACGGCCGTCAACGCCTCCATCTCGACGCCGGTGCGGGCGTGCGTCTGGGCCGTGGCGGTGATGTGGACATGGCCGGCCCGCAGGACGACCTGCACATCCACCGAGTCGAGCGGAAGCGAGTGGCACAGAGGGATCAGCGAATCGGTGCGCTTCGCGCCCAGGATGCCCGCAAGCTTCGCCACTTCGAGAACGTTGCCTTTCCTGAGCTGGTTGTTCCTGATCGCTTTGGTCAACGCAGGAGACACCCGCACGCGCCCCTCGGCCGTCGCCGTCCGAAGCGTGACGGGCTTGGCCGACACATCCACCATGTGTGCGCGGCCGGAGGCGTCGATGTGGGACAGTGATGGTGTGCGCTTTGACATGGTGAACAAGAAGCAGGAGGAGTGGTCATCAGTCGGCAGGCACCGGAGCATACCGGTTGCCGGAGGCGGCTCAGGGTGTCCAGCCGAAATAGGCCCACGGACCGGGACCGGATTGGTTGGGAGGAATCTCTACGAACCCATCCGACTGCGCCACCCCGAGGATGTCGCCGGAGGACTTCGTGTCGATGACTGTGGCCGTTCCGTCGCCGTTGAGTCGCACGGGCCTATGCCACCACAACGGGATCGATTTCGAATCAGCGTTTGACAGCGACACGCGGATGCCGGAGTCGAGCGAGGCGGGCGGCGTACCCGAACCTCTGAGCCGAATCGCCGGCACGGCGTAGCGGCGGCCCGTGACCAGAACAGAGACGGGGTTTCCGGGAAGCGCAAGGATTGGCTTTCCATCCGGCGTGGCCGCGGCGAGGATGGGCTTGCCGGGGCGCTGGGGAAGTCCGTGAAAGACGACGGTGGCACCGGCGGCGGTGACGGCATCAGCGACAAAGTCTCGATGCCCCATGGACACCCCGCCGGTCAGGATCAAGGCATCACAGGTCCTCAGATGCGAGGACACGGCGTTCGCAAGGCGATGCTCATCGTCCCGAACCCGCGTGTGCCGCACCTCGGCAACGCGGAGCGATGTAATCAATGCGCGCAGCGATGCGGCATTTGAATCCCGGATCTGCCAAGGCGTCGGAGACTCATGAATGCCGACAAGCTCATCGCCGGTGGTGATGATGCCGACCGCGAGGGGCCGACAGACGCTCGGGCGAGAGATTCCCAGCGTGGCCAGAGCACCCGCGACTGCCGGAGTGATGCGTGTGAACTGCCGGAGCACGCATTGCCCCTGCGCAGCATTCTCGCCCGCACGCCGGATGTTCTCGCCGGGCGCGATGCTTACACCGGTCGGAAGGTCGATGCGATCCGCGTGCTCCCTGACATCCTCACGCTTGATGACCGCGTCGGTCCCGGCGGGAATCGCTCCCCCGGTCACGATGCGCACGGCCCTGCCCCGTGGAAGGCCCGGTGGCGCTTGGCCGATGCGAACCTCACCCTCAATGGCGAGGGATATTGCCGCGTCGCCCCCGGCACCCCTGAGATCGGCGGTGCTGATCGCGTAACCGTCCATGGAGCTGAGGTCGACTGCCGGACTGGGCCGATCGGAGGTGATGTCGCCGGCGAGGGTGCGGCCAAGGGAGTCCTCAAGCGGAACGGCCTCGGCCCCAACAGGCCGCACCCGCGCAAGCAGCGCGGCCAGAGCTTCATGTGGTGAAGAGAACGAGAATGCAAGGGGGGTGTCGCGGGGCATATTTCGTCGGCGGACGGTACACCCATCTGCCCGAGGCGGGGCGAGGGGCTGGGCAATCAGAGCGTACACTGCGTCAATGAATGTACGCGTGCTGTTATTTGGCCCCGCGGCGGCCGCGGTTGGGTGCGGCGAGGTGGTGGTACAGGCCCGTGCGGGGGCAACGTGCGGTGAGGTCCTCGAGGCGGTTGCGGCCGCGGAGCCACGTATCGCCGAGGTAGCCCGCGGAGGGAGGCTGGCGGTGAACCACAAGTTCGCGGAAGCGCAGCAGGTGGTGAAGGACGGGGACGAGGTCGCCCTGATAGCCATGGTGTCGGGCGGATGAGCGTGGACACTCACATCGTCGAGGGACCAATTCCCCCCACCGCGGCCTCGGCCTTCCATTCGCTGGCGGGCGCATTCGGGGCTGTGCTTGTCTTCGACGGCATGGTGCGGGGCCTGGAGGATGGGCGACAACTTGTTGCCCTCGAGTACGAGGCGTACGAACCCATGGCCTCCCGGGAGTTGCGGGCGCTTGCGTCGAATGTTGTCGAGAAGCACGGGCTGATCGGACTTCGCTGCACCCACAGTCGGGGCCGGGTGGGCGTGGGCGAGTGTTCGCTGCGGGTCGTAGTGTGCTCAAAGCACCGCGCCGAGGCACTGGCCGCCGTAGGCGAGTTCATCGACCGCTTGAAGCAGGATGTGCCGATCTGGAAAAAACCCGTCTGGACCTGATACGCTGGAAGCATGCCCACCGAGACGGTCGTCATGCTCGCCGCACTGGTTCTCGTTGTAGGGTTCATGTACTCATCGGTCGGGCACGCGGGTGCGTCGGGCTACCTCGCCGCCATGGCCCTGTTCGGTATTGCGCCGGACGTGATGAAGCCCGCCGCGCTCGTGCTGAACATTCTCGTCGCCGTGATCGGCACGGTGCAGTTCTGGCGGGCGGGACACTTCGACTGGAAGTTGTTCTGGCCGTTCGCGATAACGTCGGTCCCGCTCGCGTTCCTTGGTGGAACGATCAAGCTACCTCCCGAGTTCTACAAGCCCTTCATCGGCCTCGTGCTGCTCTTCAGCGCATGGCGCATCGCGGCGGTGGCCATGAAGGCGCGAAGCCCCTCGGGCACGGAGCCCCCGACTCGATCGGTGCCGGTCGGCGCTGCTTTGACTGCGGGTGCGGTGCTCGGCTTTGTGTCCGGGCTCACCGGGGTCGGCGGCGGGATCTTCCTCAGCCCGCTGCTGTTGCTCTGCCGCTGGGCCGAGCCCAAGAAGACGGCCGCGGTGTCGGCGGGGTTCATCCTCGTCAACTCGATTTCCGGGATCGCGGGATGGGCCTCGAAGCCCGGGGCGGCGCTCCCGCGGACGGAGTTTCTGCTTCCCTTGTGCGTCGCGGCGGTCTTCGGCGGTCTAGTCGGGGCCTACTTGGGAAGCCGGAAGTTCGACACGCGGGCGATTCGCTGGATGCTCGCCGTGGTGCTGGTGATCGCGGGCGCGAAGCTCTGCTGGGAGGGTGTGGAAACGATGACGAAAGCGCAGGGCCCCAAACCACCGGCAGCCAAGCCCTGACAGTCGAGCTAACCGCCAATCGCTGACATCGGGCGATCGGGCTGTACGAAGTCGGCGCTCGTGATGCCGTGCCCGGCCTGCTTGGACCAGACAGCGGCCAGCAGCGCTTCCTCAATCCCTTGGTCGGAAACGCCCGTGTTGCGCAGCGGCACCATGAGGTCGGACTCTTCCAAGCTAAACAGGCACGGCCGGATCTTGGCATCAGCCGTGATGCGCAACCGTGAACATTGGCCGCAGAATGGCCGAGTCACCGGAGCGATAATGCCGATGCGGGCCGCAGACGCCGGATCTTCGACGAACGTGTAGGTCTCGGACGTCGAGTGAGGATCGGTGCGGGCGACAGGCGCAATCGCGGCGGACTCGGCCACAAGCCGAACGATCTCGTCCGCGGGAACCAGCATGTTCCTGTCCCAGTGACGCCCGGAATCGAGCGGCATGTACTCGATAAACCGCATCTCGAAGCCCTCCGTCCGGGCAAGGGCGGCGAGCTTGGGAACCTCCTGCTCATTGCGGCCGCGCATGACGACGGCGTTGACCTTCACGGGGCCAAGCCCCTCGGTAATGGCGTCGCGAATGGCCTGCACAACCCTCTCCGCCCCAGCCCGCTCGCGATCGCGAGTCATGGCGTCGAAGACTTCGGGAGTCACGGCGTCGAGCGAGAACGTGAGCCGCGTGAGCCCCGCCCGCTTCCATTCTCGCATGAGCTCGGGAGTGCACAGCGAACCGTTGGTGGTCATGGCGAGGTCGTCGACACCGATGGCCGTGATGGCCTCGATGATCTGCGTGAGCTTGGGATGAACGGTCGGCTCGCCACCCGTCAGCCGCACCTGGCGGACGCCGAGATTCACGCAGGCCCGAACGACGCGGGCCATGTCGTCCACGGTCATGAGCGATCGCGGATCGGCGAACCGCACGTCCGGGTCCATGCAGTACACACATCGGAAGTTGCAGCGGTCAGTAATGGAGAGACGCAGGTCACGAATAGCGCGGCCGTGCGAGTCGATCAGAATGCGTGGGAGCGAAGCCGGGCGTGCAACGTGCCCATTGCCCCCCTGCGTGGGCGACTTGTGAGTCGAAAGTTGGGAAAGGGAGACGATCGGGGGCACGATGGACAAAGGGTAGGTTGCGAGTGCCGAGACCGTGTACGCTGGGGGTATGGCGCACGACGCGTACGGCATTCGAAGCTCGCGAGTGGTGGCAGGGGGTCGCGTCGGACCCGGTGTGGTATGGGTGCGCGGCGAGAAGATCGAGCGCGTGGAACTGGGCGAGAATGCGATGAGCCGCCCCCAAGTCGCGGGCTGCCCAGTGACCGATGTTGGCGATTTGGTAGTGATGCCGGGGCTGGTTGACACGCACGTGCACGTGAACGAGCCGGGGCGAACGGACTGGGAGGGGTTCGTGACGGCGGGGCGAGCGGCGGCGGCGGGCGGGATCACGATGATGGTGGTCATGCCGCTGAACTGCACGCCGGCGGTGACGAATGTGGCCGCACTGATGGGCGAGGCGGAGGCAGCGGCGGGGAAGTGCCTGGTGGATTATGGGTTTTGGGGTGGGGTCGTGCCGGGGAATGTGGCGGACCTCGAGCCGATGTGGGAGGCTGGGGCGCTGGGGTTCAAGTGCTTCATGGTGGAGTCGGGGGTGGAGGATTTTCATGGGTCGTCGATGAACGACCTTCGCGTTGCGGCGCCGGTGCTGGAACGACTGCGAGCCCCGCTGTTGGTGCATGCGGAGGATCCCGAGGTCATTGCTGGCGCTGAAAAGGCTTCTCGCCTGCGCTCAGACCCACGAAACTACCGTGCCTATGTCGACTCGCGTCCATGGCATGCCGAGGATCGAGCGGTAAGGTCCTTGCAAGAACTCTTGATTGAGTACCCTTGGCTTCGCATACACGTGGTTCACGTGGCGTGTTTTCAAGCAGCGATACTTGCGTACTTTACATTCGAACGAACCGGTCGCATGACGTGCGAGACGTGCCCGCACTACCTCACCTTTGCATCGGAAGAGATTGGTGACGGGGACACGGTGTATAAGTGCGCGCCGCCGATTCGATCCGCGAAAGGCCGCGGCGAACTGTGGGAATCAATACGGCGCGGGTATATCGGCATGGTTGTGAGCGACCACTCTCCCTGTCCGCCTGAATTGAAGCTGAAGAGCGAAGGCGACTTTGCACGCGCATGGGGGGGCATTTCTTCGTTGCAGCTGGGACTTGCGGCCACATGGAGCGAGGCCTGTTCGCGTGGCTTCGGCCTTGAGCACGTTGCGTCTTGGATGTGCGAGAATCCCAGCAGACTCGCCGGCATCAGCGGGCAGAAAGGACGCATCGAGGCCGGCATGGACGCCGATCTCGTGATGTTCGATCCGGACGCGACATGGACAGTCGACGCGGAAAAGCTCCAGCATCGCCACAAGCTCACGCCGTACGATGGCATGACGCTGCGCGGCGTGGTGAAACGCACGATTCTTCGCGGGCGAACGGTGTACGACGCGGATGCGGCCAATCCCTTTCCTCTGGAGCCGATCGGACAATGGATCAAGCGGGACACGTGAGTGCATCGGCGGCCGCAGCGCGGCCCGCATGGACAGAGATGATTGACCTTGCCTCGGCGAGGCTGGGTGGCCGCGCAGCGGCATGTAGCGACGACTTCTTCGCGTCGATGAACAACCTCGTGAAGCCCGAGCCCGCGGTGTTCATTCCCGGAAAGTACACCACGCGCGGCAAGTGGATGGACGGATGGGAATCCCGCCGTAAACGCGTGCCCGGCAACGACTGGTGCATCGTGGAGTTCGGGCGGCCGGGCAGCGTGCGCGGCGTGGTGATCGATACCGCGCACTTCAACGGCAATCAGCCCGAGTTCTGCCTGGTCGAGGGAGCGGAGATCGCACCCAACAAGGGGGCACGGGGAGCAAAGGGAGCATTGGGAAAGCGCCTGCACGGGATTGAGTGGGTAGAACTCGTGCATCGGACGCCCACCGGGCCGAGCCGGGAACATTGTGTCGACGCGTTGCCGATAGTGGCAGGTCGAAGATTCACGCACGTTCGACTGACCATGATGCCCGACGGCGGCGTGGCGCGGCTGCGCGTTCATGGCGAGGTCATGGTCGATTGGACAACGCTGCGGAAGTCGAAGTCTCCCGTTGACCTGGCCGCCGCGGAGAACGGCGGCCTTGTGATCGACGCCAACAACATGCACTTCGGCTCTCGCCACAACATGATCATGCCGGGGCGGGCCAAGAACATGGGCGATGGGTGGGAGACGCGCCGGAAACGCGGGCTGACGTGGGTGGACGGCCGGCCTGTTGAGCACGATTGGGCCATCGTGAAGCTGGGACACGCGGGCGCGATCTCGCGGATCGATGTGGACACCAACCATTTCAAAGGGAACTTCCCGGAGAGTTGCCGTATCGAGGCATGCTCCGCAAGTTCTGGCCCCTTCGATCCCCACCGTGCGGAGTGGCGGGAGGTGCTTGGGCGGACCGCGCTGCGAGCCAGCGCGGTGCACTCCTTCTCAAAGCAACTTGCCGCGGCCGCGTCGGCGCGAACAACGCACCTGCGAATCAGCATCTATCCAGATGGCGGAATCAGCCGCCTTCGCGTGTGGGGGAGGCCGGTTGAGTAACCCCCCCACTCGTCCATCTGGTCCACACGCGTCGGGGCTGCATCGGCTGAACTCCCTTAGCACGGACGAGGCCCACGCGGTGTTTCACACGGTGTGTGGATCCAAGCGGTGGGCCGACTTGCTGGTAGCGGCGCGGCCCTTCGCAACCGAGTCCGATCTGTTCGCGCACGCCGACCGGGCATGGTTCGGCCTCGGCCGCGAGGACTGGTTGGAAGCCTTTTCCCACCACCCCCGCATCGGCGAGCGAAACCTGACCCAAGCGAAGTTTGCAGCCACGGCCGCGCAGAGCACCCGGGAACAGTCCGGAATGGCCGCAGCCACCGAGGCCGAGCGGGCCGAGTTCGCCGCCGGCAATGCGGAATACGAGCGTCGGTTCGGGCACGTGTTCCTGATCTGCGCTACTGGGCAGCCGGCGGGCGACATGCTGACGGCTTTGCGGGCGCGGCTGGTCAATGATCCTGCAACGGAACTCCGCAACGCCGCGGGAGAGCAAGCGAAGATCACCCGAATTCGACTGGAAAGGTGGCTGGCGCAATGAGCGGACTCAGCACACACATTCTCGATACCTCGCGCGGCGTGGCGGCGGCGGGAGTGCGCGTGGTGCTCGAGCGCGAGTCTTCGGGCGGGATCTGGAAAATCCTCGCCGACACACGAACCGACGCCGACGGACGCATCAAGAACTTGATCGCGCCGGGAAATCCGCTTGTCGCGGGGGCCTATCGGCTTCGGTTTGCAACCGGCGACTACTGGGCCAATCAGGGGCTCGCCGCATTTCACCCGCACATTGAGGTGGTATTCACCATCACCGATGCGGACACGCATCATCATGTGCCGCTTCTGGTGAGCCCGTTTGGATACACGACATACAGAGGGACGTGAGCGTTATGGCGAAGAAGAAGTCGAGACGTGGGCGGCAATCCGTGAGCCAGAGGACGAACTCCCGACGGGCGGTCGCTCCGGCGCCCGCCTCCGGAATCGTTCTGGGTCAGAACAACTACGGCAAATCACGGGTGCGAATGGTGAAGGTCTTGCGCGACGGCAAACGCCACGAGATCCGCGAGGTCGATGTGGCGATCGCCCTCGAGGGCGACTTCAAGGCGATGCACACCGACGGTGACAACAGCCTGTGCCTCCCAACGGACACCATGAAGAACACGGTGTATGCCCTCGGCAAAGACCATCCCCTCGACACGATCGAGGCATTTGCTCTTCACCTCGGCCGACACTTCGTCGATCGCAACAGCCACGTGTCGCGGGCGCGGGTGAAGATCTCGCAGACACCATGGCACCGGGTCAGCGTCCGCGGCAAGGAGCACACGCACTGCTTCACCAAGGGCAGCGAGGAGCGCCAGACCTGCGACGTGACGGTGGAGCGAAGCGGCGTGAGCGTGGTCGCCGGGATCGATGGGCTTGTGATCTTAAAGTCAACCGATTCGGCCTTCGTCGGCTACATTCGGGATGAGTTCACGACTCTCCCCGAGACGGACGATCGGATTTTCGCGACCAGCATGACCGTGAAGTGGATGTACGGCGGCGAGCGGCCGGAGAAGGCTGCGTTTGGTCCCTGCCGTGAGAAGATCCGCCGAACGCTCATCGACACCTTCGCCGAGCACAAGAGCGAATCGGTCCAGCACACCCTTCACGCAATGGGCGAGGCCGCCCTGAAGGCATGCCCAGCCATCGACCGCATCCGCCTTTCGATGCCGAACAAGCACTGCCTGCTCATCAACCTGAGCCCATTCGGGATGGACAACCCGAACGAGATCTTCGTGCCCACCGACGAGCCGCACGGGCTCATCGAGGCGACCCTCGCGCGAGTGTCACGGTAGCCTCACGATTTGCGGTTGAGTCGATTCGCAAGGATCTGCACGAACGAACGCGTCGCAATCTCGTCCTGCGAAAGCCCGGTGGCCGCCGCCTCCTCCGGGGTAATGGCTCGCCGACGCAAGCCTTGGATGAAGAACGTGATGAGGCCCTGCGCCGTGGCCGCGTCATCAAAGACGCCTCCGGCGGCGCCGCCCACCAGCGTGGCCCTGGCGGCCTTGTCCACAAAGTTGCGCAGCCTGTGCGTGGCCTCGGGCAGATACTCCAGAAAGTACGAGTACATCGCCGCATAGCGAACCGGAAGCTGTGCCGGGTTGAGATCCCACCCCTGATACCAGCCGTGCGCGAGCGAGCGCCGAACGTTCTGGAAGTTCAGTTTCCACGCGGCGTGCACCGCAGCCCGGTTGTCGGCGAGTTGCTTCATCGAGAGCGTTCCCCCCTCCGGAGCCTTGTGCGGCGCGGCGGGCATGATGTTGGTCGCGCCGTCGGAGAGCATCAGGCCGGTTGCCCCGAGGGCCACCTGCATCGTATGGCGGGCAAAGTCGCACCCGCGATGGTCGATCTTTTGCTCCTGCGCGGTGACGCCGATGCTCGCGGTGTAGTCGTACACACCGAGCGCTCCAGCGATGCAGCGGCCGCGTGCGGCGCGAACGAAGTCGGGAAGCGGACACATCCCACGCGAGTCGATGACCGACTGCGTCGTCTCGACCATGAACTCAAGCTTGAGCGAGCCTGCCGGGAACAGCCCCTTGGCCTCGAACATTTCCAAGAGATCGACCAGCGTTGCCACCTGCGCGGCCGACACCAACTTGGGGAGCATCACCACAAAGTTGTCCGGCAAACGGCGCCCCGTATGGGCCGAGAGTGCGGTGAGAAAGATGTCGAGCGTCCGGACGCCGCGGGCCACAGTATCCGGGCCGAAGTTCTTGATGCGGATGCCGATGTACGGCGGAAGCGAGTTGTCGGCCATGCCCGCCGCGACCTCCACGGCCGCCTGCTCGGCGCAGGCGTCCTCCTCCGCCTCGGGCCGAACGCCGTACCCATCCTCGAAGTCGATGCGGAAGTCTTCCACCGGTTCACGGACGAGCTTCTCGATCACCCGCCGGTAGATGTCCTCGGCCAAAGGTCTGGACCAGTTCGCACCAATCGCCGAGGCAAAGGTGGCCGCGTCGGGGGCATACTCGCGCAGGGAAGCAAGCGCCAGATCACCCAGGCGGCGGGCCGAATCGCGACGAAAAATGTGGGCCCCTCCGTAGATCGTGTGCACGGGCTGGCGGCCGATCGGCTCGCCCGGATACACACGCGAATAGGCGGTGTTTGATTCGGCAAGCGTGGCAAGCCGCTGGGCGAGGGGGCCGGCTGGGAGGGACGTGTTGGGCATGGGGCGGATGATATCGCCACCTGATTTCCCTGAAGCACCGCACCCCACGCACGTGGGAAAGTCGCCATCTGCATTCCCGTGGAAGCAGTGGAGAGGTGCGACCGTGATGCCGCGCGGAAAAGGAAGTCTCCGCGGCGGCTCGCGCCGCTCGGCTCTGATTCCTAGCATTGACTATGCGACTGATTCTGACCAATCCCCGTGGATTCTGCGCCGGCGTTCATATGGCCATCGACGTGGTGGACCAGGTGCTGGACCTCTACCCCGGCAAATCGATCTTCGTGTTCCACGAGATCGTGCACAACAAGCACGTGGTGAACCGTTTCAAGGAGCGCGGCGTCGCGTTCGTCGAAGAGGTCTCGGAAGTCCCCGAGGGATCCATCATCGTCTTCAGCGCCCACGGCATCTCCCCCGCCGTCCGAGCCGAGGCCAAGGCTCGCAACCTGACCATGGTCGATGCGACCTGCCCGCTGGTGACCAAGGTGCACAACGAGGCCATCCGCTACGCCCGGCAGGGGTACGACATTCTCCTGGTCGGCCACGCCGACCACCAGGAAGTGCAGGGCACCCGCGGCGAGGCCCCAGACTCGATCCAAGTCGTCGAGTGCCCGGAGGACATCCCGAACCTGAAGATCCGCGACCCCAACCGCATCGCCTATCTGACGCAGACGACGCTGAGCACCGACGACGCGGCCGTCATCATCGACGCCCTCAAGAAAGCCTTCCCCACGATCAAGGACCCGCCCTCCAGCGACATCTGCTACGCCACCACCAACCGCCAGCACGCCGTGCGGCAGATTGCGCCGGAAGTGGACGTGGTGCTCGTCGTCGGCTCGAGGAACTCCTCCAACTCCGTACGGCTCACCGAGATCAGCGCCAACGTCGGCACGAAGGCGTTCCTGCTCGACGACGCGAGCGAGCTCAAGGACGAGTGGTTCGCGCACGTGCCGGGCGGCGCGGCCAACGCCACCATCCTCATCACCGCGGGGGCCTCGGCCCCGGAGGACCTTGTGGCTGGGCTCTGCCGGACGCTCATCCACCGCTACAACAACGGCTCGCCCGCGACCATCGAGCAGCGGGACATCTTCCGCGAGGACGAGGAGTTCGGCCTCCCCGCGTCGCTCAAGCGGCTCATGCGTGAGGAGGGCAAGGGCGGCGACGTGGACCAGCGGAAGATCAAGGTCGGCACCTACGACATCAGCGAGGAGCTCTACGGCGCGGTACCGCTGACGATGGGCGGCAAAACCCTGGCCTGAGCCCCTGCGGACATGGGCCCGGCGGGCCGGGTGGTTCAGGTGGTGTAGTCGGCGTTGATGCGGACATACTCCGCGCTCAGGTCGCACCCGAGCATCCACGCGCGTCCCTGCCCGTGGCCCACGGTCAGCACGCACTCCACGGGATCGGCATTCATCGCGACGATGAGTTTCGGGTCGGTCTTGGACACGCCCGTGGGCACGCCCCCGCGATAGACGGCCACGCCGCCGATCGTCAGGGCCGCCTCGCCCGTGTCGAACCGCACCCCCGCGTTGCCCGCCGCCGTGACGATGCGGCCCCAGTTGGGGTCCTTCCCGTGGATGGCACACTTCACCAGCGGCGAATCCACCACGGCCCGGGCCATCATCTCCGCGCTGGCGTGGTCGGCCGCGCCGCGCACCTCGACGCGGAACGTCCGCGTCACGCCCTCCCCGTCCCGCACAACCTTCGTCGCCAGCGACTGGCAGATGCTCGTGAGCGCGGCCCGGAAGGCGAAGTACTCCGGGTCGTCCTGATGGATCGGCTTGACCCCCCCGCCGCCCGCCGCCCCGGAGGCCATCGCGATGATGGTGTCCGAGCACGAGGGATGGGCGTCCACGCTGATGCGGCCGAAGGACTCGCGGGAAGCGTCCTCAAGGGCGTGCTGCAGCGCGGCCGGGGCGATGGCCGCGTCGGTGGTGATGAACGCCAGCATCGTCGCCTGTGGACCGGCGGAATCGAGCCGCGGGGCGATCATCCCGCTCCCCTTGCCGATGGCCCCGAGGTGCACCTGCCTGCCGCCGATCTCAAGCTCGGCATGCGCCGTCTTGTGAACGAGGTCGGTGGTCATGATGGCCTTCGCCGCGGCCTCATCGGCCTCGTGCCCGCGTGCGAGCGTGGAGACCAGCCCCGGCAGAGCGCGGGTGATCTTGTCCACGGGCAGTCGGTGGCCGATCACCCCCGTCGACGACGGCATCACCTCGTCGGGGGCACAGGTGAGCAGCTCGGCCGTGGTCCGCATGGTGGCGCGGGCATCCGCGACACCCGGCTGCCCGGTGGCCGCGTTCGAGCATCCGGCATTGATGAGCACCGCACGCAGGGCCGGCCCGCCGCGCAGCATGGCCGCGCGCCAGGCCCGGCCAATCTCGACGGGCGCCCCAACCACGGCGTTACGGGTAAAGACGGCCGCGGCCGTGCGGCGGGGCTCGATCGCGGTGCGAGGCCCCACCTCATCGCACACAATGAGCGCGAGGTCCGGCTTGCCCGAGGGCTTGATGCCGGCGGTGGTGGCGGAAGTGCGGAAACCCAGCGGGCGGGTGATCGACAAAGGAGAAGCTCCGAAGGAGGCGTCAGAAGCCCGTGAGGTTATGACGATTGATCGGCGGAATCATGCCGCCGGCTACCGCCATCTCAGGCGTTTTGGCCCCACCGTTGGCGGGACGCTCTACCGCCCCACTTCCCGCAGCCGCTCGAACTGCTGCCCGCTGCGCTCCCGGGCGGCGGTCGCGGCCGCGGGCTCGAAGACCACGCCGATGCTCGTCTCATCCGTGATGTTGTTGAAGTTCATGCGGACGCCCATCGTGGCGTCCTGGAAGCGCCGCCGGAGCGTCGCGCTGAAGTTCTGGACCTCGTTGCGGTTGGTGTCGTACGTCACGCCCGCGCTCACCGAGTAGATCCGCGTCAGCTGGTACCCCAGGCCCGCGTCCACGTACACCGCGTCGAGCGCGTTGAGCGAGCGGACCTGCGCGTAGATCGAAAACTCCGGCGAGTGCTGGATGATCCCCCCCACCGTCGACCGGGCGATCTGGTTGGTGTCGAAGTCGTAGATCACGCTCGAGGCGAGCGCGACCGCGTCGGTCATCTGCCACACGGCCTCGCCCGTGAAGAAGTTGCCCAGGAACGAGTACTCCGGACGCGCATCGAAGAAGCGGCCGAAGGGGGACGAGTTGCCCCCCTGCGCGGGCCCGGAGAAAGGCCCGCCGTTGTTGCGATCGGCGGTCGCGAACGTGACGTTGGTGTTGAGCTTGAAGACGTCCACCGACCGCCACCGGCCCGGGCCGCCGCGCTGCGTCTGCCATGTCTGGTCCACCCCCGCCCGCACCGCCGAGCCCGTCGCGAGCGCCTCGACGCTGTCGTCGAACACCGGCAGGCTCTCCTCGCGGATCGTGCTCGCCCCCGTCCAAACCGTCGCGCTGGGCGTGATGATGTGGCGGATGCGGTGCAGGTCGAAGAACGAAGAGTCCACGCCGTCGTCGATCCTCACGATCTCGGTGGAGAACCGCGACCCGCCGCCGTACCAGACGCGATACTGCTTGTCGCCGTCGGGGCTGAAGGTGTCGAACTCCTCGATCTTCTTCTCGTAGCCCGTGAACCGGCCCACGAGGAACGGATTGATCCGCAGCACGCCCCAGTCGAACACGCCGGCGATCTCCTGCCGCGTGTCGGCCCGGCCCACGGCCGACTCGTTCAGGCCCGCGGCCCGGAACCGGTCCTCCAGCGACTGGTTCGGCGCCACGCCGAACTCGCGGTTCGAGACGAAGCTGTTCGTGAACCCGAAGTCGTCGAGCGTCGGCTCGTTGAAGCGGAAGCCGACCCGCGCCGCCTGGTACTCGTGCGTCCACGTGAGCATCCCGGGCTGCACGCCCGGCAGCAGGTCGTCGGCCAGCCGCGCGTACTTCACCTCGGGCAGCTTGTCCACCATGTAGCCCGAGCTCTGGAGCAGGTACTGGTTGGCCGTGAAATCGTTGAGCGTGCCCTTGGCCTCGACACTGAACTGCGCGTTGGAGTTCGTGTAGCGGAGGTACACCGAGGACGTCAGCTCCCGCCCCTCCTCGCCAAGGTCGCGGAAGAAGCCGTCCACGAAGGTGTCGTCGGAGATCTTCGCGACCTCCGCGAAGAGCGTCCAGTGCGCGTCGATGTCCCAGCGGTTCTCGGCCAGCACGATCCCGCGGAACTGCTGATCCTGTTCCTTCTTGAACCCGTTGGAGAGCACGTCGCGGCCGTTGTCATTGGTCAGCATGTACGCGAACGCCTGCCCGGCGATGTTCTCGCGCTTCCAGTCCAGCCGACCGCCCGCGGCGAAGCCCCGGTCGAAGTAGTAGTCCAGCAGCACGCGGGCCGAGACGCCCGCGGGCGAGGCCTGGTTGAGCAGCCCGAAGACGTTCCACGTCGTCTTCAGGGCCGCGCCCGAGCCCGAGGAGTTCTCCACGCGAACGTCCTGCAGCGGAACATTGTCGAGCTCGCCCTTGAAGCCCGGCAGCCAGAAGAACGGGATGTCGCTCCCCCGGAGCGTGATGTCCTTGGCCTCGACATACGAAACCGTCCGATTCCCCTCGGACTTGGCGGGCACCTGCGTCACGGTCACGCTCGAGGCGCCGATCGAGAACACGGGATTGAAGAACGAGCTCGTGCTCAGCCTGGCCCCCTCGGCCTTCACCTGATTGGCAGCCTCCTGCCGGAGCGTCTGGGCCCGGACGTACATGGGCAGGCCGGTCTTGGCATCGATCGTCGAGAAGACGGCGTCGGCCATCACGGCCTTGTTGGCCGCGAAGTCGTAGAACACGCGCGGCCCGCGCAGCGTGTACTGGCCGTCGGTCGCGACCACGTCGCCCTCGAGATAGATCCCGCGGATCTGCTCCGAGCCGAATCGCCCGAGGTCCGTCAACGGGCCCGACGGCAGGAACGCGACGGCCCGCTCCGCGGTGATCAGCAGGTTGCGGGTCTTTCGCAGGTCGGAGTACTGCACGGCCACGCCGCCCGTGAGCAGCAGCGTGTTGTCCGCGCCCGCCTCGCCGCGCACAAGGCGGATGTAGTTGCTGTCCCCCACCCGCTCGCCGAACTCGGGAGCCGTGGGAGCATCCGGGGCCCTCGTGCCCACGGCGAACGTGATGATGCCATCCTTGGCAAACAGCGGCTCGACGCGGCTGGGAATCGGCGAGGCGTCCGCCTCGGGCACATCCGCGCTGCGGCGTCGCGCCAGCGGCGAGTTGGGTTCGTACGGCCGCGACAGGCCCGGGTTGATCTCCGACTCGGGTCCCGCCAGCCCGGCTGGCTTGGCGGCGGGCGCCAGCGTCTCTCCGGCCAACTCGCGAAGATGCCGCTGCAATCGCTGCTCGCCCTCGGCAAGGAACCCCGACTGCGCCGGCGCGGCCGGGCGACCAGGCGTAATCGAGTCCGCCTGCAGCGCAAACGTGCCGTCGAGTTGTGCGGTCACAAGCAACCGGTCCGCAGCCTGCGCATACCCAGCCGGCGCACCCGGATCGGCCACCCGATCAAAGAACACGGCGATCTGGCGGGTCTGGCGGTCCCCGGCCTCGTTCGGCGCGGCCTGCGTGCTGGTGAGATTCTGCGACCATACCACCGCCTGCGCGGCCGTGAACCGGTATGCGCCCAACTCGACGACCACATCCCCCTGCAGCAGCAGCCGTTGCGTCCCCACGGGCAGGCCATCGGCACCCACGACGCGTGTGGACCCGCTCGAGCCTTCCGTCCAGACCCACGCACGGGCCGAGCGAATGACGACGTTTCCCACCTGGAGCGAGCAGGGCAATCGGCTGCCTGCGAAGTCCCGCCCGGAGTTGCCGCCGGGCAGGCCCTGATTGGTGTCGCCGTAATAGGTCGTCTGGGCACAAAGTGGCGCGGCGGACCCCGCAACCGCAACAAGGGCGGCGAGCAGGGACAGCGTCGGCATGAACGATCGGGGCATGTGGAGGAGATGGTATGGGAAGCTGGGAAGACCCACAACTCGGTGGGGGTCGGCCTGTCGGGTATCCACAATAGGGTGGGGTCGGTCCGCCCTTGACCCCAATCGTATCGGACAGGAGGCCCCCCGGAACCGGAGTTTCCGCAGGGTGTTCGGTCCCTTGGCGGGGTGGTACACTGCCCACAGGGTGGGGTGTCGAAGTCGCGCCGCCGGCGCAGCCACGAGTTGGCCCACACGCTGCGAAGGACCCATGACGAGCGACCTCCAATTGCTGCCGTGGACGATCGATGAATCAGGACCGTCCGCGGGCGTGGTGGTCATGCGCCTGGAACAGGCGGGCTCGCCCGTCGTCGTGCTGGATCATCCGCTGATCCGGCGGATCGAGCGGACGATGGCCGCGCTTCCGCGGGCGATGACGGGCTTCGTGCTCGCCTCCGCGTCGCCCCGTGTGTTCGTCGCAGGTGCGGACCTGAAGACCATTGCCGCCAATCCTGAAGATCCGGACTCGGACCGCAAGCTCGATGCCTATCTCGCCTATGGCCAGCGCGTGTTCGGGGTGATCGCGGACCTGCCCTGTCCGTCGGTAGCGGCCATCAACGGGGCCGCGCTCGGGGGCGGATTGGAACTCGCGATGCACTGCGACGGGCTTGTGGCCTGCCCCAGCACATCCGGAAAGCCATATCCCGTCGGCCTGCCCGAGGCGGGCCTGAGCATCTGCCCGGGCTGGGGCGGCACCAACCTGTGGCCGGCGCGGATCGACCCACTCGAAGCCATCCGCCGCACGGCGACGGGCAAGCCCATGGTCTTTGACGAGGCGGTGAAGGCCGGCATGTTCGACGTCGTCGCTGCCAGCGAAGCGGACCTGATCCCCGCCGCCAAGGCGTGGGTCGTGGCGGCCAAGGCGAAGATGGGCCAGCCGGCGGGCATTCCCAAGCGGGACGGAGCCCCCTCGCGGTGGATCGGCCGCCCGGGTGTGAAGGCGACCGTGCTCGCGGCCAGGGCGCGGCTCATGGAAAGTGAGAAACCCGAGGGCGACGCGGCCCGCGCCGTGCTCGACGAAGTTCGGACGGGGTTGGATCTGGGGTGGGCGGCCGCGCTGGAACTCGAGCGCAAGGAACTCACGCGACTGCGAAACGCCCCGGCCGGGCGAGCGGCGATCCAGGCGTTCTTTGACAAGGCGAAGAAATAACCGGGCCTTCCCGCCCGTATCATCGAGGCACACATGTCAGACCTGAAGAACCTCAAAGGCATCAAGGCGGAAGACCGGAAGCTCCTCGAAGAAGCGGAGGAATGGCTCGGCGCAGAGCCCGCCAAGATGGGCCCCGTGAAGAACCTCTTCTGGGGCAACATCAAGGAGGAGTTCTACTTCCCCTACCCCAAGCAGGACACGCGGGAGCAGGCCGAGTGCGATCAGTTGCTCGCCCGTCTCGACGACTACCTCAAGAACGAGCACCCCTCGATCGCCATCGATCAGGATCAGGAGATCCCGCGTTGGGTCGTCGACAAGCTGTTCTCCCTCGGCGTGCTGGGCATGACGATTCCGAAGGAGTACGGCGGACTGGGGATGGGCATCACGTCGTACAACCGCGTGCTGGAGCGCATCGGCTTCTCCTGCGGCTCGACGGCCGTCATGGTCTCCGCCCACCAGTCCATCGGGTGCAAGGCCGTCATGCTCTTCGGCAACGATGAGCAGAAGAAGAAGTGGCTGCCGCGACTGGCCAAGGACTGGCTCAGCGCGTTCTGTCTCAGCGAGCCCAACGTCGGCTGCGACGCGGGCGGGCAGGAGACCTACTTCGAGCGCGACGGCGACTACTACGTCATCTACGGCGAGAAGAAGTGGGCGACCAGTGGCGCCATCTCCGGGCTCTTCACCGTCATGTGCCGCGAGAAGACGCCCGACGGCAAGGGCAAGATCAGCGCGCTCGTCCTCCACCCTTGGATGGAGGGCGTCGATATCTTCCAGAAGAACCGCAGCAAGTGCGGCATCCGCGGCACCTGGCAGGCGAGAATTCGCTTCCACGGCGTGCGCGTCCACAAGTCGCATCTGCTCGGCAAGGAAGGCCGCGGCCTGCAGATGGCGCTCTCGTGCCTGAACTACGGCCGCTGCACGCTCAGCGCCGGAATGCTCGGTGGGGCCCGCAAGGTCCGCGACCAGGCGACCAAGTGGGGCATGACCCGCTACCAGTTCAGCAAGCCGCTGGCCGACAAGGAACTCGTGCGTCAGCGCATCGCCCGCATGGCCGCGTACGACTACGCCATCGACGCAACGCTGTACATGACCACCGGCATGCTCGACCGCCACGATGAGGACATCATGGTCGAGACGGCCGCGTGCAAGACATTCTGCTCGGAGTACGGCTGGCGCGTCGTCAACGACGGCATGCAGATCATGGGCGGCGAGTCCTACATGACCGAGAACGAGGTCGAGCGCGTCTTCCGCGACTCCCGCATCAACCTGATCGTCGAGGGCTCCAACGACCTCATGTGGTCGTTCATCTTCGGCTACGGCGGCAAGCAGCTCGCCGAGATGATGCTTGGTGTGAAGAACGCCCTGCTCAAGGACCCCGACGAGCCGCTCGGGGCCTACCTCGGCAAGGCGATCAAGAACTCCTTCCGCCCGGAGATCATGAAGCTGGCCATCCCCCTCGGGATGGAGGTGTACATGGGCATCCGCCGGAAGCTCCCCGTCATCACGGGCGTGCACCCAGAGCTTCGCGGCGTGGCCGACCGCATGTCGCGCCTCGTCCGCGAGCACACCTACTTGTTCAAGATCCTCAGCAAGAAGTACGACGTCGGGATGCTCGAGCGGCAGGCCGTGCAGGCACGCCTGGGCAATAGCGCCATCCTGCTCCATGCCTGGGCGTGCACCCTCAGCAAGCTCGACGCCGATCTGCGTCAGCACGCCGGGTCCGACGCCAACGGCGACCTCGAGTTCCAGCGCGACAAGGCCGCCGCCCTGCACTTCTTCGACTTGGCCGAGGTCGAAATCCGCGAGTACTTCCGCAACTGCTTCGAGCACGCCGACGACACAATGCTCAAAGCCGCCGACGCGGTCATGAAGCACAACGCCACGCTCGCTCCGGAGGACTTCGTCATCCCGGAAAAGACCCCGACCGACCTGCGCGGCAAGGGCGTCACGCCGGATCAGACCGGGATCAAGCAATTCCCGGGCGATCGGGCCAGCCAGTTCGCCCAGGCTCCTGCGGACGTCGCCCGCCCCTGACGCGTGATATGGCCTCGTGATCGCGTGGCAGGAGAAGGAGTCTCCATGGACGTCGGCATAGGAGTCGTTGGGCTTCGGGTGGTGGCTCTCGCCGCGCTGATGGCGCTGGCCGGGCGATCCTTCGCCCAAACCCCGTCAACCAAGGCACCCCCCACTCCCCCGACAGCAAAGGCGACGGCCCCGAAGGAAGTCCGCATCGGCTATTTCGCCAACGTCACCCACGCGCAGGCCGTGCTGGGAGTGGACTCGGGTGACTTTGCCAAGGCGGTTGCCCCCTCGAAGCTCGTGACAAGGACCTTCAACGCCGGGCCGTCACTGGTGGAGTCACTCTTCGCGGGCGAGATCGACATCGGCTACGTCGGTCCGAGCCCCGCCCTCAACGCGTTCGTGCAGAGCCGGGGGAAGGGCATACGCGTGATCGCGGGCGCCGCCGCCAACGGCGTGGTCATCGTGGCCCGCCCCGGCGCGGGCATCGAATCAATGGCCGACCTGAAGGGCAAGAGGATCGCCACCCCGCAACTCGGAAACACGCAGGACATCTCGGCTCGCCACTACCTCATGAAGGTGCTCGGCCAGTCAAACGCCGACAACATCGTCCCGATCACCAACGCCGAGCAGTCGGCCATGATGGCCCGCGGCAAGATCGACGCCGCGTGGGCCGTGGAGCCCTGGGGCGCGCGGCTCGTCGCCGAGGCGGGCGGAAAGATCATCGGCGAAGAAAAAGACCTCTGGCCGGAGAAACTGTTCACGCTCACGCTGGTCGTGACAACCCCCGAGTTTCTCCAGAAACACGCCGACGTCGTGGAGAAGATGCTCGGAACTCATCTCGCGTGGACCAAGCGACTGGCCGATACCCCGGCAGACCAGGTGCCCGCTCTGACAAGCGCCCTCGAGAAGCTCACCGGCAAGAAGATGTCCGAGGACATCATCGGGGCCGCCGTCTCACGCGTGAAGTTCACCGATGAACCCCTCCCCGCGTCGATTGCGATCTTCGCCACGTGGGCACACGAGTTGGGCCTCGCCAAGAGCGTCCCGGATGTCGCCGCCCTCGTGGACACTCGCAGTCTCGATCGTGCGAAGACCACCGCCAATGCCGCCGTCGGAGCCGAGGAACGGGCCAAACCCGGCTCCCCGGGAGCCCCGTGACCTCCGCGGAAATCAGGCCGGGGCTGGGCGTGCCTCGCGTTGAGGTCGCGGCACGAGCATCCACACGCGCGAAAGAGCGGGGTCGACTCGAACTCGGCGACGTCCAGTATCGCCCGTCCACTGGCGGGGGGCTCATCCTCGACGGCATCACGGTCCGTTGCGAACCGGGCGAGTTTGTCGTCGTGGTCGGCCCCAGCGGTTGCGGCAAAACAAGCCTCCTGAACATCGCCGCGGGCATGGTGCTCCCGACCACCGGCCGGGCCATCCTCGACGGCCGCGAGATCACCGGCCCCGGTCCCGACCGCGCCATGGTCTTCCAGGAGCACGCGCTGTTCCCATGGCTCACCGCGGCCGAGAACGTCGCGTTTGGCCTCAAGATGCTCGGCATGGCCGCGAGCGAGCGCGAGGACCGCGTGGCCGAGGCGCTCCGGATGGTGAACCTGTCCGGCGCGGGCGGGCGGCTGGTGCACGAACTCTCCGGAGGCATGCGCCAGCGTGTCGCCATCGCCCGCGCGCTCGTGCTCGAGCCCGCCGTGCTGCTGATGGACGAGCCGTTCGCCTCGCTCGACGCCCAGACCCGCACGATCCTGCACGATCAGCTCCAGCGTGTCTGGTGGGAGACCAAGCACACCTGCCTCTTCGTCACCCACTCGGTGGGCGAGGCCGTGCGTCTGGCCGACCGCATCCTTGTGATGAGCGCGCACCCGGGAAGAATCCGCAAAGAGATTGCGGTGCAGATCCCGCACCCGCGCCCGATGGATAGCCCCGCGCTGGGCGAGCTGGGTCACATCGTGCGTCTGGAAATCCAGGAGGAGGTGACGCGTGTCAACGCCGAGATGGAAGCGTTGGTCGGCCGCCCCCCCGTGGGCTAGGCGGACGACGCTGATCGCGGTGTGGATGGCCGCGATCCTTGTGTGGGAGCTGGCCTATCGGGCGTTCGGCTGGCGCTCGTGGATCTTTCCTGCCCCGTCGCACGTGCTCGATGCACTGCTGGCGATGCTGAACGTGCGAACCGGGTTCGGAGAGCCCCTGCACACGGCATGGCCCGCAGCACCAGCCGCGCCAGGTACTTCAGGAAGCCTCGTCGCAAGCCCCCTAGTCGCCGCGCTCGGTGTCAGCGGCCTGCGGCTCCTCCTTGGATTCGGCGCATCGCTGTTGCTGGGGCTGCTCGTCGGCATCGGCTTGTGGCGATCGGCGTTCCTGAACTCGCTGCTCGGCCCGCTCTTTCTCGGCCTCCAGACTCTTCCCAGCGTCTGCTGGGTGCCGCTGGCGATTCTGACCCTTGGAATTAACGAGCAGGGCATCCTGTTCGTGCTGATCATGGGCAGCGCGTTTTCAATGGCCATCGCCATGCGTGACGGTCTGCGGGCCCTCCCCCCCATCTACCGCGCGGCCGGCCGCATGATGGGCGCTCGCGGTTGGCGGCTCTACATCCACGTCCTTCTCCCCGCCAGCCTTCCCGCCCTCGCAGGAACGCTTCGGCAGGGATTCTCGTTCGCGTGGAGGTCGCTGCTGGGTGCCGAACTCATCCTCATGACCCAACGGCGCGGCATGGGGTTCCTGCTCAGCACCGGCCGCGAGTTTGCCGACGTCGCCCAGGTCGTCGCGGTCATGGCGGTCATGGTGGCCGTCGGCATGGCCGTGGACAGGTGGGTCTTCGCCGTTCTCGAGCACCGGATTCGCGTCCGATTCGGGCTGATCGGAGCCCGCTAAGCCTGCAAGCGCGCCGGCCATTCGCTATTCTGACGCAATGCCCACCGCCCGCAGCAGCCCAACGCCCTGGCTTGCCGCGCTCGTGGTCGCCGGCGCGACCGTGGTGGTCGAGCGGCTGGAAGGACGCCGCTGGTGGTGCGCCTGCGGCAAGAGCAACCTGTGGGTGTCGGACATCTGGTCCGACCACTGCTCGCAGCACCTGATCGATCCGTACGCCTTTTCGCACCTCGCCCACGGCCTGGTGTTCTACGGTGTCTTGGCGTGGCTGCCGGGCCCGTGGAATCGCCTGAGCTTTGGGTGGAAGCTGTTCGTGGCAAACCTCATCGAGTGCGCGTGGGAGGTGCTGGAGAACTCGGAGTTCGTAATCCAGCGCTACCGATCGGAAACGATCTCGATCGGATACATCGGCGACAGCGTGGTGAACTCCATGGGCGACGTGGCGGCAGCCGCGCTGGGTGTCTGCGTAGCAAGAACGCTCGGCCTGAAGTGGACGCTGCTGCTCTTTGTGGCCATGGAGATCGCGTTGGCCGCGATGATCAAGGACAACCTCACGCTCAACGTCATCATGCTCGTCTGGCCCATCGAAGCCATCAAGAAATGGCAGAGCGCAGGCCACACGATCGGGGCCCCGCCGTCGATGCTCTGGCCGTGGCGTTGATGCCCCGCCCGCACTTCGGCGTCAGTTCGACGACGCGTCGACGTTCAGCGCCGCAGACTTGGCGAGTTCCTTCTCCAACACCTCGGTGATCCTCGCTTCCATGATGGAACTGAACCCCGTCTCGCGATACACGATCTGGCCATCCGCGCCGATCACCAGCACGGTCGGCAGCCCCTCCACGCCATAGCTGCGGGCCACCGCGTCACCCTCGATCAGCGCGGGATACGTGGCGCCAAGGTCCTGCATGGTCTGGGCGGGGTTCTGCTGGTCGTGGACATTGATGCCGAGCACCACGACGCCACGCTCCTTGAAGTCCTGGTGTATCCGCTCAAGCACCGGAATGGCCGAGCGGCACGGGCCGCACCAGGAAGCCCAGAAATCGAGCACAACCGGCTTGCCTTGCAGGTCGGCAAGGTGGACCAGCTTCCCGCGTGTCGTGTACAGCGAGAAGTCCGAGGCAGCCTTCGTCGGCCCCCGTTCGATGGCCGCGGCCGTGAGACAGCCGCCGATAACGACGAGGGCTCCGAGTGACGCAATCTTCCAGCCCATGACGATGCCTCCTGCAAGCCGGGCGGGGGTGACGCCGCGCCGGGGGAGTGGACATCGTCAAGGTTGACCCCGAAATGGGCGGGGACACGGAAGACCCGCGCAGGTCTCCCGATCGTGTGAGGGTTGTTCAGGTTGGGGCGATTGCGCGGGATGTTACAGGAGCCAGCGCCGGCACCGAGAACTCCGCAGGCGTAAGTCGGGAGTGAGAGCTCGCGGCGCATCGCGGCCGGTTATTTCTTCGCAGGCTCCGGAGCGTGCTTCTTCGCCTCGGGCTTGGTGTGGAACACCTCGTGCAGAAGGTTCCTCATTGCGGCCCAGCTGCGTTTGTCGGCCTTCTCGTTGTACCGCACGCCCGGCACCCCCGCCTTGTCCGCATTCGGATTTGTAAATGCGTGCACCGAGTGCGCGAAGGAGATGAACTCGTAGTCGATCCCCGCAATCGTCATCTGGTCATGGAAGCCGGTGATCTGCTCGGGCTTGACAAACGTGTCGTCTTGCCCATGACACACGAGAACGGTGCCCTTGATGTTGTTGTTGTCGGCCGGATTCGCGGCCTTGAGCGTCGACGCGTGGAACGGCACCACCGCCTTGAGATGCTCCGTGTGCTTCGCGCCGCTCCGAGCCAGCTCCAGCGCCACCGTTCCGCCCATGCAGTAGCCGATGACGGCCAGGTTGGTCGCGTCGGTGCGCGGGTTGTCGGCCAGAACCGCCAGCCCCGCCGCGGCACGCTCACGCAGGTTCTTCGGATCCGCGGTCAGCGCACCCATCCACTCGCTCGCCTGCTTGGGATCAGTAGTCGACTTGCCCTTGCCATACAGATCCAGCGCAAACGCCACATAGCCGAGCTGGGCCAGTTGCTTGGCGCGAGACTCGGAATACTCGTTGTTCCCCCACCACTCATGGCACACCAGCACGCCCGGCCGCTTCTCATCGGCCTTCATCGCGTCGTCGTACGCGAGAACGCCCTCAAGCTTCACATCCCCGTGCGTGTACTCGACGCGTTCCACCTTGATCTCGGCAAACGCGGCGGACGAAAGTGTGGCGGCAAGAAGAACGGTGAAGCGGGTGAGCATGGGAGTGTTCCTCTAAGAGAGCGAGTCCCAGTGTATGGAGGCATTCGCCGCATAAATCAATCGTTCCACCCCACCACTCACTGCTGTCGAGCCCCCTCCGGTTCGCGTGACTGCGCCATGGGCGGTCGTCGCGACCGCTCCGTCGCATGCTCCAGCCAGTCGGCAATACGGTTGGCCTGCGTATGCAGCGTGAGGAACATGGTCCGATGCTCGCCCACGTGCGTGTACTTGTCCGGGCGGCCGAGCCGGTCCCACAGCAACCACCCGTTCTCCGCGGGCACCGTGAGATCGAAGTTCGCCAGCACCGTGAGCACCGGCTTGTTGCGCAGAAAACGAGCCGTGTGGTACGGATCGAGCTTCGAGCAGGTGAGGTACTCACGAAACAACTCCGATCGCCAATCTCCGCGTGGCTGATCATCCGGCCAAGCCAGACGCACCCCTCCGTCGGTCAGATCGCTCTTCTGCGAGATTTCCAGAAGGTTCGCCCCACCGCCCACGAGCACCGCCGCGTCGAATCGGTCCGGTGTCCGCGCGACGATCGCCGGCGCGGCCAGCGACCCCGCGCTGAACCCGACAATCGCCAGCGGGCTCTGCGGAATCTCCGGGCGGGACTCGGCCAGATAGTCGAGCGCGGCCTGGGCCGCGTACGCGGGCTCGGCGACAAGATCGTCCAGAACTCCCGCCAGTTGCCTCGCGATATGCGGAACATCCTCGCGAGACCCGATGTACCACGCCTTGGACTCATACCACCACACACGCGGCGTCGCGATCCGCACAAGCCACCACCCGCGAGCCGAGAGCTCATCCGCAATCGCCTGCTCGTACGGGATGCTGCCCAAGCCCGACATGTACACGATCGTGCCGCGAACCGGCGTCTTGCCGGAAGGCTCGACCAACCGAATGGCCGTTCCCTCCGAGAGCATCGCCAAGACCCCCGCATCCGCTGGCTTCACGCCCGCGTTGAGGTCCTTGACACGCTTCGTCAGCTCCTGCAACTGCCGCTCGGCGTACTTGGTGAACCGCGGATCGGTCGGCAGGTCGGTGCGGGTGGAGTACGAGACGTAGCGCATCGTGCTGGCCGAGCGTTCCGTCCCGGACCGGCCAGACTGAAACACGCGCAGCAGTCCGGGGCCGCGCACACCGCAATACAGGATTCGCGCGGCCGGACGGCCAAGCGCTCGCCGAACGTTCTCGGGCAGGTTCTCGCCCATCGGCGTGCCATCCGAAACAAGCGAATAGATCGCCTTCGGCGTCGCGGCACACAGTGACTCAAGATTGTCGGTCTTGCGGGCAGGCCAGTCCCCATCGGCCAGGGGAACGGGCGCCGCGAACGTATGAGCCCGGGAAGGAGCGGCTGGTTCAAAGGTGGTGCAGCCCGGCAGGACCGCCGCGACCGCCACAAGGGCGGCAAGTAGCACGGATGCGGCTGTGACAGGTCTGGGCATGCGACTGGGACGGTATCTCGCGCGGCCTGAAGGGGCCTTGGATTGACCCTGTTGTACGCCCGGAGGGTCGGATTGGCTGCGTGAAGCGGCATCCGAACCGGGCAGGGGGACGTATGGGAAGGGGGAATGGGGGGTGGGTTGGGGAAAAGCCGGATGGACACGGGGTGTGCGTACTGTTTTGGGGTGGTTTGGCGGCGCGACGATCAGAGTGCGGCCGCGATACCCCCGGGAGCACCACGATGAAGGTCCGCAACGAGCATGGAACGGCCGGTCGCAGCGGGACGAGCGGCCGCGGGTTCACGCTGATCGAGATCATCGTGGTCATCACGATTATCGCCATCCTGACCTCGCTGGGGCTCATGGTGGGCAACAAGGTCCGAGTGAACTCGCAGTCATCGGCCACACGGTCGCTGATTATCTCCCTCGATCAGGCCTACACGGCCGTGACCAGCGAGAAAGATTCGGGCGTGCCGTCGATCTGGCGCGACAACCTTGGAAACGAGTTCGCGGTTGCCGATGCCCACGTCAAGCTGTCCAGCACGCCCGAGCCCAGCCTCGGCCTGCTCGTTCTGGCCACCGGCCAGCATCCCGCTCTGAAGGACACCATCCTGCGTGCGGACCCCCGCTACGTGACCACCGGCGTGCTCAGCAGTTCGCAGGACATGTTCCCGTCCGACAACTCTGTGAAGGTGCCGATCCTGAAGGATGCGTGGGGCAACCCGATCCGGTTCGTTCACCCCAAGTGGGATGGCGGCTACGGGGAATACTGGAATCCGGTCACAGGCGCACAGGTGAATAGCGGCCGCGATCTGGATCGCCCCTTCATCGGCAAGCGCGCCGGCGGCGGATCCCACACAGAGTTGTTCGTTCGCACCTTCCGGAAAGACCAGACTGCCACGGGGTACGCGGATGAGGGAATCTGCACCGGCGGGCGCGGCTACTTCTACTCCTCCGGACCCGACAAGGACCCCGGCACCCGCGACGACAACGTCTATCAGGACGGCCCGCCGAAGTTCCCCTCGGAAACGGCAAACCTCCACTGACGGGTTATTGGGCGGATTCCGCCCGCTCGAATGCCGATAGGTCTCCATCGCCAGGGTTGTTTCGCCCGCCGCGGCGGCCTAGCCTTGGCTTCGATTCGGAAGTCAGCTTCCGGGGTGTAGCGCAGCTTGGTAGCGCGTCTCGTTCGGGACGAGAAGGTCGAAGGTTCAAATCCTTTCACCCCGATTGGCGAACAAGGCCCCGCAGGTCAAGGACTTGCGGGGCTGTCGTTTTTGGGGGTCGACGGTCACCCTGTGCGCGCCCCTCCACCGAGGAGCTTCAATCGCATGAATCCCCACCACTCCTACGACTCAATCGGCGCGATCCTGAACATCCACGCGATGGTCACCCGGTTCATCATCGAGGCCGTCGAGGATGTTCCGGAATCCCGAATGACCGAGCAGCCTGCTGGAGGGGTCATCGTCAACCACCCGGCGTGGACGCTCTCGCACCTGAGTGCGTATGCGGCTGCGTTGCTGTCGATGCTCGACGACCCGAGCGTGGGGGCCGTAGCCGACGCCGAGATGCAACGGTTCGGATATGGCACCACGCCCGTGCCCGACCGCGCTGCCTACGCAACGAAGCGCGAACTACTGGAGCAGTTCAGGGACCGAAACGCGCGGCTGGCCGCGGCCGTCACCGAGAAACACGCGGACTATTTCCCAAGACCCTCGCCGGCAAAGTTCCAGCCCCACGCGCCGACCATCGGCCACATCGCCATCACGCTCCTCGTGGCGCATCCGCCGCATCACCTCGGTCAACTCCGGCAATGGCGCCGGGCAGCGAGAATCGCTGACAGAGCGTGACGCACGATCAACAACGCATCGCCATCGAGCCCGCCGATCGGCGCGCTCACGGAGTCCACCCCGGCAGCGCGGCCGCCTGCTTCACCCACGACGCCAGTTGAGCCTCATCTAGTTGGTCGTGCTCATGGATGTTGACGTAGCGAGTCTCCCCGCTCTTCGCGGTGCCCTCGGGCGGAAGCGGCCGGAGCGACGTGCCGCGGAAGAACGCGAGCTTCACATACTTCGTGAAGCAGTGAATGCCAAGGAACCAGCTCCTGTCGCCCACGGCATCAACGCCGTAAAACGGCGAGTTCCACTTCACAGCCTTGCGAACACCCGGTGGCGTGGGAACCGACCGCACAATCAGCGCATCCAGACGCCGCCCAAGATCTCGCTTCCACCCCGGCCCGCCCCCCGACATCGCCTCGATGTACGCATGCACCGGCGCATCGCCGTCACCCATCGCGATCTCCGGATTCCCGCCCGCAAGCAGCTTCACCGGCTTGGTGTTCTTGGCGACCTTCGGCTCGTCCGGAGCGTTGAACTCCGCCGCGGCTTTCACGAGCGCCTTGAACGCACTCCCCCACTTCGCATCGATTCTGTCCCCTTCGCGAATGTCGATCGCCCTTCGCGTGGTGCCCTCAAGGCCGGAGTTGAACAGCCGCGCAGGATCGGGCAGACTGGCCCCCTTCGCAAACGTGAGCTTTACAACTTCCTTGTACGTCTCGCCCGTGCACACAATTCCATTGCTCGACCACACCGGCACGCCCGCCATCGCGTTCGAGGCTTTCTTCCACTTTCGTTCCTCGGTCACGCCGGGGACAGCCTTGAAGATCAGCGACCGAACGCGGGCAAGCGTCTCTTCTCGCCAATCAGCACTGCCCGTCTGAGCCTTGCGAGGCACCGCCTTGACCGACCGATTCTTCGTCACGCTTCCCATGGACGCCTCTCCAGTTCCCGTGTGTGCACACTCAGGATTCTTCGCGATTATTCCACCCGGGTCCCGACAGCGTGAACGAAGCGACCATTCACACGCACTCCGCAACGCATTCCCGGCTCTTCCGCGCCTTCACCTCGCAAACACCTGCTAACATCCTACTACCCAAAGCCTTGCGCACTCTTCAGGCGACCCGTGTCTTATTCGTGCTCGCTTGGCCTTTCGGCCACAAGGCATCGCATTGATGAAGCCCAATACCCGTAGACCATCGCCAACCATGCGACGCCTCAATCTCCAGCGACGGCAGCCCGAGCAACAGTAAATTCCAGCATCGGACGGCAACCGGGCGATTTTGTGTCCCCGAGGCCATCCCCCAGCCCCTTCGCCCCATCGATTCCGACACCATGACGACCATCACCGCCGATCCATCATCCGCCCTCCGAAGCAAGCGTCAGTCAAAGCTCACGCCCGTAGGGCTGTTCTATTCGGTCACGGCGCTCCTTCTCATCGGCCTCGCGCTCGCCGGCTTTCGCCACTTCTTCTTCGAGGGCAAGTCCTACCCCGGCCGCGAGATCACCCCGCCCATCCGCACGCTCGTCATCACCCACGGCATCGTGATGTCGGCGTGGCTCGCCATGTTCCTGATCCAGCCGCTGCTCATCGCCGTCCGGAAGCCTCGCCTGCACATGTCTCTTGGCTGGCTCGCCGCCGCGATCGCGGTGGCCGTCGTGGTCACGGGTGCGATCATCGGGGTGCAATCGGCCCGCGTGACGCCGCCCGAAGCGCTCGTTTGGGGGCTGCCCATGAAGCAGTTCATGGCAGTACCGCTCGCGGCCGCGCTGGTCTTTGCGGTCTTCATCGGCCTTGGCATCTGGTTCCGCAAGAAGCCCGCGATCCATCGCCCGATGATGCTCCTGGGCACGTTCACCGGCATGTCCGCAGCCATCAGCCGCATCGACGTGCTCAACAACCTCTACGTGGGCACGGTCTGGGAGCGTCTCTTCGGCCCATTCCTGTGGACGCAGCTGCTCTGCGGCGTGTTGCTCGTCCTGTGGTGCGTGTTCACGGGCAAACTCGACCGTTGGTTCACCGCCGGGTTCATCGCGCTGACACTTATCTGCTTCGGCGTCTGGCAGATGGCCTCCACCGCCGCGTGGACGTCAATCGCCCACTCAATCGCAGGATGACGCCGCCGCAGCCTACAGGCCGATGAGCAGCCGCTGCGGATCCTCGATGGCGTTCTTAACGGCCACAAGGAACTGCACAGCCTCCGCGCCATCGACGAGGCGATGGTCGTACGACAGCGCCAGGTACATCATCGGCCGCAGCACGATCTGGCCCGGGTTCTTCGGGTCTTCGATCGGGCGATTCTTGATCGCGTGCATGCCGAGGATGCCCGTCTGCGGCGGGTTGAGGATCGGCGTCGACATCAGCGAGCCATAGATCCCGCCGTTGGTAATCGTAAACGTGCCGCCCTGCAGTTCGGCAAGGGCGAGCTTGCCCTCCTTGGCACGCGAGCCAAGGTCCTTGATGCCCGCCTCGATCTGGTTGAAGGAGAGGCGGTCGCAGCCGCGCAGCACGGGCACGACGAGCCCCTTCGGCGTACCGACGGCCACGGCCACGTCATAGAAATCGTGGTGCTCGATCTCGAGGTCGCCCTTCTCGCCCGTCACGATGGAGGCGTTCACAGTCGGGAACGACTTGAGCGCGCCAACCACCGCCTTGACAAAGAACGACATGAACCCGAGCCCTACGCCATGCTTCTTCTCGAACTGCTCCTTGTACTGCGCTCGCAGCGCCATCACCGCCGACATGTCGCACTCGTTGAACGTGGTCAGCATCGCCG
>JBGAOP010000022.1:0-8071 GCA_044221735.1 Phycisphaerales bacterium | reverse complement strand
ATCCGCTGGCGCAGCGGCGACATCCGCTCGCGACGCGAGCCGCCCGAAGTGCCGGACCCCGCAACAGCCGGAGCCGGAGCGGGCTTGGCCGGACTCGCCGCGGCCACAGTCGCCGCAACCAGCGTCCCGCCGCTGCGGCCCTTGCTCTCGATGATGGTCTGCACATCCTGCTCGCGCACGCGCCCTCCGGCGCCGGTGCCGTGAACCCCCGACAAGCTCACGCCATGCTCATCGGCGAGCTTCTTTGCCAGCGGCGTCGCGCGAACGTCCTCGGTGGCGACAGCCGGCGCGGCCTTGCCATTGCTCGATTGGGCCGCGGGTGCCGCCTTCGCTGGCGGGCCGCCCGCCGGAGCCGCCGCCTTGTCGTCGATCGCCCCGACCTTCTGGCCGATGCTCACGGTCTCGCCCGCGGCCACGCCAATCTTGATCACCCCCGCGGCAGGCGAGGGCACGCCCATGGTGACCTTGTCGGTCTCGAGCTCGAGGATGTCCTCATCGCGCTTGACATAGTCGCCGTCGTTCTTGAGCCAACGGGAGATCACACCGCTGGTCACGCTTTCACCGGCCGCCGGGATCACGATGTCAACCGCCATGCTGGGCTCCGAAGGACAGTTCTTGCACCGAAGTGCGAAGGGCGCTGAGGGGAAGAGGGAACGAGACGAGTCTAAACACAGGGGGCGTACGAAAACGGACTACTTCTTGGCCTTCGAAGGCGCGGCCACGCCATTGGTCGGCGCGTGCCCATGGTCATCGGCCTTGGCGTTCTTGTCGACGGGAAGCGGAGCAACCGCCTCCGAAAGGATCCGATCCTGCTGCTTCTTGTGGCTTTCCTCCGAAGCCGTTGCGGGCGAGGCGCAGGCGGGACGGCCGATGAACTGCGGCCGCCAGCCAAACTCCTCGAGGAACTTGTCGGCGATGTAGAGATATGCCCCCTGGTTGCGAGGCTCTTCCTGGGCCCACATCCGCTTCGCGGCCTTGGGATACTTCTCGTCCACGGCCTTCACGGCCTTGGTGTGGAACGGATAGAGCTGCTCGATGCGAACAAGCGCCACATCGGTGCGCCCGGTCTTTTCGCGACGCTCATGCATCTCGTGGTAGATCTTGCCGGTGCAGTACACCACGCTCGTCACCGACTTGGTGGTGGCCGCGGTGTGGTGCGGATCGTCCATAACGTGCTGGAACGCCCCGGTGGAAAGCTCATCCACCGTCGAGGTCTCGATGCGGAGGAACTTCTTGGGCGTCATCACAACGAGCGGCTTGCGGAAGTTCCTCAGCATCTGCCGACGGAGCATGTGGAACGTCTGAGCGCCGGTGGACGGGTACACCACTTCCATGTTGTCATCAGCGCACAGCTGCAGGAACCGCTCCAGACGCGCCGACGAGTGCTCCGGCCCCTGCCCTTCATACCCGTGCGGCAGCAGCAACACCAGACCGCCCCAGCGGTTCCACTTCACCTCGCTGGAGGCGATGTACTGGTCGATCATGATCTGGGCCCCGTTGGCGAAATCGCCGAACTGGCCCTCCCACATCACCAGCGCCTTCGGGTTCGCGCGGCTGTAGCCGTAGTCGAACCCCATCACCGAGTACTCGCTCAGCGGGCTGTCCCAGACGTTGAACACCGCCTGCTTGCCATCCCGAATGTGGTCCAGTGGCGTGTACCGCTCGTTGGTCTTCTCGTCGCGAAGGACAGCGTGGCGAGTCGTGAACGTCCCGCGGCGTGAATCCTGCCCGCTCAGACGCACCATAACCCCCTCGAGCAGCAGCGTGCCGATCGCGATCTGCTCCGCGTCGTTGTGCGCGATCTTGTTGTGCTTGGGCAGATTCACCCGATCCGCCAGCATGCCCTTGAGCTTCGGATGAACATTGAACCCCGAAGGGGTGCGGCCCATCGCGGCACAGACCTCGGCAATGGTCTTGGCGTCCACCGCGGTCTTGGGCGACTCAAACGTGTACTTGCCGGTCAGGCCCTTCCACAGGCCGCCACCGGGCGGCGGGACGGGATCAACGGGGTTGTGCCCGTCCACCACATCCACGAACACCGCGTCCATCTCGTCCCACACCGCCTGCGACATCGCGTCGGCCGCCTGCTGGGTCAGCGTGCCCTCGGCGACCAGCCGGCGCCGATAGGTCTCGGGCGTGCCGGGATGTTGCTTCACCAGCGCGTAGAGTTGAGGCTGCGTGAACGCCGGTTCGTCGGCCTCGTTGTGCCCATAGCGGCGGAAACAGACGAGATCGACGAAGATGTCCTTCTGGAACATCTGGCGATAGTCGGCCGCGATGCGAGCCGCCTGCACCACGGCCTCCGGATCATCCCCGTTCACGTGCAGTACGGGCGCGTTGATGATCTTCGCGATATCCGTGCAATACTCCGTCGAGCGGCTGTCCTCGGGATCGGTCGTGAAGCCCACGAGGTTGTTGATCACTACGTGCAGCGTGCCGCCGACGGAGTACCCCTCCAGCTTCTGCATGTTCAGGCATTCGGCGACCACGCCCTGCCCCGGCAGCGCGGCGTCCCCGTGGATGGCCAAGGACGCGACCTTCTTGAACCCCTCCTTCACGCCGCCCGCCACAAGATCCTGCTTGGCGCGGCAGCGGCCCATCACGACCGCATCCTGGCTCTCAAGGTGGCTCGGGTTGTTGAGCATCGAGAGGTGAACCACCCTGCCGTCGGGGAGCGTCTGGTCGCCCGAATAGCCGCGGTGATACTTCACGTCGCCGCCCGTCTGGTCCCGCCCCTCCACCCACAAGTCCTTGAACTCGGTGAAGAGCTTGTGCAGATCCTTGCCCATGTAGTTGCGAAGCACGGCAAGGCGGCCGCGGTGGGCCATGCCGATGATGATCTCCTGCGTGCCCAACTCGCCGAGGCGATCGGTCATGAACTTGAGCAGCGGAATGGTCGACTCGCCGCCCTCGATGCTGAACCGCTTCTTGCCCTGGAATCGCTTGCCGAGGAAAAACTCAAACTGCCCGACGGCCGTGAGTTGTTCCAGCAGTCGGAGTTTCTCCTCGCGGCTCAGCGGGGCCGGGCGCTTGTCGCCCTCGAAACGCTGACGAAACCACGCCCGCTCGTCGTCGGCGGGGATGTGCATGAACTCAACACCGATCGAGCCGCAGTAGTTCCGCTCAAGGTGCGCGATCACCTCGCGCACCGGCGCGGGAGCAGGAAGCACCTCGCTGTGCACCAGCTTGTCGAGGTCGGAAGTCGAAAGGCCGTGCTGCTCGAGAGTGAGCGCCCGGGGACGCGTGCGCTCGCGTCCGAACGGATCGATCTTGGCGATCAGGTGCCCGACGCCGCGGTACGCGTTCGTGAGGTCTTCAACCGCGCTCTGCAGCGGCGATGCGGGAATAGCAGCCCCGCCCCCACCCGCTCCGGGGCGGGCCACACCCAGATCAAATCCCTGGAAAAACGCGGCCAAATCACCGGACACCGACGAAGGATCGGCCTTGAACTGCTGGTACTGGGCGTCGAGGTACTCGGCGGACCACGAGTTCACGGCCGGGCCGACCGCGATCGGAGGGCGGGAAACGGGTTGCTGCGGCTGGGCCTGGCTGCCACTCATTGGCGATCCCTGTGGGTCGGGGGGGGAGGTTTGGCGTCTGTTGGACGGGCAAGGACCCCCGCCCAGACGCGTTCCGGGCGGGGCCTTGATCCTATCCCGGAGGATCGTCTAAACGAGGGTACAAGCCAAGGCCGACGGGGGTGAATGCGGCTGATTGGGATGGCCGCTCGCGGGTTTGTGCATGCCCAAACCGGGGACACGCCGATAGCCCCCTATGAGCGTCTTTGGGCCGGGAAATCCGACCGGAGCCGTCACCCCCCTCACACCCTCCGCCGCGCAATCACTGGCGGGGATGTCGCAGGCGGAACGGGTGAACTCCGCGGGCAAGAAGACCGCCAAGCCGGACGGCCGCCCTCGCCCCGCCGACCAGGTCGAAATCGACGTTGAAGCCGCGCAAGCCGCCGACGCGGTGCGCAACCTCAAGTCCAACGGCGAGGAAGAAACCCAGGACGACCGTCAGGAGCAGGATCACTACAAGCCACAGAAGGACAAGCCCGCTCGCCCGCGTCTGGATGTGCAGGGCTGAACGTTACCGCCGCGCCATCGAGGCATGCTCGCGACACGCCGCCGCAATCGCGGCACAGGCATAGTCAATATCCTCGGGAAGCAGGAACGGTCCAAGGCTCAGCCGCAGCCCGCCGGAGCGATGGGACTCGGGCGACGCCGCCGAGTTCGGCGAGGTGCCCAGCATCTCATGGGCGAGCGGCGCGCAGTGCAGGCCAGCCCTCGTGAGGATGCCGTAGCTCGCCTCCAAGATCGCGGCAAACTCCTGCGCCGTCAGGTCGTCGTGCACAAACGTGAACACGCCGACGCGCCGGTCCGAAGTGACCGGGCCGAGCAGCCGCAGCCCCGGTGCGCCGCCGCACCGCCCAGTGGCATCGGGCTGCAACTCGGCGAGCATACGGTCCATCAGCCGCACCTCATGATCGCGGCACACGGCAATGGTCCGGTCAAGCAGCCAAGCAACGCCCTCGGAAAGGCCGACGATCCCCACGGTGTTGTGCGATCCCGACTCGTATTTGTCGGGAAGCGTCTGCGGATGAGCGAGGTCTTCGGATGAACTGCCGGTGCCGCCCTCCCGGATCGTGTCGAGCCGAGCCTCCACCCCCGGACGAATGCACAAGCCGCCCGTGCCGGTGGGGCCGAGCAGCCCCTTGTGTCCCGGAAACGCGAGAAGATCGATGTGCGCCGCCTCCATGTCCACCGGCCAGTGCCCCAGAGACTGAGCGGCGTCAGCGAGGAAGAGCAATCCCTCCGCGCCGCCGGTCCCCGAGCCGTGCCTGGCACAGATCGCCCCGATCGCGTCAAGGTCCTGCACCGCGCCGGTCACATTGCTCGCGTGGTTCACACACACCATCACGGTCTCTCCGGGACGAATCGCTCGAGCGAGATCCTCCGGATTGACAAAGCCGGTGGCCGGGTCGGCAGAAACGAGCGTCACGTCAAGCGAGGCGTCCACCGCGCGCAACGCATTCAACGGCCGGAGAATGGAGTTGTGCTCCATCGCGGTGGCCACAACGTGCATTGGGGCGCCCGGCCCCAACCGGCGGCGCGCGTGGGCCAGAACGCCCTTGACGCCAAGATTCAGCCCATCGGAGGTGTTGTAGCCGAACACCACATGCTCCGGACTGGGCATGTTGACGAGCCGGGCGATGCGTTCGCGGCACTGGCGGATGAGTCGCCCGGCCGCGCGGGCTTCGGCATACGAACCGCGACCCGAGGCCCCATTTTCGGTCATGAACCGCGCCATCGCTGCGGCCACGGCCGGCGGCTTGGGGAAGGAGGTGGCCGCGTTGTCGAAATAGCGGCGCTTGGGGGTCGAAGGAGCGGTCATCGGTGCGATGGTAGGGGCGGACGGGGGTTGATTCGGCGCGATTTGGGCCTATGATCGGGCCCTGTTCGCCCTCTCGGCGGACACCCTTTTGATCGAGCATTCCCATGGGCGACGACTCAGGCAAAGAAGACCCCGACAACGACTCGCGCTGAGCCCCTCCGCCGGCCGCCCCGCTCGTTCCCTTACCCACAATCAATCGTCCCGACGTGAGGCACTCGCCAAACGCCGGGCGATGTTCCCGACACCCGCATTCGACCCGCACTTTCGATACAGAGAATCACCATGGCCACCGACCTGAGTCATATCCGCAACTTCGGAATCTGCGCCCACATCGACGCCGGCAAGACCACCGTCTCCGAGCGCATCCTGTACTACACGGGCAAGAACTACAAGATCGGCGAGGTGCACGAGGGCACCGCGACGATGGACTTCCTTCAGGAAGAGCAGGAGCGCGGCATCACCATCCAGTCGGCCGCGACGACGTGCCCCTGGACCAAGGACGGCGTTGAGTACAAGTGCAACCTGATCGACACCCCGGGCCACGTGGACTTCACCATCGAGGTCGAGCGTTCGCTCCGCGTGCTCGACGGCGCGTGCGCCGTGTTCGACGGCAAAGAAGGCGTGGAAGCCCAGTCCGAGACCGTCTGGCGTCAGGCCGACCGGTACAAGGTGCCTCGCCTGTGCTTCGTCAACAAGATGGACAAGATCGGCGCAAGCTTCGAGTTCTCCTTCGGCACGATCAAAAGCCGTCTCGGCGCCAACGGCATCCCCATCCAGTGCCCGATCGGCCTCGGCCACGAGCACAAGGGCCTGGTTGATCTCATGACTATGCGTGCGTTCTTCTTCGAGGGCGAGAAGGGCGAGAAGGTCATCGAGAAGGACGTCCCCGCCGACATGCTCGACGACGTCAAGAAGTGGCGCCACATCATGGTCGAGAAGATCTCCGAGCTCGACGACTCGCTCGCCGAGAAGTACCTCACCGACGAGAACTCCATCACCGTCCCGGAGCTCAAGAAGGCCCTCCGCGCCGGCACCATCTCCCGCAAGTGCTACCCAGTGCTCTGCGGCGCGGCCCTCCGCAACATCGGCGTGCAACGTCTCCTCGACGCCGTGGTCGACTACCTCCCCTCGCCCAACGAGAAGCCCGAGGTGGAGGGCACCGACCCGCGCGACAAGGATGTCAAGATGACCCGCCCGCACGACGAGAACGCCCCGTTCTCCGCGCTGGTGTTCAAGGTTGTCTCCGACCAGCACGGCGACCTCACCTACATGCGCGTCTACTCCGGCAAGCTCAAGAAGGGCGACCGCATCATCAATCCCGGCAACGGCAAGAAGGAAAACGCCTCGCGCATCTTCGAGATGCACGCCCAGAACCGCATCCCGCTCGATGAGGTCGGCGCGGGCAACATCGTCGCCGTCGTCGGCATCAAGGACTCGTACACGGGCGACACCCTGTGCGATCAAGAGAAGCCGATCATGCTCGAGCGCATGTTCTTCCCCGAGCCCGTGATCGCCATGTCCATCGAGCCCAAGACCCAGGACGACAAGCGCAAGCTCTCCGAGGCCCTCGGTGTCATCCGCCGCGAGGACCCCAGCTTCCGCTCCAACTACAACGAGGAAACCGGCGAGACGATCATCGCGGGCATGGGCGAGTTGCACCTTGAGATCATCAAGAACAAGCTCGTCCGCGACATGAAGATCAACGTCAACGTCGGCAAGCCCAAGGTCTCCTACCGCGAGGCGATCTCCAAGAAGGTCGAGGACGTGCGCGGCCTGTTCAAGAAGCAGACCGGCGGCCGCGGCAAGTTCGGCGACTGCACCATCTCCATCGAGCCATTCACCGCCGAGCAGGCGGCCGAGGCCGAGCTCGACTTCTCCGATCAGGTCGCGTTCGAGAACGAGGTCGTCGGTGGCTCCGTGCCCAAGGAGTTCATCCCGTCGATCGAATACGGCGTGCGTGAGGCGGCCAAGAGCGGCGTGTTCGCCGGCTATCCGCTCATCAACATCAAGGTCACCGTGACCGACGGCTCCTACCACGCCGTCGACTCAGACCAGCTCTCCTTCGAGCAGGCCGGACGTATCGCCCTTCAGGAGGCTGTGCCGCGGGCCAACCCCACGCTCCTCGAGCCGATCATGAAGGTCGTCATCACCGTGCCCAACGACTACCTGGGCAACGTCACCGGCGACATGATGTCGCGGCGTGGCATGATCATCGACACCGAGGATCGCGACCCGGTGAAGCTCGTCACCTGCGAGGTTCCCCTCTCGGAGATGTTCGGCTACACCACGTCCCTCCGCGGCATGTCCCAGGGCCGCGCGTCCAACACCATGGAGTTCCTGGAGTATCGCCCGATGCCGGCCAACCTCATCAAGGCGATCAAGGAAGGCGGCGACGACAAGGCCAAGAAGTAACCACCCGGGCGTCCATGGCGACGGCATGCACCTTCAAGGGCTCGGACGCAGGTCCGGGCCCTTTTTCTTCCCTTCTCAGAGCCACGCGGCGGCTTTCACCCGCGCCCAATAACGAGCTATTTTCGGGGGCGAGCAACCCCAGAAATGCCCGGGCTTGCTCAAAGCCGCCGGGTGCTTTATGCTCCGCTCGTGAGGAACCGACCGCATGTGTCGATTTCCCATCAGTGTGATCACCCAAACCCGCCCATCCCCCCCTCACACCCCC
>JBGAOP010000021.1:0-74154 GCA_044221735.1 Phycisphaerales bacterium | reverse complement strand
ACCTTAACAACATTTCCCCCACCCCTCGCCCGCCCGCGCGCCCCATAGCCCACTCCCCGCCTCTCAGTTCAATCCCAGCGCACGCTCCGGGTTCGCGTACACGGTCGGTTGACCGTTGCGATTCTCGTCGGCGATCGTCTGCGCATCCGCCTTGCCACCCGTGGCGCGCGGAAACCTGGTCCCCTCGATCGGCCTCGCGTGCCCATCCGCGAACGCCGTGTTCGATTGTCCCTTTCCGCCGCGATGCCGGTATCCAATTCGGCAGTTGGTCGTGCCGATGCGGTTGTCGCGCTGCCGCCCCGAGTACACCCCGTCGGCCACCGCCACCAGCGTGTCGGGTCGCACAAACGCCGACATCATCGTGTACTCGATCGACAGCCCGTTCGAGCCCGGCCCGTACCCCACCGAGCCCGTGTAGTACAGGTTCGGAACAACCGCCGAGCCGTTGCCGATCGGATTGTCGCCGTTGATCCAGTACGCCACACGCACCGTCTTCTCCAGCCCGCGATCGGGGATCGTCGTGGGCACAAACGCCGACCCGGTCCGCAGGCACGGCCAGTCCATCCAGCCCTTGGGATTGTCCGGGTCGTTGCCCGTCTGCCCCGCCAGCACCCCGGGAACGTCCAGCGCCTCGGGGCACGTGAACGGCGAGCCGCGCAGCGTCGCCTCACCCGCGCCGCCCATGTACCCGTCCCGATCAAGGATCGGCCCCCACCCGTCCAGCGGCACCCCCGCGCCCGTCGTGCCCGTCATCGTGTACGACGGCACGACCCGCTCCCGATGGTCCCCCGAGTACAGCACGTGCGCCTGCCCGATCGAGCGCAGGTTCGACAGGCACACCGTCGACTTGCCCGCCTTGCGTGCCGCCGCCAGCGCGGGCAGCAGCACCGCTACCAGCAGCGCGATGATTGCGATCACCACCAGCAGTTCGATCAGCGTAAAGGCCCGTGGTGCCGGTGTTTTCATGGTCGTCCCCAGTGTACCAGACGGTTCCCAGCGTCCGAATGAAACCGCGCCAACGCTCCTACCCTGCTCGTCCCCCCACTCCGTCTCGCGAAGGCGCCCGCTCCATGCCCTACACCCCCAAGTTCTCCAAGCCCATCCTCACCGCCCGCATCCCCACCGCCCCCTTCGGCGATCCCAAGAACCGCCACATCGTCTCCTACGACGAGTACGTCAAGACCGGCGGGTACGTCGGCCTGCGCAAGGCCCTCACCATGACCCCCGAGGCCGTGGTCGAAGAGGTCAAAAAGTCCCAGCTCCGCGGCCGCGGCGGCGCAGGCTTCCCCTGCGGCCTCAAGTGGACCTTCCTCCCCAAGCCCGGCCCCGACGGCTCCGGCGGCCAGCGCTACCTCGCCATCAACGCCGACGAGTCCGAGCCCGGCACCTTCAAGGACCGCCTCCTCATCGACTTCGATCCCCACCTCGTCCTCGAAGGCATCGCCATCGCCTGCTACGCCTGCCGCATCCCCACCGCCTTCTTCTACATCCGCGGCGAGTACCACCACCAGGCCAAGGTCATGGAGAACGCCATCAAGGAGGCCTACGCCCACGGCGTCTTCGGCAAGCAGGGCCTGCTGAGCGGCGCGCCGACCCAGAACCCCTTCAATGGCGGCAAGTGGGCGGTCGAGTGCTACCTCCACCGCGGCGCGGGCGCGTACGTCTGCGGCGAAGAGACCGCTCTCCTCGAAGGCCTCGAGGGCAAGCGCGGCTGGCCGCGCAACAAGCCCCCCTTCCCCGCCATCAAGGGCCTCTTCGGCAAGCCCACCATCATCAACAACGTCGAGACCCTCGCCTACGTCCCCAGCATCATCGAGAACGGCTCCGGCTGGTTCGCCACCATGGGCTGCGAGAGCAGCTTCAAGGGCGGCGCGCCGAGCTACGGCACCAAGCTCATGGGCGTCTCCGGCCACGTCGCCAAACCCGGCTGCTACGAGTTCGATCTCGGCATCAAGCTCAAGGACCTCGTCGAGCAGTACTGCGGCGGCATGCGAGGCGGCAAGAAGTACAAGGGCGCGATCCCCGGCGGCGTCAGCATGGGCATCCTCGGCCCCGACCAGTACGAGGCCGAGCTCGACTTCGACATCGGCCGCAAGTACAACGTCCTCGGTCTGGGCACCGCGGGGCCGACCGTGTTCGACGAGGACACCGACATGGTCGCCGTCGCCCGCAACATCGCCCGCTTCTTCAAGCACGAGTCCTGCGGCCAGTGCACCCCCTGCCGCGAGGGCTCCGGCTGGCTCTACCAGCTCATGATGCGCATCGAAGAGGGCGACGCCCGCACCAAGGACCTCGACCTGGCCATGGAGATCGCCACCAGCATGGGCACCATGCCCGGCACCACGATCTGCGGCCTCGCCGACGGCAACAACTGGGCCGTGCGCACGATCATGAACAAGTACTGGGACGAGTTCGCCGCCCGCGTGAAGCCCACGTTCGTGCCCGTGCGCGTCACCGTCGGCGCCTCGGCCGCCGGCTGATTCACCCGATCCCCCGCGCTCCATACGCGAACAGGAACGCGATGAAGACGGCCAGAAGAAGACCCGCCGCGGCGGTCGTGGGCCGTGCGCACATCGGGCGCGGCCGGCGGGCGTGGTACCGGGCGATGGTCAGGCACCAGACCACGCCGAGGATCGCAATGCCCAGATCGACCGCAGCGACGAGGATGGTGTCGGCACGGATGGAGGAAAGGCCGGACCCGGAGAGCAGGCCGGACGCAAGGGTGACGACGTGGCGGGCGGCGCGGAAGACGAAGTAGCAGGAGGTCAGACCGACGGCGATGAGCGCGAGGATGTCCCAGACCGTGCGGGGATCCTCGTCGCCGAGGTGAAGGGAGAGCCGCAGGCCGCACTCGGGGCAGACGGGGGATTCACTGCCGCGGAGGTTGTACTTGCAGCGCGGGCAGAGGGCGTCGTGGTCGGCCAGGAAGAGGCGGACGGCCTCGGCATCGCCGGAGGAGGGAGGCGTGATGGGATCGGGCGCGTCGGGCACGGGGAAGTGTAAAGGGGGAGCGGGATGGCCGATGTGCGAGATGTGAATGGGCAAAAAAGACAAGGGTTCGGCGGTGAGGCCGAACCCTTGCGAGTTGCTGTGATGTTGAGGACAGGCTCAGTGGCGACGACGGCGGGCGATCACGAGGCCGCCGAGGCCGAGCAGGCCGGCCGCGCCGGGGGCGGGGGTGACGTTGACGCGGATGGTGCCCGCGCCGGCGTCAACGAGGAACTGGACCTGGTTGTTGACGGCGTCGGTGCTGAACGCGAGGGTGTTGGCGTTCACTGAGCGGCTGTCGGAGCCGATGGCGTTCCAGGAGTTGGTATTGACGGCCTTGTACTGGTACGAGCCGGGGGCGAGCGTCGTGGAGTAGGAGTAGATGCTGCCGCTGAGCAGGGACATGGCGGTGGCGGGGTTGCCGTTGTTCCATCCCTGCCAGTCGCCGACGGCGGTCCAGGCGGACTCGGGCGCGTCTGTGGAGACGCGGTTGGCGGCGGGGAACCAGCCGTCGTTGATGGTGTTGGTGTTGAAGCCGATGGTGACCGCGCCGCTGGCGTTGGCGGTGAGCCACTGATCGCCGGAGGGGATGTACTTGTTGCCGTAGCCGGTGTTCGCGGCCAGGACGAACTGCTGGAAGCTGTTGGCGCCCTGACCGGAGACGGCGTAGGTGAACACGCCCGAGGCCGGCGGGGACTCGGTCATCTGGATGGTGTCGTTCCAGCCGTTGAAGTTGCCGGGGGTGTACACCGCGGCGGACGCGGAAGCGGTGAACGCGCCAACGGCCAAGCCGGCAGCGCACGTGATCAAAGACACAAGCTTCATGGAATCCTCTCTCTCGCTCTTTGACCCTTTCGGGTCAAACACACACACCGCCCGGCCCCACTGCCCAAAATTACCATCCCACCGTCCCGGTGCAAACATCTTGGCCTCTGAAGGCTGGTTTTCAGGGACCAAGGGGATGAAAACAGGGGACACCCGGGTCGTGAAATATGGAGCCATCCGCGGAAAGCAGCCCCCAAACCAAAGGCCCGACCAGGGGGTCGGGCCTTTGGATTACTTCAATTTTGGGAGTTTTCGCTCAGCGACGACGGCGGGCGGCGAAGAGGCCGCCGAAGCCGAGGAGGCCGATGGACGCGGGGGTGGGAACGACCGAGACGGTGTTCCAGTAGACGTTGTCCCACTCGGCGTCCCAGTTGTGGAGGGAAACGCGGTCGATGCCGCCGTTGATGACGCCGTTGTAGGAGAAGGGGGTGCCGCCGGTGACGGGGGTGATAGTGGCGGTGTAGGTGCCGAGGAAGGCGTTGTTGAGGGTGAAGTCGAGACGGACGCCGCTGTCGCGCCAGCCGATGCCGGTGTCAACGGTCGCGCCCGAGGAGTCCCAGAAGAGGTAGTTGGCCGAGCCGCCGCGGAAGGCCATGAGGAACTGCGCGTGGGAGTTCAGAGCGCCCACGTTGCCGCCGACGAACGGATTGAGGAGGGCGGGATCGGTGGTGGAACCGCTGCCGAGGGAGATGCCCGCGACGCCGTCGCGCGGCGCGCCGAAGCCGGTGGACTGGATGCCGCCGTTCTCCATGTACATGGTGAAGGTCTGGCCGGTGAGCATGTTGGCGGTGTTGAAGTCGTCGCTCTGGAAGCGACGGCTGGCGACGAAGCGCGCCGTGGAATCGCCCTGCCCGCCGTTGTTGGCGTAGGAGCCCCAGGCGCGGTTGGGCGACTTGATGTTGTTCAGATCGCCGTTGCCAGCACCGGCGAGGAACGATCCGGCCGCGCCGGTGCCGCCGTTGTCGGACTGGAAGACCCAGTTGTTGGTCCACGTGGAGCCGCCGGGGACGCCGTTGCCGCTCCAACTGCCGGGGGTCGGGTCGTAGAAGTCGGCCTTGTCGATCACGGGCACAGAGGCCAGCGTGGACGAAGTCATCGCGCCAACAGCCAGTCCGGCGGCGCACGTCAACCAAGAAACCAGTTTCATGGGGTCCTCTCTCTCGCTCTTTTCTGGCCCTTGCGGGCTAACCACGCAAACCCACCATCCCGTGGCGGGAAGTTACCACCCAAAGAGGTCGGTTGCAAGCATAAATCCCGAAGGCGGATGGAATTGGGATTCGACGGAACGCGGCGGACGGGGTATCCCGGAATGATCTTTCCGGACGTTGTCCTAACGCTCAGGGGAGAGCCGGACGCGGTGTCTCCACGGCCGCGGCTTGCTACCTTGTGGCCCGCATGGCGACGACGATCACGCTCAACGAGTTGACCAAGACGTTTCCGGGCAGCGCGCCGGCGGCCGCGGGCGTTCCGCTGACGGTGGTGGATCGGGTGTCGCTGCGGATCGAGGCGGGGGAGTTGTTCTTTCTGCTGGGCCCGTCGGGGTGCGGGAAGACGACGATGCTGCGGATGATCGCGGGGTTCATCGAGCCGACGAGCGGGCAGATCCTGTTCGAGTCGGCCCGTGCCGCGGGCGGGGGCACGAGGGACGTCACGTTTCTTCCGCCGAACAAGCGGAACACGGGGATGGTGTTCCAGTCGTACGCGCTGTGGCCGCACATGACGGTGGCGCAGAACGTGGCGTTCGGGCTGAACATCCGGAAAGTGGAAGCGGGCGAGCGGGACCGGCGCGTGGCGGAAGCGCTGAGGATGGTGCGGATGGAGCAGTATGGGGCGCGGAAGCCCAACCAGCTTTCGGGCGGGCAGCAGCAGCGCGTGGCGCTGGCCCGCGCGCTGGTGATCCGGCCGGATGTGCTGCTGCTGGATGAGCCGCTGAGCAACCTGGACGCGAAGCTGCGGATCGAGCTGCGGTCGGAAATACGCAGGATTTGCAAGGAGGCGGCGGGGGGCGACACGGACGGTGAGGGCACTCCCTTGGCGAAGCGCCAAGGGAGTGGCACGGGAATCACGACGATCTACGTGACGCACGATCAGAAGGAGGCGCTCTCGATCGCGGATCGGGTGGCGATCGTGGACCATGGGCGGATCGTGCAGATGGGGCCGCCGGTGGAGCTGTATCGACGGCCGCGGAACGCGTTTGTGGCGGAGTTTCTGGGGGAAACGAACTTCATTCCGGGGACGATCATCGGGACCGAGGGCACGCGCACGGTTGTGCAGACGGCGCTGGGACGGCTGATGTCGAGCACGGTGTCGCCGGATGCGCAGGGGGATTCGGTGGTGTGTTCGGTGCGGCCGGAGGCGTGGCGGATCGGATCGCCGGATGGGATGAACACGGTGTTCGGGAAGGTGGAGGAGTCGGTGTACCTGGGAGAGACGGCGCAGCTGAGCGTGGGGGCGCAGGGCGGAGTGAAGCTGAGAGTGGCCGCGCTGAATCCCGGGGCGATCACGCGTGCGGGGGAGAGCGTGACGCTTGGCGTGAGCGCGGAGGATGTGGTGGTGGTGCCGGGGGCCTAGGTGCCGAGTGAGAACGGACTGGTGGGCGATGCGGCGCAGGGGGTGCTGAGCGTGGAAACGGGCGCGACAAAAAAGCCGCGAGCCGGCATGTCTGCCGGCTCGTGGCTCGTCTCTCTCGGACGTGTCGTTGTTGGGTTCGGCCCTGTCGGACCTACTCCCACTGTGGAAAAGGCTTGTGATACTAAAGTATACGAAGACCACGGATCAAGTTCCGGAAATCTCCTGCATTTTCGAGGAAACCCGCCGGGGGGCTTTCGCCCGCCCGGCGAGAGAGATTCGTGAGCGCGTTTCTCGCAACACGCGCACGTGAAACCGAAAGGCCTGCGAGGGCTTTCGCCCGAGCGGCCATGTGCAAACAAATAACCCTCGCGATTCCATTCGCGCACAGCATGGTTTGTGGCAGAAGCGGGCGATTCACGCGGGGCTCAGGGCCGCTCGCGGCGTTCGTCCGACGATCCCTCTCTTCTCCGCCCAAACCCGAAGTGTCGAAACGCCATAACGCCGTGAAAGACGCGATGTCCTTTCGGAGCCACTCCGACCTGATTGTGCGGGGGGTTCTCTCTCTCCCCGGGATCAGGTGACCCGAGTATACCACATGGCGCAAAGTGCTGCAAGGAAAGGGGCGGGTGTACGGGTTTTTCCGGGCAAATTCCTTGCAATTGCAGCGGCGAAAATCGTCCGAAATGGGGTTCAATGTGCGGAACCGGGGGAGATGGGGTGGCGGGGAACACGCGGGTGAGGCAGACTCACCGAGATTGTCTGTGGACAGAAGGAGTTCCGGCATTGGCAAGGAAACGCAACCGGTGGGGCGTGGGGGAAATCGGGACGGCGGCGCTGGCCTGCGCCTGCGTGCTGGCGGCCGGGCCGCGGGCGATGGGGCAGGAAAAGGTGCACTTCACGTACCTGTGGCACATGGAGCAGCCGATCTACTGGCCGGATCGCCAGGTGACCAATGGCGGGCTCGGCGACCGGTATGAGCGACTGGCGGAATCGCTGGCGCGGGGCGGGGCGCATCCGGAGAACAACCTCAACGACATCTTCGGGTTGCCGGATCGCGTGGCGGGGTATCAGTACCGGATGAAGGACAGCATCGGCGCGTTCGCGGCGTTTCCCTCGTTCGGGAGCATGCCGGAGGGCGGTGCGCAGATCTCCTTCTCGGGCGGGCTCATCGAGAATCTGTTCTCTGTGGGCGGGACGGGGTATGTGGGCTGGGCATATGCGGGGAACTGGTATCAGTCGCTGCGGGATGCGCGAGGGTGGACGACGTTCAACGGGGCGGCGGTGCCGCGTGCGGACATTGTGGTGTTTCCGTTCCACCACGCGCTGATGCCGCTGCTGGATGAGAGCGCGATGCGGAAGGAGATCCAGACGTACAAGGCGATCTATCCGGACGCGTGGGGCTCCGTGCCGGTATCTCGGGGCTTCTTTCCGAGCGAGATGGCGTTCTCGACGCGGATGATCGGGGTGCTGGCGGATGAGGGGATCGAGTGGTCGATCGTGAGCGGCGAGAAGGTGAGCCGCGCGTGCGCGAACTTTCCGGTGGTGTTCGGGAGCGGGGGGATCAACTGCGATCAGCCGAACCGGGCGGACCAACTGAATCCGAACCAGGCGAACTACTACCGGCTGTCGATCGATCGCGGGTGCTCGCCGGCGGAGGCGTATCCGTTTGCGTTCACGCCGCACCGCGCGCGGTACGTGGACCCGACGACGGGCGTGGTGAAGAGCATCACGGTGGTGCCGGCGAGCCAGTCGCTTGGATGGAAGGACGGGTACAGCCCTCAGGGGATCGGCGAGTTTGATGCGCTGCAGACGCAGAACGACCCATCGCGGCCGATGCTGGTGGTGCTGGCGCACGATGGGGATAACGCGTGGGGAGGCGGATTCTCGTACTACATGGAGGCGACGCCGACGCGGGTGTCGCAGGCCCGCGCGGCGGGGTATGTGGAAACAGTGGTGCAGCGGTACCTGGCGGACCACCCGGTGCCGGCGGGAGACCTCGTGCATGTGGAGGATGGGGCGTGGGTGAACGCGGATGGGGACTTCGGCGCGCCGCAGTTTTTGAACTGGAACTGGCCGCTGCTCTCGAGCGCCGGGCAGATCGATATTGCGAACGGGTGGCACGAGGATGAGCGGAACTGGGCGGTGATCACGGCGGCGCAGAATCGGGTGGACACGGCGGAGGCGATCTGGCGCGCGGGGGGCGGAACGGTGGATGCGAGGAAGATCGTGTTCCCGGAGTCGGGGGCGAACGCGGTGGAGCGGGCGTGGCACTATTTCCTGGGCGGCCTCAACTCCGGGTACATGTACTACGGGACGGCGGTGGACATGGAGGTGAAGCCGACGGTGGCGTGCAACAACGCGGCGCGGCTGGCGGACCCCGTCATCGCGGGTGGGACGGACACGACGGGGCCGACGATCTGGATTCCGCAGCGGCATCCGTGGAACCCGGGCTCGACGAACTTCGGGCCGCAGTACGGGTACACGCAATCGGTGAACAACGGGGACTTCTGGGTGTGGACGTTTGCGTACGACGTAAGCGGGATCACGGGCGTGTCGCTGAAGTACCGCGTGGATGCGGATGGGGTGCGGTCGCTTGCGGGCACGGAGAACGAGACGTACGCGGGCGGGGCGGGCGTGGGCGCGTGGCAGACGCTGGCGATGAACCGGCGCGCGGGGGGTTTTCCGGCGGGGAACGTGTACAACAACCCGACGATCAACTTCTCGGTGATGCCGACCTCGATCGCGGATGAGTACTCGGTGCAGGTGACGGGGTTGCGGTCGGTGCTGATTGACTACTACGTGGAGGCGACGGACACGCGCGGGAACGTGAAGCGGTCGCCGATCCAGCACGTGTACATCGGGGATGGGAGCGGGGCGACGGGCGGGGGCGGTGGGTGCGCGAGCGGCGTGGTGACGACGGCGCCGTGCCCGCCGGTGGCGGGGCAGAGCGTGACGATCTCGTACGACCCGACGGGGCGGAACCTGAGCGGGGCGAGCGCGGTGTCGATCCACCTTGGGTACAACGGGTGGACGAACGTGATCGCGCCGGATCCGGCGATGGCGCGCGTGGGCGGGACGGGACCGTGGACGTACACGTACACGGTTCCCGCCGCCGCGACGGTGATCGACATGGTGTTCAACAACGGCACAGGGACGTGGGACAACAACTCGGGGGCGGACTGGCACGTGGCGGTACAGGCCGCGCCGCCGGTGATGGGGCGGTGCTGCGCGAGCGGGGTGTGCACGGTGGGGCTGCAGACGGCGTGTTTGGGGGTGTTCACGGCGGCGGGGACGTGCGCGGCGGCGTGTCCGGCGGATCCGCTCGGGGCGTGCTGCGCGGCGGCGGGGGCGGGATGCGCGAGCCTGGTGCAGTCGGCGTGCGCGGGCGGGACGTGGAGCAACGGGGTGGCGTGTGCGCCGAGTCCGTGCGCGTTTGTGATGGATGGGAACGCGGACGGGGATACGACGGTGGTGGCGCAGAACGGCGCGATGTGGGTGCGGGCGGCGGTGCGTGGGGATGTGCTGTATCTGGCCGCGCCGAACACGCCGGCGGGGAACGATCGTTTCATCTACCTTGCGCCGGCGACGGGTCCCGGTGCGATGACGGCGGCGAACTGGGGGAAGGCGGGGCAGGTGGCGGGGTGGAGCTCGTTCCTGAGCGCGGAGGCGGACAACTCGTACGTGGGATGGCAGGATCAGACGGCGGGCGCAACGACTGGCGCGGCGAAGGGGACGGTGATCGAGGGGACGATCAATCTGAGGCAGGAGTTTGCGCTGGGGAGCGGCGCGCTGCCGGAGAGCGTGTGGGTGGCGTTTGCGCAGTTTCCTACGGCCAACGGGGGCGCGCTGGTTTCAACGCTGCAGGCTCCGGCTTCGGCGGATGGAGATGGAAACGTGCAGACGGGCGAGTTTGTGCGGGTGCGGCTGTGCACGTTCACCGCGGCGGGGTGCTGTGCGCCGGACTTTGACGGGAGCGGGGCGCTGGCGGTTCAGGACATCTTCGAGTTCCTGAACGCGTGGTTCGCGGGGGATGCGCGGGCGGACTTCAACCACACCGGCGGGTTGACAGTGCAAGACATCTTTGATTTTCTGAACGCGTGGTTTGCGGGGTGCTGAGACGGTTCTGAACTGCGCGTGATGTACTCCGGCGGCTTGCGCCGCTCGGCTCTGACTAGAGCTCGACCATCTGCATGTCGGCGGCCTGCTCGACGGGGAGCGCGGCCGGGGCGACGGTGGTGGCGAAGGTCTCCAGCCCCGCGATGCGAGACATTTCCGCTCGTGTGTCGGCGGCGTTGAAGGACTGGCCGACGGCGTCGAGGATGCGGACGGCATCGGGAACCTGGCCGAGCTTGTCGGGGTTCACGACGCGGGTTTCGGACTCGACGATGGCGGGCGCGCCGCCGAGGACGGCGAGGAGGTCGAGGGCGATCTGGGCTTCGGGCTTGGAAGGCTCGACGGGCGGGATCGCGGCCTCGAAGGCCTGGAGCATGTTCCTGGCGTTCTCGAAGGTGCCGGACTTCTCAAGCCAGGTGGAGGAGGGCATGAGGATGTCGGCCGCGTCGGCGAGGGGGGAGGCGAGGGTGTCGAGGACGACGACCGTGGTCTTGTGACCGCCGCCAGCCTGCGAACGCGCAGCGTCGAGGAGGTCCTGGGGGGCCCAGGCGGAGGGGTAGTTGCCGGTGATGACGGCCGCGGCGAAGGTGTTGGATTTCAGCGAGCGGGTGAAATCGGCGAGGTCGACGAGCTGGGCCTTGCCGCCGGTGGAGGCGACAAGGGCGGAGAGGACCCGCTTCACGCCGCGTGCGTTGGGGGCCTTCTCGGCGTAGACCTTGTAGCCATTGGGGTCGGTGGGCGGGAAGGTTTTGTCCTTGCCGCTGGTGGGGACGGGGCCGATCGCGAGGACGGCGCGCGGGTCGACGGCGAGGGCGAGGCGGGCGAGGTGGTAGGCATCCTCGCAGGAGAGCATGGGGGAGATGAGAATGCCAAAGCGGCGGTTGGAGGAGGCGACGCCTTGGAGGGCGACGGCCGCGTCGCGGAGGGCGCGGGACCAGTCGGCGTCGACCTGCGATCCGAACTGGGTGCGGCGGGGGGAGCGGATGCGGGCGTCGGAATGGACGTGCTTCCAGGAGTAGCGGATCTCATCGGAGATCCACCACTTGTTGACGGCCATGTTGGTGCGGGGCTTGAAGCGGTAGACCTTGGCGTCGTTGGTATCGACGGTGAGGTTGTCGCCGGAGGCGGTGAGGCCGTCGATGGAGGCCGCGGACTTCAGGAACCAGACGCGCTGGGCAAAGAGGAAGTCTTTGTCGAGGAGGGCGCCGACGGGGCAGAGGTCGACGACGTTGGCGGAGAGCTCGTTGTCGAGGGCGAGACCGGGGAAGATGTCGATCTCTTCCTTGTTGCCGCGGCCTTGCACGGTGAGCTCGGCGGTGCCGGTCACCTCGCGGGTGAAGCGGACGCAGCGGGTGCACATGATGCAGCGGTCGGAGTAGAGGTAGACGTGGGGGCCGATGTCCTTCTTGGGATTCTTGACCTTGGTCTCTTCGAAGCGGGAGACGCCGCGGCCGTACTGGTAGGAGTAGTCCTGCAGGAAGCACTCGCCGGACTGGTCGCAGACGGGGCAGTCGAGGGGGTGGTTGATGAGGAGGTATTCCATGACCGCCTTCTGGTTGGCGACGGCCTTGGGGGAATCGGTGTAGACGACCATGCCGTCGGCGCAGGCCGTCTGGCAGGTGGGGACGAGCTTGGGGATGGGCTCGAGGGCGTTGTTGTTGCGGGGGTTGGGCTGCCAGACCTCGGCGAGGCAGATTCGGCAGGAGGCCACGATGGAGAGGCCGTCGTGGTAGCAGTATTGCGGGATGTCCTGGCCGGCCGCGTTGGCGACCTGGAGGATCATCTGGCCGGGCGTGAAGTCGGAGACTTTGCCGTTGATGGTGATCTTGGGCATGGGGGGCGATGATAGAGGGGACAGGGCACAGGGGGCAGGGCACAGACTTAGGGAAGAGGCGGGAAATGGGAAGAGACAGAGAGGGTCTCTCGCGGAGGCGCTGAGAGAGACGGGAAATTGAAACACGGAGGGCCACTGGGGGCACGGAGGGCGAACGGTGAGAGGCGGGAGCGGGGTTGGTACGCTGTGGGAATGGAGGTGTGCGATTGAGATTCGGGTCAGCAATGTGGTACGTGTAGCAGCCGGGGAGGATGGGGCGGGGTGGCGGCGCGCGCTGGAGACGGGGGAGTGGGTGGATGGGGCGGTGGTGATGAAGTCGGAGGGGGGGAGCTGGGTGCGGCGGGCGACGATGATGGGGCGGGAGGTGGTGGTGAAGTGTCGGGAGCTGGGGACGGTTTGGAAGCGGGTGAAGTTTGGGGTGGGAATGGGACATGGGGCGAAGCAGTGGCGGGGGGCGGAGCGGTTGATGAAGGCGGGGATTGCGACTGGGAGGCCGCTGGTAATGGCGCGGGCGGTGGTGGATGGGCGGGTGTGCGAGGTGATGGTGCTGGAGTTTGTGGAGGGGAAGACGCTGCTGGAGATTTTGGATGAGGTGAAGCGGGGGGTGGGGCCGGGGGTGAGGGAGCAGCATGCGATTGCGCGGGCGGTGGCGGAGACCGTGGTCAAGAGCGCGAAGGGCGGGTTCTACAACCGGGATCACAAGCCGTCGAATCTGATCGTGCGGCGCGACGCGGATGGGCGATGGGACATCGCTGTGATTGATTGCGTGGGATTGAAATGGCGGGCGCCGGTGGATGATTCTGGGAACGAGTGGATGTTTGCGGCGTTGATGATCGAGGCGATCGGGTGTGGATGCGGGCCGCGGAGAGCGTTGTGGGCGCGGGTGGTGATGAGCCTGGGATGGACGAACGGAGGGCGGGAGCGCGTGCGGTTGAGAGACCTTCGCGAGGAGGTGGTGGAGCAGGTGGAACTGGAGATCAAGGTGCACGGCGATCCGCGGCCGCGCGTGGATCCGCTTGGACGAGGGCGGGCGGACCGTTCGGGAACATGAAGGGTGGTGGGTTCGTCGGCCCTCCGGGCCGGAGAATCAGGGCGGATGACCCGGGGCTTGCTCGCCGAGCCTCGCGGCGCCCCGGGCAACAATCGTGGGCACTCCGTGCCGAAGGCAGGAGGGGCGGCCCGCCGCGCCGAACGTGCGCCGAACGATTTTGTCGGTAGCGCGGGGGTCTGGTAGGCGTTACCATTGCGCGCCATGCCAAGCCCCGCCGTGCCTGCCAATCGAATGACGACACGGACGTTTGTGCGCAACGGGGTGCGTGTGGAGGCGGAGGAGGGGATCGAGAAGGCGGGGTCGAAGAAGAAGGGGAAGAGGGAATACGACTTCACGGCCAAGAAGCAGGGCGTGGAGGCTCGGTGCCGCGTGATTGTGGGGGATTGTCGGGACACGCTGCGCGAGTTGCCGGAGGCGAAGAAGTCGGAACTCGATCTGGTGTTCGCCGATCCGCCGTTCAACTGGAACCGGGCGTACGACAAGTGGGATGATGCGCTGGCGGAGGACGACTATGTCGCGTTCACGTTCGACTGGCTGGACCTGTGCATCGCGGGGCTGCGGCCGGGCGGTGCGCTGTGGGTGAACATTCCGGATGACTGGGCGGCGGAGATCGTGTGCTTCCTGAAGGGGCGGCTTTCGCGGAAGCCCGTGTCGCCGATGGAGATGCAGAACTGGTGCGTGTGGCATTACCGGTTCGGGCAGAACGCGACGGAGCGGTTCATCAACTCGAAGGTGCATGCGCTGTACTTCACCAAGCCCGAGAGCGCGACGCAGAAGCGGACGTGGAACCCGAAGGCGATCGCGGAGCTTTCGGACCGGGCCGCGATCTATGGGGACAAGCGGACGCTGAGCAAGAAAGACGGGATGCCGGCGAAGATGCGGGTGCCGATGGATGTGTGGTATGGGCAGTACTGGGGGCGCGTGCAGGGGAACAACACGGAGCGGCGGCACTATCACGACAACCAGTTGCCGGAGGTGTATCTGGAGCGGGTGGTGCGGGCGTGCTCGAATCCCGGCGACCTGGTGCTGGATCCGTTCCTTGGGAGCGGGACGACGGGCGTGATGGCGCACGCTCTGGGTCGGAACTTCATCGGGTGCGAGTTTTCATCCGAGAACGCGGGGCATGCGGTGGAGCGGATCAAGGCCGGGCCGGTGCGGCTGGGGGCGGGGATCGGGGGGAGCTCGGCGATCTTTGAGAAGCGGCGGGAGCTGTCGCCGCCGTCCCCATAACTGAACGAACGCGGAAGATGGGAGGGGAGTGAGGCGTGCGCCGGGGCGCGCTTGTTGGACGCGCGCGAGGTGTAGGCAGGCGGCTGGGAAGCGGGCTCTGCGGTGGCACAGTGGATGCGCATCTCTTCTCAGAAAGGCCCGCCCATGCGTTCACTCCTTGCCGCTGTTGCCGCGCCGCTTGCTGCTTCGGTGATGTTCCCGAGCGCGGCGCAGGCCGTGTTCATCCAGGGGAACAGCGCGGCGAGCACGTCGAACCTGGGACGGTTCACGGGCGAGGTGACGTACACGGCCAACACGCTGACGACGGGAACGCTGACCATCTCGCTCACGAATACCAACACCGTGGTGGAGGGCGGGTACATCACGGGCGTCGTGTTCAACATCCCCGGGGCGGACGCTCTGGCGAGCGCGGCGCTGGCGACGACGGATCACGCGGGGTTCCTCGATCTTGGGTCGGAATCGGCCGCGCCGTTTGGAACGTACGAGGCGGGAGCCGCGCTGGGCGGCGCATGGCTGGGCGGGGGCTCTCCTGTTGGCGGCATCGCCGCGGGGACGACGGGCGTGCTGACCTTCGCGGTGCACGCGAGCGACGCGTCGGCGCTGAAGGCCGAGCAGTTCCTGGGCGCCGACGGCATGGTGGTGCGGTTCAAGGGGTTCTGCGACGGGGGCTCGGACAAGGTGCCGGGGCAACTGGTGCCGGCTCCGGGAACGGTGGCGCTGATGGGCGCGGGCGGGCTGCTGGCGGTGCGCCGGCGGCGCAAGTAAAGGGAAATCGCCGAGACGACAAATCGCCCAGATTCACTCGGCTTCCCGAACCGAATGCGACCGTGCGGTCCGCCGAAGGGATTGGCGTTTTTTTTTTGCTTGGAATGCCCACTGCGATGTGCTAACTTCGGTGTGCCTGCGGTTATGTGACCGTTGGCGAAAGGGACACTCTCTCACCTGTCCCGAGCACATTTCAGAAGGGTCTTTGCCATGCGTTCCTCTCTCGCGCTGGCGGTTGCTGTGGCTTCCGTCTCGCTCGTGTCCGGCGTCGCCGAGGCGAGCTTCGTTCAGATCCAGTCGAACTCGGGCGGAAGCACCGATGGGCTGGGCAAGTACATCGGCTCGATCACGTACACCGCGAACACGCAGACCACCGGCACGCTGGTGATCTCGCTGACGAACACCAACACGGTGATCGAGGGCGGGTTCATCACGGGCGTGGTGTTCAACATTCCGGGCATCGATGCGACGGCGGTTTCCGCGCTGACGAACTCGACCAATGCCGGATTCTCCGACCTGGGCTCAACGGAATCGGCCTCGCCGTACGGCGTGTACGAGACCGGCGCGGCGCTGGGCGGCTCGTGGCTGGGCGGCGGCTCGCCGACGGGCGGCGTGGGCGTCGGGCAGACCGGCGTGTTCACGTTCGCGATCACGGCGGCGGACGCGGGGAGCCTGACGGCGATGACGTTCCTCTCGCCGGGCCCGCAGCCGGCGCCGTTGGTGCGCTTCAAGGGCTTCGCCAACGGCGGCTCGGACAAGGTGCCGGGCATGCTGGTGCCGACGCCGGGCGCGGCCGCGCTGGCGGGCGTGGCGGGGATCGCGGCGATCCGTCGCCGTCGCCGCTGAGCGCCGATGGATTCCTGATGGTGTGCGGGCCGCGATGAAGTCGCGGCCCGCTTTGTTTTTGGGAGTTTTGCGCCTATTGTGGGTCTCCATGGCCCGGACAGCGCTCAAACGCACGGACTCGAAACGCCGCACTCGCGCCTGACGCGAGTGCCCGTGGTTGTGCCGTTTTCATCCGCTGTCCGCCCTCCCTCAAACCGACCGATACCTTTTGTGCGTGCCGCGCCGTTGATGGGCCGGCCGTCTGGAGTTTCCCATGTCGTCCTCCTCCGCGCGTCCCCACTCCCCCACTCCCAACCTCCGCGGGTGCTTCACGGCGATCACGACGCCGTTCACGGCGGACGGGTCGCAGATCGACTTCGGGCTGCTGGAGAAGCAGATCGCGTTCCAGGCGGCGGGGGGCGTGACGGGGATCATCGTGAGCGGGACGACTGGCGAGTCGCCGACGCTCGAGCACGATGAGTACGAGCGTTTGGTGGAGCGTGCGGTGCAGATCGGGCACGGGCTTGGGCTGGTGGTGGTGGCGGGGACGGGCTCGAACTCGACGGCGCACGCGGTGGCGATGCAGAAGTTCGCCGCGCGGGTGGGGGCCGATGCCGGGCTGAGCGTCAATCCGTACTACAACAAGCCGACGCAGGAGGGGCTGTACCGGCACTTCGTGGCCGTGGCGCAGGCGAGTGAGATGCCGGTGATCCTGTACAACGTGCCGGGACGCTCGGGCGTGGGGCTGACGGTGGACACGATCCGGCGGCTGTCGGAGGTGCCGGGGATCGTGGCGATCAAGGACGCGGCGGGGAACGTGGACCTGACCTCGGAGACGTGCGCGACGTGCCCGAACCTGATCGTGCTCAGCGGGGATGATCCGCTCACGCTCTCGATGATCGGGCTGGGGGCGGTGGGCGTGATCTCGGTGGCGTCGAATGTCGTGCCGCGGCAGGTGAGCGAGCTGTGCGCGGCGGCGCTCGACGGGCGGCACGCGGAAGCGCTGGCGCTCCACCGCGAGATCGCGGGCCTGACCAAGGCGCTGTTCGCGGAGACCAACCCGATTCCGGTCAAGGCGGCGATGAAGCTGCTGGGGCGCGACACGGGCGTGCTGCGGCTGCCGATGACCAGCGCGACGGCGGGGACTGTTGAGCGGCTGCGGGCGGAGCTGGCGAAGATGGAGATGGTGGGGGCGCGGTAGGCCAAATCGCAGAGTGCTATTGCCCATCGCACATACGGGCGCGATACCGCCACGAAGCGCCGGACGACGCGGAACTATGCACCCCGGATGGGTGTTCGCGCGTGCCGATTCAAGGGGTGGAAGTTGAATTGTTCTTGTGTTGTGGCGGGCCGGTGTGGGATACTGTCAGTCCCCCATGGGCAAGGCCACGAATACATCCGGCGCGAAGGTGCGTCCTGTCGCCGTGGCGGTGAAGCCGGGGAAGAAGGCGGAGACGGCGGTGGCGAAGATCGCGGACTTTGACGGGGCGTGCCGGTGGCTGCTGGAGCGGGTGGATGTGGAGCGGCTCTCGCCGACGCGGGCGGTGGCCGATGCGCTGAAGCTGGGGCGGATGGAGCGGATGATGACGCTTCTGGGGAATCCGCACCGCGAGTTCAAGAGCGTGCACGTGGCGGGGACGAAGGGGAAGGGCTCGACGTGCGAGATGACGGCGGCCGCGCTGGAGGCGTGCGGGTACACGGTGGGCCTGTACACCTCGCCGCACCTTGCGGACATCCGCGAGCGGATCCGGCTCAACAGAAGCAAGGTGAGCGAGGGGCTGTTTGTTGAGCTTGCGCGGCGGGTGGCGGAGGCTTCGGGGGAACTGGACGAAGAGGACGGCGAGCCGACGTTCTTCGAGCTGATCACGGCGATGGCGTTCTGCTATTTCGCGGACCAGGCCGTGGACGCGGCGGTGATCGAGGTAGGGCTCGGCGGGCGGCTGGACTCGACGAACGTGATCACGCCCGCCGTGAGCGTGATCACGAGCATCTCGCTGGACCACACGCAGATCCTTGGGGCGACGGTGGAGAAGATCGCGAAGGAGAAGGCGGGGATCTTCAAGCCGGGGGTGCCGGCGGTGAGCGCGCCGCAGAAGGCCAGTGTGACGGAGGTGCTGAGGGCGGAGGCCGCGCGGGTGGGTGCGCCGCTGAAGTTCCTTGGCGGGGAGATCGAGTTTTCAACGCGGTTCGACGGGGCGGCGGGCGGGCGCGGGAGCGGGGCGGGCGGATCGGGGGGGCAGGCGGGACACATGCGGGTGAGCGTGGGCGGCGGGGAGAAGGGCGAGATGCCGGGGTATGAGCACGTGGCCGTGCCGATGCGCGGCGAGCATCAGTCGGTGAACTGCGGGGTGGCGCTGGCCGCGCTGGCGACGCTGGCGGAGCAGGGGTTCCGCCTGCCGGAGGAGAGGGTGACGGCGGGGCTGGAGACGGTGTTTGTGCCGGGGCGTCTGGAGGTGGTGAAAAGCTCGCCGCGGGTGGTTCTGGACGGGGCGCACAACGCCGAGAGCGTGATGTGGTTGATGAAGACGCTGAGCGGGCAGATGGCGCGGGACTCGATGGTGGTGGTATTCGGATGCGCGGCGGACAAGGACACGGAGGGGATGCTGCGGGAGATGGCGGGCGGGGCGGACAAGGTGATCTTTACGAGGTCGGACAACGCGCGGGCGGCGGACCCGAAGGATCTGGCGCGGCGGTTCACGGAGATGTCGGGGAAGATGTGCCAGATCGCGCCGAATGCACGGGCGGCGATGGAGCTGGCGAAGAAAGGCGTGGGACGAGAGGACCTGATCTGTGTGACGGGATCGTTGTATCTGGTGGCGGAGGTGCGGGGGATGATGGGGTTGAAGTAAGGCGGTTTCGCGCGGAGACGCGGGGAGCGCGGAGGGAGGCGGGAGAAGCAGGGGAGCAGGGGAGCAGGGGAGCAGGGGAGCAGGGGAGCAGGGGAGCAGGGGAGCAGGGGAGATTTTATTTCGGCGCTTTACCGCATTCGGGGCACGGAGCTTGGGGATTGAGGCCGGCGCGGGAGTAGTTGCACGTTGGGCAGTTGCCTGCGCGGCGTCTCAGGCGATGGATCGCGCTTGGGATTCTTAAGAGGGCGAAGGTGAGGATGGCGTAGAGAAGGGTGTTGAGGAGGAATCCGGGGAAAAGGGGATTGGCTGGGAACGCGGGGTAGTTGGGAATGTCCAACACTCCGCTTTGTGTTTCGATGGGCTTGAGCCGGTCTTTGGGATATTCGCGCAGGAAGGAAAAACCCAAAGCGCGAAAGGGGATGCCAAAGCGGAAGTGATCAGTGGTGTAGATGGGGCCGCCTTTGGGGAGGGGATTTGGCGCGCGGAGGATGATCTCATCGACGAAAGTGGAGCCGTACTCGGTGCGCAGCGATGCGGTGCCCGGCCAGTGGCTGGGAACGGAGGCGCCCCACGCGAAGTCGCCGGACTGTTCCGGACTCTGGTAGGAGAAGCCCTCTGTGTCGATGTGGGTAATGCGAACCGCGGCCCATTGCGAACATATGACGGTGCCGAGAGTGAGCGCGAGGCCGAAGAAGATCGAGAACACGATGGCGAAGAGATGTCGGCGCGCGGGTCGATGTTGGGAATGAAAGTTGGCCATTCGCATCATTACTCGGGCGGGGGCACCTGATCAGCGTTCGTCGAGGACGGCCGCGTGTTTGGTATAGAGGTTTTCGAGGCGTTCGGAGATGGGGGCGTTTTCGGGGAGCTTGGTGCCGATGGCGGTGAGGAGGGCGATGAGGCCGAGGTAGTCGTTCTTGTGGATGAACTCCCGGGCGATCCTCGGGGGACCACTGCTCGCGTCGTAGGTCTTGTCCTGCACCTGCTGGAGGTCGGCCATGTTGTGGTAGTTGCCGAGCGGGAGGCAGAGGCAGGTGGCCTGGTGGCCGTAGGCGCAGAAGACGGTGGCCTCGCAGGCTCCGCCGGCCATGAGCTTGCGTTGCCAGGGGAGTTGGGTGTTGGGCGCGGCGGCGGTGTCCTCGGCGCGCTTGGCGCAGGCGGCGGTGAGGCGGGGGTCGAAGATGCTCAGGCGGTCGCCGACGCGGACGATGGGGCCGCCGCCGATCGGGGAATCGGGAAAAGCGCGGCTGTTCTCGAGGGCGATGACGCGGGCGTTCTTCGGGATGGTGCCCAGCTTGCACGCGGCGAGCGCGCCGGTAAAGCCGATCTCTTCGGCACGGGTGAAGAGGAGGCGGACGTCCTCGGTGAGCGCGCCGGTGGCGCGGAGGGCGCGGAGGTCGTCGAACGCGGCGAGGGCGGCGGCCGCGGCGGCGAGATCGTCGCAGGCGTGGGTGTGGACGAGGCCTTGCGCGTCGATCTCGGCGGGCGGGAGGGACCAGGTGGCGACGTCGCCGGGGCGGATGAGCTTGGCGTCGGCGTTTGCGACGGAGGCGTCGAGCTCGGCGTGGTAGTGGTTGAAGCCGGTGGGGCCGGTGTGGGATTTGTGGGTGAGGGTGGCGAGGAGAGGAGAAGCCCCGCGCGGGGCGTGGGGGTACCCCGAATGGATGAGCACCTGAGCGCGCTCGAAATATGGGTCGAGGACGCCGCCGCGGAAAGCGAGTTCGAGGACGGCGGGGGCGATGATGCGTTCGACGACGAAGGCGGGGTGGTCGAGGTGGGCGGTGATGAGGATTGGCGGGCCGCCGCTCCCCCACTGCTGGCGCGGGGTGATGGTGAGGTTGCCGGCGGAGTCGGGGGTGATGGCGAGGTCGGGGCGCTGCGCGGTCCAGGCGTGGAGGAAGTCGATGACGCGGGCCTCGCGGCCGGCGACGGTGGGGACCTGGGTGAGGGTGAGGAGGAGCGAGAGATGGGCTTGGGAATCGCCTGGCATGAAGGGAGGATATGTGGAGGCGTGGGAGTGCGCACCGCACTGTCGCCCCGCTGGGGCTCACGAGGCCAAGTTGGAAAAGGGAATGCGGCTGCATCTTCCGTGGGCCTACGCCCATGACAAAGAACTGGCGCGGCTCCGCCGCTCAGGGCGGGTGCCGAGGCAACATGACTGAGGGAGAGACTCCGGCGGCTTGCGCCGCTCGGCTCTGAATCAGCAACCTGCGAGCCAGGCGTTGAGGAAGTCGAAGATGTCCTGGACGTCGAGGCCCGCGGCGTGGTTGAAGTCGGCGGCGGGGTTGCCGGCGAGCCAGGCGTTGAGGAAATCGAAGATGTCCTGAACGTCGAGGCCGCCGATGTGATTGAAGTTGGCGGGGCAGCAGGTGGTGGGATTGGCGGGATTGGGGGAACAGGCGACGCCGACGCCTTGGAATGAACCGGCGCAGGCGGGCTGCGTGGACTGGGTGCATGCGGCCGCGGCGCAGCAGGCACCGAGTTGCGGAGTGCACCGCGGGGTTGTCGAGGCGCGATCGAGCGTGAGAGACCACGCATGCAAGGTGCCCGAATAGCCGGAGGAGGCGTCGACGATGTGGAGCGACCATGCGCCGGCGGCGCTGGTGCCCGAGAAGGTCTGGCGGAGGGAGACGGGGTTGGCGAGGGCGTCGGAGCAGAGGTAGGAGCCGGGCGGGACGGGGTGGCCGCTCGCGGGCGTGGGGGCTTGGGCCCAGATCGTTGCGGGAGCGGAGTCGGTGAAGTCGAAGATGCCGTGGAGCGTGGCGTCGGAGCCGAGCGTGCCGAGGCCGACGCGGTGGAAGATGGTGGCGGTCTGCGGGCCGTGGGTGAGCGTGACCATGAGGTCGCCGATGAAGCCGTGGGTGAGGTTGAGGGAGAGGCGGACATCGCCGACGGAGAAGGTGTCGGGGATGGTGATGGTGCGGTCGACGGCCGCGCCGGTGCCGTCGGGGATGGGCACGTCGACGGCGGTGTCGGCGAAGGTCTGCGGGGTTTGCGCGGCGAGGGCACAAGCGCTCAGGTCGCCCGCGTAGGTTCCCGATGCGGCGAGGCATGCGGACTGCGCGGAGATGGTGCACGCGCCGGAGGGAGCGCAGCACGCGCCCGTCGGCGCGGCGGGGCCGGAGATGGTGAGGGCGTAGGGGCCGACGGGGGACTGCGCATCGAAGGCGGCGATGCGGACGATGTAGGTGGTGCTCGCGGCGAGGTAGGCCTTGAGCGTGGAGGGAACGCCGACGGCGGTGCTGCCGGGCTCGCGGCAGCCGTCGTCGTCGCAGACAATCTCGTTGGTTGGCGTGGCGGGACAGGCGGAGTGGAGGCTGAGAACCGAGTCGAACGCGGTGACGGTGCAGAGGGAGATCTGGTAGACCCCTTCGGGGCCGGTGGTGAGGGTGTGGAAGACGTCGGGGGCCGCGCCGCCGGAGCAGGTGGAGTCTCCATCGGCCGTGGCGGCGAGGAGTGTGCCGAGCGTTGTCGCGCCGACGGGGGCGGGAGTGGCGGCGGCGCAGAGGTCGTTGGAGGGCTGGGCGAGGGCTGGCGAGGCGCACAGGGCTAGTGCGGCCGCGATTGCTGCGGCGGCGATTGGCATTGGATGGGCGCGGCCTCTCTTCACTCCGAACTCCACGTGGACACAACGACGCACCATGGGCGCGCACGAATGTCCTGCGGGATCAACGTACCCCACGGGCCACCGGGGGCCAGCGCGCGAGCGGGTGTGGGCTGGAGGTGGGGCAAAAAGAAGAAGGCCCCGCCGGTTATCGGAGGGGCCTTGGAGCGTTGCATATGCGGACAACGGACGATTCACACCCCCTCCGATCCTCGCCGAGCCTCGGATCACCTCCCCCGCCGGGGCGGGGGAGGAGGCGGCGATCAGGGCGTGCAGCCGGCGAACCAGGCGTTGAGGAAGTCGAAGATGTTCTGGACGGCGAGCGAGCCGGGGGAGCCGTTGCCGCCGGTGTTGGCGTAGGGGGAGCCGGCGAGCCAGTCGTTGATGAAGTCGAAGATGTCCTGCACCTCGATGCCGTTGAGCTTGTTGTAGTCGGCGTAGCAGCAGGCGGTGATGGTGGAGCCGGAGCAGTTGGGGCCGGGCGGGAAGGCGATGCCGGCGAGGAAGCCGGTGGTGGTGCAGTTGGGCTGGGGGAGCAGGGTGTTGCAGGTCGCGCCGCGGCAGCAGATGCCGGTGGGGGCGGGGCAGGTGGTGAGGGCGCAGGTGGAGCCCTCGCCCTGGTAGACGCCGCCGGAGGTGGAGCACGCGGTTGCGTTCAGGGCCGCGGTGCAGGAGCCGTTGTTGCAGCAGGCGCCGGGGCAGGGAAGCGAAGCGCAGGCGGCGTTATCACCGGCGTAGGTTCCGGCGTTGGTGGTGCACTGGGCGGAGGTGGCGACGAAGCAGGAGACGCCGGTGACGCAGCACGCGCCGGTGGCGGCGACGTCGAGCTTGAGGGCGTAGTTGTTTGCGCCGGTGGCGCAGGGCACGCCGCCGAAGTCGGGCATGGTCGCGAGGATGCGGAAGCCCGCGCCGGCGTTGGTGGTGATGTCGGCGGCGAGGGGTCCGCAGACGCCGTTGGAGGCCATGCCGTCGAGGGACGGGCGGTAGCGCCCGATGAACGCCGTGACGTTCGTGCCCGGGCCGGCGGCGGTGCAGGTTCCGGTGTAGAAGGCGAGGAGGATCGGGGCCTCGGAGCGCCAGGTGATCGTGAGGATGGACTGGCCCGCGCCGCCGGAGTTGTCGGGCAGGGGCGTGGCGGTGTTGTACTCCCAGTAATCGATGTCGCGGTTGTTTCCGGGGACGCCGCCGGCGGGGGCGGCCGCGCTGAGCGCGCCCTTGAGCCAGGTGCCGAGGGCGAAGGTCTGGACGGTGGCGGCGTTGCAGGCGTTGTTGGTCTCGGTGCCGCAGGCGTCGGGCTCGGAGGTGCCGGTGATGGCGGCGAGATCAACGGGGCAGCGATCGGAGACGCAGGAGACGGCGGTGGCCTGGACGCCGTCGGAGGCAACCTGGAAGGCGACGGTGCCGACGGGGGCGTTGCCGGCGAAGTAGCCGAAGACGGCGATGTAGTACGTGGTGCCGGTGGTGGCGGTCCAGGAGACCTGCGAGGCGTCGGTGTTGGCGCCGCCATCGCCGACGCAGGCCGCGGGGCCGGAGTCGTTATTGGCGACGCAGAGCAAGTTGGTGTTGGAGGTGCCGCAGGAGGCGGTGCCGGAGAGGCAGTAGACATTGATGATGGTGTCGAAGTTTGTGGCCGCGCCACAGGTGTTGGCGGTGTAGGTGGTTCCGTTGCCGACGACCTTGTACCAGAGGGTGTTGCCGTTGACGGGGCTGGTGCCGCAGTAGGGCGTGAGTTCCGTGAGCGAGCGATACGTGCCGGTGTTGGCGGGGGCGTTGTAGGGGAGCGTGGAGATGGCGAGCGCGGTGGCGCAGGAGTTGTTCGTCGGCGCGGCGGGGATTCCGCAGGCGGGGACGGCGAGAACGTTGGAGGATGCGCCGATGGTGAGGCAGAAGGCGCGGTCGAAGGCGTTGACGATGCTCGAGTAGGTTGGGGTGGCGCCGTTGGTCGTCTGGAGGCAGACGCCGTCGGCGTAAGAGCCGGTGCCGGCGGCGTGGGTGGAGTTCACCCAGCGCCAGCGGCTGTTGGCGTCGACGTTGTTGGTCGCGCCGACGATCTCCATCCAGTAGCAGGTGCCCGCGACGACGGGGATGGAGAGGCCGGAGGCGGTCCAGGCGTAGAGCTGGGTGTTGGCGAGCGAGGAGGGCGCACCGAGGGCCGTGCCGCGCGTGAGCGTGCCGGTGTAGGTCGGGCTGCCGACGGCGTTGGCTCCGACGTAGATCTGCGCGACCTGCGCGGCGGGGAGGCCGGTGTTGCTGCTCTGCCAGATGGTGATGCGGAAGCTCTCGTTGCCGGCGGCGGGGACGTTGGCGCCGACGGGGAGGCCGGGGCCGTAGTAGCCGGTGAAGCAGATGTCGGTGATGTTGCCGGAGACGGCGGCCTGGAAGTTGTCGGCGACGGAGAAGCCGCCGCCGACGATGTCGGAGGTGCGCGGGTCGGCGATGGTGGTGCCGGTGAGTTCCTGGCAGTTGCCGGCGTTGGCCGCGCAGGGCGAGCCGCGCGGCGTGAAGTCGGGGGTCGCGGAGCCGTTTCCGCCGCCGTCAACATTGGGATTGGAGGAGACGGTGGGGTCGGACTTGGCCGGAGCCTGCGCGAGCGCGCCGGGGGTGGCGGCCGCGAGGACGATGGCGGAGACGAGGACTCGGAATGACGGGCGGGCGAGCATCAACGGACACCTCCTGGGAAGGCACAACGCGCGGGCATGGCGACCCGGCGCGGCCCCACGGGATGGACAAGGATCCGGCCGAGCGCGAGGCTGGCCGAACCGGCCGCGGCGAGAGGCCGCGGGCACTGTGGAAGAAGATACAAGCGCATTGAAACGTGGGGTATCAAACGGATTGGGGGTACTGGAATACTGCTGGGAGCAGATCGGTTTTTGGGGTGTGTTTGGAGCGTGAGAAGGGGAAAACGGAAGAGGAATCGGAGGTTTGCGACGGGGTCTTGTGCGGGCGGTGAGGATGGTCCGCCGGAATGGGGGTGGAGGTTCCCGGGAAAAGGGGAGAGGCGGGGGAGCAGGGGAGCAGGGAAGCAGGGGAGCAGGGGAGCAGGGGAGCAGGGGAGCAGGGGAGCAGGGGAGCAGGGCGGATTGTCCATACCCTCGGGTCCTATGCCGCCCACTGATGCTGATGGTGTGTCCAAGAGCCCGAGTCCCTTGCCGAGCGGGAAGGGCGGGCATGTGTTTCAGGCTCCGACGGGGACGCGGGACTTTTATCCGGCGGAGCTGAACCGGCTGCGGTATGTGCAGAAGGCGTGGCGGACGACCTCGATCAATCACGGGTTTGAGGAGATCGATGGGCCGACGTTCGAGCACCTTGACCTGTACACGGTGAAGAGCGGCGAGGGGATCGTCTCGGAGCTGTTCAGCTTCGAGCGGTTCGGCGGGGAGAAGACCTTTGCGCTGCGGCCGGAGTTCACGCCGACGCTGGCGCGGATGTATGCGAGCAAGGCGGCGAGCCTGCCAAAGCCGACGAAGTGGTTCTGGATGCAGAACTGCTACCGGGCGGAGCGGCCGCAACGGGGGCGGTTGCGGGAGTTTTGTCAGTGGAACTGTGACATTATTGGGGATGACTCGGCGCAGGCAGATGCGGAGTGCATTGCGTGTTGTGTGGGAGCGTTGGAACAGCTTGGGCTGACTCCAGCCATCACCACTCTTGGACCGGCGGGAGTGTCGTCGTCTCAAGGCGATCTGATTGTTCGCGTAAGTGATCGTCGGGTCACAGAAGCTCTTCTGAAATCCGCAAACATGGCGGAATGTGATATTGGTGCCGCGCTCTCGCTCTTGGACAAGAGAGCCAAGGTTTCGCCCGAGGAGTTTGCGAAACTCTGTGAACGTATCTCCCTCGACCTGCCTCGCTTTGATCGTGCGTGCGAGGCGGCCGTGGCGGCGGTTTTCGAGTCGCACAAACAGTCATACATGACCAATGCCGCGCATGAGACGCTTGCTCTGCTTGGCGTGGATGTCGCCGTCTTGTACAGACTATTTGACGCTCTTGCGTCGCTCGATATCGCACGATGGTGCGTGTTTGATCCATCTGTTGCCCGCGGCCTCGCGTACTACACCGGCATGGTGTTCGAAGTACATGAGGCTTCGGGCGCGGAGCGGGCGATCGCGGGTGGCGGGCGGTATGACAAGCTGATCGAGATGTTCGGCGGCCCCCCCACTCCTGCGGTTGGGTTCGGCATGGGGGATGTCGTGCTGTCGCTGGTGCTGGCGGACAAGGGGAAGATGCCGAGCGATGGGGAGGTTTCGAAGTCGCTGGGGCTGAATCCGGATGCGATCGTGGTGTCGAACGGGACGCCGGAAGCGGATGGGGCGGTGGCGAGGGTGGTGGCCGATCTGCGGCGGGCGGGGCTGCACGCGCGGCGGTCGTCGAAGAAGATCGGGAAGGCGATGCAGGATGCGGCGAAAGTGCACGCGCGGTTTTGCGTGATTGTGGAAGGCGCGAGCGAGGCGTCGGTGAAGGACATGGCGACGCAGGCCCAGGAGAAGGTGGGGCTTGGGGAGCTCCCGACGCGGGTTGCGCGGCGATAAATACGAGGTCGTGGGCCTTTCCTCTCGCCGACGCGAGAGGCTCTGTGATTGTCCCTACGCTTGGGTCCAATGTCGCTTCCTCGCATCGCCATCGTGGGTCGGCCCAATGTGGGCAAGTCTTCTCTGCTGAACATGATGGCGGGGGAGAAGGTGTCGATCGTGGATTCCACGGCGGGGACGACGCGGGACCGCGTGTCGGTGATCGTGGAGCTGATCCCGCCGGATGAGGGCGCGGACTCGACGCGGAAGATCAAGGTTGAGGTGACCGACACGGGCGGATACGGCGTGTATGTCACCGAGGGGAAGCGGTTCGACGAGACGGGGGCGGACCTGTCGACGCTGACGGGGGACATCGAGCACCAGATCTCGGAGGCGGTGAAGTCGGCGGACATCGTGCTGCTGGTGATCGATGCGCAGAAGGGCGTGACGCCGCAGGACGAGCAGGTGGCGCGGCTGCTGCGAGAGCGGGTGCTGGGGACACGCGGCACACGGGCCGCGGAGAAGAAGAAGGGCAAGGCCAAGGCGGGGGAAGGAGACGCCACGCGGAGCGTGGCGGTGCCCGCGAAGATCATCGTGGTGGCCAACAAGTGCGACGGGCCCAAGTGGGAGTCGCACGCGGTGGAGGCGGCGAACCTTGGGTTCGGAGACCCGCTGCCGATCTCGGCCAAGAGCAACTACTTCCGGCGCGACTTCCTGGATGGCCTGTATCTGGCGGCGAAGGACGTGGCCAAGGGCGCGGGAAAGAGCGAGCGCGATGTGGAGCGTGGCGGTACGCGGGCCCCGGACATGATGCTGGCGATCATCGGCAAGCGCAACGCGGGCAAGTCGTCGCTGGTGAACGCTCTGGCGGGCGAGGAGCGGGTGATCGTGTCGGAGATCGCGGGCACGACGCGCGATGCGGTGGATGTGCGATTCGAGATGGACGGCAAGTCGTTCGTCGCGATCGACACGGCGGGGCTGCGGAAGAAGAAGTCGTTTCAGGACCGGATCGAGTGGTTCGCCTACGAGCGGGCCCAGCGGGCCATCGAGCGGGCCGACGTGGTCATGCTGCTGGTGGACGCGACGGAGCCGATCAGCCAGATCGACCAGCAGCTCGCGATGCTGGCGCAGAAGTCGTTCAAGCCGGTGGTGCTGCTGGTGAACAAGTGGGACCTGGTCGAGGGGAAGAAGGCCACGGGCGGGAAGCACAAGGGGAAGGCCGTCGAGACGGAGATGTACGAGGAGTATCTGCGGAAGGAGTTCAAGGGGCTGGAGTTCGCGCCGATCGTGTTCTCGAGCGCGACGACGGGGTTGAACCTGAAGGGGGCGGTAAAGACGGCGTTTGACCTGCACACGCAGTGCTCGGCGCGGGTCTCGACGGGCAAGCTCAACCGCGTGCTGCGGCAGGTGCTCGACACGCGCGGGCCGTCGAACAAGCTGGGGACGTTCGCCAAGGCGTACTTCATCTCGCAGGTGGCGACCAACCCGCCGATGATCGTGCTGGTGGTGAACAAGCCGCAGCTCTTCACGCCCAACTACAAGCGGTTCCTGGTCAACCGCATCCGCGAGAACGTGCCCTTCGCCGAGGTGCCCATCAAGCTGATCGTGAAGGAACGCCGCCGGGCCCGGCCGGAGGACCTTGTCGCGGGCGAGCGCGAACGGCTGGCGGCCGAGGGCGTCGCCGTGGTCAACACGAAGGAGAAGCTCGGCGACAGCGCCGAGGACTACTTCGATGACGACGGGGGCGAGTCGCCGGCACGGGCCGGCAAGCCGCTCGAGCCGATGGGCGAGGAGTTTTCGGCGGATGAGGACATTCTGCTCGGGGCCGAGGAGGAAGCGGACGCGGAGGAATGAGCCATGATCGGGCGTGTGCTGTGCGGCGTGGCGATGCTGGGACTCTGCGGGTGCGCGGCGGAGCAGCATTCGCAAAGACCCGGGTTCGTCGGATGCATCTACCCGATGCGGCAGCCGCTCGGGCCCGATGGCGAGAAGACGGATGCGCGACTGCGCGATCTGGCGTTCATGTGCGGGGACTGGGGGATGTTCGAGAAGGACCACTACAGCGAGGAGTGGTGGTCGAGCGCCTCGGGGGCGGGCATGGTGGGGGCGTTTCGGGTGGTGAACCCGGATGGAACGGCCGCGCTGCACGAGTTGATGACGATCTCGGCGGAGGCGGAGCGCGTGTTCATGCGGCTGCGGCACTTTGACGCGAAGCTCTCGCCGTGGGCGAGCGAGGCGGAGGGGCCCATCGTGCTGCAGCTCGAGTCGATGCGCGAGGGCGAGGCGGCGTTCCGGATCGTGTCGGGGTCAAAGACGCTGGAGGCGATCGCGTACCGGTTGACGGCGGAGGGGAAGCTGGCGAGCGAGGTGGCGTTCACGCCGGAGAGCGGGCGGGAGGCGCTGCGGTTTGAGATGGGGCGGGTGAGGTAGAGGTCGGTGAACGGGCGCGGAACTGTGTCGCCCCGCTGGGGCTCGAAGACAAAGACAGAGCAACTCAGGTGTGCGGGATTGCGCCGTGGGCTTACGCCCACGGCAATGCACTGGGCGCCCCTCCGGGGCTGCAGGCGCGGCGATGTTGGAACGGACATCTCGGTTGCAACACCACGGGCTCGAGCTGCCCGTGCCACCCGAACCGGATCGCGTCAGGGATTCTTGGGCGGGTCTTTCTTTTCGTCCTTCTTGCCGCCGCCGAGCAGGTTGCTGAGGCCGTCGCCGAGTTGCTTGCCGACGCCCTCGACGGCCTTGCCCACACCTTCGACGGCCTTCTGGCCGAGCTGCGTGGCGGTCTCGCCGGCCTTGCCGATGACGGAGACGGGGATGTCGGCGAGGCCGCCGAGGCTTGAGATACCGCCGCGCAGATCGCCGAGAATGTCGCCGGGGATGATGCCGCCGCCCTTGTCGACGGCCGCGGCCATGACGGCCTGGACGATGATGCTGGTGAGTTCCTCGGGCGTGACGCCGGAACCGCCGACGCCCGAGCCGGTCTGACCGACGTTCTTGAGCTGGATGTGGTCGATGGGGACGTTGAGCTTGGTGGCGGAGTTCAGTACCGCCCCGACCTGTCCGGGCGCGCCGAGCATGTTGACATGGATGTTGACATCATCGATGGCGAGATCGTGGATGATGAGACGCTTGTCGGCGGAGCCGGGGGCGCTGGGCTTGGACGAGCCCTTGAGCCGGGCGAGGCTGTCGAGGATCTTCTGGTAGTTCGCACCCGAGGATCCCTTCTCGAGGTTGACGTCGATGCCCTTGAGGTGGAGGGTGGGGACGTCGATGACGGGCTGGTTGAGGGAGTTGACGGTGACCTTCACATCGCCGCTGCCGAGGGTGAGGAAGTGGGGCGAGGCGAAGCCCTGCGGGTTGGCGACGTTGAGCCTGGAGAGGGAGAGGTCGCCGGAGAACATGCCGAGCGAGACCCGGTCGACGGTGGTCGGAACGCCGAGGGCGTAGGTGCCGCCCTGTTCGATGCCGCGCTTGGCGAGGGAATCGATGTTGTGGAAGACCCACCAGACTCCCACGCCGATGGCGACTACGACGAGCAGGGCGAGGACGCCGGCGATCTTGAGGAACTTCTTCATGTGGAGGCTCCCTAAAGGATGTGGGATTGTTGGAGCGCGGCCGGGAGCGCGAGACGTGCGACCGAAAATGAAAACCCCGAGCGTGAGCTCGGGGCTTTGAAGCTGGTGTGTTGGGTAAGGATCATGCCCGGGCTTGCGCCCGGGCCTCTGTTCAGGCGGCCATGTCGCCGTAGTCGTCGGTCTCGGCGGGCGGGTCGCCGATCATGCCCCACTTGTTCTTGGGAAGGTGGCGGTGGTGGATGTGGATGACGCGGGCAAGCTGGGCGGCGAAGAGCTCGCCGACGGTGCGGACCTGCTCGACGAGGGGCTGGTGGAAGGGGGAGCGCTGGTCGCGGAAGAGCATGAAGATGGCGAGGCACTCGCCGTCGTGGGAGCAGGGGAAGCCGAGAACGTGGGAGCCCTTGAGCCAGTCGGCGTCGTCGCCGAGGAACTCGTCGAGGGCGACCTGCTCGGTGAGATGGGTGAGCGGGTTGCCGCCGGCCGCGGCGGACTCGAAGCGGGGGGCGACGGCGTTGGCGAGGTGGTCGAGCAGGACGTCGCAGGTGTCCTTGGGGCAGTCGTAGTTGACGTAGGCCCCGAGGGAATAGTCGCCGCTGGTCGTCGGGAGGAAGACGGCGGCGTTGGTGGGGCCCGAGCGGGCGAGGACAAACTCCAGCGTGGTGCGCAGGAGGGCCTCGATATCGAGCTCGCCTCGGATGAGACCCTTGAACTCGCTGACGTTGGTGGCGTTCTTCACTGCTTGCTCCGGTTGGGGGCGTGCAGTGAGATCGGAAGTCGCGGAGGGCGACTGGCGCGGGTCGAGCAGATTGGCGTGCGAGGGGGCGTGGTGCAGACGGAACAGACGGCGTGTTTGCTCTGAACGTTCACGGCGCAGGTTCCGGGAACGCGCGGCCGCGCCCAATATCCGATCCACGAGGTCCGAGTTGACGTGGCCGGAGGCCTCCACCAGGTCGGCCATCCCCCACTGCATGGCGCAGGTGGCGAGATCGACGGAGGCGCGTTTCGCGGCCAGAATCACGGGGATTTCGCGCTGCGCGGCGAGGCCGGCCAGCGGCATGGCGTCGCCGTCGGGGAGAGCGCAATCAGAAATCACGATGTCAATTGACCGGCTTACGGCGCGAGGGTGAGAGGTGTTTGACGCGCGAGTCCGAGTTGCGTGTTGCGTGGAGGCAACATCGCCCGCGGAGTCCCTGGGGTTGGGCTCGACGCCGAGGGCGTCGCAAGCGGCGGCCAGGGTGCGGACGACGGTGCAGGCCGCGCCGGATTCGAGGATCGCGTCGTGGAGGCGGCGTGCCCAGAGTGCGCGGTCGGAGACGACGAGCACCCCGAGCGGGGCGGTGTCCGGAGTGCGCGGCGCCGAGAGGGCGGGAGCGCGGCCGGCGCGGATGTGGATGACGGGGCCGATACGTCCGATCACCTCGTGGAGTGGTGCGGAGTCGTCGCCGGAGTTGGGGGAGTGCTGAGCGTCCATGCTCTTCCTTGGAGTTGGTAAGGGGTCAGGCGGCGCGTGCGTGGGCGGCGTGGGGTGTGCCGCCGATGCGCCACTCGGGGATACGGACGGTGGCGGTGGTGCCGCGTCCGGGCTTTGAGGCGAGTTCGATCTCTCCGCCGCAGGCGGAGACGAGACGGTTGGCCAGGGCGAGGCCCAGGCCGGCCTGGCGGCCGGCGGGCTTCTCGCTGAAGAAGGGGTCGGTGGCGTGGAGGAGCGCCTTTTCGCTCATGCCCAGACCATCGTCGATGACGCGGAGCACGAGCAGGTCGGCGTGGGAGTTCTCGGTCTCGGCGCGGACCTCGACGCGGGTGCGCGGGCCGGCCTCGAGGGCGTTGGCGATGATCTCGATGAGGGCATCGCCGACGAGGGCGCGGTCGAGGCGGACGAGTTCGAGCCCTTCGGCGACGAAGAGCTTGACGCTGGAAACGGCGATCTTCTCGCCGCGGGCCTGCTGGCGCTCGCCGTGGCGGTCCTTGGCGGTGCAGATCGCGTCCTCGAGGACGGCGCGGATGTCGACGGCCTCGGGCTTGACCTCCGGGGGCGTGGCGACGCGGTTGAGGCGGGCGATGAGGTCGTTCAGACGGGCGGAGGCCTCGACGATGGCGCGGGCGGCGGACTTGTCGGCGTCGTCGCGGGCGCGGCCGAGGAGGAGTTGGGCGCGGCCGGAGATGACGGCGAGGGGGTTGTTCATCTCGTGGGCCGCGCCGGCGGTCATCTGGCCGAGGCGGGCCATGGCGCGGGCCTCGGCGAGCTGCTTCTGGGCTTCCTCGAGGCGGGCGTTGACCTCGATGAGGTCCTGGTTGGTGTTGCCGAGGCGCTGGTTGGCGCGGAGGATGGAATCGATGAGGAGCTGCTGGCTGGGCTCGTCGCCGAGGCCGAGGTCGCGCATGCGTGCGCTGGCGGCCTCGTAGAGACGGGCAACGATGCCGAGTGTGCGGCGCGGGTCGAGCCCGGCGTCGAGGCAGGCCTGCGTCTCGTCCTCGTCGGCGGCGTGGTTGCCCGACCAGCCGAGGGCGAGCTTGCGGCACATGAGGTCGGCGATGTGAACAACGGCGAGCGTGCGGCGCTCGGGGCCTTCGGCGAGGCGGGAGGGCGGAAGATGGTGCTGCGACATCGCGCCCGCGAGGACGGGCGGGAGGTTCCACTTCTCGGCGAGCGTGCGCCCGGCGAGATGGTGGTCGAGGCCGACGATGGGTCGCTCGAAGTCGGCGATGTTGCCGCGGCGGGCGTCGGCGAGCTCGACGACGCGGGCGTAGGCCCGGGGCAGGACGAGATCGAGGGCGACCTTGCCCATGTCGTGGATGAGGCCGCAGACGAAGCACTCCTCGGGGACCAGATCGAGGTCGGGATGCTCGCGGGCGATGAGGTCGGCGGCGCAGGCGACGGAAATGGAGTGCTGCCAGAAGCCGACGCGGTTGAAGGCGGGTGCGGGCTCGGCGGGAGCGGAGCCGGGGCGGGTGGAGGCGCGGCCCTTGCCTGTAGAGACGGGCACGGCGCCTTCGCGGCGGGCGGCCTCGGTCGTTTGGCCGGCCCAGTCGAAGATCTCGACGCTGAGCACGAGCGAGCGGACGGCCTCGACACCGAGCATGACGACGGCCATCTCAACGGTGGTGATGGGATGGCGCGTGCGGAATGCGGCGCGCCTGCAGAGGGCGAGGAGGCGGGTGGTCAGGGACGGGTCGGACTCGATGATCTTGACGATTTCGCGGATCTGGACGTCCTCACGGGCGCCGAGCTCGAGGAGCTTGGTGGCGACGGCGGGGAGCGTGGGAAGGCGGTCGAGCTCGCGGAGGACGAGCTCGGTGCGACGGGAGAGCATCTCGTCGGGGATGGACGCGGGGCCGCTGTTGCCGCCGGAGGGGCTGAGGGTGAGGAGGCGGGCGTGGTGGCCGTTGGAGGACATTCGAAGGGAGACGAAAACGTGTGGACGGTGCGCCCGCCGGCAACGAGAAGCACGGGCAGGATGCCCGTGCTACGCGACGAGCATCTGGCGGACGCGGGACATGAGCTGGGTGACGTCGAAGGGCTTGCGGATGAAGTCGTCGGCGCCAGCGGACTTGAGGAGGTCGATCTCCTTCTGGTCGACGACGCCGGAGACGAAGACGATCTTGGTGTCGCGGAACTCTTCGCGCTCGCGGAGGCGCTTGCAGACGACGTTGCCGTTGATGTCGGGGAGCATGTAGTCGAGGATGATCAGGTGGGGGCGGAAGCTCTCGGTGAGGAGGCCCGCGTCGTAGCCGGTGCCGGCGGAGCGGACCTCGAGGCCCTGGTCCTTGCCGAGCAGGTCCTTGAACATCTCGACGATGGCGGGATCGTCGTCGACGATGAGGACGCGCTTGGGGCCGTTCTCGAGGTTGGAGGTCGGGATGTCGTTGTCGCGCATGAACTTGATGAGGTCGGCGCGCGGGATGCGGCGGAACTTGGAGCCGGGGACGCGGAAGCCGCCGAGGCGGCCCGAGTCGAAGCAGCGGATGATGGTCTGCTGGGAGACCTTGCAGACCTCGGCGGCCTCACCGGTGGTGAAGATGCGCTTCTCGGCCCAGTTGGTGCTCGAGCCGTTGTCGGTGGGAGGATGGGTTCCGTTCTCGCCGCTCATGGTTCACCCTTCGGGAAATGGGCGCGGCCGCGCGGGGTGCGCGGACGCGGGCACGAAACTGCCCAGACCCGTATCGACGCACATGTTGCCCAACTTGACGGCGCTTCATCACCGGGATTGGGGAAAACGTTCCGGGTTATGCGGACGTGGGACAGCCGAGGACAGCATTTACCACAGAGACACAGAGGCACGGAGAAGAGAGGCGGAGGAAGCGCGCCGTCGTGTTCTGGGGGTCGGGGCGGTGCGCGACTATTTCGGGGAGGCGCACCAGGCTTGCCAGGCTTGACGGATAGCCGCTTGAAAGCGGGAGGCGAATGCTCTGGCGTCGCAGAGCGGAGAGTTTGCCATGATGTCGCGCAGGCTTGTCGGGCCGGCGGTGCGCCAGGCGGCGAGGCGCTCCGGGGACTTCGCGAGTGTGGTGGCGAGGCGAACGAACGCGGCCTCGTCGGCGGCCGCGAGATCGGGGAGGCCGATGACGCTCAGCAGGCTTGCTCCGACGCGCGAGGCGTGGCGGTCGCCGATGAGCGTGATCACCGGCACGCCCATCCAGAGGGCCTCGCAGGTGGTCGTGGTGCCGTGGTATGGATAGGTGTCCAGCGCGATGTCCACCTGCGCATAGGCCGAGAGATGGTCCGAGTACGACGGCATCGGGAGGAGCACGGTGACGCGCGAGGCGTCGATCCCCGCCGCGGCGAGGCGGCCGGAGAACTCGTTACGCATCCACTGCTCGGTGAGGAAGGCGTGCTTGAGGACGAGGGTGCTTCCGGGAACGGCCGCGAGGGTGCGGGCCCAGAGCGCGAGCGTGCGCGGGCTGACCTTCTTGGGAAGGTTGAACGAGCCGAAAGCGATGGGCTTTCCGGCCGCGCTGGGCGGCGGGGCGAGGGGCGGCGAATCGACGATGGGCTTGTAGCAGAGGAAGCAGGGGTCGATGCGGGCCAGACGCTCGATAGCCAGACGCTCGCTGCCGGGCGGGTCGGTGATGGAATCAACGACCCGCAGATCGACGGTGTCGAGTCCTGTGGTGTTCGGATAGCCGAGGTAGGTGACCTGCACCGGCGCGGGGCGGAGGTGGACCCCCGCGAGGATGTCGGTGTCGGTCAGGCCGGCGACCTCGATGAGGACGTCGATGCGATTGTCGCGGACGCGCGTGGCGAAGTTGCGGGGGTTGTTGTTCGGAACGTCGCACCACTCGTCCACGAGCGTGCGGAGGCGGGCGGTGACGTCGTCCTTCTTGCGCGTGGTGGAGTACGCCGTGAGGCGCCATTGCGACTTGTCGTAGTTCTCCAGCAGCGGGGCGAGGAATGAGACCACCGCGTGGCGGCGCATGTCCGGGGAGACGATGCCCACGCGCAGCTGGCGGTTTGGATCGCGCGTCACATTCCACGAGGTGAATGGCGCGCCGACGCGGGTGCGGAGGGTTCGCCCGAGTTCGCGGTGGGCCCGCGTCTGCTCGTCGGGCGTGGCCTCGTCGGAGTAGTTCTGGGCATAGGCGTACTGGATCCAGCCGGCGGAGTCGCTGGGGTACTTCTCGGTGGCGGCGCGGAAGACGGCGACGCCCTCCTCGACGCGGCCCACGTTGCACAGGTGGAGCCCCTCGCGGATGACGCGGCCGGTGCGCCGGTACAGGGCGAGGGCCTCGTCGATGCGGCCGAGCTTGTTGAGGACCGCGCCGTACGCGCCGCAGAGGTCGGGGTGATCTCCGTGGGCGGCGTGGGCGGCCTCGGCCACGCGGAGGGCCTCCTCGTCGCGGTTGAGCTCCATGAGGATGGACACGCGCCCGGTCGCGATGCCGGGGTCCGAGGGGTGCGAGGCGGCGAACCGCTCCAACGCGGCCGCGGCGTCTGGGAATCGGCGCATGTTGCCGAGCATGTGGGCGTGGGCGAGGGCGATTTGCGGGTCGTTCGGGTCGGCGGCTGCGGCACGCTCGAAGAAATGCAGGGCCTGCTCGTGCTCGGAGAGAGCGTCGGAGGCGATGCCGAGCAGATAGAGCGCGTGGGGGTGGACACGGGCCGCGCCGCCGCCGGAGGACATGCGGAGGAGGCGAAGCAGAAGCGTGTGGGCCTCGCGGAACCGGCCCTCGTTGACAAGGGCGGCGGCGGCGGCGAGTTGCGGGCTTGGTGCGGCAGTGGGCGACCGCGGGGCACTCATCTGGGCACCTCTCCCACTCTTTCACGCCGTGCGGGAAGAGACGGGGCAACGAAGGCTGCTCGCCGCGGCCGCGCGTCGGACGGGAGGACGGCGGAGGGGCGAGCGGAAACGAACGGGCGTCATGGTATGCGAAGGGGCTCCCGATCAACGCGGGGCGGCGCACCATGACTGCCAGGCCTGACGAATGGTGGCCTGAAACCGGGAGGTGAAAGCCCTGGCGTCGCAGAGCGCGGAGTTTGCCATGATCTCTCGGAGGCTTGTGGGGCCGGGGGTGCGCCAGGCGGCGAGACGGCTCGGCGAGTTGGCGAGTGTGGAGGCGAGGCGGACGAATCCGGACTCGTCGCCGGCGGCCAGGTCGGGGAGGCCGACAGCACTGAGCAGACTGGTTCCGACGCGCGAGGCGTGGCGATCGCCGGTGAGCGTGATCACGGGGACGCCCATCCACAGGGCCTCGCAGGTTGTGGTGGTGCCGTGGTATGGGTAGGTGTCCAGGGCGATATCCACGTGGGTGTAGGCCGCGAGATGGTCCGAGTAGGACGGCATCGGCGGGAGCACGGTGACGCGCGACGCTTCGATCCCGGCCTCCGCGAGACGGCGGGCGAGGTTGGTACGCATCCACTCATCGGTGAGCGCGGCGTGCTTGAGGACCAGCGTGGAGTTGGGGACTTCTTTGAGCGCGCGGGACCAGAGCCGGACGGCGGTCGGACTGATCTTGATGGGGAGGTTGAAGGACCCGAAGGCGATGGGCTTTCCGGCCGCGCTGGGCGGCGGGGCGAGGGGCGGAGAATCGACGATGGGCTTGTAGCAGAGGAAGCAGGGATCGATGCGGGCCAGACGCTCGACGGCGAGTCGTTCGGCGCCGGATGGATCGGTGATGGAATCGATGATGCGGAGATCGACGGTGTCGAGGCCGGTGGTGTTCGGGTAGCCGAGGTAGGTGACCTGCACCGGCGCGGGGCGGAGGTGGACGGCGTGGATGGCGGAGTTTTCCGTCAGGCCGGAGAGTTCGATGAGGACGTCGATGCGATCTTCGCGGATGCGGCGGGCGAGGTAGCGGGGGTTGGGCTTGGGAATGTCGCGCCAGTCGTCGACCAGCGATCGCAGGCGCGCGGTGACGTCGTCGTTCTTGCGGGTGGTGGAGTAGGCCGTGAGATGCCATTGCGATTTTTCGTAGTTCTCCAGCAGCGGGGCGAGGAAGGAAACCACGGCGTGGCGGCGCATGTCGGGTGAGACGATGCCCACTCGCAGCGGACGGTCGGGATCGCGGGCGACGTTCCACGAGGTGAAGGGCGGGCCGAGCTGGGCGCGGAGGGCGAGGCCGCACTGGCGATGGGCCCGGAGTTGCTCGGCGGCGGGGGCGGTGTCGGAGTAGTTCAGGTAGAACGCGTACTGGATCCAGGGCGAGGAATCGCTCGGACGCTGCTCGGCGGCGCGGCGGAGGAGATCGAGAGACTCGCTGGTTCGGCCGAGATTGAACTGCAGCGCGGCCTCGCGAAGGACCTGTCGCGTGCGGCGATAGAGGCTGAGGGCCTCGTCGGGACGGCCGAGGCGCTCGAGGATCGCGCCGTGGACGAGCGCGAGATCTGGGAGTTCGCCCAGAGCGATTCGGGCAGACTCGGCGACGGCGAGGGCCTCGTCGAGGCGGTTGAGCTCGGCGAGCATCTTGGCCAGCGAGTTGGCCAGTCCAGGGGTGAACGGGTGTGTGGCGAGATAGTCACGGAGGATGGCGACGGCCCCGTCGATGCGGCCGGTGTTGCCGAGGAAGTTGGCGAGGCCGCCGACGACTTGAGGGTCGTCGGGCGCGGCGGCGCGGGCTCGCTCGAAGTATGCCAGGGCCTCGGCGGGATCAGCCAGCGTGTCGGCACAGATGCCGATGAGATAGAGCGCGTGCGGGTGGGCGCGGTTGCCCGCGGCGGCGACGAGGTTCAGAAGGAGTGTTCGGGCCTCTTCGAATCGGCCCTCGCCGATGAGGGCGACCGCGGGTGCCAGGGGTTGACCGGCCCCGGGGTCGGGCGGCCGCGCGGCGGTCATCGGAGCACCTCTCCCATCCTCCCGCGTGTCACGGTGGAGGCGAGGGCGAGCGAGGCGGCGCGCCGGGCTTGGGCGTCGGCCTCGTGGACGTCGGCGAGGGAGCGGATGGGCGAGGAGCCGACGGATTCGAGGGCGGCGCGGGAGAGCTCGGTGATGCGGCCGAAGGGGATCTTCTCGGCGAGGAAGGCCTCGACGGCGACCTCGTTGGCGGCGTTGAAGACGGCGCCGGCGGTGCCGCCGCGGGCGATGATGTCGTAGGCGGCGTCCACGGCGGGGAAGCGGGCGCGATCGGGCTGCGTGAACTCGAGGGTGCGGAGGGTTGTCCAATCGAGCTTGCGTGAGACGCCCTCGGGGCGATGCGGGAAGGTGAGGGCGTACTGGATCGGCGTGCGCATGTCGGGCGGGGCGAGCTGCGCAATGACGTTGCCGTCGGCGAACTCAACGAGCGCGTGGACGATGGATTGCGGATGGACGAGGACGTCGATCTTGTCGCCCGGAAGGCCGAAGAGCCAGTGCGCTTCGACGATCTCGAGGGCCTTGTTGGTGAGCGAGGCGGAGTCGATGGTGACCTTGGGGCCCATCTGCCAGGTGGGGTGCTTGAGGGCGCGCTGCGGGGTGGCGTTGTAGGTTTCTTCGGCGGTAGCGGTGCGGAAGGGGCCGCCGGAGGCGGTGAGGATGACGCGGGCGATGTCGGAGCCGCACGTCATGGGAGGACATGGCAAGAGTGCCGAGTGGCGAGTGCCAAGTGCCAAGTCGGAAGATGCGGGCGAGTAGCCGCTCAGCAGGGCCTGCCAGACGCCGCAGTGCTCGCTGTCGACGGGGAGCAGGAGCGAGCCGGTGCGTTTGGCGGCGGGGATGACGAGCTCGCCGGCAGCGACGAGGGTTTCCTTGTTGGCGAGGGCGATGTCGCGGCCGAGGTTGATGGCGGCGAGGGTGGCGGGGAGGCCGGCCGCGCCGACCATGGCGCCGAGGACGATGTCGCACTCGACCTCGCGGACGAGGCGCTCGGCGGCGTCGGGGCCGCGGCGGATGCGTGCGCCGGAGGGCGGATTCGGGCAGCCGTCGCCGTCGGCGATGGCGAGTTCTGTCACGCCCAGGCGCGAAGCCTGGACGCACATGGCGTCGGCGTTCCGGCCGGTGGCGAGCCCGACGACGCGGAAGCGCACCGGGGACTGGCCGCGATCGGCGAGGGTGTTGAGGTGGTCAACGACCTCGACGGTCTGGGTGCCGATGGAGCCGGTAGAGCCGAGGATGATGAGGCGTTTTTCGGTCATGCGTGCGCAGAGATCGTCCATGTGCGGGCGGGTCGCACGGCACGGGCGGAACGCCCGTGCTACAGGGTGTCAATCCTCGCGCTTGATGCCTTTGACGGTGCCGGGGGCGAGGCGCTTGCGGCTTCCGTAGAGGGTGCGGATCTTGGGTTGGCCCGCGGGCGTGGAAGGGGCTGTGGGGGCGGGCGGGACGAAGCCGGGGCCGGGGCGCGAAGTCTGGGGCGGGCGAGACGGCGCGGGGGCGTTGCCGCCCTGCGGCGCACGTCCATCGTCCCCCCCACCACTGCCACTACCGGCACCATTTCCACCGGGGCCGCCACCATCGCGGTTGCGGTTTCGGCCGCGGCCGCCGCGGCGGCGGCGACGACGGGGCGTGCCGTCGGGGTTGAGTTGCGGTGCGCCTTCGGGAGCGAATTCGCCGCCGGCGTCGTTACCCTGGAACTCGGGAGCGACGTCGCCTTGATCGCCTTCGGGCGCGGATTCGAAGCCGCCCTCGGGCGCATCGGCGGGCGCTTCGTCGGCGAAGCCGCCTTCATTGGATTCAGGAGCGGTGCGGAACATGTCGGCGAGGCTGTTGGTCACCGGCGGCGCGCCGCGGCCGGAGGGACGCGGACCACGGCCCTGCTGCGGAGCGCCCATGTCGTTGTTCGGGCCACCATGACCACCCGCGCCTTGTCCGCCGGAGCCGCCGCGGCCGCGACGACGACGGCGGCGGCGACGGGGACCGTCGCCCTGCTCACCGCCGGGGCCATTCTGCGGATAGCCGCCGGAGTTGTCGGCGTTCTCGACGTACGGGGCTTCGGCATCACCCTGATCGGGCGCGAAGCCGGCCTCGGCGGGCATCGGCGCCTGCTCATCGCCCTGGAAGTTCTGATCGTTGTACTGGCCTTCCGGAACCTGTGGCGCGAAGTCGCCTTCGGGGCCCATCGGGGCAGCTGGCGCGCCCATGTCCTGGCCGCGACCGCGGCCGCGACGGCCGCGGCGGCGACGACGACGACCGCCCTCGCCGCCCTCACCGGACATTCCGCCGTCGGGGCCGGGCCCGCCGGAGGTGGGCTGGAACTGGTCGTGGTGATGCGTGCCCTGGCCGACGGCGTGGGACGGATCGGCGACGAGGGCTTCCTGGTCCTCGACGTTGAAGGAGTCGGCGGAGTTTGGATCGGCGACAGGCGCACCGTGCGAGTCGTAGGCGGGCTCGCCGGGGGGGTACGCGCCGGAATCGAATCCGGGCTGGCCCTGCATGGGCGCGCCATCGGGGCCGCGGCCTCGACCGCCGCGACGACGACGGCGGCGGCGACGGCCGCGCCCGCCGGAACCATCGCCCTGGAACTCCTCGTCGCCGTGGGGCTGGCCGCCCTGTCGCGGCGCGTGGCCGGCGCGTTCCTGCGCGGCGATGTCGGCGAGGGAGAGGGGCTCGAGCTCGATGGGATGGGCCTCGGCGTCGGCGTGGACTTCGTCGGGGTAGACCTCGGGCTCGGGGGCCGGGGCCTCGGGCTCGGCCGTCCAGGAGGTGTCCTCCTCGGCGGCGTCGGAGGCGATGGCGTAGGCCACGAGCTCGTCGGGCTTGGCCTTGCGATGGCCGAGCTTGGCGAGATCAAGATCGGCGCCGCGCTCGTCGTAGGCGTAGAACGTGACGCGATCGACCGGGATGGCCTCGGAGACGCGGACGTCGACGTGCTTGGGGGGCGGGCCGCTGGAGCGCTCGATGCGGGAGAGGGCGCGGCGGCGGGTAGAGAGAAGTTCGCCGGCGATGCGCGGGTGAACGACGAGCTCGACGCGCCGGACGCCGTCGGAATCGAGCAGGGCGCTGAGGTCTCGGAGGGCGTCGGCGGCGACGGAGTCGGGCTTCTGGACGAGGCCGCGGCCGCGGCAGGTGGGGCAATCGGCGAAGTGCTGGGACTCGTGGCTGGCGCGCATGCGCTGGCGGGTCATCTCAAGGATGCCGAACTCGGAGATGGGGGCGGTGGTCCAGCGGGCGCGGTCCTTCTTGAGGTTGTCGCGGAAGCGGGCCTCGATGTCGCGCCGGTGCTTGGCGGAGCGCATGTCGATGAGGTCGTTGACGATGACGCCGCCGAGGTCGCGGAGGCGGAGCTGGCGGCAGATCTCGTCGACGGCCTCGAGGTTGGTCTCGTAGGCGTTGGTCTCGGAGTCGCGGGCCTCGCGCGAGCGGCCGGAGTTGACGTCGATGGCGACGAGGGCCTCGGCCTCGTCGATGACGAGGCGGCCGCCGGAGGGGAGCGGGACCTCGCGGGCGTGGATGATCTGGATCTGCGGCTCGATGCCCATGACGTGGAAGATCGGGGCCTTGCCGGTGTAGTGCACGACGTTGGTCGTGGTGCGCGGCGAGACGATCTTCAGGAAGCGGGCGGCGCGGGCGAGCGCAGCCTCGTTGTCGACGATGACCTCGTCGATGTCGGTGGTGAGCAGGTCGCGGAGGGCGCGGACGAGCAGGTCGCTCTCGCTGTAGAGCAGGCGGGGCTTGGAGCCGGAGCGCCACCGCTTCTCCATGTCCTTCCAGAGGCGCATGAGGTAGGCGAGGTCGCGCTTGAGCTCGGCTTTGGAGCGCTCCATGCCGGCGGTGCGGAGGATGAAGCCGAAGCCCTCGGGGAGATCGAGCTGGTCGAGGATCTCGCGCATCTTGCGGCGGGTGTCCTCGTCCTCGACCTTGCGGGAGACGCCGACCTTGTCCATCTGCGGCATCATCACCAGAAAGCGGCCGGGGATGGAGAGATAGCTGGTGACGGTCGGGCCCTTGGTGCCCACGCCTTCCTTGAGGACCTGCACGGCGACCTCGTCGCCGCGGCGGAAGCAATCCTGGATCGGCGGGCGCTCGCGGCGCGGGGTCTTGCGGCCGACGCGCTCGGTCTTGTCGTTCTCCTCGCCGGGGAAATACTGCGGGTGGACGTCGGAGGTGTGAAGGAAGCCGTTGGCCTCGAGGCCGAAGTCGATGAACGCGGCCTGGATGGACTGCTCGACGTTCTGGACCTTGCCGACGTAGATGTTGCCCACGTGGTTGGAGGGGCCGTCCATACGTTCGGCGTGGAACTCTTCGAGACGGCCGTCCTCGACGATGGCGACGCGGCACTCTTCGCCGGGGACGTAATTGATGATCATCTGCTTCTTGGACATGCGAACCTTTCTGGCGACCCGCTGTCGGATCGCGCTCGACCGGCCATGGGCCGGGTGCGGGGCAACGCGGAAAATCGCGTCGCGGCCGCGGCGGAGCGGGCGGGCCTGAACTTCGTGCCGATGTCGGGAACGACTGTGCGCCGAGGCGAGCCCGCCACAAGGGGGCCGCCGGGGAGCCGATCGCCACGGGATGCGGCGAACGGCGGAGCGCTGAACCCGCGACTGCCGCGGGGGGCGGGGCGGAATGGCCCACGCCGAGCATCGTCCTTTGGCTCCGCCCGTTCTACGGGGCTGTCGAGCTGTGTGCCGAAGCCGACAAGGGCTTCTGAGAAGGCACAGGACGGTCGTTCCTGCATCGGCCCCCTGAAACAGGCGGGCCGAACCGTTGATTCCTGATCCCTCAGCGCTCGGCGGAACGTCCGTCGAACGCTTCGGGAATGACTTTTCGAGCCTGGTCACGGACAAAGGCCATGACGGCGGCGTCGGAATCGAGCGAGGCCGCTTTACGGGCGATCCGCTCGCAGGACTGGATCGTCACTTTCCGGACCATCCTTTTGAGAATGGGGAGGGACGAAGCAGTTGCGGAAAGGGTACGCAACCCTAACCCTATGAGCAACAGGGCGTATTCGGGGTCTCCCGCGGACTCGCCGCAGCAGGAAACGGAGATGTTGTTGCGCTTTCCGGCCCGGGCGACGTCCTTGATCATCGCGATCACGGCGGGGTGGTAGGGGTTGTAGAGATTCGCGACGCGCTCGTTGGTGCGGTCGACGGCGAGGACGTACTGGACGAGGTCGTTGGTGCCAATGGAGAAGAAGGCGGACTCGCGGGCGAAGGTGTTGGCCATGATGGCGGTGGCGGGGACCTCGACCATGATGCCGACCTCGATCTTGCGATCGAACTTGATGCCCTCCTCTTCGAGATCCTCCATCACGTCGTTGAGGAGGTACTTGCCCTGGCGGAGCTCCTGTATGTTCGTGACCAGCGGGAACATGATCTTGATCGGCCCCAGTGCGCTGGCGCGGACGATGGCGCGGAGCTGGGTCTTGAACATCGGCAGGTTCTGGAGGCAGTAGCGGATGGAGCGCAGGCCGAGGAAGGGGTTGCGCTCGGGGTCCTCCATCTGGGCCTGGGTGTACTTGTCGGCGCCGAGGTCCATGGTGCGGATGGTGAGGATGCGGCCGGCGGAGAGTTCGACGGCGCGCTTGTAGGCCGCGTAGTGGACCTCTTCGGTGGGGCCCCCGCGATCCTGCGCACCGGTGAGGTAGAGGAACTCGGTGCGATAGAGGCCGACGCCGTCGCCGCCGAACTTGAGGATGGACTCGATCTCGTCGGGAAACTCGATGTTGCCGAGGAGGCAGATGGAGGTGCCGTCGGCGGTGACGGCGGGGAGCTTGGCGATCTCGGCGAGGGAGACCTGGGCGACCTTGCGGGCCTCGATGAGGTCCTCGTACTCGTCGCGGGTTTTTTCGTCGGGTTCGATGACGACGATGCCGCGGTCGCCGTCGATGATGATGGCGGAATCGTCGGTGACGTGCTCGGTGAGGCGGCCGATGCCGACGACGGCGGGAATGCCGAGGGCGCGAGCGACGATGGCCGTGTGGCTGGTCTTGCCGCCGAGGTCGGTGGCGAAGGCCATGACGTGGCGGCGATCAAAGCCGGCGGCCTGGCTCGGGGTCAGGTCGCGGGCGACGACGACGGCGTGGGTGGAGAGCTCCTTGAGACGACCGGCATGCTCGCCGATCAGGTGCCGGACGACGCGGGAGGAGAGGTCGCGGAGGTCGTCGACCTTGGTCTGGAACGTGGGATCGGGGAGCTTTTGGAAGACGGCGACGAGGTCTTCAAAGCCCTTCCAGACGGCGTACTCGGCGGTGACGCGCTCGCGGTCCATGTGCTCGTGCATGGGCTTGGTGAGCGAAGCGTCGGAGAGCATGCCGATGTGCACCCCGAAGATCTTGCCGGCCTCTTCGCCGAGCTGGGAGCGGGTGCGGTCGCGGAGGGTGTTGAGCTCGGCGATGGACTCGCCGAGGGCTTTCCAGAGGCGGTTGTGCTCGTGGTGGAGCTGCTCGGGGCGGACCGTGCGCTTGGGGATTCGGCGGTGCTCATCGTCGAGGACGAAGACGCGCCCGATGACGATTCCCGGAGAGACGGCGATGCCCTTGAGAGTTTCCATCCGCGGTCACCCCGACCCGGTTTTCCACAGTTGGCTCGATGATAGCGAAACCGGGCCGGAGCACGGCGGGAGGGTGGGGAGGTGTCAAGGTGGCGAGGATGCCGCGGGGAGAACCCACCTGTTCGAGCAGGAGATGGGGAAAGACCCTTGACATTCAAGGGGGCGTATGCTCTTATGGATGTGTTCGTGGACCGGGGAGGGGGTCGGGGAACTCGGGCAAGGGCCCCGGGGGACGGGGACATCGACTGGCGCGTCTTGGATTGGTGAGCGGCCGTTGGGGCCGTCGCGCCGTGCCGACATACTTGCATGCGTGTGTCGTCAGATTGCGCGGGCCGTCAAGCCCGTGCGACGGAAACGGATGAGCACAGTGACAGGCATTCTGGAGTGGCCCCAGCGCGCCCAACAAAGCCAGGGCGGGCAGGGCGGCCGCGTGCGCCAGTTGAACGGCTCGACGATCGTGGTGCGTGAGGACGACCCGTTCGTGCCGCCCGCGCTGGCGGAGCGGTACAAGCTTCGGCATGGACTCGAGATCACGGTGACGGTGGGGTATCGCTCGCGGCATCAGATGAACGCACCGGCAGCGCCCCCTCCGCCGCCGCCGAAACCGGTGGCGGCCGCGGCACCGGCGCCTACTCCTCAACCCCCCCACTCGCCGGCGGGCGCGCATCAGCCGCTGCCGCACCGGGGCGGGCGAGGCTGGGGACGCGGCGGGCCGGGACAGTTCCGTGGCCAGATGCCGGGGCAGCCCGCAAACTTGGTGGGAGGACCGGCGCCGGCTTCGCCGACGCCACCGAGCGCCACGCGGAGCGTGGCGGTACCGGAGACTCCTGAAGCGCCGGCGTATGTGCCCAAGCCGGGCGATCGGGCGGTGGTCGAGACGATCGTGGCGATCGAGGGGATTGATCCGGAGCGGTTCGCGAAGGCGAAACCGTTTGATGAGCTGACGTCGATCGATCCGCAGCCGCGGCTGACGCTGGAGCACCCCGGGTGTTCGCCGTCGTGCCGGTTGATCGATCTGTTCTGCCCGCTGGGGCGCGGGCAACGCGGGCTGATCGTGTCGCCGCCCAAGGCGGGCAAGACGACGCTGCTCAAGGACATCGCGGGGGCGATCCTGCGGAACCACGCGGATGTGGATGTGTGGATCCTGCTGGTGGACGAGCGGCCGGAGGAAGTGACGGATTTCCGGCGGACGTTCGCGGACTACATGAACACCGAGGGCGGCGAGAGGCCGCGGTGCCGGGTGGTCGGGTCGTCGAACGACCACGACGCGGACGTGCACATCAACGTCGCACTGATGACCATCGAGCGGTGCAAGCGGATGATGGAGGCCGGGCGGCACGTCGTGGTGCTGATGGACTCGCTCACGCGCCTGGGACGGGCGTTCAACCGATCGAAGAAATACGCGTCGAGCGGGCGCACGCTGTCGGGGGGCATCGACTCGCGGGCGCTGGAGGTGCCCAAGCAGATCTTCGGCGCGGCCCGCAACTCGGAAGAGGCGGGGTCGCTCACGATCATCGCCTCGTGCCTCGTGGACACTGGCTCGGCGGGCGATCAGGTGATCTTCGAGGAGTTCAAGGGGACGGGAAACATGGAGCTGATCCTCGATCGGAAGATCAGCGAGCGGCGGCTCTTCCCGGCGATCAACCTCGCGGCCAGCGGGACGCGGAAAGAGCACCTGCTGCAACCGGAGCAGGAGCTCAAGACGATCGGGGCCCTGCGGAGGCGGCTGATGAATGCGCCGCCGCATGTGCAGATTGAGCAGTTGCTGGCCGCGCTGCAGAGATTCCCGACGAATGCTGCGCTTGTGGGGAGCGCGGCGGGGTGAGCGCGCATCGCGTGGCCTTGCGCAGAGCCTTCAGGCCACGGCATCCGGTTCTTACCACGCGGGCGTGGCGGAGCCGCTTGCGTCCACGGCGTGCGGGGCCCAGGCGAGGGCGACCATCCGGATCTGGATGTTGGTCTTCTTGGGCTTGAGAATGGTCTTGTCGAGGTCGTCGGTCATTGGATCGCACGCGGAGTCGACTGCCGCGGTCTCCTGGTTGAACTCGGTCTCGAGCGCGGTGTACTGCTCCTGGACGGCCTCGACGGTTTCCTCGGCGCGGCCGACGTCACCGGACTCCTTGGAGATACGCCCAACGCTCTTCATGGCGGTGGCGGCCTTGGAGATGTTGGTGGCGCTGATGGTCTTGCGCGACATGAACGCGCCGAGCACGGCCGCGCCGAACGAGAGGGCCGCGGAGACCTTTGCGCCGGTGGACTGGGACTTTTCGGCGTCGACGCGCTGCTGGGCCTTGCGCTTGCGCTCCTCGAGGGCGGCAAGCTTGGGGGCGTACTTCTGGCGGAGGCGTTCCTTCTGATCGTCGCGCTGCTCGCGGATCATCTGCGAGAGGCGGAGGCGGAAGTCCTTCTCGGATTCGCCCTGCTTGCTGGAGGCCTTGAGGGGCGCGTACTTGAGCAGTTCGAGCTTGCCGACCTTGAAGAGTGCGTCGGCGAGGTCCTTCTGCCAGGCGGCGTAGTTCTTGGGTTTCGCGGCGTCGCCGGGGAGGGTGGCGAAGGCCGCGCCGGGTTGTGGGCGGGATTCGAGGTCCTGCTCGGTGAGGTCCGACTGCTGGGCCTTGTCCCAATCGACTGGGATGGGGCCGGTGGTGATGGGCACGAGCAGGGACTGGGCCTCGGTCTGGTCGATCGCGGCCTTGGGGTCGGAGTAGTAGACCTTGGCCAGGCCGAGGAGCATGGGTTTGTACTGGAGTGTGGAGTCGGAGGGGATGGCGCGGGCGGGGAGGAAGTACTGGGGGATTTCTGAGGGGAGAACAGGGGCGGAGATTTGAGATTTTGGATTTGAGATTTCAGATGTTGAAGACAGAGGGGGCGCGGACGCTGGCGAACTCGGCACCGACCGCTCAGAGCCGCGGTCGGTGGCACGGCGGGAGTCCACGAGGGTTTTGATCTGCTGGCGTGTGAGCGGGCCGCGGAGATAGGAGAGGCACCAGCGAGACTCGATGACCTCCGGGTGGTCGTCGTGGACGTTGTTCATGAGGAACTGGCGCGGGCCGAGGGCGCTGAGGAGGCGGTCCATCTCGGCGCGGTCGATGGAGGCGCCGGCGGTTCCGGCCGCGCCTTCGAGGCCGTCGAGCACGCGCTGCTTGTCGCGGTCGGTCTGGAGGCGGCCGATGAGCCAGGTGCCGGCGTTGGCAAGGCCCTTGTAGTCAAGGTCCACAGGGTTCTGGGTGGCGAGAACAACGCCGACGCCGAAGGCGCGGGCCTGCTTCATGAGCGTGAGGAGCGGCTGCTTGCTGGGCGGGTTCGCGACGGGCGGGAAGTAGCCGGCGATCTCGTCCATGTAGAGCAGGGCGCGCAGGCTGGTGGTGCCGCTCTGCGAGCGGACCCAGCCGAGGACCTGGTTGAGCAGGAGCGAGACGAAGAACATGCGCTCGGAGTCGGAGAGGTGGGCGATGGAGAAGATCGCGTGGCGGGGCTTGCCCTCCTTGGTGTAGAGCATGGCGCCGATGTCGAGGGGCTGGCCTTCCATCCAGGCGCTGAAGCCGGGCGCGGCCGCGAGGTTGTTGAGGGACATGGCGAGGCCGAAGCGGTCCTTACTCGGATAGACGCTCTCGAGGGGCATGACGCCGAGCTTGTCGAAGGGCGGCTGCTGGATGCGCTGGATGAGCGAGGCCAGATCAAGCGAATCGCCCGTGGTCCACGCGTTGCCGAGGATGGCGGAGAGCAGGATGTGTTCACGCGACTGGATGGGATCGGCGGTGATGCCCATGAGGGCAAGGAGGCCGCCGACGGTGGTGGAGACGCGATCGCGGAAGGCCTCGGCGTCGTCGATGATCTCCTGCGGCGGCGCGGCGAAGGACTTGAGGATGGAGACGGGGATGCCGGCGGAAGAGCCCGGGGTGTAGATGGCGAAATCGGCCGCGTCGCGCAGACGCTGGATGCGCGAGCCGTCTTGTCCCCACTCGGCGAGGCCCTTGGCCCAGAGCGCGGCCTGCGCGGCCGCGAAGTCATCGGGCGACTGGCCCTTCTTGCGGGCGTCGTCCTCATTGATCCAGGGGCGGAAGTCGGCGGGGCGGAGTTGAGGGAACGTGAGCAGGAGGTTGGCGAGATCGCCCTTAGGATCGATGAGGATCGCGGGGATGCCGTCGATCGCGGCTTCTTCGAGGATGCCCAGGCAGAGGCCGGTCTTGCCCGAGCCGGTCATGCCGACGCAGACGGCGTGGGTGACGAGGTCCTTGGAGTCGTAGAGGACCAGGTCGGGCGTGCGGGTGTGGGTGGAGAGGTCGTAGCGCTTGCCGAGGTAGAAGACGCCGAGTTTTTCGTAGTCGGGGAGGGCCATGGGGGATGGTATTGGGGTGGGGTGCGTGCCTACGTACGAGTGGGTCAGCCCCTGCCCGGGCTTGCACACCCGAGCCTCTGTGAAACACAACCGCCCGGCTTTGGGCCGGGCGGTGTGGGGCGTTGTGTTGGAGTGGTTGATTACTCGAGGCCGTAGCGGCTGGTCGCCGGGGGCGGGACGTCGTCGGTGCGGGCCGGCGCACCGGCGGGCGTGGGACGCATGAAGAAGATGCCGCCGCCGCCACCGCCGCCCATCTGGTTTGCGTTGTAGATGAACTGGGCGTCGAGGGCCTTGTCGATGCGGAGGGCGGCCTCGGCGAGGTGGGCGTAGGTGTACTCGTCGGCGCTCTTGCGGGAGTTGTTCTTGACGTCGATGACCTTGTCGATCTTGGCCCGGATGTCGCGGAGCGTGGCGGTGGCGAGGTTGGAGATGGGCTTGCCGGCCGCGCCGGGAAGGGCGTCGGGCATGGAGAGATCAATGAGGCGGGAGAGGTGCTCGCGCTGGAGGTTGCGGCGGAGGGAAGAGATCATGGGGTCGCGCGAGGTGAAGGACTTGGACTCGGGCTTGTCGAGCTCGGTCCACGCGGCGGCGGTGATGGTGTTCATCACCTCCGGCAGGGTGAGCATGTCCTGGTCCTTGGCTGTGCGGAGCTCGTTGTCGTAGACGCGCTTGAGGGTTGTGGGGTTGAGCAGGAGCGTGAGGGCGGTGGCCTGCACGCCCATGATGCGGTCGTGGACGGGGAAGGCGGACTCCTCGAACATGTCGCGCTGGCCGCCCTGGTCGGCCCACTTGTCGACGGTCATGAACTTCATCATCTCGGCGGTGAGGCCGTAGGCCTGATCGCGGAAGGATGACTCGATGACGTAGCGGAGCGCGGCCCGCTGCTTCTCGACGGGGACGACGGTGACGGGCGGGCGGGCGTTGGGGTCGCCCTTGCGGTCGCGGGCGACGTGGGCTCCGCCGACCCAGGGGGCCATGAAGTTGAGGGCCTGGACCTGCTGGTTGAGCGTGATGAAGTAGCCGCGCCGGGCCTTGGCCCAGCTCTCGCCGTCCTTGACGAACTTGTCGAGGAGGCGCGAGCGGTAGTACTCGATGAGGCGCATCTGGTTGTTGGCGTAGTCGAGGGGATCGGCGGCGAAGTCGTAGGGTCGGGCGAGGGGGTCGGAGCCGCCGACGTCCTCGTCGGTGAGGTAGACGAGCTCGGGCTCGGCGCAGCGCTTGAGGACGTCCTTCACGTCGCCCGAGGTGTAGCCGAACTCGATGGCCCAGTAGTCGTAGGGGCCGATGCCGCGCATCGCGTAGTCGCCCTGCACGGGGCCGGAGTCGCGGTTGATGTTGACGGGGATGTAATCCATGACGGAGCCGGCGAAGGGCTTCTCGCCCTTGACCTCGTAGGAGTTGATCTTGTTGAGGGAGTAGATGGAGGAGGCCTTGAAGTTGTGGCGGAGGCCGAGGGTGTGGCCGACCTCGTGGGAGACAAGGTCCGCCAGCATGGGTCCGACGAACCAGACGGGGATTCCGTCGACGAGCTCGGGCTTGGGCTCGGCCTTGGGGGCGGGCTTGGATTCGTCCTTCTTGTCGTCCTTCTTGCCGTTCTTGTCGTCCTTCTTGTCCTTCTTCTCGTCTTCCTTCTTGGGCTCATCCTTCTTGTCGTCGGCGGGCGGATCGTCGCCGAGCATGTCCTCGAGCTCGAGGTTGAGGCGCATGAGGGACATGTCCATGCCCTTGCCGCGGGCGGCGAGGCACTGGCCGTTGAACTGGCTGGCCTGACCGAGGAGGCCCTCGAAGGGGATCTCGGCGGGCCCGCCCGCGCCGGCGGGAACGCCGCCGTACTTGAGAATGCCGGCGCCGGCACGCTGGGCGAGGATGAGGTCGCGCTGCGAGGGATCGGCGAGGCGGACGCGGGGGTCCCAGTCGGGGTGCTTGTCGAGGAACGAGAGCGTCTCGGCGGAGAGGCCGGTCATCGCGGTCTCGGGGAGGAGCTCGTTGGACTGGAACCAGAAGTGGCGGATCCAGCCGTCGGTGATGACGATGTCGGCGTCGAGGATCTGGCCCGTGCGCGGGTCGGTGCGGCTGGGGCCGATGGCGGTGCCCTGGTCGTTGGCGAGCCAGCGGATGAAGTTGTAGCGGACGTCCTCGGGGTCCTTCTCCATGTTGGCGCCGGTCGTCTGGTCCTGGTAGTAGACCTCCATGGCGTCGGCGATGCCGACCTTCTCGAAGGCCTTGTTCCACTCGAGGATGCCCTCGCGGATGTAGCGGCGGTAGCGCACGGGGACCTTGTGATCGATGTAAAAGACGATGGGCGTCTTGGGGGGGCTCAGGCGGAGGTTGGGGTCGCGCTTCTCGAGGTTCCAGCGGTTGACGTAGCGGACCCACTTCTTGTCGTCGCGGAACTTGCCCAGGTCGCGGAAGGAGGTGGTGAAGTAGCCGATGCGCTCGTCGGCCTCGCGGGGCTTGTAGCCGGTGTTCTCGGGGAGGCGGCTGATGGAGTAGTGGAACGTGCGGAGCTGGCCGCCGGCGACGGGGATCTCGACGCCGATCTCGATGTTCTCGGGGAAGGCCTTGATCTCCTTGAAGACGGCGAGGTTGGGGTTCGCGCCGCCGGCATCGCCGCCGCGGCCGCCGCCGCCGAAGAAGCGGCCGACCTGGCCGGCGAGGAGGGCTTTGAGATCGATAACGGGCTGGCCGGAGGGGCCGATGCAGCGGATGGGGACGTCGAGGAGGATGCGATCGCTGAACTGCTGGTTGACGCCGGCCTTGGACTCCTCATCGCCGGTGGAGCGTGTCTCGAAGTTGGGCTGGACGAGGGCGACGGACTTGTCGTAGCGGCGCCAATAGGTGACCACGGCCGCGCCCTGGAGGCCGGCCCAGGTGTCGCCGCTGGAGACGGTCATGGCCCAGTAGTGCTTCTGACCTTGGAAACCCTGAGGAAGCTCGGCGAGAAGGGACTGGTCTTTTTCCTTCTTGTACAGCGCGTAGAGGGGCTGCTTGCCGCTCTCGCTGAAGGAGACGACTTTCTCGAAGCCTTTGGTGACCTCGGCGAAGGGGGGGAAGTCGGGCTTTTCTTCGGGGGGCTTGGGGGCACCTTCGGGTGCGCCGCCCGGGGGCGGGCCGCCCTGCGCGAAAGCCGGTCGGGCGGCGAGAACGAGGATGAGGGCGAAGGACAGAACGGCAACGCTGGAAAGCAGACGAGGCAGGCGGGACATGATGCACTCCATTGCGCCGCCGCGCGATTGAGGCGCGGCGCGTCTCCAACTCCGTTTTTCCCCGAGGATCGGGGATATCGAACATCCGTGATCGACCAGCGGGGGCCTTTTACCACACGAATCGGGGTCGGGAGGTGCGGCGAAGGCGCCGGGCGATTTTCGCGCCGGACTTGCGCGATGGGTTTGTACCTGTCGCGAGGACCTGGGCTGCATGGATCAGGGGGCGCGAATGAGCAATCGAAAGAACCGCCGCGGAGCGGCGGGCCACCCGGGAACCCCCTACTCCACGCGGACCCAGATGAGCAGGGCGACAGTCATGGCCGCGAAGACCAGCGCGGCGGCCTGGAACGGGCGGTCCTTGACGGCCATCTCGGTGGGGTCGTCAAACTCGCCGGTCTCGACCTTCACCATGGCGCGGAGCAAGCCGTAGGTGGCGGGGAGCATGGTCAGCCAGAGGAGGTTGAAGACCTGGAGGCCGTGGAAGTGGTCGTAGCGCTTCTCCTGCCCGACGACGTACGCGGCGTAGGTCAGCAGGGTGGCGACGCCGGTGACGACCACGGACATGCGGAGGAGCTCGTCGGTGTACTTGGATTGGACGATGCGGGCGGAAGCGACCGCGTCGCCCATGGTGCGGCGTTCGCCGAGGCGCTTGCCGAAGGCGAGAAACATGGAAAGGAAGAAGGTGACGTTGAGGAGCCAGGACGATGGCTCAACGCCCACGGCCGCGCACCCGCCGAGAACCCTGAGCACAAAGCCGAGGGACAGGCTGATGACGTCGGCGACCATCTTGTGCTTGAGCACAAGGGAGTAGGCGAAGACGTTGACGACATAGGCCCCGACACAGGCGGCCAGCCACTCGCGGTTGAGGACGCCGGGGGCGAACTCCGGAACGATGAGGAGCGAGGCGATGGCGCAGGCGACGAGGAAGATGAAGAAGCCGTACGCCGCGCCAAGGGAGACGCGCCCGGCGGCGATGGCACGGGTGCGCTTGCGTGGGTGGGCGCGGTCGGCCTCGCGGTCGGCGATGTCGTTGATGACGTAGCAGGCGCTGGAAGCAAACGCGAAGGCGAGGAAGGCCCCGGCGGCGGCGATGAACTGGGCGTGGGAGAAGGCGCGGCCGTAGAGCGGGCCGACGAGGACGAAGGCCCCCTTGGACCACTGCCAGGGGCGGGCGAGGGCGATGAAGTCCCAGAGGCGAAATCCGGGAGAGGGTGACGGAGATGGAGCGCTCGGGGTCTGACCCATGACGTGTGCCGGGTTACCATATCGGCTCGCCGCGTTTCCCCTGTTGAGGTGATTGATTCGTGAGTTCTGCGTCGGGACAGACCGAGGCCCTGGCCGCGACTTCGTCGCCGGTGGTGGTCGTTCCGGGGCGGGCTGAGGAGGCGCTACGGGCGTGGACGGCGAAGGAGCTGTCGCGGGCGGCGCGGGAGATGATCACGAGCGGGCCGGCGGTGGCGATTCGGCTGCAACACCTGCGGCCATATATCTGCCCGTTCGACAAGCTGCTGGTGCATGTGCCGCGCGGCTCGCGGGTGCTGGATGTGGGGTGTGGGCGCGGGCTGCTGCTGGCGCTGATGGATCGGGCGGGGCTGTTGGAGCGGCGGGGCGGGCGGGAGAGTATCGGGTTTGATCTCGCTCGCTCGTCGGTGGCGACGGCGCGGATGATGTCGCGGCGGGCCCGGGCGACGGGGCATCTGCGGTTTGAGACTCGGGATGCGGGGAGCGTGTGGCCGGGGGAGGATGGCGGGTTTGACGTGGTGACGATCGTGGATGTGATGCACCACGTGCCGGGAGCGATCCGGCGCGGGATGATCCGCAGCGCGGCCGCGCGGCTCCGCGCGGGCGGGAAGCTGATCTACAAGGACATGTCGGCGCGCTCGTGGCGGAGCGTGTGCAACACGGTGCACGATCTGGCTGTGGCGCGGGAACTGGTGAAGTACACGCCGGTGGGGATGGTGGAGGGATGGGCGGGCGAGTGCGGGCTCGGGCGCGTGCACAGCGAGGACTTCGAGGTCCTGTGGTATGGGCACGAGCTGCGGGTGTTCGAGAAGGCGGGGGCGTGAACAACACCCGGCTTAGGGGTGTTGCCGCGATGACATGGCGCTCGCTTCGTTCCACCGAATGGCGGACTCGATGTGCTCATAGTCGCAGGCATTGGCGGCGTTGTCGGCGTTGAGGTCGACGGGGGCGGCGTGCCACGCATAGAGATCGTCGATATTCTGGCGGCCATCGCGGGTGAGGTCGAAGGTGGGCGTTGTTGGGGCAATCGGCGCGGCGAGAGCGTCGAGTTCCATGCAGGTGACGAAGGCCTGTGGGCCGCCCGGGAGGCCGATGACGCGGATGCCCGTGGCCTGCACGGGCGCGGCGAGGACGAAATCCCGCAGCGCAAAACGCTCGCCGGGGAGCGGCGCCGCGCCGGACACGAGTGGCTGGATCGTCCAGTGGTTGTTGACGAGCGCTTCGATTCGGAGTGTTGTGAACCACCCGCCCTGCACGGAGCCGGCGGTGAAGTGCTGGCCGCCGAGGAAGCGGACCGTGTGCACATCTATGGCGCGGTCGTAGAGCACGGTGAAGCTCTGCTCGATGCCCGCGGGATTGCCGCCGGAACGCTGGGTGGAACAGAAGCCGCGTGGTGAGCCGAACTCCTCCCTGCCGCTCCAGTCGGATTCCTGACCGTCGCAGATGAGACTTGCGGTGGCTGCGCCGAAGCCAGATTCTGGTGAGCCGGCGACGCTTGTCGAGGCGGTGACGGTGCCGCCGGCACCCCGGATGCGCCACGTCGCGCTGCGGGCGAACTCTTGCTGGGTTTGGGAACAGGCGAGAGCAGCGGCCTTGGCGACGCCGTCGCCCGCGCCCCCGGGGGGCAACAGCCAGACACCGCCGGGTGCGCCATTCGCGCTCGGCCGGCCGACCAACACACGGCCGCCCGCGGCGGCAACCTCGCGGTCGATGATCGGCAGCATGCGCCGGCCCATGAGGGTGAAGGTGTCCTCGCCGTCGGCAACAGGCGAGGGCGTGTAGTCGGGAAGGTTGTCGCGGGTGCGAGTGGCCCAGAAGTTGTCGCTGACCCACGAGTAGGTGTTGAGGAACGCCGGGCCCTGGATGAACGCGACGAGTCCGCCCATGGTGGCGGTGCCGTTGTCGGAATCCCAGCCCGAGAGGGTGCCAATCTGGACGGTGCGCTCGAAGTTCATCTGGCCGTAGAGAAGCGAGAGCAGGCCGCCGGCGAGATTGACCGAGGATTCGTACCAGGCTCGGTAGACAAAGCCGTTGGCGGCGGCGTTCTGCTGGTATCGGGCGGCGACAAGGTCGCGGGTGCGTTCCCAGTCGTTGGGATCGGGATTCGCAAGAAAATCGGCGAGGACGAAGTCGATGATGTCGGCAGCTTTCGAGGTGTCGGGAATGTACTTGCGTGCTTCGCGGACAAGCCACAGAGCCTGATCGCGGCCGCTCTGAGTCCGATCAACCTGCGAGGCGAGCGAGTAGAGAACGACGTAGAACTGGGACGCGTGGGCAGCGTGGCCACGTGCGGTGGTGCGGATGGGGAGGTCGGCCATTTCAAGGGCTCGATCGGGCATCCCAGGGCACAGCATGCCGAAGAACTCGGTGGTGAGCTGGGCATCGATCATGAGGGACTGGTCGGCGGGAGCGCTTGGGTCGAGGCCTTGGGCAAGGGCCGTCATGGGAGGACGAACGCCCTCGGCCATCAGGGTGCGGGCGGCGGCATTGGAGACCCAGATGTACGAGTTGACGTGGTCGGTCCACTGCTGGGCGATAAGGTCCGGGGTGAGGCGGTTGATGGCGCCTGTGTGAAGGGCGTGGAGGTAGACGTACTCGATGTCGGTGTCGTCGTCGGCTCCCCACGGATTGCCCCACAGATAGAGGTCGAGCGTGACCCATGGTGCAAACGGGTAGGGACTGGTGCCCCAGTCGGCATCGGTCAGAAACGGGGCGGTGGTGGTGCGGCCTTCGGTCTTCAGGCCCGTCCAGTTGGCGATGCACTCGCCCATCCACATGGCACGGAGGCGGGTGGCGTAGTCGGAGCGATCCAGAAGGCGAGGGTTGCCCCCCGGCGCATCGGCGGCGACACGGCCAGCGCAGGCCAGTGACATGGCCGTGCACAGGCCAAGGATCGCGAGCCGATATCCCGTCTTCGGGGGTACGGGGCGAGGCATAATGGTGAGTATGCACGACGCGGACCCTTCACACAAGCACAAACACGGCGCGCCGGAGCCGGTTCGGACCTCCCTCACGCCTTTGGTGGTGCTTGTGTGCGTGTTTCTGTCCGGAGCGGCGGCGCTGTGGGCCAAGGACTGGACGAGGGGGCGGGCGGCGTGCGACCAGTACGACTATCACCTGAAGGTGATCCGGCAGTTCGCCGACCAGTGGCCGCGACCAGACCTGCACGACTACCTCTCGGCGACGACGCCTGGCTATCACCTTGTGATGGCGGCGGTGGCGCGGTATGTCACGGGCAGCACGCTGGGGCTGCAGATCGCGGCGTCGGTGTTCACCATCGCGTTGCTGGGGGCGTTTGCGTGGGCGGTGTCGTGGCTGGGGGCGGCGCGCCGGCGGCTGCGGGTGGAGTTGCTGGCGCTCGCGCTGCCGGTGGTGGCGAGCCCGTACGTGTTCACGCCGGGGGTGTGGCTGCTTCCGGACAACGCGGGGTGGCTGTTCGCGGCGTGGGTGCTGGTGTTGAGCCTGCGGGGCGACGTCGCGCGGCCTGCGCGGGTGCTGATGCTCTCGGCCTCGCTGCTGTGCACGGTGCTGGTGCGGCAGTCGCACCTGTGGGTGGCGGCTCCGATGGTGATGTCGGCGTGGCTGGTGCCGACGCCGGAGCACGAGGGGTCGCTCTCGGCGGTGGTGGTGAACGCCTCGCAGCGGGTGCGACCGTTCATGGTGGCGATGGCGTCGTGCATCCCGGCGATCGTGTGCCTGGGGATCTTCATGCAGATGTGGGGCGGGCTGACGCCGCCCTCGTTCCAGAAGCAGCATGTCGCGGCCGGGCTTGCGCGGGTGAACTGGGCGACGGTGCCGTTCATCCTGAGCCTGGTGACGGCGTTCTCGGTGTTTTTCGGCGCGCACCTGATCCCGGCGATCGGGCGGGTGTGGCGCGAGGCGCGGGATCTGATCTACGTTACCGCGGCGGTGGGGTTCGGGTGGAGCGTGCTGGCCGAGACGACCTATGCCTTTGAGCATCGCTCCAGCGGGCTGTGGAACGTGGTGAAGGCGCTGCAGGATCGGGGCATTGTGCTGGGGCAGACCAGCCCGCTGATCGTGGTCATGGCGACGATCGGCGGGCCGCTGCTGGTGGTGTGGCTGACGATGGTGGAAGGGCGGCGGCGGTGGGTGATCGCGGCGGCGATCGTGGCGTTCATGGCCGCGCAATCGGCGAACGCGAACTGCTGGCAGCGGTATCACGAGCCGTTCCTGCTGATCCTCATGGGACTGATCGCGGCCGGGGCAAAGGGGGAGGCGGGGCACCGGTGGCGGCGGTTGCTGCGCATCGCGGGGCCGGTGGTGCTGGCGGCGCTGCTGGCGGCGGTGTGTGTGCTGGGACTTTTGACGGGGCGCGATCCGCTTGTGCCAAACCCGTAGGGGTGGGTGGGCGTAGGTGGGGAGCGGCTCGTTCGAGTCGGGAGGGCGGACAAGGAAGCCGCCATGGAGTGGCGGGCCACCCGGAGGCGGATACCGGGAAGGATCACCTCAGATTGGTGTGGGAATAGCCGATAACTCCACGGCATCGCCGTCTCAGCCCCACTCGCCATGGCCACCTCTCCTCCCTCATCTGCCACACCCCGCCGCGCGTTGATCACCGGGATCAACGGGCAGGACGGCTCGTACCTGGCCGAGTTGCTGGTGGGCAAGGGGTACCAGGTGCATGGGATCATCCGGCGGGCGTCGCTGTTCAATACGGCGCGGATCGATCACATCTACCAGGACCCGCACCTGCGACAGAACAACGCGCCGGGGATGATCCTGCACCACGGGGACATCACGGATGCGAACATTCTTGAGCGCTTGGTGCGCTCGATCGCGCCCGATGAGGTGTACAACCTGGCGGCGCAGAGCCACGTGCGGGTGTCGTTCGAGATTCCGATCCACACGGCCGAGAGCGTGGCAATGGGCGCGCTGAAGCTGCTGGAGGCGGTGCGGGACTATCAGCAGGTGAGCGGGCGGGCGGTGCGATACTACCAGGCGTCGTCGTCGGAGATGTACGGGCGGGTGGCCGAGACGCCGCAGCGCGAGACCACGCCGTTCCGGCCGCGGAGCCCGTACGCGGTGGCGAAGGTGATGGCGCACCACGCGACGGTGAACTATCGCGAGGCGTACGGCCTGCACGCGTCGTGCGGGATCCTGTTCAACCACGAGTCGCCCCGGCGGGGCGAGACGTTCGTGACGCGGAAGATCACGCGGGCGGTGGGGCGGATCAAGCTGGGGCTGCAATCGTCACTCTTTCTTGGCAACTTGGATGCGCAGCGCGACTGGGGCTTCGCGGGGGACTATGTGCGAGCGATGTGGGCGATGCTGCAGCAGCCGGCCGGGGATGACTACGTGATCGCGACAGGGCGGTCGATGTCGGTGCGCGAGTTCGCGGAGCGGGCGTTTGCGCACGTGGGGCTGGAGGCGAAGGACTTCATCAGGATCGACCAGCGCTATATGCGGCCGCGCGAGGTGGACACGCTGTGCGGCGACGCATCGAAGGCGAGGCGTGCGCTCGCGTGGGAGCCGACGACGAGCATCGCGGACCTCATCCGGATGATGGTGGAGGGGGACCTGGAGCTGGCGGCGCGGGAGAAGACGCTGCGGGATGCGGGGCATGATGTGGGCGGGGAGCGGGCGCGATGAGCACGCCGGTGATCGTCCAGAGCGATTCGGCGCGGCCAACGACCGATGTGTCGGGAACGGTGGTTCCCGCGCCGGCGCCGCTGGGGCGTGCGGCGGCGACGGGGTTTCTGCTCATGAGCGGGCAGAGCCTGTTGACGCGGGTCCTGACGTTCGGGGCGCAGATCATTCTGGCGCGGGTGCTGTCGCCGGCAGAGTTCGGGCTGTTCGCCATCGCGATGGCGGTGATGCGGTATTCAGAGCTCTCGCAGCAGATCGGGGTTCGCGAGGTGCTGGTCTCGCGGCAGAAGAAGTTCCATCTGTGGCAGAACGCGGCGTGGTGGATCGCCAACTCGGCGGGCATCGTTGCGGCGCTCGCGACGGCTGTGACAGCGCCGATCATGGCGTGGGTGTACGGGGAGCCGACGCTGCTGTGGCTGCTGCTGATCCTGGCGGTGGCGCAGCCGATGTACAACGTGACGCTGGTGCAGGAAGCCCGGCTGCAGATCGACATGCGGTTCAAGCGGCTGGCGGCGGGGCAGTTTCTGCAGGGGGCGCTGATGCCCGCGGCGCAGGTTGTGCTGGCGGTGGTGCGATGCGGGGCGTATGCGCTGGTGCTGCCGCGGCTGATTGTCGGGGTGGCGAGATGGTGGTTCTACCGGGGTGCGGCCCCGGTGGAGGTGCGGCGCGATCCGCAACTGCGGCTGTGGAAGTTCATCCTGGTGCCCGGCGCGATCGTGCTGGCGACCAACCTGGCGTACAACATCGGATCGAGCGTGCCGACGCTGCTGCTCGGGCGCGTGGGCGGGCCCGGGTCGTCGATCGGGCCGCAGCTTGCGGGGTATTTCGGGTTCGCGTTCAACCTGTCGCTGCAGAGCGTGATGCTGCTGAGCATGCAGATCGACAGCATTCTGTTTCCGACGCTCGGAAGGATGGCGGGGGACCCGGCGCGGCAGCACGCGGCGTTCCTGCGAGCCGGGCGGACGCTGGCGGCGGTGATGGCGCCGGTGTGTCTGTTCCAGATCATTGCGGCGCGGCCGATCATCCTGCTGGTGTTCGGGGCCAAGTGGGAGCCGGCGGTGGTGCCCTTTCAGCTCATGAGCATCGGGATGTTGTGCGCGGGACCGTTTGCCCCGTCGCACAGCCTGCTGCAGGCGCAGGCGCGGTTTGGCACAAAGCTGTTCATCGCGCTGTTGTGGGGCGGGATCTCGGCGGTGCTGTCGGTGGTGGGTGTGCTGGTTGCACCCCAGTTGCAGGCCGTGGAAGCGGCATCGCTGGGGCTTGCGATCGGCTACATCGGGTTTGGCGCGCATAGCTGCATCGCGGCGACGAGGCCGATCGGAGGCAATGCGGGGGATGCCGTTCGCATTCTGGGTACGTCGTGCATGGTGGGGTTGCTGGCGGTCGGGCTCGCGATTGTTGCGGACATGTACGCGACGGCGGGCGCGACGGGCGTGCTGCAACGCGCGGCGACGTGGGCGGTGGCGCATTGGCCTCGACCGGTCGATTCGGCTCGCGCGGACGACCTTCGGGTGCACGTTCAGGAGATGCTGACGCACATGTTCAGGATCGCGGTGATGGGCGTGGTGGGCGGCGTGGCGTTTGCCGGACTCCTGCGCACCTGTGCGCCGACGGTGTGGAACGACCTGATCCATGCGGGCTCGCCGATCATTCGGCGGGTGCGCCCATTCCTGCCGCGCATGCTGCGTGGGAAGGGGAACTGAGGCGGAACCAGACGGGCTGGCCGGCGTTACGCGGTCGGTGCGTCCGATCGTCGGGCATGGATATCGCACCAGGGGAGGTCGGCCAGCGTGCCGCGCGACTGGGCGCGGAAGCACTGGTCCAGCCAGGCGTACGCGACGTCGTCGCGGGACTGCCAGTGGCCAGCGGTATCCTCGCCGAAGGGGCCGGCCGATCCCTTCTGGAACGTCCAGTCCTGCTGTGAACGGGATTGTGACGATGCTCGGACGGCGCGGATGGGGGCGCTGACGATCTTCTGGAGGGCGGGGTGCTTGCGGACAATGCCCTTGGCGTCGGCGACGAAGCGGGCGGCGCCCTTGACCTGTGCGTTGGCGAGCATCTGGCGATACCGGACCTGTTCGATGCACTTGAACTGCCCGTAGCCCTTCTGGGCGAGCAGGAGGAGATCGTCGAGGCGCGTCATTTCGAACGACACGTACATCGGGCGATCCTGTGGATCGATGTCGGAGATGCAGAGGTGGTCGCGCCCCTCGATGTCGGTCTTGAGGTAGAAGGGCACGCCCTTCTCGCGGAAGATGTCGCGGAGGGGGCGGCAGCGGATGTCCACCGGGGTGGCGGTGCTGCCGTATCGCTTGGCGAAGTCGATGTCGAAGGAGTTCCAGAGGCTGTTGGCATCGGCGAGCCAGAACCGCGCGGATTCCTCGCGTTCGCTGATCCCAACGCCGAGGATCTCCAGACGCCCGGCCTTGATCTGATCGGCGAAGCGCCTGGTCCCCTTCTCGACGAGCGAGGGATCGGCTTCGATCGCGACGACGCGGAATCCGCGGTGGAGGTAGTACGCGGTGTCGTCGCCGTTGTGCATCCCGACGTCATAGATGAGGTCTTTGATCATGTCAGACTCCTCGGGCGGGCGACTTGGACGGATCGGCGCCCATCGTCTCGGGCGCACGGAAACCGGATTGGAACATCGACATCCGACGCGGGAACCATGCCGAAAGCGGCGACAGTACAGGCTCGGTCGGTCACGACTCGCTCCAACTGGTGGCCAGACCGAACTCCGGCCCGAGTCCCGAGAGCACCTCGGGCTGCACAAAGAGGGCGTCGCCCCACCCCAAACGACCCTTGGGGTTTTCCAGTCCATACAGATAGAAAAGGGTGAATCCCAGCGGCTCGAGCAGCTTTTGGATGTCGGGGAAGCACGGCTCGCCCTGATAGAGTTGGACGAAGTTGATCTCCATGTAGATGGAGCGCACCCGCTTGCGTGCGAACATGCCCGCGGCGCCGGCGATGACCTTGTCGGCCACGCCCTGCACGTCGATCTTCAGGATGTCGATGTGGTCGATCGAGTTGGCGGCGCAGAACTCATCGATGGTGGTTGTCTGGACGTCGACCTTTTTCTGGGTGCCCATCATGCCCTGCATGCCGGCGGCGGAGGCGGACTCAACAAGAGTCGGCAGGAGCGAGTTTGTGACCGAGTAGCTGTTGACATTCAGCGTCAGCGTGCCGGGCTTGTCGGCGACGGCGAGCTGTTGCGGATGGGCGCGGGGCCGGCCCTCGAGCACCCGGGCCAACTGGCGGTAGGAATCCGGGAATGGCTCGAAGCTCCAGACGTGCGCCTTCGGAAAGAGCTCCAGGTATTCCCGGGCGGTCTCGCCCATGTGGGCGCCGACGTCGAAGATGGTCTGGACCGAGTCTGCGCCGAGCAGGTGTCGCTGGGCGAAGTAGGGGTCGCGGCGGCAGGCGTGCACCGGGGACCACTGCACGATGTCGTAGCCGAACCGGTGGGCGCAGTCTTTGACAAGGTCGCGGATGCTCAAGGATCTTCTCCGGTGGAGTGCGCGGCGGACGACGGGCGGGCCTCAACTATGCGGGAGCGACCGACGCACTTCCAACGCTTGCAGGATGGGCGGTGACGGCCTGCGTGACCCATTGCCAATCGCGATGGGCCCCGTCGGCGGGCCGGCCGAGGATCTGACGGGTGCGCCGAACAGCGCAGACCTTGAAGTTGCGGTAGTCGTGGAACTGGACGAAGCGGCGGGCGGCCTCGGTGGGTTGCCAGTGCGCGGCGGCTTCGATGGACCGCTCCATCGCGGAGGCGAAGGCGTCGACGTCGCGCACGTTGCAGGTCCAGCCAAGGTCGAACAGGGGAATGGTGCGGCGCAGCCACGCGAAGTCGGATCCGAGCACCGGTCGCGGGGTGGCCGCGGCACGGATGACGATGCTGGCCGATCCGATGTGGTTGGGGTACGGGGTGCAGATCAGGTCCATCGCCGAGAGAGAATCGGCGAGTTCGTCCGGGCGGAGGACGCGGTCGATGCTGATAAGCCGGCCGGACTCGATGAGCGGGCGGAACTCGCCGGCAAGAAGTTCGCGCATCTCGGGCTTGTGGGGGCCGGCGATCACCATGCGATCCGTCGGGGCGAGCTTTGCGCGGCCGAACGCTCGCACCATCAGGTCGCATCCCTTTCGGAAGTCGATCACGCCGGCGCAGCCGAGCAGGCGGCCGTCCTCGGGAATGCCGAGGGCGCGGCGGGCTTCCTGTCGGCTCAGGCCTCGCGGGGGTTCGATGGGATCGGGCATGAGGGACCAGCGGGCCTCGAATGCGGCCGCGTCGGGCGCGCGGGCCTTTTCCCATTCGTAGACGAACGGGTCGAGGTGATGGAGAAACGTGAACGGGGCGCGGCGGGCGAGGGCCCACTTGACTCGCTGGCGAAGGCTGTCAGCGAGGCCCGTGGGCGGGTAGAGGAACTTGCCCTGGAAGAACAGGCCCTCGGAGGTGACGCCGCTTGGAAAGCGTCGAAAGCGGCCGCGGGGAAGGGCGAGGGCCTGCCCGAGGCCGTCGGCGCAGGGGACGATGACGTGATCGGCGCGGGTATCGCGAGCGGACTGGGCGAGTTGATCGGCGCGACGCAAGGTGCCCGCGGCACCGGGCGCCTCCCACTGGTTGGCGATGCCGGTGCGGACGTCGATCCGATCGGTGAAGGGCTGGATGAGGTTCGCGAACTCGACGCTCTTGGGAGCGGGATCGGAGGTCTGCAAGACAATGTTGCCCGGTCCGACGAGCTCGATGAGCGCAGGGAGCATGTGGCTCAGGTAGACGAAGTAGTGGCCCTGGTAGGCGGGCTCGAAGATCATGATGCGCACCGACGAGCCCTCCGCAGCGACCGGGTATGGCGACCGGAATCCGAACTTGGGCCGAGCGCTGGAGATGATAGATCGACATTCCGCCGGCGTGAATTGAGGGAAGTACCCGGTGGTTGAAGGGCGGTCGGCCGGGGGGAGATGCTGGAGGCGACGCCTACAGTTTCGGCCCGTGTTTGGGTTCGTTTTCGGGGGGTTCGGGCTCGCTGCGAAGCGATGCCTCGAACTGTCCGATGGTATCTCCAGCGATCTCGCAACAGCTTTCCGCCTCTCACTTCCCGCCCCACAATCCAAGCACCCGGAGCGTGCGTTCATGCAAATTCTCGTCACCGGTTCCAGCGGCCTCATCGGTTCTGAATGCGTGAGTTTTTTCGACAAGCTGGGGTTCGATCTCACGGGCGTGGACAACAACATGCGGGCGGACTTCTTCGGCCCCAAGGGGGACACGAACTGGAATCGCGAGAGGCTGCAAAGGCAGTGCCGGCGGTTCACGCACCACACGCTGGACATCCGCGACCGGGCGGCCGTGGGCGCGCTGCTCAAGGGCAAGAAGTTCGACGCCATCATCCACTGCGCCGCGCAGCCGAGCCATGATCTGGCCGCGAGCCGACCGTTCGACGACTTCGACGTCAACGCGGTGGGCACGCTCAACATGCTCGAGTCGACGCGGCAGAACTGCCCGGACGCCGTGTTCATCCAAGTCAGCACCAACAAGGTGTACGGGGACGGGCCCAACCACATCAAGCTCAAGGAGCTTGAGACGCGGTGGGAGTACGACGACGCGGCCTTTGCGAACGGCATTCCCGAGACCTTCAGCATCGACCAGAATCTTCACTCGCTCTTCGGGGCCAGCAAGGTCGCGGGGGACGTGCTGGCGCAGGAGTACGGGCGGTACTTTGGGATGAAGACGGGCGTGTTTCGGGGCGGTTGCCTGACGGGCCCGCAGCACTCGGGCGTGGAACTACACGGGTTCCTGAACTACCTGGTGATGGTGGCGCTCCGCGAGGGGCCGTACACGATCTTCGGTTACAAGGGCAAGCAGGTGCGCGACCAGATCCACTGCGCCGACGTGGCGAACTGCTTCTGGCACTTCATCCAGAAGCCGCGGCCGGGCGAGGTGTACAACCTCGGCGGCGGCAAGGGCAACTCCGCGAGCCTTTATGAGTGCGTCGAGATGATCGCCAAGGCCTCCGGCGGCAAGCGCCCCAAGCTGACGTACAGCGACAAGAACCGCATCGGCGACCACATCTGCTATTACAGCGATCTTCGGAAGCTCCACGCCCACTTCCCCGGCTGGCGGCAGAAGTACACGCTCGACCAGATCGTGGCCGAGATGGTCGATCAGGTGAAATCTCAGAGCCGCGCCTGACCCGCGGCGGCCCGCCGCCAGAGAGCTTTCCGCGTCATGCCCATGAACTTGCCCGCCCCGGAATCCGCCGACCGCTCCGTGGTTGTGGGCGTCATCGGGCTTGGGTACGTGGGGCTGCCGCTGGCGCGGGCGTTCGTGGATGCCGGGGTTCGGGTGCTGGGGTTTGACATCGACCGGGCGAAGATCGACGCGCTTTCGCGCGGCGAGAACTACCTGCGGCATCTGGGGGCAACATTTGCGAGCGATCTGGCCGCGACGGGGCGGTTTGCCGCGACGGCGGACTTTGCACGGCTGGGTGAAGCGGACGCGGTGCTGATTTGCGTGCCGACGCCCCTTGGGAAGGGCACCGACCCGGATCTGTCGTACGTGGAGCGCACCGCGCGAGACATCGCGAAGACGCTGCGGGCGGGACAACTGGTGGTGCTTGAGTCAACGACGTATCCCGGAACGACGCGGGAGGTGGTGCTGCCGATCCTCGAGGCCACGGGCCTTCGGTGCGGCGCGCCCGATGGGTTTTTCCTCGCCTTCAGCCCGGAGCGCGAGGACCCGGGGCGCGTGGGCGTGACGACGGCGAGCATTCCGAAGGTGGTGGGCGGCGTGGACGCGGCGAGCGGGGAGAGGGCGGCCGCGCTGTATCGGCGGGCCTTTGCGACCGTCGTGCCGGTGTCGAACGCCGAGGTGGCGGAGGCGGCGAAGATCCTCGAGAACACGTACCGGGCGGTGAATATCGCGCTGGTGAACGAGCTGAAGGTGCTCTTCGAGAAGATGGGCATCGACGTGTGGGAGGTGATCGAGGCGGCGAAGACCAAGCCGTTCGGGTTCCAGGCGTTCTATCCGGGTCCGGGGCTCGGCGGGCACTGCATCCCGATCGATCCGTTCTATCTGGCGTGGAAGGCACGGCAGATCGGGATGCCGACGCGGTTCATCGAGCTCGCGGGGGAGATCAACCACGCGATGCCGGGGCATGTGGTGGCGCGGCTGGTGGAGGCGCTGAGGGTGCGCGGGCGCGAGGCGAGAGGTTCGCGGGTCCTGGTGCTTGGGCTGGCGTACAAGCCGGATATTGATGATGTGCGGGAGAGCCCGAGCTTTGAGATCATCGAGGATCTGCGCGATCTGGGCGCACTGGTGGATTACAACGATCCGCATGTGCCGAAGACGCACCAGATGCGGCGCTATGACCTGAGGATGGAATCGGTCGCGCTGAGCGCGGCCATGCTTGCGGGGTATGACGCGGTGGTGATCTCGACGGCGCACGCCGCGTATGACTGGGAGTTGATCGGAAAGAGTGCGCGACTGATTGTGGACACACGGAACGCGATGAGCGGATGGCGGGGGGATCGGTCGCACATTGTGATGGCGTGAGGACCTCGCGAGACTGAATGTGTGCTTCGCACACCACGGGCAGCAAGCTGCCCGTGCCACACAGAGCAAAGCAGTGCCACCCTTTTTCAGGATTGTTTCAGTTCGCGCGGGCGGATGGGCTTGGCGGGGTTGCCGGCGCAGAGGTGCCAGGCGGGGAGATCGCCCCCCCCAGCGAACACGCTCGAGCGTGCGCCGACCACGACGCCGTCGGGGATGGTGACGCCCGGGGCGACGAAGACATCCGCGGCGAGCCAGACGTTGGCGCCGAGCGTGATCGGGGCCGTGGTCAGGGGTTGCGAAGGGTCTTCAAAGTCGTGGCTGGCGGCGCACAGGAAGGAATAGTGGCTGACGGTGGAGCGGGGGCCGATGGTGATGGGGGCGACGGAGTAGATGTCGGTGAGATCGCCGATGCAGGAGTGCTCGGCCATGGTGATGTTCCAGGGGGCCCAGACCTTGGCGCTTGGGTAGATTCGGGCCGTTGGGTGGAGGCGAGCGCCCATGACGCGATAGACCCAGTTGCGGTAGCGGTGGGCGAAGCGGGGTGAGGGGCGAACGAAGATCGTGTAGACAAAGGACCAGAGCACGCGGGCCATGCGGTTGGCCAGCGAGTGCGGGGAGGATTGAATGGGCGTCGCCGGGTGCATGTGTTCATCCGCACTATCGGCAAGGGGAGAAGAGCGCACGCAGAGGTTCGCGGAGGCTTGCGGAGAAGGGCGGGGGGAAGAAGGGGAGAGCGGGTCACGCGGCCTTGGAGCTCGCTGGCTGCGAATGGGTCTTTGTGGCGTTCGCCGTGGCCTGGATCAGGCCGCGCTCGAGGACGTCGCAGAAGGCTCCGCAGAGAACGGGCTTGGAGAGCTGGGTTTCGATGACGTGGCGGGCACGATTGCCCATGGAGGCGAGTCTCTCGGCCGGGGCCTCGATGATCTCGCGGATGACCTGCTCGGCGCGTCCGACGTCACCGTGGGGGATGTGCCAACCGATGGGCTGCTGGGATGGCAGGTCTTCCTGGCCGCGCTCGCCGGAGACGAGATCGGAGACATGGCAGGGATTGGGGGCGAGAAGGACGATGGGGCGGGCGACGGCCATCGCGCCGTAGATCTTGCACGGATGAATGGTGCCGACGGACTCGTTGCCGACGGAGACGAGGTGGGCGTCGGCGGCGGAGAGGGAGAAGCGGAGCGTGCTGAGGGGCTGATAGGGAAGCGAGACCATGTTGGTGAGCGAGTGCTCGCGGATTGCGGCTTCGACTTCCTTCTTGCGGACGCCGTCGCCGATGAAGAGGAAGGCGACGCGGGGGTCGTCCTTGAAGCGGATGGCAGCCTTAAGAAAGGTTTCGAGGGGGAGGGCGATGCCGTGGTTGCCGGAGTACATGAGCACGCGCTTGCCCTGAAGGTTGTGCTGCGTGCGGAAGGTGTTGCTCTCGTGGGGAATGGGCTCGATCGAGTCTTCGTGCGGCCATGGGGGGAGGATGGCCATCTTCTCCTGCACGTTCTTCTTGTCGTTCATGGTCTTGGCCATGAACTTGTCGAGAACGATGACGTCGCTGGAGGCGCCGAGGATCCAGCGGTTGAAGAAGTTCATGGCCTTGGCGGGGAGCGAGTTGGGACCGATCTTGCCCAGGGAGATGAGCTGGTCCGGGTTGATGTCCATAACCCAGAACTTGATCGGGGCGCGGCCGAAGCGAGCGAGGCGGATGATGATGGCCGCGATGATGCACATCGGCGGAGAGGTCGACACAAGGATCGCGCCGGACTTGCCGGCGGGTCCGGAGATGCCGCGCGTGAAGACGCCGTGGAGGATCGTCTGCGCCATGAAGAGGAACGCGGCGAGAGCGCGGATGGGGAGGGACTTCTTGCCGAAGGACGAGAACGGCAGGCGCTTGACCTCGACGCCGTCGATGATCTCGAAGGGTTTGTACTTGATCGATGGGTCGTTATAGCCGTTGGCGGAGGTGAGGACTTTGACGCGCCAGCCGCGGCGGGCCATCTCGGCCGCGGCGTCGGCCATGTGCTGGCCGACGGAGGCGGGGTCCGGGACGTAGACCTGGGAGAGGATGAGGAGGGTGGGGCGGGACATGGAGGTTGCGTGTTGAGGAGCGATTGGGGACGGGCGAGGGTGTCGCCCGCTCCGCGGGCTGTGGTATTGGGTGTCGGCTTTTCCGGGGCTTACGCCCCGGGCTAGGGGCGATCGCCGGCTCCGCCGGCTGAATACGAAGAGCGCCTCAGGCGGCGCGGCTGGCTTGCGCGGACTGCGTTGTGGATCGGGCGAGCGGAACAATGTCGCCGTCTCGCTCGCCGCGGATGGTGAGCTGGTACTCAGGCCATTTCTTGACGTGCTTGAGGGTTTCGGAAATGGTGGTGAAGGTGAAGCTGTTGAGGGTCTGGCGGAGTTTCTCCTCGCAGCCCTTGATGCCGACGTAGTACTTGAAGTACTTCTTCCAGGGGAGCTTGAGGCGCGGCTGCGTCACATCGATCTCGCGCGGGTGGATGTAGGACATGCCGGGGCGGCCCGCGGCGTGGTTCTGACGGTAGCCGGCCTTGACGATCGACATGGGGAAGAGGCGGAGGTAGCCGCCGCCGGAGAAGGGCGTGGTGAGGCCGAGGATGTCCATCACGCTCACGGGCCAGCACTTCATCTGATTGGCGGCCCCCCACTTCGATTGCGGGATGTTGAGGAGGAAGGGGTCGCGGGTGAAGCCCTCGACGCCGCCGTGGTCACGCGCGGCGGGGACGATGCTCACATCGATGTCGATCCCGTGCTTGCGAAGGATCGGGTAGGCGTACGCGAACGCCTCTCGCTTCATGGAGAAGCCGGGGGCGCGGAAGGTGTTGACGGGCTGGCCGGAGATTTCGCGCAGGACCTTGAGGCACTGGCCGATGTCGGCGTCGAACTCGTCGGCGGTCTGCTCGTAGACGACGCGGTGGTAGTAGGTGTGGCAGCCGATCTCGTGGCCGGCGTCGGCGAGGCGCTTGATGAGGGACGGATACTTCTCGGCGACCCAGCCGACGGTGAGGAAGGTGCCACGTGCGCCGGTCTCATCGAGGAGGCGCATGAGGATCTCGGTGTCCTTCACGACGAAGGGCGGGGCGGAGTCCCAGGTGGCGGGGTCGTTGTAGGGCGTGTCCGCGGCGCAGATGTGCCACCACTCTTCGAGGTCTACGCAGAAAGCGTTGAGGGGTTGGGAAGGTGTCGGGATCATGAGGAATGCGAGAGGCGCACGCAGAGGTTCGCTGAGGTCACGCTGGGGTTTGCGGAGGGGAAGAGGGGGGATTGAGAAGAAGCAAGGGAGCGGGTATCAGTCTTACTTCCCATTCGTTGCCTTTCTCTGCGAACCTCTGTGTTTCCTCCGTGTACCTCTGCGTGCTGCTTTTAGTCGGGACGCGGGAAGTGCTTGATGACCTTGGCCGGGTTGCCTTGGACCATGGTGTATGGGGGGACGTTGGTGACGACGACGGAGCCGCTGGTGACGACGCTGGCCTTGCCGATGGTCACGCCGGGCATGATGACGGAGTTGACGCCGATGAAGCAGTGGTCTTCGAGCACAACGGGCTTGAGCACGACGGGGACAAGGCCGGTTTCGCGGAGGTAGTGTGGGGCCTTGATGTGCGACATGATGACGCAGCCCGCGGTGATGCGGACGTCGTTGCCGATGGTGATGTTCTCGGGGAAGGCGGTCTCGATGATGGAGGTGGGGTCGATGAAGACGTCCTGGCCCATCTTTACGCCGCGCCACTTGTGGAGGGTGAGGATGACGCCGCGGGGCGCGACGCGAACGGCGTGGCCGAGGAACCAGTTGCGCCAGAGGTAGTTCCAGGCGAGCCAGACGACGGAGCGATCGCCGCGGTCCTTGGCGCTGGCGGCGGCGTCGCCGAAGAGGCCCTTGGACTTGGTGGGCATGTACGCGCTGTTGACGGTGGTGGCGGCGACACGGGGCTCGGGCGGAGCGGCGGGGATGTCCGCGGGGCTCGGCGGGAGCGGGGCATCTTTCATCCGGGCCGCGGCCCGGGATTCGAGATAGCGGATGACGTCGACCTCGCGGACGAGGCCGAGGGAGGGGAAGGCCTGCGCGGGGTTGATGGCGTGCTCGTCGATGAGGCGCTGGGCCTTCTTCGAGATCGTCTGGGTGGTGCTGGTGCGCTCGGGGAGGGTGTGGGAAGTAGAAGCAGAAGGCGAAACGGCCTCCGCTTGCGCGGAGGGCTCGTAGATGACTGGGGGCGGCTCACTGGGCTGCGTGGACTGGCGGTCGCGGAGGCGGTTGGAGGAACGCGCGGGGGTGGTGTGGCCGTTGACGGGGGCGGGCGTGGGCTGTTGTGGGGCGGCCCTTGCGGCCCCGGCGTTACCGCCGGGGCTCTGACTGGTCGGAGCAGTCGCGAGGACGCGGCCGATGAGCTCGCCGATGGGGACTTCCGCGCCCTTGGCGTGGAGTATTTCGAGGAAGCCTTCGGCCTCGGACTCGACTTCGAGGACGGCCTTGGAAGTCTCGATGCTGACGACGAGTTGCTTGGACTTGATGGCCGCGCCGTGCTGGGCGTGCCACTCCTGCACGGTCACGACATCGTCGTTCACGGTCTCTCGCGGGACGCGGATCTCGGCGAGGATGGCGGCGGTGGCGCTCATGTCAGTGGACGAACTCACGCACCACCTCCATGGCTTTGGCGACGACGTGGTTCGGACCGGGGAGACACTGTTGCTCGAGCGGGCGAGCGGCGGGGATCGGGTTGGGCGTGGCGCTCAGGCGCTTGCAGGCGAGGCCGAGGGAGCCGAAGCGCTCGGCGGCCTGGGCGATGATCTCGGCGCCGAGGCCGCAGAAGCCCTGGCCTTCTTCGACAACGAGGAGGCGGCGGGTTTCGGTGAGGCTCTGTTCGAGGACGCCGACATCGAACGGGTACAGGCGCGTGGGGAAGAAGACGTCGGCAATGATCTCCTCTTCCTGGAAGAGGCGCATGGCAGCCTCTTCGACGTCGAGGGATGAACCGCCAAGGGAGACAATGGTGACATCCGCCTGGCCGGTTCCGACTTCGGGCTTCAGGCGTGCGGTGGGCCGGGCGGGGCCTCGGCGGAGATGTTCTGGCCGTAGAGCGTCTTGTTCTCGACGACGAGCGTGGGCTTGTCCACGGTGCGGAAGAGATCCTTGTAGAGCATCGCGGGGGAGTAGCGATGGTGGAGACAGAGCACCTGGGTGTCGGGGAGGCCGACGAAGTGCTTCTCGATCGATTGGGAGTGCGTGGCCGCGTATCCGCGCTTGCCGCCCATGGGCGTGCGGATGATGACGGGGACGCGGACCTTGTCGTTGAACATGAACCGGAACTTGGCGGCGTGATTGGCCCACTGGTCCATGCAGAGGGTCATGAAGTCGCCGAACATGATCTCGACGACGGGAATCTGGCCGCGCATGGCGAGGCCGTTGCCGATGCCGGAGATGGCGTGCTCGGAGATCGGGGTGTTGCGGACTCTCTCGGGCCATTTGGCGGAGAGGCCCTGCGTGGCCTTGAACGCTCCGCCGTAGGGGGACTCGATGTCCTCGCCGATGATGATGAGGTTTGGATGGTCGGCCAGACCGGCCTCGAGGCCCTTGCGGACGGCGGCGACGGTCTTTTCCTTGTCGAAGGCGCGCCGGGCCCAGCGGTAGCCGCGCTCGCGGTGGACGTTGCGATTGATGGCATCTTCGACGTCGCCCCACGGCGCGGCGTCGGCGGTCTTCACGGCGTCCTCGATCTCGGCCTCGATCTCGGCGATGAGGGCCTTCCAGCGCGGCGATTCGCCGTGCTCGCGCAGGAGCTTGTTGATCGGGTCCTTGTCGCGGAAGGGGGCGACGTATTCCTCCGGGCGGTTGTCGTCGCCCTTGGAATGGGCCATGAGGCGGAACGTATCGACGCGGTGCCACGCGGGTTTGCCGGTGCGGCGGATCTCGTCGATACAGGTCTGCATGTTCTGGAAGAGCTGCGGCCAGTCCCACGTGTTGGAGTGGTAGGTCTTGATGCCGAACGCCTCGGCGCGGGCGTTGATGTCGCCGGCGAGGGTCTGGGTCTGGCTGGTGGATTGGGCGAAGAGGTTGTTCTCGTTGACGAAGAGAACGGGGAGTTCCCACTTGCTGGCGATGTTCAGGGTCTCGTAGAGCGCGCCCTGACCGAGGGTGCCGTCGCCGATGTAGACCACGGCGACGCCGCTGGTCTTCTGGAGCTTGTGGGCCATCGCCATGCCGGCGGTAACGGGGGCGATGCCGCCCTGGATGCCGTTGGAGTAGAAGCCGTCCTGCTGGAGGTGCTGCGACCCGCCGCGCCCGGCGCAGACACCCACGGACTTGCCCATGACCTCGCCGAGCATGCCGAGGATGTTGCGGCGGTAGGAGAGGAAGTGGCCGTGGCCGCGGTGGTTGGAGAAGATCGTGTCGGCGTCGTTCAGGCAGCGGGAGACGGAAACGCCGACGAACTCCTGGCCGATGCAGGTGTGGACGGTGCCGAAGAGCTTGCCCTCGGAGAAGAGCTTGAGGAGGCGCTGCTCGACGAGACGGATCGTCAGCGCGGCCTTGAGTTCATTCGGGTACTGGTCGAGTGGGTCGGGCATGTGACAATCAAGACTGCACGCAGAGGTTCGCCGGGGTCGCGCGGAGTTTCGCGGAGAAGACAGGGGAGG
>JBGAOP010000020.1:0-77671 GCA_044221735.1 Phycisphaerales bacterium | reverse complement strand
AGTGCGTAGCCACAGAAAACGGCGAGGCGACGGGTCATGAGGGGCTCCAATGTGCGCCGGAAAGGCGGCGCGGAATGGAGGGTATCGCGATGTTGGGGGCGGTGGGACGCAATCGGGAATCCGCCACGGAGTGGCGGGCCACCTTGGGCGGGCAGGGAGATGGAAAGACACAGGCCGGTCGCCACGAGGATTGCTCGCGGGCGACCGGCCTGGTGTGTGCGCGTTGCTAACGAATCCGAGTTACGGCTTGCCGGGGGGCGTGGCGGGCTTGCCGTCGCCGGGCTTGTCACCAGGCTTGCCGCCCTTGTCGTCCTTCTTGTCGCCGCGCTTGGCGTCGAACTTCATGGCCTCGGTGATCTCCTTGATCGCGTCGTCGATGGCCTTGATAGCGGAGGCCTTGTGGCCCCCGAAGTCGTTGGGGGCCTTCTCCATGTAGTCCTTGGCCTCGTGGAGGGCGACGAGTGAGCGGGCCATGCGGGGATGGTCCTTGAGTTCGTCCTTGAGCTTCTCCGCCCACTCGCTGCGCGGACCGCGCTCGCCGGCACCGGGACCATCACCACCGCCGCGATTGGGCCGGCCGCGGCCTTCACCGGCCGGGGGCGGACCGCCGGGCTTGCCGTCGCCGCCCGCGGGCTGGGCGCTGGCCGTCCAGAAGGTCACACCGCACGCAAGAATTGCCACCGCCGCCGCCGCCGTTGTCATCCTCGAAAGTCGCATGGAATCTCCTTTGGACATGGCCGCGATGTGGATCGCGTCGTCCGTTGAAGCCGAACGATCGACCTGTGAGTTGATTGCCCTGCAGAGAGCGTGTTCGGGCTTGGTACGGAACTGGCCAGCGGGGGCCCGTCCGACGCTCCCCCGCCGGGGGGATTATGCTCCCGGCCATGTCGTCCGCATCAGGCACGCTCACCATCGTCGAGTTCGCGCATAGCGAGCTGGCCGCCAAGGCCAACGCCAAGAACGCGCGCGAGATGGCCGCGTACATGAAGACGACGCAGCCGTTCTACGGCGTGCCCAAGCCCGAGCGGGAGCCGATCTTCAAAGAGATGCTGGAGCGATATGCCCCGGCCGACGGCTCGGCGTGGCGGGCGGGGGTGCTGTCGCTGTGGGACGCGGGGGCACACGGGGGCATGGCCGACGAGCACTTGCCGCCGTGGCCCGCGCGGATCGAGTATCCCTCGGGCAAGGCCCCCGCGCCGCGCAAGGACTCGAAGATGTCGCCGCCGGAGCTGGTTGGGCCGCGCGAGCTGCTCTATGCGTCGTGCACGTTCGCCGAGGCCTTTGACGAGCACCTGACGCCGGCGCACCTGCCGCTGTTCAAGCGGATGATCGTGGAGGGCGCGTGGTGGGACATTGTGGACTGGGTGGGCGGGTCGATGGTGGGGCACGTGCTGCTGACGAGCCGGAACGCGGCCGCGCCGGTGATGCGCAAGTGGATCGACGATGAGAACCTGTGGGTTCGGCGGTCGGCGATCATCGCGCAGCTCAAGCACAAGGATCAGACCGACGAGGCGATGCTGTTCGACTTCTGCCTGAAGCGGGCGGAGGAGCCGGACTTCTTCATCCGCAAGGCGATCGGGTGGAGTTTGCGGCAGTATGCGTGGACGAACCCCGAGGTCGTCAAGAAGTTCCTGAAGTCGCACGGGAAGAAGTTCGCGCCGCTGACGGTGCGCGAGGCGGGGAAGAACATCGGGGTGAAGGCGTAGCAGGGCGCAGGGGACAGGGCACAGGCCGCAGACTTGAAAGACCGGGTTCACTCGGCCTTTGTGGAGCGGGTTGCGGATGCGCCCGCCTTGTCTCCTTCGGGCGTGTACTCGATGGGCGGTGGGAGCTTGAGGTCCTTGATCTGATCGAGGATGAGCTTCTTGTCGCCGACGAGGACGAGGACGCCCTTCTCGAGCGGGATTGAGGCGTTTCCGGCCGCGTTGAGCTCGGGGGCGGTGACCTTCATGGCGGCGGCGAGGTCTGTGGCGACGGTTTCGAAGGGGAGTCCAGCGACGAGGAGACCGGCCATCTCACCGATGGGACCGTGGATGCCCGCGAGGCCCTGGATGGTCTCGGTGCGGATGGTCTGAGCGGCCTTGCCCGCTTCCTCGGGAGTGATGTCGCCACCCTTGGTGCGGATGCGGTCGAACTCCTTGAAGAACTCCTTGAGGGATTCGCCGGTGGTGTCGGCCTTCACGGCCGCGCGGGCGACGAAGGTACCGACCATCGGGTTCATGACGAATCGCGAGCCCGCGCCGTAGGTGTAGCCATGCTGCTCGCGGAGGTTCTGGTTGAGGCGGGAGGTGAACGAGCCGCCGAGGATGGTGTTGAGGACGTTGGAGCGGACGCGGGCGGGGTCGGCCGCCTTCGGGCCGGGAGTGATGAAGCGGATGACGGTCTGCACGGCGTCGGGGCGGTCGACGAGGACCACGCGAAGGGTTTCGGCGGTGGGGATCAGGGCGTCGGCCCCGGAGGACTCGACGGCGGGCGGGGCAGGCCGCTTCGCGCCGGCGGGCTTCCAATCGCCGAAGCCCTTCTCGAGCGCGGCCGTGGCCTGCTCCTTGGTGACGTCGCCGCACACGAGGATGGTGGTGAGCGCGGGGGCGAAGAGCGCGGCGTGGAGTTGCTTGACATCGTCGAGCTTCACGGCCTTGGCGGAGGCGATGGTGCCGCCGACGGGAAGGGCGTAGGGATGCTTGTCGCCGAGGAGGATGCGCTGGCCGACGTTGGTGGCGACGGTCTGCGGATTCTCGAGTTCCTGCTCAAGGTCGGCGACGTGCAGGCGCTGGACGCGCTCGAAGTCCTCCGGGGTGAAGCGGGGGCGACGGACGGCGTCGGCGAGGAGGCCGACACCCTTCTCGAAGTTGCGCTGCAAGACGGTCATGCCGGCGGAGAACGCTTCCTGGGATGCCCCGGCGTTGAAGGTGCCGCCGATGGACTGCACGGCGTCGGCGAACTGGACGGCGTTGCGGTTGCCCGCGCCCTCGCCGAGCATCTCGCCGGTGAGGTAGGCGAGGCCGGCGGCGGAGTTGTCGATGAGCGCCCCGCCGGGATGGACGACGGCCTGCATGGAGACGAGCGGAAGCTCGGAACGCTTCCAGAGCATGACGTTGACGCCGCTGGAGAGGGTGAAGGTCTCGGGGGACTGCGGGGCGAAGTTGCCCTGCGCGAAGTCGATGGGCCGCTTGTCGCGGGCGGCGGCGGATTCGGGGCGCTCGGGCTGTTCGGGGAGCACGCGCGTGAGCAGGCGGGAGTCGGGCGTGAGGGTCTTTTTCGCCCACTCCTGCACGGTCGCGGGCGTCGCGTTGCGATAGCGGTCGAGATCGCGCTTGAAGGAGTTGGGCTCGCCGAAGAAGTACTCGTACTCGTTGAGGCGGTCGGCCTTGGCCTGCAGGTTGTCCAGGCGGGAGAGCATGCCGAGCTCGATGGTGGCCTTGCGCTGGTCGAGCTCATCGGCGGAGGGGCCGTCCTTGATCAGGCGGGCGACCTCCTCGTCGACGGCCTTCTCGATGGCGTTCAGGTCGGCATCGGGACGGGCGTAGACGTCGATCTGGAAGAGGCTGCCGAGCGTCGCGGAGTTCTGCGAGGCGGCGACGTCGGTGCAGGTCTTGTCGTTGAGCACCAGGCGGGTGTACAGGCGGCTGGACTTGCCCTGCGTGAGCACCGCGCCGAGGAGGTCCATCTCGGCGTCGCCGGGCTGGTACCAGGCGGGCGAGTGATAGGTGAAGGAGAGACGCGGCTTCTCGACCTTGTCCAGGATCGTGCGGCGGATGACCTTGCCGAGCACCGGCGTGGGCCAGTCCTTGGCCTCGCGGCGGACGACGGGCGCGCCCTTGGCGATGGTGCCGAAGAGGGTGGCGATCAGCGGCTTGATCTCGGCGGGGTTGAAGTCGCCCGCGACGACGAGCGAGCAGTTGTTGGGCAGGTAGAAGTTCGCGAAGAAGTCCTTGACGTTGTTGACATTGGCGGCCTCGAGGTCCTCGTGCAGGCCATAGACGTTCTCGTAGTACGGGTGGCCGACGGGGTACATGAAGCGGGTGACATACTCATCGGCGCGGCCGTAGGGGGAGTTCTCCACCTGCTGGCGGATCTCGTTGCGGACGACGTCCTGCTGCTTGCGGAGCTTCTCGCTGGTCATGGCGCGGCCGAGGTCCTCCATGCGATCCGCGTCGAGCCAGAGCAGCGTGGGCAGGAGGCTCGCCGGGCCGTTGGAGAAGTAGTTGGTGCGGTCGAGGGAGGTGGAGGCGTTGTTGGCCCCGCCGCCGCTCTCCATGATGATGTCAAAGTCGTTGCCCTTGACGCGCTCGGTGCCCATGAACATCAGGTGCTCGAAGAGGTGGGCGAAGCCCGAGCGGCCGCGGGGCTCCTCCTTCGCGCCCACGCGGTACCACAGGTTCACGCTCACGATGGGGAGCGTGTGGTCCTCGTGGAGGATCACCGTGAGGCCGTTGTCGAGGGCGTACTTGTCGTACTTGACATCCTGGGCGCGGGCGAGAGGCAGCACCGCGAAGAGGATGAAGAGGAACGCGAAGGGGACGAGGGCGGAGCGGGACAGGCGCATGGAAACCTCCGAGATGGGTCGGAATGGTACGAGTCAGCCCGCGGCGGCGGCGGATTCGCCGGCGCGAGCAGCCTCGCGGAAGCGGGCCGGGTCGAACTCGCCTTCCATGCGGCTGACGGCGATGGCGGCGACGCCGTTGCCGATCAGGTTCGTGATGGCCCGCGCCTCGCTCATGAAGCGGTCGACACCGAGAAGCAGCGCCAGGCCCTCGATGGGGAGGGCGTGGGTGGCGGTGAGCGTGGCGGCGAGGGTGATGAAGCCGCCGCCGGTGACGGCCGCGGCCCCCTTGCTGGTGATCATGAGGATGGCGAGCACCGTGATCTGCTGGCCGATGGACATGGGGATGCCGTAGGCCTGCGCGATGAAGAGGACGGCCATGGAGAGGTAGATGCTCGTGCCGTCGAGGTTGAAGGAGTAGCCCGCGGGGATGACCAGGCCCGCGGTGTCTTTGCCGCACCCGGCCTCGCCCATCTTGCGGATCATGCGCGGCAGGGCGGACTCGGAGGAACTCGTGCCGAGCACGAGCAGGATCTCGTGCTTGATGGAGCCGAGGTACTGCCAGAGCGACACGCCGCAGGCGCGGAGGATCGCGCCGAGCACGAGCACGATGAACAGGAGCATGGTGAGGTACACGCAGCCCATCAGCGCGAGGAGGGGCTTGAGCGCCTCGACGCCGTACTTGCCGACGGTGAATCCCATCGCGCCCATGGCCCCCAGCGGGGCGACCCGCATGAAGATCGAGACGATGCGGAACATGACCTCGGTGAGACGCTCGACGTGGGTGACGACCCACGAGCGGTGCGCCGGGAGCGTGGCGACGGCCGCGCCGACGAGGATGGAGACAAACAGGACCTGAAGCAACTCGCCGGAGACGAACGGGGAGAGCAGGCTGTCGGGGATGATGGCGAGGAGGTGATCGGTGATGGAGTGGGCCTTGGTGGCGTACTCCTTGGCGACGGCCGCGCCCTCGGCGCTGACGGCGGTGCTGATCCCCGCGCCGGGGCGGAGCACGTTGGCGACCACGAGGCCGATGGCGAGGGCGATGGTGGTGACGACCTCGAAGTAGATCAGGGCCTTGACGCCGATGCGCCCGACGCGCTTGAGATCGCCCATCCCCGCGATGCCGCCGACGATGGTGAGGAAGATGACGGGGGCGACGATGCAGCGGACGAGCTTGATGAAGCCGTCGCCGAGGGGCTTGAGCGCGACGCCCCAGTCGGGCTTCACGATGCCGATCCCGACGCCGATGGCGACGGCGGTGAGGACCTGGAGGGTGAGGTTTTTGTAGAGGGGGCGGGGCACGCGGGAGGAGTGTACCGGAACGCTTTTGCCGGCGGAGCCGGCTTCACATGCTTAGCCCGGCCCGTGAGGGCCGGGGCTGCGGGACGAGTGCGGGCGAGCCCGCGGAGCGGGCGGCACAACTGAATGTGGTACGCTCGCGAACATGAGCGACTCGTACACGTGCCTGATCACACACTTTGTCTGGTCCACGAAACACCGGACCCCGGACATCAGCACTGAACTGCGTCCGAAGCTGTACGCGTACATGGCTGGGATCTTGAAGAAGCTCAAGTGCCCACCGGTGCTCATCAACGGCGTCGAAGACCATGTACACATTCTGACGTACAGGCACCCGACCGTTGCGGAGGCGGAAGTGGCCGCGAAGGTAAAGGCGAACTCGTCACGATGGGTGCATGAGACATTCAAGGGGCGCGATGCGTTTCGCTGGCAGGATGGATACTCCGCCTTCTCTGTGAGCATGTCCGCAAAAGAAGCAGTTCGTGTATACATCACAAACTAGGAGGAACATCATCGCCGGATGACATGGCGGGAGGAACTGGTGGCGCTGTACACCAAACACGGGATTTCGTTCGAGGAGCGGTTCTTGGATTGAGCACGCGGGTTGTAGGGCGACGATCTGTGCCGCCCGCTTCGCGGGCTCGCGGGTTCCGAAACCGAATTCCCGGACCTTACGGTCCGGGCTAAGCGTGTGTTGGCCGCTCCGCGGCCAGAGACCAACGGCGGCAGCCAATCCGTCGAGTGTTTTGGAGCTTGCCGGTTACCCAGCGTGTTTCTGGCCGCATTCCGGGCAGGCCGCGCCGGGGGCGAGGCCGGTCATCGCGTAGCCGCACTGGGCGCAGTGCGTTTCATCGGGCGCGGCGAGCGAGGGGAGGTGCGGCCGCTTGCCCAGGCAGCAGACGCCGAAGGCGATCGTGGTGCCGATGGTCATGTGCCAGGGGAACGCGAGTCTGAGGTTCGCGAGGTCGGTGGAGAGGACTTTCGTCCAGTGCGGCCAGGCCCAGTCCTGGAGGAGGGCGATGACCACAAAGCCGGTGATGAGAGCCGCAATGACGCTGGTGGTGCTGCCGCGCCTGGTGAACAGGGCGGTGAGGAAGACGGCGAGCAGGCCCGCGTAGGCGAAGGTCATGACGCCGAGGGCGAGGCCGATGAGCGTGGTCTGCGGGGAGGACTTCTGCCAGTACATGCAGAGCACGGCGAAGACGGCGAGAGCGATGCCCCAGCCCACGACGGCGAGCTTGCTGGCGGCGAGATAGTGCGTCTCGCCGCGATTGGGGGCGAGCTTGGTGTAGAAATCCTTGATGACCGTCGCGGCCATGGCGTTGATGGCGGAGGTGAGGGAGCCGACGCCAGCGGCGAAGAGGCCGGCGAGCATGAGGGCGCGGAGGCCGGGGGGCATGTCGGTAATGATGAAGCGGACGAAGACGCCCTTGGAGTCGGGGATGCCGGGATTCCATCCGTTTGCAGCCATAAGCAATGCCTGCTGCCGGGAGTGGTGGAGATAGAGGAACAGGCCCACGCACAAGAACGCGAATACCAGCGGGATGCCGATTGCCATCGACGTCAGAACGCTTCGTCCACCTTGGATTGCATTCCTGCATGTAAGCATGCGCTGCACCATGTCATGGTCAGTGCCATACGCCGCTAGGTTAATCAAGCTGAATCCAAAGACCGCGGTAAGAAGAGTGAACTGTCGAGAAGCATCGAGTCCGTAGTCCGGAACAGTCGCAAAAACACCCGTCCGGATGACGGTGAGCTTGCCCCATCCACCTTGAAATCCATCGCCATCAGGGGCGTGCATGCGGAGCTTCTCGATCACGTCGGACGCTGGCATGTCGACCTTGTACCACAACACCACAATCGCCGCCACCACCGCCACCACCAGCACCACCGTCTGGATCACATCCGTCCAGATCACGCCCGAGATGCCGCCGAAGAGGGCGTAGATGGTGCCGACCACCGTGAGCGCGGCGATGCTCAGGACCATGCAGAGTTCATAGTTGCTCGACTTCTCGACGTCCGCCCCGAAGAGGATCATGGAGAGCGGGATCGCCCCGATGTAGATGCGGGCACCGGAGGCAAAGAGGCGGCCGATCATGAAGGCCGCGCTGGTGGCGTGCTTGCTCCCCGTGCCGAAGCGGCGCTCGAGGAGCTCGTAGACGGTGGTGCAGTTATTGCGGTAGAAGGCGGGAATGAAGAAGTAGGCGACGATGACGACGGCAATGAGACCGCCGATGTTCGTGGAGAGGTACGTGAGGTCGCCCTTGTACGACTGCTCGGGGGCGCCGACGAAGGTCGCCGCGGAGAGGCTCGTCGCGATGATGGAGACGGCGACGGCCCACATGGGCATCCTGCGCCCGGCGAGGAAGTACTCGCTGGTGGTCTTCTGCTCGCGGCGGGAGAACCAGACGCCCGTGCCCACGAGGAGGGCAAGGTAGAGGGCGAGGACGATCCAGTCGGCGGGGCCGAAGGAGGTGGTTGCGGCGAGGATCGCGGGCATTCGCCCATTGGATCGGGCGGCGGATGCCGAAACGGTGAGGAGTGAGGGGATGATGGGCGAGGGGCAAAAACGAAGAACCCCGGCGTTGCCGCCGGGGCTCTGTTTCCTGCAAAGAGGGCGAAGGGGCTTGAACCCTCGACCTACACGTTGGCAACGTGTCGCTCTACCACTGAGCTACGCCCTCAAGATGTCACCCGCGGACCCCCTATCGGCTGTTCGCGGGGTCAAGGTTCCGCGGGGGGGGCGGGAGGGTCAATGCGGGGGCTTGGGCGGATCGGAGGGTGCGGCGGAAGAGGTCGTGGTCACGGCGGCGGTGAGCCCGGCCGCGTCGAGGGCGGCGAGCACCGAATCGGAGGTGGGCTTGTCCACCGGGACGATGCGCGGCGTGTCGGAGCCGGGGACGTAGAGGGCCCAGGTGGGCACGCCGGTGCGGTTGAGCTCGCGGAGGAACCTTGACCCCGCGCTGTTGCGGGCGGAGCAGTCGACTTCCATGAGCACGATGCCGCGCTTCTTGAACTCGGTGGCGAGCGGCTCGCGGTCGAGCACCCCGGCCTTGATGGCCTTGCAGGTGATGCACCACGAGGCGGTGAAATCGAGGAAGATGGGGCGGCCGGAGGCGCGGACGGAGGCGAAGAGCTCCGGGGTGTACTCGAGCCACACGCCCTCCGGGGTTTCGGCCGCGGTGATGGTGTGGTGCTTGGCGGCTTCCTGCATGGCCAGTTCGCGCTTCTCAAACGCGGTTCGATCGGACTGGAGCCGATCCTGGGCGAAGACCCAGATGCCGCCGGTCATGGCGATGGCCAGCATCGTGAACACCGCCCGGCGGGCGAGGCTCGGGGTGATCTGCCATGCGCGGACGATGAGCCAGAGGCTGGCGATGGCGATGAAGAAGCCGACGGCCCACCAGACCATCGAGCCGGCGAGATATGGGTACTCCTTGAGAAGCACCTGGATTCCGGCCGTCACAAAGAAGGCCGCGGCCGCGATCATCAGGATGCCGAGCACCTGCTTGACGAGTTCGCTCGCCGGGCCGGTGCGGGGGATGAACTTGAGGAGTTGGGGCCAGACGGACAGGACCAGGTAGGGCGCGGCCATGCCGATGCCGAGGCAGACGAAGATGGTCATGATCGACACGGCCGGGAGCGTCGAGGCGGCGGCGAGGAGGCCTCCGGCCATGAAGCCGAAGCACGGGAGGCCGAGGACGGCCGCGAGGACGCCGAAGAGGAACGCGCCCATGGGGCTGTCGGCCTTGGTCTCGACCATGTAGACGGACTGCGGCAGGTTGAGCGTGAAGAGACCCATGATGCCCAGGCCCAGCAGGGCGACGACGATGCCGATGAGCAGGCAGACCCACCAGGTCCCGAAGATGTACTGCGAGGGGTCGAGCTGGCGGCTGATGATCGCCATGGGAAGGCCGACGGCGGCCCAGAAGGCGACGACGCCCGCGGCCATCCAGAGGCCGAGGACGAGGGCGTGGGCCCGGGACGTGGCGTGCTGGGTGAGGGACATCACCTTGATGGGGATGACCGGGAGGACGCACGGCGTCAGATTCAGGATGAAGCCGCCGAGCATCGAGGCGAGGGCGAGCACGAAGATGTTCGTGCCGATGTCCATGCCGAAGAGCGTTGCGCCCCCGGGGGGAGCGGCGGCCGCGGCGGCGGGATTGGGCGTGATCTTGCCCGCGATGGGGGCAGGGGAGATAGGGACCAGCGGCGTTGAGTTGGCGGAGGACTTGGTGGGCTTGGCTTCCGGCTTGGCCTCGGGCTTTGGCGCGGGGGGCGCTGCGCCGCCGCTCCCCCACTTCTTCGCATCGAACGCGGCGAAGAGGGCGGCCTCGGATTCGGCGGTGAGGGCGGCGTCGGCCGCGCCCTTCTTGACGATCTTGAACTTCACCTGGATGGGGAGGTCCTGAGGCGGGGTGCACATCTGCTCGTTGCAGGATTGGAACGAGACGAGGACGGAGATTTCCTGATCGCCGATGGGGGCGTCGGGCCTGATCTCGATGCGGATGTAGGAGACGGCCTTGCCCTCGTAGAGCGGGAGGGAGATGGTGGGATTCGCGCCGGTGGGGTCGGCGACCTTGCCGGTCTTGGTGGCGGGATACTGGGTGCCGTCAAAGCGGGCCCAGGAGGGGAGCGCGTACACGCGGGTGGCGGCGACTTCTGCCTCGGGCTTCTTGGCCTTGGTCGCGGCCTCCTTGGCGGCGTCGGTGGCCTTCTCGTCGATCTGCGGGCCGACCTCGGTGCGGATGGCGAACTCGTCGATGTTGTCGGGAAGCTTCACTTCCTTGGCGGGCCAGGTGTGGAAGTGCGGCTGGTGGTTCATTTCCACCGCGATGACAAGCTTGCCGCCCTGCTCAACGGCCGGGTGCTGGGGGACGGCCCGGACGGTGACGGGGGTGTCCTCGCCTTGGGGGGCGGCGGGGGCGGGCGCACCGGTGAGGAATGCGATCGCGGCCGCGGCTGCGAGGCACGTCCAGAGCCGCCTGAGGGGGATGTTCAAGATGGTTTCCAAAGGGTTCATCGTGTTGTTGTATCTGTTCGGGGGGCGTGGGTTGCCCAAGGGAGTAATGGTAGGAATAGACGGGAGAGGGCTTGGATGCAGTCGGGGGAAGTCCCGGGGCGGCGTTTGCGGGCCCGAGGGGGGCAAAACCCGATAACTGTCCCGGTTCTTCTCATTGGCAACACCACTGGCGGGCGAGCCGCCAGTGCCACCCTCTGCGTTTCGTGCTGAACTATGCCCGACGTTCTGGACCAATCGGAGATTGATGCGCTTCTGGCCGCGGTGGATGCGGGAGATGTGCAGGAGGAGGACAACACGATCCAGATCTTCAGCCGTCACCGGCGAGATCTGGAGAGCGTGGAGGTCCGGTCGTATGACTTCAAGCGTCCGGAGCGGGTGTCGAAGGACCAGATGCGTGCGCTGCAGACGCTGCACGAAGCGTTTGCACGAAACTTCGGCGCTTCGCTGTCGGGGTTCCTGCGGACGATCGTTGAGGTGAAGGTCGCCAACTGCGAGCAGATGACGTACGCGGAGTTCATCAGCGGGCTGCCGAACCCGACATCGTTCAACCTGATCCAGGCCAAGCCGCTCGAGGGACAGATGTGCCTGGAGATCTCGCCGCTGATCATCTATCCGATCATCGACCGGCTGCTGGGCGGAACGAACACGGAGCTGTTCATTCCGCAGCGGCCGATGACGCTCATCGAGACGCGGCTGATCGGGAAGGTGACCTCGCGGGCGCTGACGGCGCTGGGCGAGGCGTGGGCGAGCATCAAGCCGATCACGTTCGAGATCACCGCGACCGAATCGAACCCGCAGCTGGTGCAGATCGTGCCGCCCAACGAGGTGGTGGTGGTCGTGGGCTTCGAGCTCAAGATGGCCAACCGCGCGGGCACAATGAACCTGTGCATTCCCTACAACGTGATCGAGCCGATCGTGGCGGAACTCTCGAGCCAGTCGTGGTTCACCACACCCAAGGCCGGGCGTGCGGAAGAGACCAAGCAGAAGATCGCGGTGACGCTGAACCGGGCCGCGCTGACGGTGACGGGGCTGCTCGCGGAGACGACGATCACGCTGAGCGACCTGATGAACCTGTCGGTGGGCGATGTGCTGACGACGGAACGCTCGGCGAGCAGCCCGGTGGTGCTGTGCGTGGAGAACGAGAAGGGGTTCCTGGGGAACATCGGGCAGTTCAAGGGGCAGCGGGCGGTGAAGGTGATGCGGGCGGTGACGGCGAGCGATCGGGTGTAAAAGAACCGACGCTCGGTCATCACAAGATGGACGCTCAGCACCGCGTCCGCATTGACTCGCGGGCTCGCTCCTGCGCGGCGGGGCTTTCGAACTTTGAGGCCTTGGCGCGGTCCCAGGTTTTTTCGAGGCGTTCGATGGCATCAGGCGTTTTGCAGTCGGTGTCGCCGTGGTCGATCTCGATGGTGCCGAGGCGCTTGGCCGCGGCGGTGGCCGCTTTGCGGAGCGAGGCGTTGCGGCAACCGATCGCGATGAGGGCGTTGTTCATGACGTAGCGGTGGCGGTTGGAGGTGGTGGCGGAGACCAGGCCTTTCTCAATCTCCGCGAGGCGATCGGTGAACCACGAGTCTTCGGTGGTCTCGTCGATCATCGCCATGGCGCCGACGGTACACCAGCCCGCGGTGCGCGTGGCATCGTCCTTGGCGCGGAGCCACTTCTCGGCCTTGGCCTTGCCGTGAGGGCCCTCGGCCGCGATCTGGCCGACGTAGCCGCCCCAGAGCCAGGCGATTGGCGTGGCGGCCCAGGCGTCGAGCACCTTCGGCGGAAAGTTCGCGGGGTCGCAGACCTTGGCCGCGAGGTTGCGGGCGTCGAAGTTGCCGGTGTCCCACAGAGCCTCGGCGAGCTCCTGGTCGACCTTTATCTTGTTGAGCAGCTTCTTGAGGTCGCCGAAACTGACGCCGAACATGGGCTCGGCCGCGCCGTGGCGGGTGTAGGTTTTGCGGGCTTGGGCGGAGCCGCACTTCTCCAGCGCGGCCATGGCCTCGTTCAGGGACATGCGGGGGGCAGGGGCCTTTGGCTTGGCGGGTGCCTTCGAGGACTTCTTGGGTGCGGTCTTGGCGGGAGGCATGGGGGTTCCTCTGGGTGCGGGATCGTGCGAGGATACCGGGGTGTGCCGGATTGCCGAATGCCTGTCGGCAGCTGTCGGTACATCGGCGGGGTGCGCCGCTCGGCCCTGATGGGCAAAAACGTGGCGGTTTGACCCCCTCCCCCCCATCCCTTACCATCTTCCGCACAACTTGGTTGTTCGCTTTGGCGTCTGCAGGAGACTTTGCATGCTCTTGGGTCCAGCCCATGCATGGTGAGGCAACGGTGAGTTCCGTAGTTCGGAGCAGGACGCTCCGTGCTTTGGGCACCGGATCGACCGGATTCTGTCCGGCGGCCGCGCTCGGTTTGTCGAGCGAGGCGGCTGGGATGGGAATCGGTCGGATGGAGGTGTACGCGGCTTAATCGCTGTGCACATCCCCCCTTGCCCCCCTCCAGGCGGCCACGAGCGTCCAAGTCGTTCGTGGTTTTTTCGTTTTGGTCCATTCGGGTTTGACATCCAGACAACCCAACATCTTGAAAGACGGAGCACACAGCAGATGAACACCCAGGAAATGATGCGGATCCTCGACGGCATCGCCCGTGATCGACGGATCGACAAGATGCAGCTGATCAAGGACCTCGAGCAGGCGATGGTGTCGGCCGCCCGCAAGTTCTACAACACGCTTGATACCGAAGAGTTCGCGTGCACGTTCGACCAGATGAGCGGCGAGCTCAAGCTGACGCGCCACGGGGCTCCCTTGGAGATGAAGCCCGAGGGGCTCGGTCGCATCGCGGCCCAGACGTTCAAGCAGGTCATGATCCAGCGCTTCCGCGATGACGAGCGGACGAGCGTGCTGGATGAGTTCTCCAAGCGCGTCGGCGAGATCGTCACCGGCACCGTGCAGCGCTACGAGGGCGGGGCGCTCGTCGTCACCATCGACCGGGCCGAGGCGTTCATGCCGCGCTCCGAACAGATCCCCGGCGAGCAGTTCCAGGCGGGCGACCGCATTCGCTGCATGATCCTGGACGTCCGCGACGTGGGCAATCAGATCAAGATCGTGCTGACGCGTGCGAACCCCGACTTCATCAAGCGGCTCTTCGAGGTCGAGGTGCCCGAAGTCGCCGAGCACATCATCGAGATCAAGGCGATGGCCCGCGAGGCCGGGTATCGCACGAAGATCGCCGTCACGAGCGTGGACAACAAGGTGGACGCTGTTGGCGCGTGCGTCGGCGTGCGCGGCAGCCGCATCAAGAACATCGTCGATGAACTCAACGGCGAGAAGATCGACATCGTTCGCTGGAACGAGTCGAGCCAGATCCTGATCCAGAACTCGCTCAAGCCCGCGGAAGTCGCGGAAATCTCGCTCTGCTTCGAGCTGGGTCGAGCGACGGTCGTCGTCCGCGACGATCAGCTCTCCCTCGCCATCGGCAAGCGCGGCCAGAACGTCCGCCTCGCCGCCCGCCTGACGGGCTGGGACATCGACATCCTCACGCCGGTGGAGTTCGAGAAGGGTCTGGAGATCCTCAACCAGACGCTCCAGAGCATCGAGGGCGTGACGGAGGCGATGGTCGATCGCCTCGCCGCCCTGGGCATGATCAGCGTGTTCGACATCGAGGAGGTCGGGGCCGAGGTGCTCGTCAACGAGCTCGAGCTTCCGCAGGAGACTGCGGACAGGGTCGTCGAGATCGCGAGCGTCAAGGCGAAGGAAGTCGCGATCCAGCAGGCCAAGGACAAGGAAGAGGCCGAGAAGAAGAAGCGCGAGGACGAGGAGGCGACGCGTCGCCTGCTCGGCGATGGCGGGTTGGGGGGGCTGGGCATCGGCGGCGTGTCGGCAGACGCGGATGCTCGGGCCGCGGACATTCTGGGAGGGGGGCTCGGAGGCGGATCATCGAGCGAAGCGGAGGCCCCGGCGGCCGGAGGGCAGGGCTGACACTCGAATGTTGTTTCCCCTCGCTCGCGTGAGCGGGGGGTTCGCGGAAGTTTGCATCGTTCGGAGCAACAGGATTACGGCGGCGGGTTCTTGCATCGGAGCGTAGTTTGGCCAAGCGGATTTCGGACATTGCGAAGGATCTTGGGGTCAGTTCCAAGGCGATCGTGGAGAAGTGCCTGGCCGAGGGCATCCCCTCGGACAAGGTCAAGGGCCACATGAGCACAGTGGGCCCCGGCCTTGAGGCCACCATTCGCGAGTGGTTCAGCTCGGGCGGTGTCGCCACGGCCGTGGAAACCACCGAGCACCTCGACATCGAGAAGGTCAAGGTCAAGGCCGCTCCGCGCACGCGCAAGAAGAAGGAAGACGGAGACGCTCCAACCGCCGACGACGCCGTCGCAACCGTGGCGACGGAAACCAAAGCACCCTCTCGGCGCAAGACCGCTCCGAAAGACGATCGTTCCGTGGCGCCGGCAGAGGCCCCCGCGGTGTCGGCTCCGACCGCGCCGGCTCCCGCGCCCGAGGCTCCGAAGCCCGCACCGACGCTGACGCCGACGCGCCTTGGGCCGACGGTGATCGCCAACCAGCCTCCCGCCGCGTGGGCGGTGAAGCCCCCCACTGCGCCTGCCCCGGCCGCACCGGCCCATCCCGCCGGACCCGCGACCAAGGCTGCGAACGCGCCGGCCGCGCCGGTTGCGGATCGCGGCGGCCCCGCCGGTGGCGCGGGCACGCAGACTCCGCCCGGCGCACCCGGACATCACGGTCGCGGGCATGGTCCGGCTCCGCGGGCCCACGTCAGCCCCGCGCCGATGAACGTGCCGGATCGTCCCAAGACGGTCACGCCCGCGGGCCCCAAGCTCGTGGAGAAGACGGCCGTCAAGCTCAGCGGTCCGAAGGTTGTGCGAATCGAGGCTCCCGAGGTCATGGCCAAGCCGCGAGCGCGACGCGATGCGGACTCGGGTCCGCCGCGCGGCGGGCCGGGCGGGCCCCGCGTGGGCGGGGAAGAGGAAGAGGGTGGCGGCCGGAGCCCGCGGCGCAATACGTCGTCGGCAGCTCCGAAGAAGCGGACGGACACGGGCGCCGTGCCCGCGCGTCGTCGCGGCTTCGCCGGCCAGGAAGAGATGCACACGGGCATGTGGCGCCCGCAGGACCTTGCCGAGCGCGAGGCACGCCTTGCGCGAGCGGGCGGGTACCTGAAGCAGCGTCGCCAGCAGGCCAAGCGGCTTGGGCTGGCGACGGGCGAGCGGGCCCAGTCGGCCGCGGAGACCGGCGGCGCGGTGAGCATCGTCGCGCCGTTCACGATCAAGGACCTGTCGGCGGCGACGGGCGTGAAGGCGGCGGACATCATCAAGAAGCTGTTCATGCAGGGCGTGATGGCGACGGTGAACAGCGGCATCGACTCGGCCAAGGGCATCGAGATCATGATGGAGTTCGACATCGACCTCCACGTGGAAGTGGCGAGGACGGCCGAGGAGACCGTGAGCCAGGAGTTCGTGGACCGCAAGGCCATCGATGTGCGCCCGCGCGGGCCGATCGTCACGATCCTCGGTCACGTCGACCACGGCAAGACGAGCCTGCTGGACAAGATCCGCAGCGCGAACGTGGCTGCCGGCGAGGCGGGCGGCATCACGCAGAAGGCGAGCGCCTTCCGCACGCCCGTCACCATCGGCGGCGAGAAGAAGTGGATCGTGTTCATGGACACGCCCGGCCACGAGGCGTTCACCGCCATGCGTGCCCGCGGCGCGGCGATCACCGATGTGGTCGTGCTGGTGGTGTCGGCCCCCGAGGGCGTGATGCCGCAGACCATCGAGAGCATCAACCACGCCAAGGCGGCGAAGGTGCCCATCGTGGTCGCGCTCAACAAGATCGATCGCCCCGACGCGACCGACGCGAAGATCAACCAGACCCTCGGCGAGCTTGCGGCCAACGGCCTCAACCCCATCGAGTGGGGCGGCGACACGGAGATCATCCGCACCAGCGCCACCAAGGGCATCGGCATCGACAAGCTGCTCGAGGTGCTCGACCTGCAGGGGCAGGTGCTCGACCTCAAGGCGGACTTCGGCGGCGCGGCCCGCGGAACGGTCGTGGACGCGAAGATGGAAGAGGGACGCGGCCCGGTGGCCGACATCATCATCCAGGACGGCGAGCTCAAGGTCGGCGACTTCATCGTGGTGGGTCGTGCGTACGGGCGCGTCCGCGACATCACCGACGACCGGCAGGTCAAGCACAAGACGCTCGGGCCCGCGACGGTCGCCAAGATCAGCGGCTTCGACAAGGTGCCCGACGCCGGCGACAAGTTCTACATCGTCGATTCGCTGGACAAGGCCCGCGAGGCGGCCGAGCAGCGCGGCGACCGCGAGCGGCAGGCCGAGTTGGCCAAGCCGAAGGTCACCCTCGACAGCCTGCTGACGACCATGAAGGAGACGGGGCTCAAGGAGATCCTCGTCGTGCTCAAGGCCGACGTGCAGGGCTCGGTGGACGTGCTCAAGAACGAGATCGAGAAGGTCAAGACCGACGAGGTTCGGGCCCGCGTGCTGCACGCGGCCGTGGGCGGCATCGTCGAGAGCGACGTGCTGCTGGCCGACGCCTCGAAGGCGGTCATCATCGGGTTCAACGTCATCCCGTCGGGCAAGGCGAGGAACCTGGCCGAGGCGAAGGGCGTGGAGATCCGCTCCTACGACGTCATCTACGAGATCACCGACGACATCCGCAAGGCCGCCGAGGGCTTGCTCGCGCCGGAGATGAAGACGCAGGTTCTTGGCCATGCGGAGGTCCGCAAGGTGTTCAAGGTCAGCAAGGTCGGCACCATCGCCGGCTGCTTCGTCACCGACGGCGTGGTGGAGCGCGACTCGCTCATCCGCGTCACGCGCAACGGGATCGTCATCGAGAACAACCGCAAGCTCGAGCAGCTCAAGCGCGTCAAGGACGATGCCAAGGAGGTTCGTGCCGGCCTCGAGTGCGGCATGAAGATCATCGGCTACGACGACATCAAGGAAGGCGACATCCTCGAGTGCTACAAGACCGTCGAGGTCAAGCGGACGCTCGGGGCGGACAAAGTGAAAAGTGAGAAGTGATGGGTGAGAAGCCGGGTGAGATGACATCTCCGGCAACTCCTCCTGTGTGCTGATCTTCTCACTTTTTACTTCTGATTCTCACTGGCTCCCCATGTACATCGCCATCCTCCAGTTCCACCTGATGATCGACGGCTCCACCGGCCTCAAGGACAAGCGGCGGGTGGTGCGCTCGATCAAGGACAGGCTGCACAAGGACCACATGGTGGCCGTGGCCGAGGTTGACGACCTCGAGACGTGGAACCTCGCCACGCTGGGGCTGGTCGCGTGCAATCGGAGCGAGGCGTATCTGCAGGAGCAGATGCAGGCGATCATCAAGAAGCTGGAGACGCACCCGGCCGCGCGGCTGGCCGATCACGCGCTCGAGATCATCACCGCCGACTCGGCGACGGCCGATCCGGTGGACGAGACGGGCAAGCCGCTGTGGACCGAGGACGAGAAGCGGGAGGACGCGTGAGCACCCCTTCGAACTCGCACCGGATGGAGAAGGTTGAGTCCACCATCGCGCGGGCGGTGCAGCAGGTCATCGCGCGTGGCCTGCAGGATCCGCGGGCGGGCGGGCTCATCAGCGTGACCAAGGTCGATGTCTCTCCCGACATGGCCACGGCGATGGTCTTCATTTCCGTGTACCCGGAGGAGAAGCAGGACCTCTCGATGCACGCCCTGCGTCACGCGGCCAAGCACATCCGGCGCGAGGCGTCGGAACTGATGGCGATTCGCAAGATGCCCAGCCTGGATTTTCGGCTTGATACCAGCCTGAAGCGCCAGGCCGAGGTGTTCGACGCCCTGGCGAAGGCCCGTCAATCGACGCCTATCGATTCGACCCCGCCCGCGGGCCCGGCCAATACTTCCCTCGCGCCGGATCGGGATTCCCCGACAGATGGACCGGCGTCGGAGGGCCCGTGAGCGCGGCTGACACGAGCAAGGAACTCGCTTCGCTGTTGAAGACGCTCCGCGGCGAATACGCGGAGGCGCTGACCGCGCCCGCCGCGCCGTGCGTGCCGTTCGATCCGGCCGAGCCGATGCTGGGGTGCTTCCTCAAGTCGTTCATGCTCTGGGAGTCGACCACGGCCAAGGCGATGCAGGCGATCAAGCGCATCGAGAGCTCGCTGGTGGACTTCAACGAGCTGCGGACGTGCATGCCCGACGAGATCGTGGGGATCATCGGCGAGCGCTACCCCCGCGCGGCTGAGCGGGCCCTGCGGATGCGCACCGCGCTGAACGTCATCTACTCGCGCGAGCACCGCGTAACGCTCGAGCCGATCGTGGGCATGGATCGCACGCAGGTGCGCGAACACTTCGACCGCCTCGACGGCGTGCCCATGTTCGTGGCGGCGCGCGTGAGCCTGTGCGCGCTGGCCCACCACACCGCGCCGGTGGACTCACGCATCCATCGCCGGCTGATCGAGGCGAAGGTGGTGTCGGCCGACAGCACGCCCGAGTCGGCCGCCTTGCTGCTGGAGAAGAAGTCGCGCCCCGGGGAACTGCTGGAAACGTACACGCTGCTGCAGGCGTGGGCGGACGACGCGAGTTACACGGCGGCGGAGAGCCATCTGAGCGACCTGCGGCCTCGCCACAAGCCGGTGGCCGAGCACATCCGCAAGGAGCAGGAGGCCCGGCGGAAGGCGGCCCGCAGGGCGAAGCTGGCCCCGGCGCGGGCCCTTCGCAAGAAGAAGGCGGCGAAGGAACGGGCGAAACTGGGCAAGAAGCGCCCGCGATAGTCGAACGCGGGGCCCGTCTGCTTCTACGATTCGCCCCCGCACCCTGGAGCGCACCCGAGCATGGCCGGCCACAACAAGTGGAGCAAGATCAAGCGGAAGAAGGCCGTCACCGACAGCCGCCGGAGCAAGGCGTGGACGATGTGCCTGCGCGCGGTGATGGTCGCGGCCAAGCAGGGCGGGGGCGATCCGGAGTTCAACTTCCCGCTGCGCACGGCGATCGACGAGGCGAAGTATCACAACGTTCCCAAGGACAACCTCGAGCGGGCCATCAAGAAGGGCGCGGGGGGCGGCGAGGGCGAGAACTACGAGCAGGTCCGGTACGAGGGGTATGGGCCCGGGGGCGTGGCGCTGGTGATCGACTCGCTCACCAACAACCGCACACGGACGGCGGCGGACCTGCGGCTGATCCTGAGCAAGTACGGCGGCAACCTTGGCACGACGGGGTGCGTGTCGTTCTCGTTCGAGACCAAGGGGCGGATCGTGGTGTCGGCCCCTGCGAGCGCGGAGGAGAAGCTCTTCGAGATCGCGGCCGGGGCCGGGGCCGACGACATCCAGTTCGATGCGCCCGTCGATGATGACGACAAGCCGACGTTCACGATCCTGACGCCGGTGCCGGCGTTCATGGCCGTGCGTCAGGCGGTGGAGGCGGGGAAGTTTGCGGTGGCGGAGAGCCGCATCGAGCCGATCCCGACGACGGCCGCGCCGACCTCGGGCGAGGCGGCCAAGCAACTGCTTGTGCTGGTGGATGCGCTCGAGGACAACGACGACGTGCAGAAGGTGTACACGAACGCCGACATCGCCGACGATGTGCTGGCGCAGATGTGATACGCCCGGACGCGACAATCCGCGTGCCAGCCCCCCCACTCCCCTTATCCCCCAATCGCCGCCGCCTGCACATCTTTGATCGCTTCGGCCGGGTGCTTCAGCCCGCTGAGATCGAGGATGGCGTGGCCCTGATAGCCGACGGTGGTGAGCGTCACCAGATACGCGACGAGGTCGAGGCGTCCCCGGCCCGGCGTCGCACGCCCGGATCCGCCCATCGCTCCCAGCGATGAGGGCACATCGCTGAGTCGAGCACCGGCGATCCGGCGCCCGAGCTTTGCGGCCAGCGCGAGCGGATCGCCACCCCCGGAGAGAATCGTCGCGGGATCAAGGCCGACGCCGATGGCGGCGGATTCGTCGGCGGTGAAGGCAGCCTCGGGGATCGGCCAGGCGTGGTCGGCGATCCGGACGGATCGGCCCGCGGCGTGGTCGGCGATGCTGCGGACGACGTCCGGGGGAGCCTTGGGGTGGAGCGCGAGCGAGACGCTCGCGGGCGCACCAACCACGGGGGTTCGCGTGACAACGGAGCCCGCCGCAAGCGCGGCCAGATCGGCCGCAAGATCGATCGCGCCGAGAATGCTGGAGACGGCGCGGTCGACCGTGTCGGGCTTGATGAGATGCTCGGGTGGGACGAAGACGTCGACGCCGGCAAGGGCGAGCTCACTTCGCCGGAGGAGCGCGGCCAGATCGCGGCGGCCGGAGCGATCCAACTCGCGCGGCCGGATGCCCGCCATGGTCGCGTCGAGCCTCGCCCCGCGCGCGCCGGTCGCGGCGAGCCACGCGAGCACCGCCTTCGCACGCTCACCGCCGGGGGCGATGCGATCGGCGCCGATGAGGGCGTGGTCTATTCCGGCCATCGCGACGGCGACCGGGGGAAGACCGTGCGGAAATGTGCTCGAAGGTCCGCTCATGGGGTGGGGTTCGCCGCCGACGGGCGCATCCATCGTACCATCCGCGCCATGTCTAACTGGAAGTCTTTCTGCACGGCGGCACATCTGACGGCCCTGGGCCTGTGGGCGGGGTCGGTGGCGATGGCCGCGGCCACGGCGGCGGTGGCGTTTCCGACGCTCAAAGGCATGGGCGTGCAGGTGCCCTCGGTGGGGGCGGCATTCCAGGCCGACGCGTATCGGTTCGCGGCCGGGGCGGTGGCGGCCAAGGTGTTCTTGATCTCGGATGTGGTGGCGTTCGCGGGCGCGATGGTGGCGTGCGTCACGCTGCTGGGACTGATGCTGGGCGGACAGTTGGGGCCGCGCCGGGCGTCGTCGTATGTTCGGGGCCTCGCGCTGGGCGTGGCGGTGGCGTCGCTGGCGGCGATCCTGTTCGTGGTGACGCCGGGGATCACGGCCGGGGCCAAGGGCCACCTCGCGGCGGCGATGGCGGGGGACGAGAAGGCCGCGGCGATGCACAAGAAGGCCGTGGACGACCTGCACCCGATCTCGACGAACCTATTGGTGGTGGAGTTCGCGTCGGTGCTGGTGTCGCTGGTGCTGGGGGCGTGGGCGGCCGGGGAATCGGGGGCGTCGTATTCTCCGCCGAGCGGAGGGGCGAGGGCTGCGTATCCCGAGCCGCAGCTTCGCCGCCGCGGTGGATGAACGACGTGCCGAAGACCCCCCCAACGAAAAAGAAGCCCCCCACCGCGTCTTCGACTGGCGGGGATATTCCGTTTGAGTTGCCGAAGGTGACAGCCGCGGAGAGACGGCGTGCCGGCGCGCTGATGGAGGCTCTGCTGGCGGAGTATCCAACGGCGCATTGCGAGCTCAACTACACCTCGCCGCACGAACTGCTGGTGGCGACGATCCTCTCGGCGCAGACGACGGATGTGGGCGTGAACAAGGCGACGCCCGCGCTGTTCAAGCGGTTCCCCACACCCGCGGACTATGCCAAGGCCACGCCGCAGGAGATCGAGCCGTACATCAAGACCACGGGGTTCTTTCGCAACAAGGCAAAGGCCGTGCACCTGGCGATGAAGGAGGTGCACGAGCGATTCGGGGACACTGTGCCGCGGACGATGGAGGAGTTGCTCTCGCTGCACGGCGTGGCGCGGAAGACCGCCAACGTGGTGCTGGGCAACGCGTACGGGATCAACGTCGGGTTCGTGGTGGACACGCACATCGAGCGGCTGAGCAAGCGGTTCGGGCTGGCGGAGCCGACCGCGAACGTGGCCCAGATCGAGCGGCGGCTGATGGCGCTCTTCCCGCGCGAGTCGTGGTGCCGGATGTCGCACGCGTTCATCTGGCACGGGCGGCGGGCGTGCAAGGCGCGGGGGGTGAAATGCCCGTCGCATCCGATTTGTGCGAAGTTTGGGGCGGCGTGCGAGTTGCGAGTTTCAGCAAAGAAGCCGTTGAAGAAGTGAGCGCGGATAGCGGCACACTCCGGCGGCTCGCGCCGCTCGGCTCTGAAAAATATGGTCGGCGGGAGTCGAACCCACAACCTTCGGCTTCGGAGGCCGACGCTCTATCCAGTTGAGCTACGACCACGCTGCGTGGCGGGCTGGATTCCCGCGCCAGAAGACTACGATCGCCCCCTCTCCGAAGCAACGCCTTGAGCCACTCTCTCCCACAAACTCCTTCCCCGACGCTTGGGACCCTGCATGCCTCGCCCCTGTGGGCGGTGCTGACGTTCACCTTCATGAACTCGATCGGGTCCGGGATCATCTACGGCGGGATCTTCTTCCTGGCGATCTCGCGGTACGAGTTCACGACCGGCCAGAACTTTGCGCTGGCGCTGCTCTATGGCGTGTCGTACATCCCGGGGGCGATGGGCGCGGGGCCGGTGCAGCGGAGGCTGCGACAGTTTGGCCTCTCGCCGCGGGGCATTCTTGTCGTCACGATGATGCTGATGGCGGCGGTGTGCCTTGTGCCGCTTGCGGTGGATCTGGCCGCGCCGGGGGGGAACTCGGCGTGGACGATCTGGCTCGTGATCGCGGTGTACAGCCCGCTCTCGGGGATGATGTGGCCGATCGTTGAGGCGTTCCTCGCGGGGGGGCGCACGGAGCAGCAGCTTCGCTCCGCCACGGGGCAGTTCAACGTGTGCTGGTCGTCGGCGATCGTGGTCACGATGTTCGCGATGGCGATGTTCGTGAAGAGGCACCCGCTGGAGGTGATCGCCGCGCTGGGGGCCGTGCACCTGCTGTGCATCGCGTTCGTCTCGCGTTTCGACGCGACTCCGGCGGCGCATGAGCATCACGAGCACCACCGGCCGGTGATCTATCGACAACTCCTCTCGTTCCTTCGGGTGATGCTGCCCGTCTCGTTCATGTTCAACAGCACGCTGTCGCCGTACATGCCGACCGCGCTGGCGAATCTGGGCGTCGGCCTCGAGTGGCAAACGCCGGTGGCCGCAACGTGGTACTCGGCCCGAGTGCTGACGTTCTTCGTGATGGAGCGCCGGCATGGGTGGCACGGGCGATGGTCGACGCCGATCGTCGGATCGCTGCTGCTGCTCGCCTCGTTCGCGTGGGTTGTGCTGGTGCCGATGTTCGCCCCCGCGGGGCTGGGGCTGTGGCTCTTCCTGATCGGGCTTGTCGGATTCGGCGTGGGCGTGGGAATGGTGTACGCGGCCGCGCTGTACTACGCGATGGAGGTCGGCTCCTCGGGCGTGGACGCGGGCGGGACGCACGAGGCGCTGATCGGGCTGGGGTACGCGGCGGGGCCCGTGTGCGGGCTGGCGGGGCTGGGAGCTGTCGGATGCGGGCTGGTGGGCGATCGCGGGGGAAGCATGGTCACCGTGGGTATCGTGGCGACGATCGCCGTCGTGGTGGGCGGGGTGGCCCTGAGCCGCGCGGCCAGAATCGCACGAAACGGCTCGGGAGCCTGAAAACGCTGCCGGATTCCTGCCCGCCGCGCGTCGGTGTGGAGGTTGGCCGGATCGTGGGATGAAACGCCCGGTATCCGCGCGGGGTGTGCCCGTGCAACGATTGTGCCGGGCGGGCGGCCTTTGGGGGCCACATTCGGGCGTTTGGTCGGTACAACCGTGTGTTTCGTGTTCCGAAGTTGGTCGATCCCTGCCGCTCCCGTCGATCTTCTCGCGGCGAACAGGCCGCGCGGGCGGCGGAGTCTCGAACGTATTCGGACGTTCGCTCGTACCCTCTGAAGCGGCCACGGCGGCCGCGGCATACAGGAGTTTCCATGAACATTCGTCTGGCCCGGCTTCGCCTGCTGACCACGTTCGCGGGATGTGCACTGAGCGTGGCGGCGGCGGTTGTCGCCGCGCCCCCGCCCGAAACGCCCGCGCCCGGCCAGGTGACAACGCTCGACGGTCTGTCGATCCGAACCTGGACGGACGCGCACACGGGCAATCTCGAGGACATCCTGACGCAGCTTCGCAGCGTGCCGGCGGGCGATGCGCCCGGGCTGGCTGCGCTTCGGGCCAACGCGGAATCGCTGGAGAAGAACCTCGGCAAGCGCGAGGACCTTCGGACCAAGAAGCTCGACGAGCTCAACAAGAAGCTCGACGACCAGCTCGCCAAGGACGGGCCGGATGCGCTCAGCGAGGCGGTGAAGGTCGCCGTTGAGACGTTCATGGTGGCCAAGCCGACGGCCAAGGACTCGTTCAAGCACGACCCGAAGATCAAGGACCTGATCGCGCGGGCCGACAAGGCGGCGCACGAGAACGAGGACCAGGGCAACTGGTTCAAGGCCAACGAGCTGTTCTATCGCCTGAACCTGCTCCTCGAGGAGGAGGGCACGTACAAGGCCGACACGAAACGGCTGGGGCTTCGGCTGAACATGATCCGCATGTACGCGCCGGAGCAGTTCTGGAAGCTGCGCAACGACGAGCGGCTCAAGGAGAAGAAGTCGGCCCTGCCGCCGTACAACGGGCTGGGCGAGGACTTCCACGACCGCCTGCAGGGCGTGGAGCCCGGGATGGTGTTCAACGCGCTGCGGGCCGCGGCCCGGCAGCAGATCGACACGCGTCCGGACGCGAACCCGCGCATCACGCTCAAGGACATCCTGCTCACCGGCATCGACGCGCTGCGCACGCTCGTGACGACGACGGACCTGAAGACGGCCTTCCCGGCCATCGGCGACAAGGAGAAGGCGGCCGAGTTCCTCGCGTTCCTCAACGGGTGGACCGAGCGGCTCAAGACCCCGGGCATGATCGCGACGGACAAGTCGCTCTCGTCGTTCATGAGCGAGGCCCTCGAGGCGAGCAAGAAGTCGATCGACCTGGGCGACGCGGTGGTGATGCACGAGTTCGGCAACGGCGGCATGTCGCGGCTGGACGACTTCTCCGCGGTGATCTGGCCCGACGAGATCGCGCGGTTCAACCGCATGACGGAGGGCAACTTCCGCGGCGTGGGCGTGCAGATCCAGATCGACGACGAGTCGCAGATGATCAAGGTCGTGACGCCGCTGGAGGGCACGCCCGCCCAGCGGGCCGGGGTGCTGGCCAACGACATGATCAAGAAGATCGACGGCAAGTCGGCCGTGGGCATCTCGCTCAACCAGGCCGTGGACCTGATCACGGGCCCGGTGGACTCGAGCGTGACCATCACGATGGAGCGCAAGACCGACCAGAACGACCCCGACGGCAAGAGCATCACGCAGGACATCGACTTCAAGCTCCAGCGGCAGATCATCCCGCTGGCGAGCGTCAAGGGCTGGCGGCGCGTCGGGGCCAAGGAGGACGACTGGGACTGGATGATCGACCCGTCCAACCACATCGGGTACATCCGGTTGCTGCAGTTCACCGACAACACCACGCACGACCTTCGGGCGGCGGTGCGCGACATGCAGGCCAAGGGGCCGCTCAACGGCCTGATCCTCGACCTGCGCTTCAACCCCGGCGGCCTGCTGACCGAGGCCGTGGGCGTGGCCAACGTGTTCATCGACAAGGGCACCATCGTGTCCACCGAGGGCGCGGTGCAGGGCGAGACCAAGGCGGCCACCCCGGGCGAGTCGCTCATGAAGGACACGCCGGTGGTCTGCCTCATCAACGAGGGCTCGGCCTCGGCGAGCGAGATCGTCTCGGGCGCCATCCGCCACTACGCCGACAAGGGCGAGATCAAGGCGGTCGTCATCGGGCAGCGTTCCTTCGGCAAGGGCAGTGTGCAGAACGTGTGGCCCCTGACCAACGACCCGATGAAGGGCGCGAAGATGAAGCTCACCACGCAGTACTACAAGCTGCCCGACGGGCACATCCTGCACCGCAAGCCGGGCGCGACGGTCTGGGGCGTGGAGCCGCACCTGAAGATCGATGAGCTTCCCGAGACCGAGTCCGAGGCGCTGAAGCTTCGTACCGACGCCGATGTGCTTCCCATCGACTCGAAGGGCCACATCATCACCGACGCCAAGAAGCCGCATCCGGACCCGCAGAAGCTGCTCGACGACGGGCTGGATCTGCAACTCCAGGCCGCGCTGGCGGTGCTGCAGGCCCAGTCGGTGGCCAAGACGCAGGTGCAGGCCCGGATGTCCGATCCGGAACCCCGTCGCTGAGCGGCCGCTTGCGGCGTGTGAAAACCAACTAGTTTCCGAACGCCCGCCGCGCTCCGGCGGGCGTTTTTCTTTCCTACCATTGGGCGAACACGATCGCGCGGGCCGCGAAGCCCGCATCGCTTCTTTTCGACCTGCAAGGACCGCTCATGGCCTCAGCCACCAAGGCTCCGGAATCCCCCGTGTCTTCCCCCAATCAGCCCGTCCGGCGCGGCGTCTCTTCCACGCTTCCCGCGGCCACGATCCACAAGTGGCTCAAGGACATGCTGCTCATCCGCGAGTTCGAGATCCGCTGCGCCCAGGCGTATCAGCAGGCGAAGATTGGCGGGTTCTGCCACCTGTACATCGGGCAGGAGGCGTGCGCCGTCGGCACCATCAACGCCGTGAACGCGGATGACCCGGTGATCACCGCGTATCGCGACCACGGGCACGCGCTGGCCCGCGGCATGGACCCGGGCGCGTGCATGGCCGAGATGTTCGGCAAGATCACCGGGTGCGCCAAGGGCAAGGGCGGATCGATGCACATGTTCGACCGGCCGCACTGGCTCTTCGGCGGGCACGGGATCGTCGGGGCCCAGACGGCCCTGGGCGCGGGCCTCGCGTTCGGGGCACGGTACGAGTGGGAGGTGCTCAAGAAGGCCGCGACACGCCCGGACGGCTCGCCCGCGGGGCTCAACGAGAACATCCCGGCCAAGAAGAAGGTGGCGCTCTGTTACCTGGGCGACGGCGCCCTCAACCAGGGCGTGCTGCACGAGGCGATGAACCTTGCCGGGCTGTGGGGCCTGCCGGTGATCTACATCGTCGAGAACAACCGGTATTCGATGGGCACCGCGATCGAGCGCGGCACGACGATGGCCCACGACCTTCGCGCCAAGGGCGCGGCGTACGGCATCGACTCGCTGCGCATCGAGGAGGACGAGGGCCTGGACATCCTGAGGCTCTACGACAAGTTCAAGCCCTTCGCCGACGAGTGCCGCGAGCGGCAGCGGCCCGGCTTCGTGGACCTGCACACGTACCGGTACCAGGGCCACTCGATGTCGGACCCGCAGAAGTACCGCACGAAGGACGAGGTCGAGGGCGTCAAGAAGAAGGACTCGCTGGACCAGCTCGCGATCCACTGCATGAACGAGCGCAAGAGCCTGACCGAGGAGCAGTTCATCGCCATGCAGCGCGAGGTTAAGGAGGCGGTGGCCCACGCGATGACCTTCGCTGAGAACTCGCCGATCCCGGGCATTGAGGAGCTGTACACCGACGTGTACGCCAACCCGCAGAAAAACCTCAGCCCGACGCGGGACTACGCGCACGGGGCGAAGAACCCGCTGCTGTGAGCGGCGGGCCCATGGACGCGCTGCCGGTCTTCATCATCGCCCAGCAGGGAACGTTTGTCTCGTTCGCGGGGTTCTATTGCTGCGCCATCCCCCTCGGGCTGGTGCTGATGCTGGCCGCGGTGTACTTCGGCGTGCGCTTCTTCGCGAACCGGGACCGCTGAGGCTCAGCCAAAGGGTGAGAGGCTCTGCGAGCCCATGTCGAAGTTCACGCCCAGGGCCGCGGCGATGCCGACGACAATGCCCATCACAAAGCCGCCGATCCAGAGCGACCAGTACATCGCGCGGCTCTGGGTGTCCTCGTTCGCGATGAGGTTGAAGATGAACGCGGCAATGCCGTTGACGAACGGGACGATGAGCAGAATGCCCCAAAGGGTCTGATCGTTGCGGAAAGCCGCAATCACGTTGGCGATCCACGTGATGAAGCCCGCGATGATCAGGATCACGTACATGAGCCAGAACCCCGTGGGCCCAGCGAAGACCAGCAGCGAGCAGGCCGAAAGCACCGCCGAGTAGACGAGCACGCACTTCCAGAAGCCGGGGCCGCTCTGGCCGCCGTACTTGTTGTGGTACTTGCCCGCGACCGCTTTGGGCTCCTTGACGGCCTTCTCCTTGATCACCGCCGTCTTGAGCGCCTTGCCCGTCTGCGTGTTGAATCCGCAGCGGGTGCAGATGACCGCGCCGCCCGGCATCGGGTTGCCGCACTCGGAGCACATCGCGGAGTTGAGCATCGGCGAGGAGGAGATCAGATCGCCCAGCACGGATCCTTCTCCTGCGGGCTTGGCCACCGGAGGGGCCTTTGGCGGGGGGGTAACTGCGCGCGGAGCCGGGGCGGGCTTGGCCGCGGCCTTTGCCGCCGCGGCGGCCTTTTCCTGGCAGGCACCGGCGCACATGTAGCGACCGGCAGCGTCCTTGACGCGCGGCTTGCCCGCGACGTCCTGGCCGCACACCACACAGATCTTCGACGCCGACTCGGCCGTCGCCATGGGCCAGTTCCTCCGGACAACCGACATGCCCCGCCCGCCCCGAAATGCTTCGCGACCGAGCATACCGCGCCTCTGGATTCACGTCCCGATCGATGCGAACCCCCTACAGTTCCCGTTTCCGATCCCGACACCTGACTTAAACCAAACATGTCTCTAACCCTCGATCCCACCGCCAGCCACCAACTCCCCGCGGGCACCCGCGAAATCTCGTTCCGCGAGGCCCTTCGCGAGGCGATGAGTCAGGAGATGCGCCGCGACGCCCGCCTGTTCCTGATGGGCGAGGAAGTGGCGCAGTACAACGGCGCGTACAAGGTCTCGCAGGGCATGCTCGAGGAGTTCGGCCCGCACCGCATCATCGATGCCCCCATCAGCGAGAACGGCTTCGCCGGCCTCGCCGTCGGCGCGGCGATGTACGGCCTGCGGCCGATCATCGAGTTCATGTCGTGGTCGTTCTCACTCGTCGCCGCTGACCAGTTGCTCAACAACGTTCCGAAGATGCTGTACATGTCCGGTGGCCAGTGGGGCTGCCCGGTGACGTTCCGCGGCAACAACGGCGCGGGCGGGCAGCTGGGCTCCACGCACTCGTGGACGGTCGAGTCGATGTTCGCGACGGTGCCGGGCGTGAAGATCGCCATCCCGTCGTGCCCGGCCGATGCCAAAGGCCTGCTCACCACGGCCATCCGCGATGAGGACCCGGTGTTCCACCTCGAGTCCGAGCGCATGCTCAGCGACAAGGGCCCGGTTCCCGAGGGCGACTACGCGATCCCGTTTGGCCAGGCCGCGCTGCGCCGGGGAACGTGGTCGGGCGAGCGCGACTCTGACGTGACGCTGGTCTCGTTCGGGCGTCCGGTGAACTTCTGCATTGAGGCCGCCGACGAGCTGGCCAAGGACGGGATCGCCTGCGACGTTCTGGACATGCGGACGGTGCGTCCGCTGGACATCGACTCGATCCTCGAGTCGATCAAGCGCACGAACCGGATCGTGGTGGTGGACCAGTGCTGGCCGTTCGCGAGCGTCGCGAGCGAGGTGATCACGCAGGTGTGCGAGAAGGGCTTCGACTATCTCGACCACCAGCCGCTGCGCGTGAACACCGACGACGTGCCCACGCCGTACGCCAAGAACCTCGAGGCCGAGTATCTGCCCCACAAGGGCAAGATCATTGCGGCGGTCCGCGCCGCCCTGCCCGCACGCTGAATCCGCACGATGGACCACACGGTGATCACACCCCGCCAGGCGGTGGAAAACTACCACTTCCCCGCCGATGCCCACCTTGCCGACCCGCGGTCGGGCCTGCTGTATTGCGCGATTCCCAAGTCGGGGTGCAGCACGGGCAAGCGGTGGTTTCTGTCGATCGCCGAGCCGGAGATCCTGGACCGGCCCCACCCGCCGGACATCCACGCGCGTTGCCGCGAGCGCTGGGCCCTGTGCCTGACGGAAGACCCCATCGAACGTGCTCGGCACACCTACGGCTCGCTGGCCTTCGCGATCGTGCGCGATCCGCTGGATCGCATCGCCTCGGCATTCACCGAGAAGTTCACGCTGGTGTATCGCAATGATCTGTTTCTTCCGGCCAGAGAACTCGCGGAGCGAATCGAGGCCGATCGCGCCGACGGGCGCACAGGCGTTTCGTTCGCCGAGTTTGTGGAGCATCTCGCGGCCGCACCGGACGATGCGCTCGACGCCCACTGGCGACCGCAAACGTCCTTCCTGCGGCTCCGCAACGACTATCTCATTGCCCCCATCGAGCGGCTGACCGGCACGCTTCGGCTTATCGCCGGTGCACTCGGGCGCGCGGCCCACGAGCCGCCGTCCATCAACCTCACGCCGTACTCGGACGCCAGCGCGGCCGAATCTCCGGAGGTGATCTCCACGCGATCGAGCACCGATCTGTACGCGGCGAATCTCCACCCGCGATCCCGCGGCCTGTACACGCAACGGCTCCGCGACCTTGTGCGGGCTCGTTTCAGCGCGGATGTCGAGTTGCACCAGCGGGCCGTGGAAACGTGGTCCGAGTCCTCTGTTCGCAGGGCCATTCGCCGTTTTCTGCCCGCCCGGCGGGGTCACGCCGCACGCCTTCCGTCCCCTACCATGTAGTCAGAACCGGCCCGGTTTCTCATCGGGCCGCCATGCAGCAGGAGTTTTCGATGGCGATCGAAGTCAAGATGCCCCGCCTCTCCGACACCATGGAGCAGGGCACCGTCGTGCGCTGGGCCGTCAAGCCCGGGCAAAAGGTCAAGAGCGGCGATGTCATCGCCGACATCGAGACCGACAAGGCGACCATGGAGCTCCAGACGTTCGACGACGGCACCGTGGCCGAGCTGGCCGTGGCCGAGGGCGCGACGGTGAAGGTCGGCACGATCATCATGAAGCTGGCCGAGGCAGGCGAGTCGGTCTCGGCGAAGGCTCCGGCGGCGGCGGCGCAGGTGTCGGCTCCCAAGGCCACGCCGACAGTCGTGGCCGCTTCGGCGGGCGCGTCGGCGGTTTCCACGGTTTCCGCTCCGGCCAAGGCCGTCCACGCGGTCGCTCCGGCGAGCAACGGCGAGCGCGTGTTCGCCTCGCCGCTGGCCCGCAAGATCGCCGACGAGACCGGCGTGGATCTGCACAGCGTTCAGGGCACGGGGCCGAGCGGCCGCATCGTGCGCAAGGACGTCGAGGCGGCTGCGAGCGGCGCTCCGGCGCCGGCGGTCTTCCGCGCCCCGGCCGCGCCCGCCCGCAAGGGTGTCGGAGAGCCGGCCAAGATCTCGAACCTGTCGGCGGGCGGCGTGCCGGGCTTGGCCCTGCCTGCCAGCGGATCGCCGCTGCAATCGCGGGCCATTCCGCTCTCAAACATGCGGGCGACGATCGCCAAGCGGCTGGTGCAGTCGAAGGCGACGATCCCCCACTACCAGGTCACGGTGGCGGTGCGGATGGATGCGTTGCTCGCGCTGCGCGGCCAGCTCAACGAGCAACTCGCGTCGCAGGGAGTGAAGCTGAGCGTCAACGACTTCCTTGTGCGGGCGTGCGCCATCGCGATGCACCAGCACCCGCACGTGAACTCGCGCTGGAACGACTCGGGCTCCAACGGGAACCCCTCCATCGAACTGCTCCCCGACATCAACGTCGGCGTGGCGATCGCTCTGCCGCTCAATGAGCGCGGCGAGGGCGGTGGGCTGGTCGTCGCCACACTGCGTCAGGCCGACCGCCTCGGGCTGCGGCAAATCTCGGCGGACACCAAGCGGCTCGGGGAGAAGGCCCGCACCAAGGGACTGTCGATCGAAGAGATGGCCGACTCCACGTTCACGATCTCCAACCTGGGCATGTTCGGCGTGGAGCACTTCACGGCCATCATCAACCCGCCCAACGTCGCGATCCTCGCCGTCGGCGCGGCCGTCGAGCAGCCGGTGGTCAACACCGACCCGAAGACCGGGGCCAAGACCCTCGGCGTGGGCCACGTGATGCAGATGACCATGTCGAGCGATCACCGAATCGTGGACGGGGCCATGGCCGCGCAGTACTTGGCGACGGTGCGGGAACTGCTGGAGAAGCCGGCCACGCTGCTCGTATGAGACTCGCTCAATGGACGCACGCCAGCCCACGATCGCATCGATGGTGGTGACCGTGCTCATCCTGATCGCCGTTGCGGCGACCGTCTTGCTGTTCGCACTGCCGGGCACACACCCTTGGTTCTGGCCGATCGCGGGGGTGCTTGCGGCGGCGATCGCGCTCGGAATCCTGATTCCGCTCGGGCCGCGCCGCACGTGACTCACGGACATCCGGCGAACCACGAGTTCAGGAAGTCGAAGATGTCCTGCACGCTGAGGCCGCCGATGCCGTTGAAATCGGCCGCGCACGCCGGGGTAACGGTCACCGTCGCGGCGGCACTGGTCTGGGTGCCGCAGGAGCCCGTCACCACGCAGTCGTACGACCCGGCGTCATAGGTCCCGGCCACATCCACCGAAAGGGTTGGACCGGTGGCGCCCGTCAGGCCGCGGGCGGTGATGACGTTCACGGTGTTGAGCCGCCACTGATACGTGAGGGCGGTTCCCGTCGCGCCGACGCTGAGCGAGAACGGGTGGCCGACGCGCACGGTCACCGGGCTCGGGCTCGAGGAGATCGAGGTTGAAGAGCACCCGCCGAACTCGCTGGCGCCGATATCGCACTGGGCCCCGCCGACGCCGTCGCCATCGACCGGGCGGCTGGTGTTGAACAGGTCCGGCGAGACGCAGTGGGCCGCGTCGCCGGCATCGATGCAGGCGGAGCCGGCGAGCAGGTGGGCGTCGCCGAGCGCCGCGAGCAGCGGATTGGCCGAGATCGAGCCAGCGCCCGCCGAGACGTTGAAGTAGTTGGCCGTGGCGTTGGACCACACATCGCAGTACTGCACCGTCACGGGGCCCGTGGAGCCGCGATAGACACCATACCCCGAGCCGCGCACGACGATGGTGTTGTACACGCCGAGCGATCCCGCGCCATTGGAACGCACGCCGAACGAGCCGTTGGTATCGAGCGTGCACCCGATGATGTTGGTGGTGCCCCCGGCCGCGTCGACCTGCACGCCCGCCGTGCCGTTGAGGAACAGGATCGAGTTCTGGATGGTGGCGGTGGCCGAGGAACCGACGCTGACGCCGGTTGAGCAGCCCGAGATGGTGAGCCGGGAGAGCGTGGGAGCACCCGCATTGACGGCGATGCCCGAGGCCTGGCAGGTCTGGACGGTGGTTTGCGTCACAGAAAGCGCAGCCCCGGGCGCGTTGCTGATCACGCCATTCACCGCGTGCTTGATCACCGCGCCGGTGATGTTCACGCTCGTCGCGAGCGGGTCGCCGTAGATCCCCCACCACGACCCGGCCACGATGCCCGTCTGCGCCTGAAACGTCACGGGCGACGCGGCGGTGCCGCTCACCGTCAGCACGCCCTTGATGCTGACCTCGACCTTCGACGTGTCGAACCCGGACGCGAGGGCGTCGCTCGTAGCCACCTGCACCGCCACGCCGGGCTGGATCGTGAGGAACGCGCCCACGGGCACGGTGATGTCGCCCTGGATCACATAGGGGCTGCCCGCGGTGGTCCACGTCTGGTTGATGATGTTGCCGCCGGGGATGATCGTGTCGGCATGGGCAAAGGAAACGGCCATCGAGGCCGCGATCAGCGCGCACGCACACATCCGTTGACAACGAATCGACACGACAAAGCCTCCCGGGCGGCCGCGTGAGGGGGGCGAACCGCCGCGCGACAAATGTACCCCAGTTACGCGCGTTCACCACACGAATCGGCGGGGGACCGTTCGCCCAGGTTCCGTGTGTTGCCCACCTTCACATGAATCGAGCAACCGATCGCGTGGGAGCCTTAGCGCAGGCCGTATTCCTTGAGCTTGCGATAAAGCGTTCGCTCGCCGATGCCCAGCAGCTTCGCCGCCTGCTCGCGGTTGCCGGCGGTGAGACGGAGGGTCTCGCGGATCGCCCGCTTCTCGATGAGTTCGAGGCTGGTGCCCGCAAGGGAGGCTGCGCCAAGGGATCCAGACGCATCGCTTGTGTCCGAGGCATCGGTCTCGGGGCCATCGGCCGTGCGGACGTCGTCGGGGATGTGGCGCACGTCGAGGGCCACGGGGCCGCCGCCGCTCTGGGCTCCTTCGCCGATCGACATGACGACCATGTTCTGGATGACGTTGAGCAACTGGCGCACGTTGCCGGGCCAGGAGTACGCGGTCAGCCGCATCATCGCAGCGTCGGTGATATCCGGGGGCGTGGCCCCGGGGCCGAGGAGCTGCGCGGCGAACCGCGCGATGGCGTGGCGAGCGATGCGGGGGATGTCCTCGCGGCGCTCGCGGAGGGCGGGCAGGTGGATGTGCGCGCCCTTGATTCGGTAGTACAGATCCTGCCGGAACGAACCGGCCTCGACGGCCTTCTGCAGGTCCTTGTTGGTCGCGCTGACGAAGCGGACGTCGACGCGGCGCGAGTCGTTGGAGCCGAGCCGGACGACCTCGGCGTTTTCGAGGGTACGGAGGAGCTTGGCCTGCATCGTGAGCGGCATGTCGCCGATCTCATCGAGGAACAGTGTGCCGCCCTTGGTCCAGATGGGCGAGCCGGAGGCAGGAACGGTGCCGCCGCTGGCGTACTCGAACACGCCCTCGCGCTCCTTGTCGGCCCCGGTAAACGCGCCGCGGACGTGGCCGAAGAGGGCGTCCTCGAGCAGCGTCTCGCTCTGGCCGGCGCAGTTGAAGGCGACGAACCGGTTTTTGGTGCGCGGCGAGTTGCGATGGATAGCCTGCGCGATGAGTTCCTTGCCCGTACCGCTCTCGCCGGTGATCAGCACAGGGATGTTCGAAGGGGCCACGGCCCGCACGGTGGCAAGGATCCGCTTCATTGGCTCGGAGCCGGCGACGATGCCCTCGAAGCCGTCGTGCTGAACGAGTTCGCTGAGCCCGACCGCTGCGCCGTTGCGAGACGCGGCGTCGGTCCCGGCGGTGGCCTCGTGGCGGAGCAGCACCGTCTCCGCGGCCCGGTTCACCAGTTCGCGGAAGACCGGCAGATCGAGGGGTTTCTCGATGAAGTCGTAGGCCCCGTACTTGAAGGCCGCGCGGGCGGTGGCGACGTCGCCGTGGGCGGTGACCATGATGGTCTCGGCCTGGGGCTGGGCCTTGCGGGCGTTCTCGAGGACGATGAGGCCCGCGTCGCCGCCATCGGCCGCGACGCCGTCCTTGCCGGCCGAGTTGGGCATGCGAAGGTCGGTCACGATGACGTCGAACTGGCCGTGGCGCAGCTCGTCGAGCGCGCCGGGCACCGAGTGCACGATCGTGCAGACGTGGCCGCCGCCCGCGGCCCGCTTGAGAGCCTCGGCCATGACCTCGGCGTGCTCGACCTCGTCGTCGACGATCAGGATCTGGGCCGCGAGCTTGTCGGAACCTGTGGACATCGGCGAATGCTAGCGGCGAGGAGCGAGGGCGGGGTCGGCGTCAGCACCCGGCAAGCCACGCGTTGAGAAAATCAAAGATGTCGGAGGTCCCGAGGCCGCCGCCGTTGAAGTCGGCGTCGGCGTCGCCCGCCAGCCAGGCGTTGAGGAAGTCGAAGATGTCCTGCACGCTCAGGCCGTGGGAGCGGTTGAAGTCCGCCGGGCAGAACGCCTCGAGCGAGAAGGGCAGGTCCCAGATCGCGAACCACGTGCTGTTGTAGTACTGCTGGGCGTTGGCGTTCGCCGGGTGCGGGGTGACGAAGATGGCCTGCGGGTTGGGCGTCGCGGCGATGGACGCGTCGCCGACGGCCGAGACGGTCATCCAGTACGTGCCGTTCTTCAGGCGGGGAGCCCAGCTTATGTCCACGTCGAGCCTCGTGATGGGACGGGAAGTGCTGGCGGTGCCACTGCTCAGGTAGCGATACGCCCCGGACCACGTGCTGGAGCGCAAGCGATTGGTCGAGAAGTCGCCGGCGATGAGATTGCCGCCCGAGAATGGCGGGCCGTCATAGAGCGCGACGTAGATGGCTCCGAACTGCACGTTGGTGGTGACGCTGTTGCTCTGCACGCCGTAGTAAGTGAGCGATGAGAGTCGGTATCCGCCGCCCGGGGCACCTGCGATGACGAAGTCATCGGACAGGCGGATCGGACCTCCCTGTGCGGTGGTCGCGTTGGCGTTGAAGCCGATGGTGGCCACCGCGCTCTCGGCCTGGCTGACGTCGGCTCCGCCCGGGCCGGTGCCGTGACTGGTGATGAACTCACCGTTGTTGAAGATGGCGATGTCGGCCGCGAAGGACGGGCCCGGGCACGCGATGGCCGAGGCCGCCAGCAGCGTGCTGGCGATCGTCCGCCGTCGATGAACAAATCCAGTGGTCATGTGTTGATCCTCGCCGCCCCGCCCCGATTGCAACAGTGCATTCTCGGCGCGAGCAGCGAGAAGGCAAGGCCTCGGCCATGGAGCCGTTCTCCGGAGAACGAAGCGGGCAAGATCTCGCACGCACGCGGGTCAGAGCCGGTGGAATTGGCGCGCGGATCGACTCATTTTGATCGGTGGAGATTGTCGTTTTCTGGGCCAAAATCGGCCCTCCAATTCGGCCCCGGCCGAGATCTGCAAAACCTCGCAAAATCATCGAGAAAATGGCCTGTTTTTTGTCTCGGAATTGGGTCGAATTTTGCACCCAAATTGCCTAGCATTGCCGATCAAAAACCAGCCCCCGGAGCGGGGCCTTCGGCCGCCCCATTTTGGCCCTTCCGCGGCCGCCAACGACGGAGATTCGCACGGATGCCCGACACCGAGAAGACTCCCAAGAAGCCCGCCCCCGGATCATCGAACGCCCCAGCAAACGGGGCGCAGGCGGCGGCGAATGGGAACGGCGCGGCCGCGTCGCCTGGCGGTCCTCAACCCTCCAAGCCGGTGGAAGTGTCGGCCAAGGCCGGCTCTCCGCCGCCTTCGGGTTCGGGCGGGAGCGGCACAAGCGGCGGGGGCACGCCCCCGACTGATCCGCCCTCGGGCGTGAGCAACGCGGGCGACGGCAGCGGCAATATTTCCGATGTCCAAATCGAGCGCGAGCTTCAGGACTCGTACCTCACGTATGCGATGTCGACGATCATGGACCGGGCCCTGCCCGATGTCCGCGACGGCCTCAAGCCCAGCCAGCGTCGCATCCTTTTCGCGATGCACCAGCTCAACCTTCGCCCGGGCAAGAAGCACATCAAGTGCGCGAAGATTTGCGGCGACACGTCGGGCAACTACCACCCCCACGGCGACGCCGTCATCTATCCCACGCTGGTCATCATGGGCCAGACGTGGCGGCTGCGCGGCACGCTGATCGATCCGCAGGGGAACTTCGGGTCCATCGCGCCCGACCCGCCCGCGGCCATGCGTTACACGGAGGCCCGCCTGACCCAATCCGCCGTCGACATGCTCGACGATCTCGGCTACGGCACGGTAGACTTCCAGCCCAACTTCGACGACCGCCCCGGCTTTGATGAGCCAACGGTTCTGCCCGGCAAGTTCCCCAACCTGCTCATCAACGGCGGCGTCGGCATCGCCGTTGGCATGGCGACCAGTCTCGCCCCCCACAACCCAGTCGAGATCTTCGACTCGATCATCCGCACGCTTGAGAATCCGGAGATCTCGCTCGGCGAGTTGATGACCGATGTGCTGGATGCGGCGGGCAACGTCATTCGACGCGGCGTCAAGGGTCCCGACTTCCCCACCGGCGGAGTGATCCTCGGCCGACAGGGGATTATCGACGCCTACGCCACGGGGCGCGGCCGCGTGACCGTGCGCGGCAAGGTCCGCATCGAGCCTCTCGAAGGCTCCAAGGATCGGCAGCAGATCGTCGTCGAGCAGATTCCCTACAACCTCGGCCTGCGAACGTTCATCGAGAACATCGGCGAGGCGATCGAGGGAGAGAAGATCACGGACATCTCCGACGCACGCGACGAGTCGAGCGCCAAGAGCCCCGTGCGCGTGGTCATCGAGCTCAAGCGCGGCGCCGATGCGGGCGTCGTCGAGAAGCAGCTCTACCAGCACACGCCGCTCCAGCAGAACTTCAGCATCCACAACATCGCGCTGGTGAACCGCCAGCCGCGGACGCTGAGCCTGCCGGAGATGATCAAGTACTACATCGAGCACCGGACAACCGTGATCCGGCGACGCACGTCGTACCTGCTCAACGAGGCCCGCCAGAAGGCCCACAAGATCGAGGGGCAGATCTACGCCGTGTGCGACATCGACGCGGTGGTGAAGCTCATTCGTTCGAGCAGCACCAAGGCCGAGGCGCTCGAGCGGCTCATGGCCCACAAGTTCAGGATTGCCGGCTCTCCGCTCATGGACAAGCTGCCCGAGCGCCTCAAGACGATGGTGCGTCGTTCGCCGGAGGGCGTTTCGCTCTCCCGCGTGCAGGCCGAGACCATCTGCGACATGCGGCTCTCGCAGCTTGTCGGGCTGGAAATCGAGCGGCTGGCCCAGACCTACCGCGACCTTGTCGCCCAGATCGAGGACTACGAGGACATTCTCGCCAAGCCCGAGCGCGTCCGGGCCATGATCAAGGCCGATTGCGAGCAGATGCGGGCCCGGTTCGTCTCCACCAGGCTCCCCACGGCGGCCAGCATCGACGGCCGCGTCTACCTTGGCGATCGCGCTACCGAGATCCAGGACGGCGGCGACGGCTCGAATATCGACATCGGCGCCCTCATCCAGGTCGAGGACATGGCCGTCACCATCTCCAACCAGGGCTACGCCAAGCGCGTGGCCCTGAACACCTACCGCCAGCAGGGTCGCGGCGGCAAGGGGATCATCGGCGGCACGACCAAGGAAGAGGACTTCATCGAGCACATGTTCGTGGCCTCGACGCACGACGACCTGCTCTGCTTCACCAACACGGGTCGCGTGTTCAAGATCAAGGTGTACGAGCTGCCCGAGCTGCCGCGCACGAGCAAGGGCCGGGCGATCGTGAACCTGGTGAACCTCAAGGAAGGCGAGAAGCTGCGTGCCTTCCTGAACATCAAGGACTTCGAGGCGGGCAGCCACTACCTCACGTTCGTCTCCAAGCAGGGCATCGTGAAGCGCACGCCCCTGAAGGACTACCGCAACGTCAACACCAGCGGCCTCATCGCCGTGGGCCTCAAGGAGGGCGAGCCGGGTCAACCGGCCGACGAGATCCTCGACGTGCTCGAGACCACCGGCAACGACGACGTGCTGCTCGCCACCGCCAGCGGCATGTCGATCCGCTTCGATGAGTCCGACGCGCGCGTCATGGGCCGCCCCGCGGCGGGCGTGAAGGGCATCGAGCTCGCCGAGGGCGACGTCGTCATCGGCGCCGTGCGCGTGCCCATGAAGCGCAACCCCGACGACACGACCACCACGATCGATCCCTCCCTCGCCCTGCTCACGATCTCCGAGAACGGCTACGGCAAGCGGACGCTCATCGACGAGTACCGCGTCGCCCCCGAGACCGGCCCGATGCGGTCGCAATCCCGCGGCGGCAAGGGTCGCGTGGACATCGACGCCTCGGAACGCAACGGCAGGTCCGTCGCGGCCCTGGGCGTGATGCCCGGCGATGATGTGGTGGTCACGACGAAGAACGGCATGACCGTGCGCATGCCCGTGGCCGAGATCCGCGAGACCGGTCGCGGGGCCCAGGGCGTTCGCGTCACCAAGCTCGACGAGGGTGACAAGGTCGTCGCCGCGGCCCGCGTGGCTTCCGAGGATTGAGTCCCGGCCCCCTCTCCCCCTCCCCCGACCGGGTGTCATTGCGCGCCAAGCCAAGGGAAGACCCCGCGGGGAGTTTTCCCCTAATGCGCCATTCGATTCGCTCGAAATCGCTCAGCGGGTGGAGTTGGCATCTCGCGACGGTAGCGTTCTGGCAGATCGGCGGGGGGTGGTGCCGAACATGCAGGGGAGTGCGGGGTGTGCGGCTCTGACAAGGAGTCCGGCCATGACATCTCAGATTCCCTTCGCGCAATCTCGGGTTTGTTCCGCAGGTCTGGCGATCGCCTTGGTCCTGCTGGCGTTCGCCTGTCGGCAGGCCATGGGACAGACTTACTGCCCCGGCGCGCCCATCAACATCGCGGCCGAATCCCGCGCATGCAAGGTGCGGGTGAGCTGGGCTCCCGCCGATTCAAACTACGTGTCCCAGTACCAACTCTGGAGGGGCACAAACCCCGCCTTCGCCAGCGCGGCGATGATCGCCACCTTCAACAGTTCCATCACGGTCTATGACGACAACCCGCCACTGGAGGGCACGTCGTACTGGTATTGGGTCGGCACGATCGGGCTCAGTTCGTTTCCATTCAACTGCCCGAACTCGAATCCCGCGGCCATCGGCGGGCCGGCGGCAGGGCAGAAGCTGCCATTTGCGCCGAGTCCCGCCCCGCAGGTGCAGGCCCTTTGCGGCGGGATCACCGTCACGTGGACGCTGCCCAACGGCGCGACGGGCGTTGAACTCAAGCGGTTCATCCCGTACCAGGGATACGACAAGTCGTGGATGTTCGGGGCGTCGACTCTTTCGTACACCGATACCACGGCCGTTGCAGGAGTGGGCTATCGGTACGCGGCGGTCATCCAGACCGAGTGCGGGGCCGCGGCCTCAGGGCAGAACTCTTATCCCGATGTCTATCGTCTCACCGCGCCAAACTTCACTCTGCAACCGAACGACACGGCGACCAGCGTCGGTCAATACACATGGCTGCAAGTCGCGATCTCCTCACAGACAGCCGTCACCGGTCGCTGGGAGAAGGACGGCGTGGCCGTGGCCGATGGCGGCCGGATCTCTGGCGCCACGCAGGCGGTGCTTTCGATCTATCCGGTCAGAACCGACGATATCGGGTTCTACGCATTCCGGGCGAGCAACTCGTGCGGGAACTCGCTGTCGGCGTCTGCGCTGCTGGCGGTGCGGGTGCCCTGCCGCGCCGATTTCGACCAGAACGGATCCCTTCAGGTCGTAGACATTTTCGAGTTCCTCAACACTTGGTTCGCGGCGTGCCCATGAGCGGGCGGCTTCGGAGCGAATGGGCTTGAAGAGTCGGGGCGTTTCGGTATGATCGGACGCGTCGAAACGCCGATCACCGTACCCCGCCCGCGATTCATCATGCCCACCGAATGGTCCGAAGGCATCCTCCTGTGCGACCTCGCCGATGAGCCCGAACTCTCGGAGGAGCTGTCGGCCGTGTTCGGGCGGATCAAGAACCTGCCGCCGGAGAAGATGCCGCACCTCGTGCTGAACTTTGGCGGGGTGTCGTATCTCAACTCGTCGCAGATCGCCGCGCTTTTGCGGCTTCGCAAGCGTTTGGCCGAGAACGCGCCGCCGCGGCAGCTCGTGCTGGCGGCCCTGAGCGACGAGGTGTGGTCGGTGCTGACGCTGACGGGCCTGGACAAAGTCTTCCACGTGTCGCCCGACACAATGACCGCCCTTGCCCGGGTGCAGCTCGACGGGGCCGATGGCACCGGCGCGGCCTGACCCACCACCTCCCCCCCACCACCACGGCCATCACATTTCCGGCGAGCCCTACGCGATCATCCGCACGACCACGATGCGGGCGGTGGAAGGGGCCGCTTCAATGGTCCGCGGGCCATCGTGTTCAATCGCATGAGGCGACCGCGAGCTCCACGGATTGGTTCTCACCGGAGACACATCGCACGCCCAAAGAACCTTGGGCACGCTCGAGTCGGTCCCGATCAGCGATAATGGCCGTGTCCGCCGTGAAAACGCGGGCCGCACTCACGCCACGAGCCGTGGCCGCCATATCCGCCGCCACCGCTGTAGCAGCAGCCCGAGAGCGCGGCGGCAAATCCTCCTGCAAGCACCACGACCGCGAGAATCCGAACGGCACGAGAAAAACGCATGGCTGAGCCTCCTGAATGCCCCTGTGGGGCTACGCGAGGACGCCGTGCGCACTCCGCAACTCGGGCTCTTACTCCTTGCCGATGGGCAGCATGTCCTTGGCCTCGCCCCGCACCCAGGCCTGCAGGCGCGGCCAGAAGACCTCCTTCATCAGGATGCGCAGGCAGGCCGCGACGGGGATCGCCAGCAGTAGGCCGTAGATTCCGGCCAGCGCACCACCGGCGATGGACGCGAAGATGATCGCGGGCAGGGCGAGCTCTGTGTGCTTGCCCTGGATCGTGGGATTCAGCACATAGTCGTCGAGAGCGTTGGCGATGATGTGGATCACCGGCGGCGCGAGCAGGATCCACCACAGCCCGCCACTGCCGGCGCACAGGTCCGGCGCGACGATGGGTCCCTGCACGCCGCCGAGCCACATGAGCAGCATCGCGATGGGCACGCCGAGCATCTGCATGTAGGGCACGATGCAGAGCATCCCGACGATCGGCCCAAGCAGCAGCGCCATGGGCACGCCCGCGAGCCAGTACGCAATCGTGAAGTAGGTGGCGAGGATCAGGCAGATCGTGACCCGCCCGCGCACGAAGCCGGCGATCGCTCTGTCCATCTTGCCGAGCACCTCGAGCGCGCGTCCCCGCTGGGTCTCGGGAATGAACGACTCCCAGAAGTTCAGCACGCTCTCCCAGCCCGTGGAGAGAAAGTAGAAGAAGAGCGCGGTGAGAATCGCCTGGAAGGCGATCGTGCCGACGGTCGTGGCGGTGGAGAACGCGGCCCGGGCCGCCGAGGCACCCGAGCTGGCAACGTTTCGACCCAGCGTGGCCGAGAGTTCCGCCGCGTGCTCGCCGAGGAAGGCCACCGCACGCTGGCCCAGCTCGCGCATCTCCGGGCGGCCAAAGATGCGGTGGGTCATGTCCTCGTGCTCGGCGGGAGCGCCCGCGCCGGCGGGCTTGGAGGCGACGGCGAGCCCGTCGGGATGGCCGGCGAGCGTGTCGCGGATCCGCAGCCATGCCCCCGGGGGCACGACGGCGCGCAGCGAATCATCCGCGGGTGTTTCCAGCGATTTCTGCACCTTGGAGACGTTGGTCGCGATGTCGGTCACGGCCCGCGCCCCCTGCACAACGGCGAAACCGCCGCCGATCGTGAGGGGCACGACGAAGAGCAGCGCCGTGGTCACCACAATGCCCACGGCGGCAACGCGTCGCGAGCAGATGTTCTTCCGCCGCAGCCACCGCACCAGCGGCTCGAAGAGGTAGGCAAGCGCCAGGGCCAGCAGCATCGGCACCGTCACCAGACGAATCTGGTAGCCGAGGTACACCACCCCGACGATGCTCGCGATGATGAGCAGATCGCGCACCCACTGGATCTGCCACAGGTGCAGGTTGGCGGCCGCGGGCTCACGCGGGGGAGATTGTTTGGAGGTGGGGTCCGGCATGGCCGGATGGTACTGGCCGTCGCCCAAGTGTGCTTGGGCGGTCGGCGGAACTCAGACCAGGGTGAGCGTGCCAAACGCCTCGGCGAAGTCGTACACGCCCTTGAAATCCTCGATCGTGTCGCGGTCGCTCGCACGGAGCTCCTCGCGGTCGATCAGGGCGTAGACCATTGTGCCGAAGTCCTCCGTCGTCCGAACGCCCCAGCGGGAGAGCACGGTGCCCGCAAGCAGGCCGTACCGGCGAATCGCGAAGTCCTTCAGGCCCAGGCAGAGCTGCTGGCCGGTGATGTGGCGGCTCTCGTCGGACGCTGCGGCAGCGGGCGCATCACCCGCACGCACGGGCGAGCGGCCATCGGCCGCGCCGGGACGAACGCGGGGCTCGCCGGGACCGTGCAACATCTGCACGCTGTGGCCGACGCCCTCGCGAACGAACTCGAACGCCTCGTCTGGAAAACGGGCCGCCTGAGAACGAATTGCCGGCCAGTCAAGACTGCTTCCGCTCTTCACGTACGATCACTCCTGATCGGACAACTGACCCACGCTCTCGGCGTCGCCTTCACACGTCGTGTGGCGGCACGCGCCGAACCCGTGCGCGGGACAGAATCTTATCCCTTTGATCGGGCTTGGCGAGTACCCCGCCGCTTTGTCTCGCCCATTCCCGCCAGTTTGCCTGTTTTTCCAATCCGGGGCCCGCTGACGTGCCGCGATCCCGCCGCCACGAAGCGCAACGGAGCGTGGACCCATTCCCCTGCATATCCGATCCCGATCCGGGGCGTTCGCACCACGCGCCCGATCGGCCCAAGGGAACGGTCCGGCTCGGCGATGAACAACTGGTGCCCGTCGACGAGGTCCACGCCGTTGAGGTCTCGCCCGATCTTCATGGCTTGGCAGAGGCGCGCGGGGCCGGAGCAGAGTGCGCGATCTGAGGCGTGGCTCAGAGCTCGCTTGGCCTTGCCCGGGTGCACCGACCGCAGCCGTCGCATGGTCTCGACGTCCGCGACCGGCTCCAGGGCCCGCAGCAGCACCGCGAGCGGCACACCCTCCTGCCCGCAGACGACATTCATGCAGTAGTGCATGCCGTACGTGAAGTAGACATAGGCCGTGCCGGGACGGGCGTACATCGCCTCATTGCGCGGCGTCCTGCGTCCGCGATACGCGTGCGAGGCACCGTCCTTCACGCCGAGGTAGGCCTCGGTCTCGACGATCCGGCCCGCGAGCACGGTGCCGTCATCCAGCACACGCACAAGCACCCGGCCCAACAGGCGCCGAGCGAGCGACGCCGCGCCTCCGGCGAACTCGTCGCGGGTCCATCGTCGACCGACCGTGGCGGGAGTTTCAGCCATGGGATCCCGCAGGCCTCACAAGTTCGGGCTCGCCATTTGAGGCCAGCACCGCCTCGGCGAGCGCCCCCCCCACTGCCCCACCCCTTACGGGCACGCACACGAGCCCCTCCGTGATCGATCCCTCCCGAATCCCAAAGGCGTCCGTGTCGAGCCCGAGCGCTCTCGCCCCGTTCACGGTTCCCATCGCCAGCAGCGTCTTCGAGTCTGTCCCATCCCGCCGGTGCAGGAACCGCATCTCGTCAAGGATGCTGATCCCGCGTTCAGCGGCCTCGGGCGGGAGGTTCACGATCGAGTCGGTCCCGAGAGCGACCCGGATCCCCCGCGCGAGCATCTCGCGGTATCGATGCGGGCCGAAGTGACGCTCGGCCCCGAAGTACGCCGACGCCCGGGGGCAATACGCGACGGTGGCCCCGGAGCGTTTCAAAAGGCCAAGGTCCTGATCGCTCGCGTCGTTCACGTGGGCGTAGAGCGGCACCCGGTTGAGGGCACACTCGCGCACGTGCTCGACGGGCGTGACCTGATGCCCGAACACGGCCTCGAGGCTCTCCGTCCACAGTCCGAACTCCTCGAGCATGCGGCGGAGCGGCCCCGCGGCCCGGGTGATGAGCATCCGTTCTTCCACCGATTCGGCGAGGTGCGTGCACATCCGGCCGCGGGCCTTGATGAGCCTCTCGGCCGCGAGGAAGGCGGTCGGGCTCACGCTGTATGGGGCATGCGGCTGGAAGCCGAGTTGCAATCGCGGCAGCGGTGGGTCGAGAAGCCCCCGCTGCTCCGCCAGACCGATCGCCTCCGCCAGCGCGGCCAGCCCCCGCTCTTCCCCCTTTCCGAGAGCGAAGAACTCCATGAACGACACGCCCATGAGAGGTGTCGCGGCCAGCGCGTCATACCCGGCCAGACTCGCCCGCCCCTCCACCGCACCGGCAATATCGCCCACCGCGACCACACCGGCTCGGAGAGACAGCTCCGCGCCGCGGACGATCGACGACCGAATCTCGTCCGGGGTACCTTGGCGATTCCGGCGGATCATCTCGATCCAGGGCACGAATCCCGCGGCGGAGTCGTGCGGGCGTGGGCCGATGTGCGTCAGGTCGAGGTGCGTGTGGGCGTTGACCATGCCCGGGATCACGACCGCGCCGGGGCGGCTGAGCCGAATGAGCCCTGGCGCGCGGGCGGCCTCGTGGGCATCGATGGCGGCGGCCGAACCGACAGCCAATGCACGGGCGGCGAAGGGGCCGGTGCCGGGGGCCGACTCGACAAGCAATGAGACGCCGCACTCGCCCTCGCCGCGAGCCTCGCCGGCGGCGTCGGCCACGCCAAGAGCGTCGATCCGCGTGAGTTGGCCTGTCGGTTGAATCATGTCGGTTGCGCTCGCGCGCCGATATGCGCGTTTGCCCCCACATGATTGACTCGGCCCCGCCGCAAAGCACCTGCGGATGGTGTATCCTGTCCCACATATTGCGGACGGAGCCTCGACACACCCAATGGATATGGGAGAACCTCGGATGAAGAGCATCGCAACGGACGTGGCGCGCACGATCGGACGCGCGAATGTGTTTGTTCTGGCGGGCACGATCGGCCTGCTGGGTCTCACTCTGGGCGGGTGCTCGGGCTCGAACACCGCCCTGCTCGAGGCCAACCGTGCTCTGCAGGAGCAGAACACCAAGCTCGTGCAGGACAATCAGTCGCTGCACACGCTCAACCAGCAACTCCAGGACGGCCTCGCCGCCCGCGAGAAGGCGATGAGCGAGCTGCAGGCGCTGGTCAACGACCTTCGCGCCGGGCGCGGCGACCTGGCCGCCAAATACGACCAGCTCAACAAGAAGTTCTCTGAGCTGAACTTCGGCAACATCGCCCTCGACAGCGAGACCGACAAGGCCCTCACCGCGCTGGCCGCCCAGCACCCGGACCTGCTCGAGTACGACGCGGCCCGCGGCATGATCCGCTTCAAGTCCGACGTCACGTTCGACTCGGGCAAGGACACGCTCAGCTCGAGCGCCAAGTCCACCATCCAGCAGTTCGCGCAGATCCTCAACACCACGGCCCAGATCTACGACGTCAAGATCCTTGGCCACACCGACTCCCAGCCCATCGTCAACGCCAAGAAGGACCACCCCACCAACTGGCACTTGTCCTGCCACCGGTCGATCTCGGTCCTCAAGGAACTGGTGAACAACTCCTTCGCACCCGAGCGCGGCGAGGCCGCCGGACGCGGCGAGTTCGACCCGATGGTCCCCAACACCGCCCGCGGCAACACCCCGCAGAACCGCCGGGTTGAGGTGTTCCTGACCAAGCCCTACCGCTCGATCGGAGCCATGAAGGCGACCACCAACACGGTCATGCCCACCACGACGAGCAAGCCCGTCGCCAACCCGACCAAGGGCGATGACTTCATCAAGTGATCGCAGCGACACGTTTGAATCACGAAACGCCCCGGGAAACCGGGGCGTTTTTCTTTGTGCTGAGCGTGCTTGGCCGCAGTGATTGGATTTCCGCTCCCTGTCTCAAGCCCCGGAGGGGCGCGAGTTCCTGGCCGTGGGCGTGAGCCCACGGTGACGGCCCGCATCACACTGCTCTTTGTCTTTGCCTTGGAGCCCTGAAAGGGCGACAGTGGTGTGGTATCGCAACGCAATTTCGCCCTTCCATGGCTCCCAGAAAGTGGATCATGAAGTGCGTGTGCCACTCCCATTCCGTGTGCTCACGCCCACGGCAAAGAACTTCGGCCCCTCCGGGGCCAGGAGCCACTCCAAAGAATGCTCCCGCCATCCACAGCTACTTGGCAGCCGTACCAGTCCCCGCCTCGCCCAGTTTCCGCCTTCGCGGCGCGAGCGCGAACACCACCGCCCCCGTAAACACAAGCGCCGAGCCCATGGCCGCCGGGAGGGGCCAGCCGATCACGCCCACGCGGAAGGCTGTGTCGTTAAACTTGTAGTCGGGCACGTTGAGCTTGGGAATCACGTGCATCGCCGCGAAGTGCTCCACCGTGCGGTCCTTGAGCGGCTGGATCGCGATGAGCGCCTTGGCGCTGGCGATCCGGGCGGCGTCGCCCTCCTCGCCGCGGGCCTCGCGGCCCAGGCGCTCCTCGGCCCGCAGCGAGCGCGGCCAGCGCCGCACGGACCGGTCCACGCTTCCATCCTTCTTCAGGTCGAGCAGGTCGAACACCCACTCGATCCGGCGGACCTCGCCCATCGCGTCCGGGTCGAAGCCCTCGGGCGTGCGGCGGACGACGATAATGAGCCGCTCGGACCCGGGCTTGCGGACCTGTTTGCCCGCCGCGTCGCGCACGACCTCGTAGATCGCCAGAGCCTTGAGCCACTCGTCGTAGCCGGAGAGATCGGGCAGGCTGGCGGCGGGCTTCCGCACCGGGATGAGGGTGGCCTTGCCGCCGTAATCCAGACGGACCGCGCTGGAGCCGTCGGGCAGCGTGTCGTCGGTGAGCGTGGCGAGCGGAAAGCCCTCAACCCGCAGTTGCCGGCCCACGATCGGCTCGGCGTGCAGGTTCAGGAATCCGGCGGACTTGTTGTAGTCCTCGATCCGCCGCATCATCGGCAGGATCGATGCGCCAAACACCCCCGCCGCGGCGAGGGTGAGCAACCAGGCGATGGCGCGGCCTCTGGACATGGGACTTTCAACAGACTTCGGCGGGCCGCGACGAACCGGGTTCAGTGGCCGTGGGCGGGCTCGCCCCTGGGGGCCTCCCCATGGGCGGGCGCGGCGGGAGCACCGCCGATGGTGGGCCGGTCGATCGGGCGGCTGATGTTGCTGGAGGAGCCGCTCTTGGGCTTCTCGGGGAAGAACCCGGCGTCGGCGATGTCCACGCCCGGCTCGTGGTGGTGCTCGTGGTCGGCGTGGTAGGTGCCGTTGGCCTTGGCAACGCGCTTGGCCCGCTGGACGATCGATTCGCCGGGATCCGCGTCTTTGAGAATGGCCGGCCCGGCCGAAAGATCTCCGCCGTCATAGGCGTACTGGTTCTTGAAGCGGTCGATCGAGTCCCGGTTGCCCAGGTCGAGCCCGGTGAAGCCGAGGAACGAGAAGACGGTGAGCAGCGTGAACACGAAGATGATCGTGTTCATGGGGTTGTCGTACTTGAGCTGCATGAAGAACATCACGACCAGCACGGTCTTGACGACCGCGATGGAGAGCGCGACGGCCGCGTTGACCCACTGGGGGATCTCGACGTGGAATGTGGCGGCGATGAAGTTCTCGGCCCACGCCGCGCCGGAGGTGGCCAGCGTGCAGACCAGCAGAGCGGCCAGCACGAAGCGCAGCGTGAAGAGGGACACGATGACGTGCCCGTGATCCTTGTGACCGTATTCGTCGAACTCGGCAGCGTGGCTCATGGGGGGATCCAAATAGCAAATCGCAAATGGGCAAATCGCAAATCAGAACACAGCGCGGGTCAGTGGATCAGGTAGAGGAGAGGGAAGAGGAAGATCCACACGATGTCGACGATGTGCCAGTAGAGGCCGACGCCCTCGACGGCGTTGTAGTGGCCGGGGCCGAAGTCGCCGCGGCGGGTGCGGAAGAACAGCCAGATGAACAGGCCCATGCCGACGATGACGTGGCTGGCGTGGATGCCGGTGGCGACCCAGTAGACGCCCCACCAGAGGGGCTCGTACTCGCTGCGGGCGTAGGGGTAGAAGAAGAACTTGCCGGGGAGCTCGCCCACCTGGATCTTGTGCCAGTACTCGAAGTAGGCCTTGATGAAGAGGAAGGCCGCGCCCGCGAGGAACGTGAGCACGATGTTGATCTGCAGCCACTTCAGGTTGCCGGTCTGGGCGTGGCGCACGCCGGCGGCGACGGTGTAGGAGGAGAGCAGCAGCACGATGGTGTTGATGAGCCCCCATTTCACCTCGAGCAGATGCGAGCCGGCGACGAAGGCCTCCGGGTGCATCAGGCGGAAGATGAAATAGGCGCAGAACATGCCCGAGAAGAGCAGGATCTCGGTGGCGAGGAAGAGCCACACGCCCATCTTGACCGAGTCGAACTCGTGCTCGCGGTCCTTGAAGTGCGCGGCGGCCTTGTACCGCTCGTGCGGGGGCCGGGAGAGGTCCTCGGCGGGCGAGGTCGGATGTGCGGGAATTGAAGCCATGGTTCGGGTTTCGGCTCTCGGGTTTCGGGGCTCGATCGGAACGGCTCGCCGGACGGATGGAAACTAGTGTGACGACGCCACGGCCGCGGGCTTGGGCAGGATGAAGTCGCCCGGACGCGTCTGCGGCGGGAGGACGTTGTCGTAGTCGTACGGCCCGTGGACCACCACCGGCTCGTGCTCGAAGTTGTGCTCGATGGGCGGGCTGGAGGTGTTGGTCCAGTCGAGCGTGAGGCTGCCCCACGGATTCGGCGCGGCCTTGGGTCCGGCCGCGAGCGAGTACAGGAAGTTCACCAGGTGCGTCAGGAACCCGGCCAGCAGCGTGTAGGCGCCGATCGAGGAGAGCTGGTGGTACAGCTGATACTCGGCCACATAGTTCGCGTAGCGGCGGGGCATGCCCTGGCTGCCCATGACGAACTGCGGGAAGAACGTCAGGTTGAAGCCGATGAACACGAGCACGAAGCCGATCGTGCCGCCGACCTCGTTGTACATCTTGCCGAACATCTTGGGCCACCAGAAGTGGATGCCCCCGATGAAGGCGATGATCGTGCCGCCCATCATGACGTAGTGGAAGTGTGCGACGACGAAGTACGTGTCGTGCAGGTGCAAGTCCACGGCCAGCGAGCCGAGGAAGAGGCCCGTGAGCCCACCGATGGAGAACAGGAACAGGAACGCGAGGGCGTACAGGTTCCACGTGTTCAGGCAGATCGAGCCCTTGTAGAGCGTCGAGAGCCAGTTGAAGATCTTCACGGCCGAGGGGATGGCCACGAGGAACGTCAGCGCGCTGAAGACGATCGCCGCCACCTCGCCCTCGGAGGTGAACAGGTGGTGGCCCCACACGATGAAGGAAATGCCGGCGATGGCCAGCGAGCTGAAGGCCACAGCGCGATAGCCGAAGATCGGCTTGCGTGCGCCCGTCGCGATCATCTCGTTCATCAGGGCCATGCCCGGGAGGATCATCACGTACACCACGGGGTGGGAGTAGAACCAGAAGAAGTGCTGGAAGAGCACCGGGTCGCCGCCGATGCGCGGGTCGAAGATGCCCACGTGGAACAGGCGCTCGAAGATCATGAGCAGCAGGGTGATGCCGATGACGGGGGTGGCGAGGACCTGGATGACGGCCGCGCCGTAGATGCCCCAGACGAACAGCGGCATGTCGAACCAGCCCATGCCGGGGGCCCGGAGCTTGTGGACGGTCACGACGAAGTTCAGACCGGTGAAGATCGAGGAGAAGCCGAGGATGAAGGCCGCGGTGACCATCCAGGTCACTCGCATGAATCCGTCATCCGTGGTTGTTGAATAGGGCGTGTAGAACGTCCAGCCGGTATCGACCCCTCCCTGGATGATGGCGATGACGGCGAAGACCGAGCCCGCGAGGTAGACGTACCACGAGGCGAGGTTCAGCCGCGGGAAGGCAACGTCCTTGGCCCCGATCATGAGCGGCAGGAGAAAGTTGCCCAGCGAGGCGGGCACCGAGGGGACGATGACGAGGAACACCATGATGACGCCGTGGAGCGTCATGGTGCGGTTGTAGAGCTCGTTGCTCTTGGCGAGGTTCTCGCCCTCGTTGAACATGTGGCCGATGGAGTTGCCGACGATCATGGTGTGCGTCTTCACGCCCGCCGGGATCGCGCCGGTGATGACCTGGCCCGTCGCGTCGTTGATCGTGAGCACCTGCGTGGGGGCCCAGAGCTCGGTGCGCACGAGGATCGCGGCCATGCCTCCAAGGAAGAACATGAACAGGATCGCGACGAGGTACATCACGCCGATCTTCTTGTGATCGATCGTGCTGGCCCAGTCCCAGATGGTGCGGGGCAGTTTGACCGACCAGAAGGGGTCCTCGGGGCTCCCCTTGTAGGCCAGGTACGGTGCGTGATGGTCGTGGGCGGCGTGTGACATGGTGTGGACCTCCGTGAGGAGGAAACAAACGGTTCTGTGAGCGGGGAACGGGGACGGGACAGTTGGACCTGATTACTTGGACTTATGCTCGTTGCGATACTCGCCAACGGTCTTGGCGCCGGGGGCTTCAACCTCGGACTTGTGCGTATCGGAGAGCGACTTGATGTAGAGAACGAGGGCGTCCATCTCCAGCGGGGAGAGCTGGCCGGCGAAGATCGGCATGCTGGTGGGGTAGCCCTTCACGATGCGCTTCTGGGAATAGAGGATGTTCTCACGGAGCGAGTTCTCATCCACGGTGATGGTCGTGCCGTCGGTGTATTCCTGCTTCTTGCCGAACAGGTTGGCCCAGGTGGGACCAGTGGAGGGCGTGCCGTTCACGGAGTGGCAGGCATTGCAGCCCTTGCGGCTGTAGACCAGCTCGCCGACCTTGAGCAGCGGGATGTCCTGGCGGTAGTCGGTCCACTTCCTGATCGTCTCGGCAAACTCCTTCTGCGACACGACCTTCAGTTGGGCCATCATGTCGGAGTGGTCCTGGCCGCAGTACTCGGCGCAGAACACCTTGTGCGGCGGGTTGGCGGGCTTGCTGGGGTCGGCGGCCTTCTGGGTCGCGGGGTCCCAGTTGGTCTCCTTCTCCGGGTAGAACCACATGGAGGTGTAGCGGTTGGGGATCACGTCCATCTTGGTCCGGAAGTCCGGGATGTAGAACGCGTGGATCACGTCCTTGGAGTTCATGATCAGCTTCACGGGGCGGTGCACCGGCACCACAAACTCCGGGAAGCCCTTGCCGGTCTGGGTGAGGTGGACGAGCTCGCCCTGCGGCTCGGCCCCGTTGGCGTAGGTGAAGCTCCAGTCCCACTTCTTGCCCGAGACGAGGATCTCCTCCGAGTCGGCCGGCGCGGCCAGCTTGTCCGCATAGCCGGTGAACCCGTAGTAAAAGATCGGGATCATGATCAGCAGCGGGATGATCGACCAGGCCAGCTCGAGCGGCGTGTGGTGGGCCGGGCTCACCTGGTAGTTGGCCGCCTGCTTGCTGCGCCGATACTTCATGATGAACCAGGCCAGCAGGGCCATGAGCATGATGAAGCTCAGCAGGTTCACCCACATGATGTACATGAACAGGTTCTCGGTCTCGCCGGCCTGCCGGGAGGCGCCGATGCTGAAGAAGAAGTACTTCTTCAGGCTTTCCTGCGCGAGCGTGATGGGAATGTCCGCGATCATGGTCATGACATCGATCCTGTGACAGTGGGTACGCCCACGCTCCGCGTGGGGCGACCGTCCGAGTGTTCAGTTGTTGAAGATTCGATCGAAGACGCCACGCGGGGTGTAGCGGCACCCCGGCGTTTCTTGCGGGCCTCGAACCGCCACATGGCGATCATGAGCCCGCCGACGAGCAGCACCGAGAGCGCCCCACCGGCCCGCATCACACGCGTGGCCGCGAGCGTGTACTTGCCCGTCGAGGCGTCGAAGTGGTAGCACCAGAGCGTGAAGGCGTCGAAGATCGTGCCGATCTTGCCGCCCGAGGCCTCGAGCAGCGCGAGGCGCACGTCCGAGGAGGGGTAGTTCAGGCCGGTGAAGTAGCGAGAGATCTTTCCCTCGGGCGTGAGCACGAACAGGCACGCCCCGTGGGCGTATTCGCCGGCCTCGGGGATGTAGCGATACGGGAAGCCCAGCGCATCGGCGAGTTTCCGCGGGCTCTCGCCGCTGGAGGTCAGGAAGTGCCACCCGTCGCGGACGTCGTCGCCCGCGCGGTTGTACGAGATGACCTGCGCGCTCTTCTGGGCCGTAGCGTCGGCCGCGGTGTCGCGGGCATCGACGCTCACCAGCATCACGTCGAAGTCGCGCCCGACCGTGAAATCGATCTGCTGGATGGTGTCGGTGAACTTCTTGAGCACCGTCGGGCACAGGATCGGGCAGCGGTAGTAGAGCATCTGCACCACCACCGGCTTCTTCGCCTTGCCGGCAGCCGAAGGTCGGTTGAAATACTCGCCGAGGCTGACGATCTTGCCCGTCTCGTCGGTGAACTGCAGGGTGAGCGGCACCTGCTGGCCGGAGTGGTTCAGGACTTCCAGGCCGCGTACTGGCTCGGGCATTTCCTTGGGGATCACCTGCCCGCGGGCCGGGCCGCCGATCGCCGCCGCCGCGCAGCACGCCACGCCCGCGAGCGTGCGGGTAAGGGTGGCGAGGATGGGCGGGCGAAGGGTCATTGGGGTGGAATGCTGATTACTTGGCGGCGGGCTTCACGTACATCCGGACGACCTTGTCCATCGCCTGATCGATGGGGGTGAGCGTCACGGTCTTCTTGACCTTTTCATCTTCGGTCGCCATCGGGAACGAGCCGCCGGTCTGAATCATGGCGAGCGCCTTGCCCTTTTCGATGCGAGTTTCGATGAGGGGCGAGCCGTCGGTGGTGCGCTCGCGCTCGTCGGAGCGCTGGGTGTTGTAGTGGACGTAGAAGCCGTACACCACCAGCGACGACACAACGATGACGCCCGTCAGCGCGAGGCCCACGCCCAGCACCAGGCGGCTGTTCTGCACCTCGCCGTGGGCGTGCTGCGGGCGCTCGTCGTGCGAGTGGTCGTGCCATGCATCGATGGCGTCGTGCATGGGTGGCGTCTCGTGCACGTGGTGGCCGTGCGGCGGGGCGTGCACCTTCGTGTGCGGGTCGGCCGCGTGGGAGGTTGTGTGATGCGGGTCGGACATGCGGTGGTCTCTTGACGAGTCGAGGAACAGGCGATGAATCGCGGACGATCAGACGTAGTTCTTGTGTGCGAGCACTTCCTGCAGGCGCGGGTCCTTGATGGGCACGAGCGGGGCCCGACCCATCTTCCACACCACGAACCCGAGGAACAGGCCCACGGGGCCGAGGATGCCGGCGATATCCACCCACGCGTTGGTGCCCGGAGCCACGCCCGAGACGATCGGGCGGGCGATGTAGACCAGGTCGACGCCGTGCATCACGACCATCCACAGGGCCACGATGCGCAGGCCCGTGGCGTTCCGCTTGATCGGACGGATCAGCAGAATCACGAACGGCACGAGGAAGTGGCCGATGCACAGGAGCTGGAAGAAGCTCTTGTAGCCCGAGTCGTTGCGCAGGTTGTAGAACGCCGCTTCCTCGGGCACGTTGGAGTACCAGATCAGGAAGTACTGGCAGAACGTCACATACGCCCAGAAGACGGTGAACGCGAAGAGCAGCTTGCCAAGGTCGTGCTGGTGCTCCTCGGTGAAGAGCTTGCCCAGCCGCCCGGAGGCGCGCAGCGAGCACAGGATCAGGCACATCACCGCCAGGCAGCTCACCGTGCACCCGGCGAAGAAGCAGACGCCGAACATGGTGCTGAACCAGTGATAGTCCATCGACATGAGCCAGTCGAAGGCGGCGAACGCGGTGGACAGGGCGAAGAGAAGCAGTCCGAAGGAGCTGGTGAACCGGGCCTTGGCCGTGAGCCACCGGTCGCCGGTCTCGTCCTGCTTCCGCGAGAGGCGGTACAGGCGGGTGCCCAGGCCGATCCAGATGATGAAGTAGATCGCGGCCCGGATGGCCCACCAGTTGGGGCTCAGGAACCCGCTCTTCTTGTGATACACCGGGTCCTGAAGCTCGGGGGCAAGGTGGGCCTGGTTGAGCCAGTGGAACACGAGGCTGTGCTTGGCCGTCAGCTCGAGATAGGCGATGGGGAGGAACAGGATGAGCACGACCCAGAACAGGCTCGAGAACGTCTCGGCCGTGCGGCGGACCGTCGCCGACCAGCCCGCGTTGAACTGCTGGAGGATCATCTGCAAGCCCAGCCCGCCGAGGGCGAGGCCGAGGGCGTAGAGAAAGCCCATGTGATAGGAGACGAGGGCGTGCTGCTTGGCGGCCTCCTCGCCGGTGGATGCGCTGAAAGCGACCAGCCCAAGGCCGACGACGCCCACGAAGAACAGGGCGTTGCGGACCATCGACCCGAAGCCGGGGCCCGGGTTGAGCTTGGCCATGTCGAGCTCACGCCGCGCGGCGACGTGGGCCTCTTCGTGGTGCGAGTGCGCGGGATGCGAGTGGGCGTCGCCCATGCTGATGCTGCTCACTTTCCACCTCCCGCGGGTGCGGCGCTCGGAGCTGGGGTCTGCTCGGTCCACGCGGCCTGAAGCGTTCGGACGTACGACACGATCGCCCACGCGTCGACCTCGGACACCTTGTCGGCGTACGAGGGCATCTTGAGGGGCTTGGCCGGGTCCGCGTCGGGCACGCCGTTGCGGATCACGCTGAACACGTACCCGTCGAGGCCGGTCTTGACCGTCTTGTCGAGGTACTTGGGATCATGGAAGTTCGGAACGGGCGTCTTCCACCGACGACCGACGACGCCGCCGGTGAAGTTCGTCGGATCGCTGCCCTCGCCCTTGAAGCCGTGGCAGACGGAGCAATAGATGTTGAAGCGTTCCTGGCCGCGGGTGATCATGGCCTTCATGGCGGCCGCGTCGTCGGCGAACACGCGGCCGCGCTCGGCCTGAATGGCGCGGAACTGCTCGAGCGCCCCGCCGGGAATGGTCTTCATGTACGCGGGCTCGCCTTCGGCCAGCGGCTTGCCGGCGGGATCAAGGCCGTCCCACACCTCAGTGGAGGCCCGCAGGTACTTCGCCCGCGAGGCGTCATCGGCCCGCGGCGAATCACCGAACGCGACCGTGCCCTTGGCGTGCGGCCGCATGGCGCGGCCGTCGGTGAAGAACTGGGTCTCGGTCTGCGGCTTGAACTTGGGGCTGTCGTCCATGTCCGGCAGGAACTGGTGCGGCGGCTCGTCGCTGCGCTCGCCGTGGCAGGCCGCGAGGCCCGCCAGGCAGATCGCACTAAGGCCGGCCATCGCCAGCGTGCGCCGAACTCGGGATGTCGTGTCGTGCATGTTCATCGTGTCTTCAGTCCTGGAACTCTGAACTCCGTCACTCGGTCACTTCGTCGCTTCGCGAATCACTCTTCCACAAGCTGCACGTTGTACCCCTTCGCCGCCTCGAGCTGGGCCCAGGTCTTCTTGGAGTCGAAGTTGGGATCGCGGGACTCGATGCAGATGACGAAGCGGTCGTCGCTCACGCGAAGGAATCGCTCCTTCTTCATGAGCGGGTGGTACCACATCGGCAGCAGGTTGAAGGCGAGCATCGACAGGATGGCCGTGAAGGCCGTGAAGAGCACGCCGATCTCGAACGTCACCGGGATGAACGGCTGCCACGCGCCGAGCGGCTTGCCCTGCACGACGGTGCCGTAGCCCTGGGTGGCGACCCAGTACTGGAAGCCGAAGCCGATGGCCGCGCCGGTGAGGCCGATCACGCCGACGGTGAGCGGCAGACGGCTGTTCTTGAGGCCCATGGCCTCGTCGATGCCGTGGATGGGGAACGGGGAGTAGACGTCCCAGTTCTTGTACCCGGCGTCGCGGAGGGTTTCGGCGGCGTGGTAGGTGTCGGCGGGGGTGGCGAACTCCGCCATCATCCCGTACACCACCTCGCCCGCGCTGGTCTTGTAGATTTTGCCTTGGTTCTTGGCCATTGGTCGTATAGGTCCTATTGGTCCTATGAACTGGACAGGGTGCTCGGTGCGTGGCGGACTAGTGGTGATCGTGCGGGGACGCCGCGGGCGTCACGTTCTTGATCTCGCTCATCGCGAACGCGGGGAGGAACTTCAGGAACAGCAGGAACAGGAACAGGAAGATGCCGCACGTGCCCACGAACGTGAGGATGTCGACCGGCGTCGGGTAGAACATGCCCCACTGGCCCGGGAGGAAGGCCCGGTGCAGGGAGGTCACGATGATGACGAACCGCTCGAACCACATGCCCACGGTGATGAACGCGCACACGATGAAGATCGCCAGCGGGCTGGTGCGGAACTTGCGGCCCCAGAAGAACTGCGGCGTCACCACGTTGCAGAAGATCATGGCCCAGTAGGCCCACCAGTACGGCGCGTAGCGCCCGTCGGGCCCGGCCAGGAACGGAGGGAGCAGGCGGTTGAACACGAACACGTCGGCCTCGTACTGGTTGCCCGAGTACCAGGCGATGAAGAACTCCATCGAGTACGCGAAGCCGACCATCGAGCCCGTCACCAGCAGGATCTTCGCCATGTTCTCCATGTGGCGAAGGGTGATCAGGTCCTTCATGTTCGGGTACAACTCGCGGGCCGGGATCATCAGCAGCAGCACCATGGCGAAGCCGCCGAAGATGGCGCCCGCGACGAAGTAGGGCGGGAAGATCGTGGTGTGCCAGCCGGGCAGGATCGAGGTGGCGAAGTCGAACGACACGATCGAGTGCACCGAGAGCACCAGCGGCGTCGACACGCCCGCCAGCAGCAAATAGGCCTTCTCGTAGTGCTGCCAGTGGCGGCTGGAGAAGCGCCAGCCCAGGGCGAGAAAACCGTAGATCCAGGCGCGAAGCTGATCGACGCGCAGCTTCAGGAACGGGAGGACCGTCGGCCCGCTCGTCGAACCGCGCAGGCGGCCCACCGCACGGTCGCGGAGCGTCGCCATGTCGGGGATCATGCCCATGTACCAGAACAGGGCCGACACCGTGAAGTAGGTGCTCACGGCGAACACGTCCCACAGCAGCGGGCTCTTGAAGTTGGGCCAGATGCCGTTGGCGTTGGGGATCGGGAAGACCATCCAGATGAACCAGATGCGTCCGACGTGGATGCCGGGGAAGGTGCCGGCGCAGATGACCGCGAAGATCGTCATCGCCTCGGCGGCGCGGTTGATCGACGTGCGCCACTTCTGCTTGAGGATGCACAAGATCGCGGAGATCAGCGTTCCGGCGTGGCCGATGCCGATCCAGAACACGAAGTTGGTGATATCCCACGCCCAGTCGACGCGGTTGTTGAGGCCCCACACACCCACGCCCGTGACGAGCAGGTAGAGGATCATCAGCGTGCCGACGCCCGCGAGCGTCGCGGCCAGGCCCATCGCGGCCAGCCACCAGCCGCCCGGCTTCTCCTCGACATACCCGCACACGATGTTCGTGATGTCGTGGAACGAGCGCTTGTTGAGCACCAGCGGCGCGCGGACCGCCGGGTCGTCGATGAGCGTGCCGTCGCCGGTCCGCGCATCGATGGCCTGCGGCCGATCCAGGGGTTGCTCCCCCGTCTGGCGCTTCGCGTTGAGTTCGTCCGGGTGGTTGTCGCTCATGCGTGGGTCCGCTCCATCACCGCGAGGCTCAGCCGATAGCCCGCGTCATTGCCGGCCTTGGCCGGATCGAAGACATTGAGAAGTGCCGCCTTGCCGTGCTCGGGCGCGGCCGAGTGATCGTGTCCGCCGCCCTCGCCCCCACCACCACCGCCTCCGTGACCATGGCTGAACGGAGCATGCATCCGCTCCTCGCGGTGCTTGTCGATCAGGTTCAGGTTCGGATTGCGGATGCCGGCGAGATAGGTCGTGCGCGGCCGTGTGTTCAGGTAGCCGAGCAGCAGGTACGACCGCCCGTGCTTGCGCAGGTTCGCCACGCGGCTGCCGGTGCGCTTCGCGCCGCCCGGCTCGGGGTACTTGGTGTGCTCGTCGGAGATGTCGCCGAAGGTGATCGCGTCGGCCGGGCAGGCCTGCTGGCAGGCTACCTGGAAGAAGCCGTCGGGGATCGTGTCGAGGTTCTTGAGCTTCACCTCGATGCGGGCCTCGTTGATGCGCTGCACGCAGTAGTTGCACTTCTCCATCACGCCGCGCGAGCGGATCGTGACGTTGGGGTTCATCCCGAGCTTGGTGATCTCATCGAGCCGCTCGCGGAGGCGCGGCGGAATGAGGTTCACGTTCTTCGGGCCCACGCCGACGGTCTCCATCGCTTCCTTGCCGATGTAGTCGCCGTTGACCTTCTTGACGCCGTAGTCGAAGAAGTTGAAGCGTCGAACCTTGTACGGGCAGTTGTTGGCGCAGTACCGCGTGCCGATGCACCGGTTGTACACCATGTAGTTGATGCCCTCGGGCCCGTGCACCGTGGCGTTGACGGGGCAGACGGTCTCGCACGGCGCGTTCTCGCAGTGCACGCAGGCCACCGGCTGGAACGACACGCCCTGACCGCTGAGCTCGGTGCCGCTCTCGCTGGTGAAGTAGCGGTCCACGCGGATCCAGTGCATCTCGCGGCCCTTGTTCACCTCGATCTTGCCGACGACGGGGATGTTGTTCTCCGCCTGGCACGCGATGGTGCAGGCCGAGCAGCCCGTGCACGAGGACAGGTCGATCGACATTCCCCACTGCGGACGACTGGCGAAGTCGACCGGGCGAGCCTGGCCGCCGGCGGTGGTCGAACCGGTGACGAACGCCGAGCTGCCGTGCTCGGCCTGGGTTCCGGCTGTTTCGTCGGTCTTGGTGCCGCGCTGCGGGTTAACGTACGCGTTCACGTTCGCGGGGGTATGCGAAAGTTCGCCCAGCCGCTCGGCGAAGTTGAGCTTGCGCTTCACGCCGTAGCCGTCGGTCAGGGCCTTGGCCCGCTCCTCCGGCGGCATGCCGAGGAAAGGATCGTCGCCGAAGTGCTGCCACGCGGGCAGGTCGACCTCGCGGACGATCGCGCGGCCCTCCATCGAGCCGTGGTGCTGCGTGGTCACGATCTGGTAGTCGCGCTCGCCCTCGGTGGGCCGCTGCACCTTCGCGCCCGCGGCAAAGCGACGCGAGCCGCCATCAACGCCCGCGATCGGGTAGACGTTGTGGCCCGTCTCCTCGCCGACGCGCCCGACGTTCTTGCGGCCGTACCCGTAGCGCAGAACCACCGTGTGGTCGGCGATGCCCGGCACCAACCATGCGGCGCACGCCACGCTCTGCCCGCCCACGGCGATCTTGATCACCTTGGCATACCGCTTCTTGTCGGTCTCCTCGTCCTGCTCGAGACCGAACTTCTTCGCGGTGGACTCGGAGACCATCGCCACGTTGTCCCACACCACCTTGGTGATGGGGTCGGGCAGCTCGTTGAGCCAGGCGTTATTCGCGAAACGGCCGTCGCCGGTGGGGCCCATGCCGAAGACGACGTCCATCGCATCGTCGCCAGGCTGGGCGCGCTTCCAGCCGCTCAGGGCCGTGGCGATGGCCTCGCCGTCGATCTTCGGGGCGGCCGCCTTGTCCTCCACCATGAACACGCCGTCGTTGAGGGCGCGACGCCAGGCCTTCTCGAAGTCGCCGGCGGCGAAGCCCTGGCGAGACTTCCACGTCGAGCGGACGATCTCGTACCCGTCGGCCTTGGCCGCGTCGTCGCCGCAGATCATCGCGAGCAGTTCCAGATCGCTCTTGCCGCCGTAGAGCGGGGCGATCATCGGCTGCACGGGCGAGTGCACGCCCTCGATCGATTCGAGGTCACCCCACGACTCGAGCGCGTGGGCCGCGGGAAGACGCCACGTGCTGCGGGCGATCGTCTCGTCGTTCTCGTGCGAGAGCGTGACACGGTGGGCCGCCTTGCTCATCGCCTCGCCGAACTTCAGATCGCCCGGCGCGTCGTACGCGGGGTTCACGCCGATGCACACGAGCGTGTCGATCGAGCCGGCGTTGAGCGCGTCGGCGATGGTCTTCAGACCCGCGACGCCCGAGGTCGCCTCGTCCTCGCCCATCGGGCGATACGAGACCGTGGCTCCGACGGCGCCCAGCACCGAGTTCATCGCGTGGCAGAGCGCGTGCACCGCCGCGGGCTGCGACGGACCGGCGACCACCACGACGCGTCCCTGGCGGGTCTGGCCGTGCGCATCGAGCACGAGGTCCTTGGCCACCTCGTCAACAAACTTCGTGGCCTCGGCGCCCAGGCCGGCGCCGAGCTTGCCCGCCATCTCCGGCCCGATGCGATCGATGATCGCCTTGATCGTGCCGTGATGGGCCCCCACTCCCGTGACCTTCGACGCCAGCGCGGCCGCGACGTACGGGATCAGGCTCGGCGCAACCGCCAGCCGGTGGTCCGACTTCGCGCCCGTGAGCGAGAGCGACGACTCAACGACGTACAGACGGTTCATCCCGTCGGTGGTGGTCATCGGCGTGCGCCGCGAGGCGAAGCCCCGCGTGTTCCGCAGCATGGCGGGATCGTCGAACAGGATGTCGCGATCCAGCGAAACGATCACATCGGCCTGGTCGAGGTGCAGCACCTCGCGCATCGGCTTGCCGAACGCGATCTTCGTGCCCCGGGCGGCCTCGTCGCCGCTCGCCGGATCCCACGCGGCCCACGTCGCCTTCGGGAACTCCTTCATCACGCGGGCCTTCATGGCCGCGCGAGACACGGATCGCTTCTTGTCCACGACGAACGCGAGGCCCGCGCCGCCGCTCGCCTTCATCGCCTCAAAGTGGCCCTTGGACCACGAGGCGAAATCCAGCCACGAGCGCGGCGTGTCCGCCGGCTCGCCCGGCACGCCCGTCCATGTCGGGTCCTTCAGGCGATCCGGGTCGTAGAGGCTCAGGACGCTGGCCTGGGCCCACGCACTGGACTTGCCGTTGCTCCCGGGATGGAGCGGATTGCCCTCGATCTTGGTCGGACGCCCCTCGTGCGTCTCGACGAGCACGCCCTCAACAGCGCCGCCCGGCAGGCACAGGCTCGTCGCGTAGTACTGCGACTTGCCCGGCACAACGTTCTCGGGCACCGCGCGCGAGTAGGAATAGATCTTATGGTCCGGACGGCGGCAACCCGGAAGCGTGGCCGCGCCGGCGAGGGCGACGGAAGCGCCCATGAGCTTCAGGAACGTGCGGCGCGAGCTCTCCAGCAAGCGCGACGCGTCGGTCGGCATTTCCTTTTCCAGCCAGTCGCGGAACTCCGGCGTGTCCGCCGCGTCCTCGAGGCCGCGGTGGTACGTGCGACCGTCGGTCCCGACCTGCGTGCTGGTGAAGGTGCGCGGCGCAAGCGCGGCGGCCGTGCCGCCGGAGGTCGCTTCATCACCGATCGTCGAATGGCATTGATCCAAGCTCATCGCATTTCCTGTCTGTGATCCGACTCTTGCCTTGATGCCTCGTTGCCTTGGTGCCTTCTGGCTCAGAAGTGGCACGCCCCGCAGTTCTGCGGCAGCAGGTGGAGCTTCTTGACCTCGAGTTGCTTGAGCAGTTCCACCCCGCCCGGCGTGTCGGCCTCGAGCGGGTCGCCCTTGGCCGCCGAGGCCTTGTTCCCCGTCGCCAGTTGCTTCTGGACCCAGTACAGGTCCGTCACCTTTTCCCTGGGCACAAGGTGCGGCGTCGGATTGGCGTGGCACTCCAGGCACCAGGACATGCTCAGCGGCTGCACCTGGTGAACCACCGGCATCTCGTTGATCGCGCCGTGGCAGGAGTAGCAGCTCACGCCCGCGTTGATGTGCACGTTGTGCGGGAAGTTGCGAACGTAGTCGGGAAGCTTGTGGACCCGGCGCCACGGGATCGACGCGCCGCCCTCCACCACCGCGAGGCCCTCTTCCTCATAGGCCTTCGCCTTCGCGTCGGCCTCGACGAACTTGCCAGCCTTCTTGAGCGCGTCGATCTCATCGAACCGCGCCCCGGACTCCCACGCATCGCGGATGAACTGCACCCGCAGCTTCTTGGCGTACATCTCGTCGTTCACGTGCCCGTCGGCGTGGCAGCCCATGCAGGTGCTCGCCGTGGGGATGTTCGCCTCCGCGGAGTTCTCTACCTGGCTGTGGCAATAGCGGCAGTCCATGCCCAGCTTGCCCGCGTGGATCTGGTGGCTGAAGCCGGGGTAGTTGCGCCCCGGAAACTCCGGCGCCTTCACGGCCGCTCGCGCGGTCTTCACAATCCGCGACTCGGCCTGCTCGGTCAGGTGCGGCTGCGCGGGCATGTAGCCCTCGCGCCAGAACTTCGGGGTGGCGTAGTACCACATCCCGCCCACCACCAGCGCGAGCGTGCCCAGCGCGCCCCCCGCCAGCAGAGTCGGAAGGTGGTTTGTCCACTTCGGGAAAAGGGTCGACACTCTGATTCCTCGCTTCTGGCCATCGCCCGGGGAAAAGGCCAGTTGTTATGCGATTCCCAATACGTCTACTTGGATAACCGTTTTCGGACCGCCCCCCTGATCGGAGGCAATTCTTCCCCAGGGAAAAATATTGCGGTCTGACCGCAATCGTCGCAGGTCGGGCCCTATTCTGTCAAGTTTGGAGTCCTGCCGGTGCTCAAATGAGACTCGGTCGCAACTAAAACCGACACAGGGATTACCCCATGCACTCGGACCTCGCTCGTGATCGCGGATCCATCCTCGCCCCCTCCCTCGTCGGCGGCTTCACGGCCACCACCGTGATGGCCACCGCATGGCTCATCACCCACCTCCCGTGGCTGGGCTTGCCCGAGCAAACCGCGATTCCGGTCATCCTGCTTGCCTGGCTGCTCACCATCGCGGTGTTCACGGCCAACCTGCCGCAACGGCGCGCCGTGAGCGTCGGGCTGTTGGCGGGATTCATCTCCGGACTCGCGGGTCTGGTGTTCTTCGGCAGCCGTCTCGCGCCTTCGACGAGTTCCGCGGGAGTGTCGGCGGGTGTGGTGCCCAGCGCCGCCCTGCTGGTGCTCGGCTTCCTCGGCCTCTCGGCCGTCGTCGGCCTCGCCGGCGGCGCGATCGGCCGCCTGCTCGCTCGTCCGTCCACATCGGACCAGCCCGCCGCGCACTGGCTGGCTCGATTCGCACTGGTGACCAGCGCGGCGGTCGCCCCCCTCATCATCATCGGCGGCCTTGTGACGAGCACGCACTCCGGGATGGCCGTCCCCGACTGGCCCAACAGCTACGGCTCGAACATGTTCCTCTATCCGCTCGGCGCCCACGTGCAGGCCGACATGGGCAAGCACTACGAGCAGGTGTTCGTCGAGCACGCCCATCGGCTCTTCGGCGCGTTTGTCGGCCTTTCCGCCGTGGTGCTGCTGGTATTCACGCTCATCGTCGAGCGTCGCCGCTGGGTGAAGGTGCTTGCGTGGATCGTGCTGACGCTCGTGGTGGCGCAGGGCGTTCTCGGCGGCATGCGCGTCCAGATCGAGTCGCTCCTCAGCGCCGAGAAGATCGACGGCGCCAGCAAGGTGGGAACGATCCTGGCAACGTGCCACGGCGTGCTCGCCCAGATCACAGTGGCCACCATTGTCGCCTTTGCCGTGGTGCTCTCCGACCACTTCCGAGCCCTCGCCCCTGGGCAGTCGGTCATTGATCCCAAGGTGGCCCGGCGGGCCAAAGCGCTGTGTACCGCCACGCTCCACTCGGCACTGCTCCAACTGGTCTTCGGCGCGACCTACCGCCACTTCCGCTCCAGCCACGCCCTGCTGCCCCACATCGCCCTTTCGCTGGTCGTGCTCATCCTCGCCGTGATCGCCGGGTTCACGCTCTCATCGGCCCCCATCCGGCGATCGCTCGTCGGGCCCCGGGTGGCCATGATCGGCATCGGGTTGGCGGTCGTCGCCACGATCCAGTTCCTGCTCGGCTGGATCGCCCTCGGGGCCGCTGGCCGCGACGCGACCGCCGCCACCATTGTCCAGGCCGCCATCCGCACCACCCACCATTCGAACGGAGCCCTCATGCTGGCCCTTGCCGGCGCGGCCTTTGTCTGGGGCAAGCGGCTAGGCCGCCGCACGGCCGCGCCGACGACTCCGACGTGAACGACTCACGCATTTCCGCGGCAATAGCGGGCGATTGGCCTGCGTTGAACCGAAGTACACCCTGTACACTCGTGCTTCGGAGCGTTCGCCATGCAGCCAACCGCCACGGATGCCCCTCGCGTCCAACCCGAATCCGTCCCGACCCCGCCCCCCGCCGGGGCGTTCGATCCGCCGGAGCAGTCGGCCCCGCCCATCGGGGCCCAGTGGCGGGGCTTCGCGTCCCTCGCCCCCATCAAGGCCAAGGACTGGGGCTACGACCACGCCCGCCACCTGCTCAACCGCGCCGGATTCGGCGGCACGCCCTCGCAGATCGCCACGCTCGTGAAGTGGGGCCCGGAGAAGAGCGTCGAGCATCTCCTCAACCCGCAGGCGATCCCCTTCGATGAGGTGAAGGCGACCGCGTTCGATCACGACATCATGCGCCCGTACACCAGCGAGGAGCGCGGCGAGATCGCGATGGCCCGCCGCAAGGGCGACGAGGAAGCCGTCACGCGTCTGCGGGCCAAGCGTCAGGAGGCCGAGCGCGCCGACCGCCAGCAGATGCGCGACATCCAGCACTGGTGGCTCAAGCGCATGATCGAGACGCCGCGCCCGCTCGAGGAGAAGATGACTCTCTTCTGGCACGGGCACTTCGCGACCTCGTACCGAACGATCGAAGACTCGTACCACATGTTCATGCAGAACCAGACGTTCCGCAAGAACGCGCTGGGCAACTTCGCGGGCATGCTCCACGGGATCATCCGCGATCCGGCGATGCTCAAGTACCTCAACAACGACGACTCCCGCAAGGACAAGCCCAACGAGAACCTCGCCCGCGAGATCATGGAGCTCTTCTCCCTCGGCGTGGGCAACTACACCGAGAAGGACATCAAGGAAGGCGCGAGGGCTCTCACCGGATACACCTTCGAGGACGACGACTTCACGCTCAAGCGCACCAACCACGACGGCGGAACCAAGCGGATCCTCGGCGCCAGCGGCACTCTCGACGGCGACCAGTTCGTCGACGCCATCCTCGCCCAGCCCGCCTGCGCCCGCTACATGACGCGCAAGCTCTACCGCTTCTTCGTGCTCGACTATCCCACCGGCAACAAGCCCATGGACGCGGCCTCGGCCACGGTGCTCTCCTCGCTCGAGTCCACGTTCACGTCCTCGAAATACGAGGTCAAGCCCCTGCTCCGCCGCATCTTCCTGAGCGAGCACTTCTACCAGCCCCAGATCATGAACGAGCAGATCAAGTCGCCCACGCAGCTCGTGGTCGGCGCCGTCCGCTCGCTCAACACCCCCGCCCGCGACCTGGGCGTCCTGGCCGACGCCATGAACATGATGGGGCAGAACATCTTCTTCCCCCCGAGCGTAAAGGGCTGGGACGGCGGTCGTTCCTGGATCAACACCGCCACCATGTACATCCGGCAGAACATCCTCTGCTTCCTGCTCACGGGGCGGACCCCGAACGGATTCGACCCCCTCGCCAAGCAGGAGACCTTTGATCCCATGCCGCTGCTGGACCAGATGGGCCTCACCTCATCCTCACCCCACGAGGAAATCGCCGACGGCATCCTCCGCTTCGCGATCGGTCGCTCCGAGCCCCATAACCGGGCGATCATCGTGGATCTCTTCCGCCGCCACGGCACCGGCGTTACCAGCGACACACTTACCCAGGCGTTCCTGCTCGTCACCGCCATGCCCGAATATCAGCTCTGCTGAAACTCCGATCTGATCCTGATACCCCCCCGATTCAGTCTCCCGCCCCAGCCACGTTTCATGCCCCCGAGGCCCCGCTCGACCGAGGAACTCCCCAATGGCCTTTGACCTCGAGAACTTCAGCCCGTTCACCCGCCGCTCGTTCATGGCCCGCGGCCTCGTCATGGCCTCGGCCGCATCGACGGTGCCGTACTTCGTGCAGAAGTCCGCGGCCGCGTTGCTGCCCGACCTCGGCCTCACCAGCACCCCCGGCATGCCCGAGGACCACGTGCTGGTCATTGTCCAACTCGGCGGCGGCAACGACGGCCTGAACACCGTGGTGCCCTTCCGCGATGCCAACTACTACAAGGCCCGCCCGGCCATCGGCATCCCGGAGAACAAAGTCCTCAAGCTCTCCAAGGACGCAAACGTCGGTCTGCACCCCGGCCTCGCCGGGTTCAAGGACCTCTACGACGCGGGCATGCTCTCGATCGTGCAGGGCGTGGGCTACCCCAATCCCAATCGCTCGCACTTCAAGAGCATGGACATCTGGCAGACCGCCGACACCAACGCCACCGGCAACGGCTGGCTCGGCCGCTATTTCGACAACGATTGCTGCGGCTTCGACGCCTCCGGCAAGGCCACGCCCGAGCCTATGGCGGGAATCGCCATCGGCAAGGAAGCGCCCCTCGCCATGCAGGGCCAGGTGGCCAAGCCGATCGGCTTTGAGTCCAGCGAGCTCTTCCAGTGGCTCGGCGGCGGCGTCGAGAAGAACCTGATCCCCGCGTACAAGGAAATCAACGAGCGCGGCGTGACGGGCGCGACCGACCCGAACTCCACCGCCGGATTCCTGATGCGCACCGCCATGGATGCGCAGGTCGCCAGCGACCAGATCCGCAAGGCCGTTTCGCAGCGCCCGCTTGTCCAGTATCCCAACAGCGACCTCGCCCGCCAGCTGCAGATGGTCGCGAGCATGATCCGCGCGGGCCTGAAGACCCGCGTGTACTACGTCACCCTCGGCGGCTTCGACACCCACGCCGGGCAGGGCGGCGAGAACGGCCGACAGGCCCAGCTGCTCACGCAGGTCGGCTCGTCCATCAAGGCCTTCTACGACGACCTCAAGAAGCAGGGCAACGACTCGCGCGTGCTCACCGTCTCGTTCTCCGAGTTTGGCCGTCGCGTGCAGCAGAACGCCTCGGGCGGCACCGACCACGGCGCGGCCGCGCCGATGTTCGTCATCGGCCCCATGGTGCGTCCGGGCGTGATCGGCAACCACCCGTCGCTGACGGACCTGGATGCGGGCGATCTGAAGTACCAGATCGACTTCCGCTCGGTCTACGCGGGCGTGCTGGAAGGGTGGCTGAAGGCCGACAGCAAGAAGATCCTTGAATCCGCCTATCGACCGGTGGAGATCGTGAAGAAGGCGTAGCGCAGTATCCTGCCCTTGGGGCATTCCCACACCTCTTGATTTCCATTACACTCCGGCCAACGCCGGAGTGTTTTTCCATGCGCAGACTGTTGGCCGTCGTTGTTCTGCTCGCGCCATTTCTCACCATGCAAGCCTGCTCCACCTCCCCCACTCCAACCGCCACCTGGGCTATCGCCATCCACGGCGGCGCGGGTGTGCTTGAGAAGGTCGCCCCACCGGAGGAGCGTGCGGAGTACGCCCGGTCGCTCGCCGCGGCGCTCCAGATCGGGCGCGATGAGCTCGCCCGCGGCGGCAGCGCCCTCGACGCCGTGCAGAAGGTGGTGCAGAACCTCGAGGACAACCCGCTCTTCAACGCGGGCAAGGGGGCGGTCTTCACCTACGACGGCACGCACGAGCTCGACGCCTCGATCATGGATGGCTCCAATCTGCATTGCGGCGCCGTCGCGGGCGTGAAAACCGTCAAGAGCCCCATCGGCCTCGCCCGGCTCGTGATGCAGAACTCGCCGCACGTGCTGCTCGTGGGCGAAGGGGCGGAGTCCTTCGCCACGAAGATGGGCGTTGAGCGCGTGGACAACTCGTACTTCGACACGCCCAAGCGGCGGGAGTACTGGAAAAAAAGGCGGGCCGAACTCGACAAGCAGGCGCAGGCTCCATTCGATCCACGCTCCACCTATGGCACCGTCGGTGCCGTCGCCCTTGACTCCCACGGCAACCTCGCCGCCGCCACAAGCACCGGCGGCCTCACGTGCAAGCGCTGGGGACGCGTGGGCGACACGCCCGTCATCGGCGCGGGCACCTACGCCGACTCGCACGCCGCGATCTCCTGCACCGGCACCGGCGAGGAGTTCATTCGCCACGGCGTTGCCCGGCAGATCGCGCTGCTCGTGGAGATGAACCACTCCGCCGCGCACGCCGCCGATACCGTCGTCAACCACCGCCTCAAGCCCGACGACGGCGGCGTCATCGTCGTTTCACGTTCCGGCGAGATCGCGATGATCTACAACTCCGAGGGCATGTTCCGCGGCGCGGCCGATTCCCGCGGCCGTTTCGACGTTTCCATCTGGGACAAGATGGAGGTGCTCAAATGAACTTCCGGCAACTACTCACCATTACGGCCCTGGCTCTCTTCGCGGTCCTCCCGGCCTGCTGCAGGACCATCCACGACCCGGCCTCTTTGCCCGACGGCCACCTCGTCATCGTCGGCGGCGGGCTCAAGGACGAAAACGCCCCCATCTTCAATCGCTTCGCCGCGCTCTGTGCCGAGGGACCCATCGGCATTGTTCCCCTCGCCAGCGGCGACGGAATCAAAGCGGGCGAGAGCGTCGCCGAGCGCTGGCGCAAGTACTCCACCACGCGCCCCGTCATCGTCATCCCACTCACCCAGAACGACGCCGACAAGGCCGACGATCCGGTGATTGCCGCCCAGATCCGTTCGTGCGGCGGGTTGTGGTTCACGGGCGGCGACCAATCTCGCATCACCAAGGTCCTCCGCCCCGACCCGGCCAAGCACACCGCCTGCTACGACGCATGCATGTCCGTGCTCCAACGCAACGGCGTCATCGGCGGTACCTCCGCCGGCGCGGCCATGATGTCCGATCCCATGATCACCGGCGGGCGCTCACCCTCGGCCCCCACCGCCAAGTCCACCGATCCCGACAACGCCGACAGCCATCACGTCATCACCGCCCCCGGCATGGGCTTCTTCACCCAGGGCCTCACCGACCAGCACTTCGTGCAGCGCGGCCGCCTCGGCCGGCTCATCGACGCCCTGCGCGACACCGGCGTCCATCGCGGCTACGCCGTGAGCGAGAACTGCGCGATGATCGTCGAGCGATCAACGGGCGCCATCGAGGCCCTTGGCGATGAGTACGCCGTGTGGATCATCGATGCGACCGGCCCGGGGGCGATATCCGCCGACTCCGCCGATCTGCGCGTCTCCATCCTCTCTTCCGGCGACACCGTGAACGGCCACACCGTACGGGCGGCCCCTCCCGGGCTCGATGTTCGCGATGGCTTACACGAGTCGTTCAACACCGTGTCCGATGTGTGGTCGCAGGCGAGCATCAAGCGGGCACTCGAAGGTGTTGCCGTCAGTTGGGGACGCTCCGCGAAAATCGAACTTCAGGACGGCCGAACGTCCCTCACGTTCATCTCCGACGAGGGGACCAACGTCTACGTCGGCGTTCCGGGGCGGACGCCTTGCTTTGCGAATCTCCGCGTGATCGTCAAGCCCGCGGCGAAGTGAATCGCTCTTCGGTTCACCGCCGCTTCGCCCCGGCCTGCTCAAACCGCTTCGGCTTCACATACGCCCCCATCTCTCCCGCGCCCACTTCCGGCGGCGGGGCGTATCGCTCCGCGTCCGTCATCAGGTCTTCCTCGGTGAGGTGAAGGTCGTGGATGTACACCCGCTGCCCGCACTCCGGGCACCGCACCCATCCCTGCTTCACCCGCAGCCCCACCATCGAGAACTCGCAGTACGGGCATCCGGCCTTGTTGAGCAGCCGACGGATCGACCGCACCAGCATCCACCACCGCGCGGCCGCGCCGACGGCGACGGCCACGAGCGCGCCCACGAACACGTTGAGCATCAACCAGCGCGCCATGCCGTTGCCCGCGAGGCTCAGCCCGGTGGACCTGAGGCCGAACGTCATCACCGCCGTGACGCCGACCCACACCACCGCGCCCACGATGCCCCAGAAGACAGGAACCACCCAGAGGGCATCCCCCCGCCGCAGACGCGCCTTGCGCATCAGCACCGCGAACTCGTCGTCGGAGTACTTCTCCAGTTCGGGGATCGCGAAGATGGCGGAGAAGCGACGCATGACCAGTCCTCAATACCCGTCAATCAGGGGGTGCGATTCACCGCACTCGGGGCAGATCACCCGTCCCCCTTCTACCGGTAGATCGGATAATGGATACTTGCACTTGGCACACAAGTTCCAAACATGGTCATTCGCCGGCCCCAGCCGCTGCGAGAGCACATCCGCGGCGAGTCGCTGGTATCGCCAGGCCGCGGCCAGATACGTGCAAACGGCCACGATCACACTCCCCCCCACCACCGCCACGAACGCCGCGCGAACCTCATCCCTACCGGCCAGCATCGACATCGCGAACATCCCGACAAGGCACGATCCCATCGAAATCGCCACCGCCGCGCACAGGCCGAAGGAGCACGCGTCGAGCAGCATGGCCGGCCGATTCGGCCGCAGCATCCGCGAGCACTCCCGCACGGCGACCCCCTCCGGCAGATCGTCGAAGGCGCGGAACACTCGGTGCAGCGGGGGCCACGGCCAGGGCATGGGGGATTGTTGTCAGCGCCGGATCGGCGACGCGAGCGGCGGGTGCGTGGGCGGGCCGGGTGTTTCCGCGTGCTTCACCATCGCCAAGTCCTCGGCGCTCAGGCCGAGGAGGTCCACCCGTGATTGGTTTCCACACTCCGGGCATCGGACGAGCCCGTCCTTGGCCGGCAATCCGAGCAACTGATACTCGCACGCGGGGCAGGTGCTTCGGACGAGTTCCTTGCCGATGGCGTACCGCAACCACACATCCCGCGCGAACAGGCCGGCGGCCATCGCGACGACCGGCGGGAACACCCCGGCGACGACCTCGAGAACGTCGTCGAGATAGTGCCGCATCAACCAGAGCCGGTACTGCTCGATCACGGTATTCACGATCGCAAACGCCACGGCCCACCCCACCACCGCGATGATCAGGCAGCCCGGCACCGCGATGGTCGCCGTCGCGATCATCGACCCATACCGCTTCAGCTTCGCCCGGCGCACGTACCCCTGGCACTGCTCATCGGAGAACTCATCGAGTTCCGAAAAGGCACGATACACCTTGGTGAGCGGCACACGCATGCACCCAGTCTACCGGGCGCGGCCCGGGCTGGTTCCGAGGTTACTTCTTCGCCGGAAACAGAAACTCCAGCTCCGCCCCCAGCCGCTTCGCCCACGCCGTTTCGTCGTGCGGGGCGCCCTCAACCACCGTCAGGCGGAACCGATCGCTGGCAAGGCCCTTCCCGTTCATCAACTCCTTGAACGCCGCGGCCGCGCCGGTCAGTTGGCGGTTCTGCGACTCCTTCCCTTCGTCCTTGCCGAACTCCTTGCCGCCCATCCCCATCGCGATCTGCCCGGGCCATTTCTGCTTAGTCGCGAAGTGCTTGAACGCCGCACGATCCTTCATCGTCAGGGGCATGCTCTCGCAGATTGCCTTGCCGAAGACGTCGGGATGTTCCGTCGCGGCCTCCAGCGCGATGACGGCGCCGAGCGACGATCCGCCGATGCCCGTGTGCTCGGGCCCGGTCTGCACGCGGAACGCGCGGGCCACCCGCGGCATCGCCTCACTCATCAGAAACTGGATGAACTCAGTTCCGCCCGGCGCGGCGCCGTCCACCATCGGAAACGGCGTGTACTCCTGCGACCGCTTCGCTCCCGCGTGCGGCACGCCCACCACGATCATCGGCTCGATCTTGCCGGCCTTGATCAGGTCCGCCGCAGTCTCATCCACGCCCCACTCGGCCGGAATAGCCGAGTGCTTGTCGAACAGGTTCTGCCCGTCCATCAGGTACAGCACCGGATAGGTCTTGGTCCGATTCTCGGGCTCTTCATAGCCCGGCGGCAGCCACACGAGCAGATCGCGGTTGAGCGTCCGCACGCCCGGGCCGCCCCCGCCGACGACTTCGAGACGCTTGAGCGTTCCCGCGCTGACGTTGATCGTGCGATAGCGGTTGGCCGCGTCGGCCCCGCTCGCGCCGGGCATCTGGTCGTGCCAGTTCTCGATGGTCAGCTCGATCACTGGCTTCTCGCCCGGCTTGAGCCCGGAGACGTCCACCATCGGGAGCATGCGGTTGTCGATGTCCTTGAAGTCCTTGTCGCACTCGACCTTCTCCCACGCGCCGCGGGCGAACTTGAAGGCGATCCGCGAGTCGAGCGTCGGCTTCTCCCACACGATCCGCCACTTCTGGTCCGACTGGGCCTGGAGCTGCATCTTCGGGTCCGACGGGTTCCAGCCGTTGTGGCTCGAGGGCATGTAGATCGGGCTTGACGCGTTGGCGATCCGCGTTTTGTCGGTCACCATCACGATGAAGCCCTGCTCGAGGCTCTCGGGCTGGACCAGCTTGGCGTCTGTCTTGGCGTCGGCCTTCGCCTCAGCCTTCGCCACGGGCGGCGCGGCCGGGGGCTCCGCCGCCTTCTGCGCGGGCATCGGCTTCCGCAGCGGCGCGGGCGCGCCGCCGAACCACCGCTGCACCGGCGCGGGCAGTCCGCGCGTGCCGAACAGCGCGGCCTGCATCCCCACCAGCGTCGCGATCAGCACCAGCACCCACGACAGCACCAGCCACTTGCCCATTGGTCGTCCTTTCGCACGTGTCACGCGCAAACGGTAGCGAACGAAAAAAGCCCGGGCACGACGGCCCGGGCTCTGGATCACACGATCTCCGACGATCACTTGGCCGCGTAGTTCTTCGCCACCTCGGCCCAGTTCACCACGTTCCACCACGCCGTGATGTAGTCCGGGCGGCGGTTCTGATAGTTCAAGTAGTACGCGTGCTCCCACACGTCCAGGCCGAGGATCGGTCGCCCGCCGCACCCGGCAATCTTCTCACCCATGAGCGGGTTGTCCTGGTTCGGGGTCGAGCAGATCTGCACACCACCGTCGCCCTTCACGCACAGCCACGCCCAGCCCGAGCCGAAGCGCGTCGCACCGGCCTTGGCGAACTCTTCCTTGAAGTGGGCAAACGTGCCGTACGCCGCGTTGATCGCCTTGGCCAGATCGCCCGTCGGCTCGCCGCCCCCGCCCTTGCCGGCCGGGGCCATGATCTTCCAGAACATCGAGTGGTTCACGTGGCCGCCGGCGTTGTTGCGCACCGGGCCGCGCTTGTCGTCGGGAAGGTCGGCGAGGCTCTTGATCACCTCGACCGGATCCATGTTCGCCCACTTGGTTCCGTCGAGGGCCTTGTTGGCGTTGTCGACGTACGCCTTGTGGTGCTTGCCATGATGGATTTCCATCGTCTTGGCGTCAATGTGCGGCATGAGTGCATCGAAGCCATACGGCAGTTCCGGCAGAGTGAACGGCATGTGGGATTCTCCTTCTGGCCCGTGATTCGGGGCGGATGTCGGTTGTCGCCGGAACAGGGGGAAACTCCAGCGACCAACTAGTGTTATCTCGAAAACTTCGCCTTTTTCCAGACACGCGGCGACGTCGGTTGCAAATGCTCCGGCGATCAGGTATCTTCGCCGCTCGCATTGGTCAAGCGGGGTTTCTTGCCCCGTTTGACTCTTTCAGCGAGCCTACGCCAAGCCGTGCAACGCGTCCAATGGCGCGTTGCGCCGTGACGGACGCACCAGCCATTTCCCTGCCCCGGTGGGCGGGGCTCCCGCAGGGATGCGGGAAGCGGGTCTGGAAGTAGGTGGCCGGCCCTCAGGACGGGGGCATGAGGATTTGTTGCTCGCACCACGGATGGCCAGGAATCGGTGCCCCCTCTTGTGGGGCAAACGACATGGCTGGACGGATGGAATTTTGGGCAACGATTCGAAGGCTCGAGCGTACAACAGGATATTGGTAGGTATCGATATACAGGGTTTTTCCCGAACACCCTGCCTATCGGACTCCGCATGGCTTCCTCCGGCCATGTGCAGCTTGAGATTCTCTCCGGAAGCAGTCCGGATCGACGGTTTTTTGCGGTGAATATGTGGTAGATTGAAGGGGAAGTCGGCGGTCGGATAACCCGCCTTCACGCCCCGAACACTGAACGTTTGGATGGACCCAGGCGTAGGTGAGGAAAAGGAGACGGCAGCGAGCGCTGAAGAGCGCGTTTGGACTCGTTCGGATGCTGTTGGCAGGACGCCACAGCTCAGTTCCGCCGAGGACGGCGCGTTATGCAGTGCGGCGTTCATGCGAGGCGAACCGATGTAGGTCGCCCCGCCGGCCAAGACAGGCGGCTCCACGACGAGCCACCCGCCCTGACCAGCCAGGTTTGGCGGCCCGGAACAGGCGGACCAAACGGGGCTCTGAGCCCGCAAGGAAGACCGATGGTGAACATGAAGCACACTCTCAGCCCACTTGAACAGCACCGTCGCAAGACGCGCGTGCAGCTCACGACCGAGCAGACGGTCCGCGGTGGCGCCGCGCCCCGCACCCGCCGCTCGCTCTCCAAGGAAGACGAGAAGCTCCTCGCGACGCTCGTCAACCCGGGCAACCCCATCGACTACATCGACTCCACGGCCTTCCGCGAGCCGACGGCCGAGCAGATCATCTACAACGCCGGCGGCGACATCGCCAAGCCCGACACCTCGTGGTACCACCCGGTGATGGACGACCTGTCCCCGGGCAAGCATCGCACCGTCAAGAGCACGCAGCAGGTGATCCTCACCGGTGCTCAGGAAAAGGTGTTGTTTCACAAGTTCAACTACGCGCGGTTCCGCGTGAGCGAGCTTCAGAAGCAGGTCTGGGGCAGCGAGTCGCGCAAGCCCACGACCGATCAGGCCGAGGCGATGCTCAAGTGGTATCGCATCGCCGAGCGCGTGCGCGAGCAGATCGCCGAGACCAACCTCGCTCTCGTGCTCGCGATGGCCAAGCGCACCCGCATGAGCGAGGTGGACTTCGCCGATCTGGTCAGCGAGGGCAACATGGCCCTGCTCCGCGCCGTTGACAAGTTCGACGCCGGCCGCGGGTACAAGTTCAGCACCTACGCCTGCCGCGCCATCCTCAAGGCCTTCAGCCGTCAGGGCATGAAGCTGAGCAAGTACCGCCAGCGCTTCCCCACGGACTTTGATCCCAAGCTCGAGCGGAGCAACTTCCTGGAGATCAAACGCGAGGGCTTCGAAAAGGACGCCGCCGAAGAGGTCAAGCGCATCGTTCTCGAGAACCGCTGCGATCTCTCCGACGTTGAACGCACCGTCATCGAGCACCGCTTCGGCCTGGAGAGCGGAGAGCTTGAGAAGCCGATGACCCTGGAGCAGGTGGGCCAGATCATCGGCGTCACCAAGGAGCGCGTCCGCCAGATCCAGAACAAGGCGATGGAGAAGATCAAGCTCCAACTCGAAGCGCATTTCCTGGGCAACAAGGAAGCTCTCGAGGCGCAGGAAGCCGCCCTGGAAGCCAGACTGGCCGAAACCGCAGCGGCGAACTGAGAGTCTCGCGTCAAGCAATGGTTCGAGCACGGCCCGGTCGAAAGACCGGGCCGTTTTCGTCCCCGAATCGCCCGATCCGCAATCGGGCCCGCGCCCCCCGAACATACGGCTGTACGGTGCTCCCTCGAGCGCCGTGGTTCCGGTGCGCGTGGCAACCCCGGGGGTACCCAACGCACGGGAAAACACTGGTTTGACCTCCGCGACTTCGCGGATCACATCGCGGCGTCGGAAACGGCGCTGCAGAGGTTTCTCGAATCGTGCGTGTTTCCACTCCGGAGGGTGTGTCCCCCCCGGGGAGCCATGTCGGGCTTCTCCCTCGGCAGGCCTCGCACGAAACGGGTGTGGCGATCGGGTCGGTTTCTTCGCATCGTCGCGGCACGCGACACCGGCCCGATTCGTGAGTTCCGCCGCAAGTGTTGGACCATAGGTCCAGAGGAAGAAGAGACATGCAGACCTTTTTGAATCACTCCCGTTTCGCCGTTTGCGCGTTGGCGCTGGCCGCCGGCACCGCCGCGCAGGCGAGCATCACCGTGTTCAATACCACCCTGAGCGGCGGCGTTGAGGTCCCCCCGAACAACTCGATGGGCACCGGCACCGGCGAGATGCGCTACGACGATGTGGCTCACACGCTGCGCATCATGATCACCTTCAGCGGTCTCACCGGCAACACCACCGCTTGCCACATCCACAGCGCCACCGCACTTCCGGGCGTGGGCACCGCCGGTGTCG
>JBGAOP010000019.1:0-79961 GCA_044221735.1 Phycisphaerales bacterium | reverse complement strand
GATTTCAGGATTGGGATTTCAGGTTTGAGACGTGGTTGTCGGGCCAGCGGCCCTGGTAGAAGCGCTCCATGCAGCGCTGGAGGACCTTGAGCATCATCTCGACGTCGGCGCTGCGGCGATCGACGACGGCGAAGGCGTCGCAGCGAAGTGCGGCGCACATGTCGCGGTGCATGTCGCGGAGGGCGCGTGGGGAGCGGACGACGACGACGGGTGGCGGGTCCTCCATGCGGCGGAGGAGTTCGAGGACGCGCGGGCCGGCCTCGTCGGAGGGGGAGCCGAAGTCGAGCGGGAGGCCGAGATCGACGACGGCGATGTGGACGGGGGTCGAGCGAATGACCTGCTCGGCTTGGCGAGCGGTGCGGGCCTTGAGCGAGGTGACGCCCATGGGCTCGAGGAGCATGGCCATGCGGTCGGCCCAGGAATCGGGACGCCAGCCGCCCCAGGAGAGGAGGAGGTTGAGGCGACCCCCGCCATTGGTCCCGGGCGTGGCCGCGCCGTGGCCGGCGGTGTGCCGGTCGTGCGAGGCGAAGGGAGGATGGGCGTGGCCATGGTGCATGGGGTTGGCGGTTAGCGCAACTTCGCCGGGAGCGGAAGGCGTGACCGACAAGTTTGAGGGGGGATTCGGCGCGGTTTGGAGGCGGACGCCGGGGATCGGTACGAGGTCACTCAGGCGGGGCGCGCCGTTGGCAGGCCATGGCGGGGCGGCTGGGGGCTTGTCGAATCGAACAAACCCCTTCCATGTGGATGGGCTGTCACGAATTTCGGCACCATGGAAGCAGTGAGCGTTGTGCTTGGGGCGTTGGCGGTTGGGGGGTGTGGCGCGGCGATTGCGCTGGCGATGGGGCGGTCGCGGCTGGCAGTGGGGGCGGCGACGGAGCGGGCGGCGCGGGAGGGTGCGGAGCGGCAGGCCGCGGCGGCGATGGCGAAGGCGCGGCGCCTGGGCGAGCAGGCCGGCTTCAGTAGTCGCGACGCGGTGAGCGTGGATCGGGCCGCGCTTGAGCGGGATCTGGAGGCGGTGCGTGAGGCGCATCGGACGACGCGCTCGACGATGGAGCAGAGGCGGGTGGATGACCTGGATGCGCTGGAGGGGCGGCTGTTGAAGGACATCGAGGCGACGAGGCAACTGGCGGAGGAGCGGGCGCTAGCGTGCAGCGAGAAGGCGACGATGGTGGCGCAGCAGGCGGAGTTGAAGAAGGCGAGGTGTTCGGGGCGGTGGCGGCGGATGCGCTGAAGGCGAACCAGCAGCAGTTCTTGACGCTGGCGGAGCAGAAGTCTGAGGCTAAGAGCGGGAAGATCGATGAGATGGTGCGGCCGATCGCGGAGACGCTGAAGAAGACGGGGGAGAAACTGGCAGTGATCGAGCAGGCGGGGAACGAGCTGCGCGGGGAGACGGGGAAAGTAGTGCGTGCAGCCCACTGAGCCGCATGTGCGCGGGCGGTATGGGGAGATTCAGCTCAAGCGGGTGGCGGAACTCGCGGGGATGTCGGGGTTCTGTGATTTCGCGGAGCAGGATCAGACACGGGGGTCGGATGGCGCGCCGCTGCGGCCGGACATGGTGGTGAAGCTGCCGAGCGGGCGGTGCGTGGTGGTGGATGCGAAGACGAACATCCAGGCGTATCTGGATGCGATCAACGCGCCGACGCCGGGGGAGGCGGATGCGTGCCTTGATCGGTTTGCGAGGCACGTGGCGGAGCAGGCGATCGCGCTGGCGAAGAAGAAGTACTGGGCGCAGTATGACGGATCGCCGGAGTTTATGGTGATGTTCATTCCGGGGGATCAGTTTGTGGACGCCGCGCTAACGCGGCAGCCGGAGATCTTGGAGCGGGCGGCGGAGCAGGGGGTGATCTTGGCGAGCCCGGCGACGTTGATCGGGTTGCTGCGGGCGGTGGCGGTTGGGTATGCGGAGGAGCGGCTGGCGCAGCAGGCTTCGGAGCTGCTGGTGATGGGCAAGGACCTCCACGAGCGGTTTGCCAAGGCGATGGAGCACGCGGCGAAGGTTGGGGGCGCGCTGAACCGGGCGGTGGAGAGCTACAACGACGGTAGGGGGAGCAGCATGAGCGGCGGCTGGAGCCTGTGATGCGGAAGTTTGAGGAGGGCGGGGTGAAGAGCGGGAAGAGTTGCCGGGGGTGGAGGGGGCGGTGGTGCGGGCGCGAGGTGTGGAGGGCGGTGGAGGGGTAGGGGGTGGGGGCATGGGGGAGTGGGAGGGAGTGGAGGAGGGGAATGGTGGGTGAATTTGGGATGGACGAAAACGGGGCGGCGTGGTAGGGCTGGACTCGATGGGCGGGATTAAAAGGGCATGGGCATGGCGGAAGAAGCGATGAAGATTCGCGCATTAGCGGCGTGTGTGGCCGTGGTGGGCGCGGCGGCGGTTGGGGCACGGGCGGTGGTGATCACGCCGACGACGACAACGGATGTGCCGATCTCCGGGCTGGCCGCGGTGAACGCGGCGGGGCAGATCACGAACCAGGGGAACCAGATCTCGCTGCGGTCGGCGGTGATCGCGACCAATGCCGTGGCCGGGGCGGACACGATCAATCTGAATGCGGGGGTGTATCAACTCACGATCGTGGGGAGCGACAACAACTCCCTTGCGGGTGATCTGGACATCAATGACAGCCTGACGATCAACGGTGTGGGCGCGGGGGCGACGACGATCCAGATGGTGCCGCCGGGCCCGGCGGGGGATTACAAGGTGATCGGCGTGAACCAGGATGGATCGCATCCCGGCCTCACCATCTCGATCAACAACGTGACGATCACGGGCGGGAGGAACAACTTTCCGTCCAGCGGAACGTTCCAGGAGACGGGCGGGGGTGTGGATTTCTTCCTGACGGGGACGGGGAACAACTTTTCAATGAGCGGGTGCGTGGTGACGGGCAACTCGGCGACGGGGAGCGCCAACAGTCATGGCGGCGGCGTGAACGTGGACAGCAACAACGCGGCGAGCGCGGCTGGGCCGAGCATCGGGACGGTGACATTCACGAACTGCACGTTCTCGAACAACTCGTCGGATCGCGAGGGTGGCGGGCTGTCGCTGTTCGCCGACAAGCACGATGTAACGCTGACCAACTGCACGATCACGGGAAACCACACGAACGTCGTGGGAGGCAACGGCGGCGGGGTGCAGATCGCGCACAGCTATGGCGGGACGGTGACGATGAACGGCGGGAGCGTGACGAACAACACGAGCGCGGCGGGCGGGGGCGGGATGAACATCACCTACAACGGGAACGCCTCGATCAACAACGTGACGATCTCGGGGAACACGTCGACAGGGGTGGCGGGGGCGAACTCGATCGGCGGGGGCGTGCTGATCTCGCAGACGGGGGCGGCGGGGATTTCGGCGCTGGTCACGCTCACCGGGTGCACGATCACGGGGAACCACGCCAACGGCGCGGCCGTCGGACAGGGCGGGGGCGTGTACATGGTGTCGGCGTATCCGGCGACGATCAGCAAGTGCACGATCACGGGGAACACGGCGGGGAGCAGCGGGGGCGGGCTGGCGGTGGGCGCGGGCGGGGCGGGAGCGATGACCGCGAACTACAACCGGATCGTGAGCAACACCAGCCCGAGCCTGATCGGGCTGGCGAACGCGGGGACGGCGAGCGTGGAGAACAACTGGTGGGGGACGAACACGCCGGCAACGGTGGCGGCGGGGACCGCGGACTTCAATCCGTGGATCAAACTGGGGGTGACGGCGGGATCGCCGACGGTGGTGATGGGGGCGGGGACGGGCGTGACGGTGGACATGTCGAGGAACTCGGACAACGTGGCGATCGCCCAGGCGAATCTGACGGCGATTGCCGGGTTGCCGGTGTCGTGGGGCTCGGCGCTCGGGTCGATTTCGGGTGCGCAGACGACTATCCAGGCGGCGGGAACGGCGACGTCGACGTTCACCGCCGGCAACGTGGCCGGGCCGGGGAACGCGTCGGCGACGGTGGATGGCGTGACGGTGAGCGCGCCGATAACGGTGGTGTGCCCGACGATCACGGCGGCGGTGGGCGGCGGCGGGACGGTGTGCGCGGGAACGAGCAGCGCGGTGAGCGTGACGGTGACGGGGGGCGTGGGGCCGTTCACGGTGACGCTCAACAACGGCGGGGGGACGCTGATGGGATCGAGCCCGGTGGTGTTCAACCTCGCGCCGGGTTCGACGACGACGTACGCGGTGTCGTCGGCGACGGATAGCCGCGGATGCGCGGTGAGTGCGTCGGGGAGCGCGACGGTGACGGTTGTGCAGATCCCCGGTGCGCCGACGGCGCCCACGGCGACGAAGCGGTTTGTGTGTCCGGGCGGCTCGACGATGCTGTCGGCAACGGTGCCGGGCGGGCAGACGGTGGACTGGTTCACCGGGTCGTGCGGAGGGAGCGCTGTGCCGGGGGGCGCAACGCCGACCGTGTCGCCGGTTGTGGCGACGACGTATTACGCGAGGGCGCGCACGACGACGGGGAGCTGCGTGAGCACGACGTGCGCGACGAAGGTGATCACGATCTGCCGCGCGGACTTCAACTGCTCGGGGACGCTGGAGGTGCAGGACATCTTCGACTTCCTGAACGCGTGGTTTGCGGGGAATCCGGCCGCGGATTTCAATGGGGGCGGATTGGCAGTGCAGGACATCTTTGACTTCTTGAATGCGTGGTTTGCGGGGTGTTGAGGGGGAGTGGGGGCGCGCGGCTTGCCTGTGGAGGCCCTCGTCCGCTCTCCGGGCGGGAGAGTACAGGCAGGAAAAGGGTGGAGGGGACGTCGACCAGAGGCGTGCTCGCCGAGCCTCGCTGCGCCTTTGGCAACGAGGGTGCGCCCTCCGGGCGAAGCAGAAGCAAAGCGGAAGACGGCTACTTGCTGGCGGGCGGCGCTTCGGGGATGGGCGCGGGCCTGAGCTTGTTACGCATTTCGAGGAGGTCTTTGCGGGCTTCGGCGAAGGCTGCGGCGTTGGTGTCGTCCATGGGCTCGGGGAGGAGCTTCTCGAGCAGGGCGAGGCGGGCCTCGATGAGCGGGAGGTCGGCCGGGGTGAGATGCTCGGGGTCGGCGAAGCCTTCTTCGTTAAGGTCTTCGATGAGGTCCTTGCGATCCTCGGCGTCGATGGAGGGATCGTTGATGATGGCGAGCCACATGTCTTCGGCGTCGGAATCGAGGCCGACCTGGTTCAGGGCGGCGCGGCCGAGTTCGATGGGGTCGATGGGTTCTTCGGTGGTTCCGCCGGAGGCGGTGGAGGGCGCGGCGCGCGGGGGAGATTTGGCCGCGCTTCTTGAGCGGGCGATCATTGCTGCCGCGGCGGCCTCGTACTCGCGCTCGTAGTCGATGGTGCGGCGCTTGGCGCGGGTGGGGGCGTGCGCGGCGGCGGGGAGCGCGGAGGCGGGAGCGACGACGGGCGCGGCGTGCGGCGTGGGGCTGCGCATGAATGGCAGCGCGATGACGGCGCCGAAGGTGGCGATGAGGACGACCGAGGTGGCGGTCCAGAATCCTGCGCCGGCGATGAGGCGTTCCTTCATGGGCACCTCCTGGAGACGATTCGCGGGGCCTGTGGGGGCGGGTGCGAGATTCAGTCTACCAAATGGAGATGGAGATGCGGTATGAAGGGGGGATTACGGCCAGGGATGGCCTGTAAGGGTGGGTGGGGTGGTGCGGATGGAGGGGTGGGGGAGTAGAGGAGTGGACGGGGTCGAGGAGTTATGCGCCGCGGGGGATGGCGGTCGGATCGGGGATGAGGCGGCGGATCAGGCGGCGGGCGATGGTGAAGGCGAGGATGATCAGGAGCCACCAGACGAGGCCGCCGATGGCGATGCGGATGATGAAGGCGATGGTGGCGGTGAGGGCGGCGAGGCCGGAATCCCACGCGGCGGAGACTTCCTTGGTGAAGGAATCGGTGAGGCTGGCGGGCTTGGGTTGTTCTTTCGGGGCGTCCTCGGCGCGGATGATGACGAGGATGCTGGCGAGGGAGACCTGGCGGGCGAGGGTGTCGCGGCGGCCCTGCAGGCGCTCGATGCCGAGGCGGATCTGGGCGAGCTTGTCGCGGAGTTCGATGATGTCGGAGAGCTTGGCGTCCTTGCGGGAGTCGAGGAGGCGGAGGATCTCGGATTCGACCTGGCGCTCGTTGCGGAGGCTGGCGTCGAGGTCGACGGCCTGGGCGGTGACGTCGTCGCCGGTGGCGTTCTCGGATTCGACCTTGCCGAGGGTGCGGAGCGTGTTGAGGACTTCGTCGAGACGGCCGCCCGTCGCGGCTACGCGCAGAGTGAGCTGGGCGCGGGCGTCCTTTCCTTGGCCGGTGAGGGAGGAGCCTTCGATGAACTCGGAGAGATCGGCGCGGAGGAGGTGCTGGCATTTGGCGAAGGCCTCGCGAGTGTCGGCGGCGATGAGCTCGATGGTGGCCTTGCGGATGACCTGGCGGGTGGAGGCTTCGACGCGGGCGCGGCCATCGATGAAGTCGAGATCGTGCGTGTCGGCTTTCTTCTGGAAGAGTGGACCAATCCTGCTTTCGAGGTGCTCGGTCGGATATCCAACCGTGATCTGTGTTTCGGGCATCGAAGCTGCTGGGGGCGGAGGTGGAGTAGCAAATCCCGAATCGAAGGCGATGGTGCCGACGGACTTGCTGAGGTTCACGTTGGTGAACATGGGGAGGAGCATGCCGACGCTCAGGAGGATGGTGGCCGCGGCGGCGGTGACGATGCCGATGCGGAGCCAGCGGCGGCCGCTGGTGGGGGCGGTGCGCGGCGCTGCGGCAGCGAGGGCGGACTTCCAGAGTTCGGTGTTTTCGCCGGGCCATGTGGTGGCGGCGCGGAGTTCGCGCTCGAGATCGGGGGGAATGGGAGAATCGAGATCGGTGTTCATCGCGTGCCCTCCTCGCCCTTTGGTGAGAACTCGGGACCGAGGTTGTTTCGCAGCGCGGTGAGCGCGGCGTTGAGACGTGACTTGAGCGTGCCGACGGGGATGTCGAGGACGTCGGCGGCCTGCGGGTGCGTGAGGCCCTGGTGGTAGCAGAGAAGCACGAGCAGGCGGTGGTCGCCGGAGAGGGACTCGATGGCGGCGCGGATGCGGGGGTTGGATGGGGTGGTGGTGGAATCCGTGTCGTTCACCACCCGCAGCGAGCTGTCGGCGCCGCCGTCGGGAAGACCGATGCGCATGCGGCTCGATTTGGCGCGGGTGTCCTTGGCGGTGTTGATGAGGATTCGGTAGAGCCAGGTCTTGACTGTGGAGCCGGCGCGGAAGGACTTGCCGTACTTGATGACGCGGACCCAGGTTTCCTGAACGGCGTCCATGGCGAGGTCCCGGCGACCATGCAGAAGGCCGTGCGCGAGGCCGAGGAGATGGGCCTCGTGACGCTGGGCGAGGAGACCGAGCGCATCGCGCTCGCCGCGCAGGAAGCGGGCGAGCAGGGCCTCATCGGAGGGGGCTGAGTCTGGCGCGAAGTCTGTAGGGACAGCGCTGGATTGGAACTCGCCAATCTCCCCAGCCCCGAGGGTTGCGCTGGGCGTCTGGATGGTCATCGCCAGTTAGACCGGGCGGAAGGTCGGGTGGTTCGGATGGATGTTGACAATTCGCGTGGCGGACGCAAAGCCGTCCGCCACGGCACCCGAGCGCTGATTACCGGCCGAGGCGGTGGAGGATCTTCTCGAGGATGAGGCGGGCCTTGGACTCGTTGCCGAAGGCGCCGACGCCGACCTCGATGTCGGTGACCTGGTCGGCCTTGCGGTCGAGGTCGACCTGGATGAGGCCGCCGTCGGCCTCGCGGGCCTTGATGATGCCCTTGAGGTAGTCCTTCTTGGCTTCGGAGGTGGAGTAGCCCATGTCGTTCATCGCGCCCTGGGCGGCGTCGAAGGCGGCGTCGAGCGGGGAGTTGGTGGTGGCGATGAGGTTGCCGGTGGCCTTGTTGAAGGTGGCGGCGGCGTCGCCCTTGCCGGCGGAGGCGCTGGAGTAGCAGCCTGTGAGGAGGGCGGAGGTGAGGATGAGCGAGAGAGCGATAGTGCGAAGCATGGTGATTCCTCCTGAGATGGGAAAGGGTATCACCCGCGCGCAAGAAAAACGCACCCGGAGGCGGGTGCGTTGGATTCGTCGTGAATGCATGCCGAGTTCAGGCAGGCGTTGGGAGGACGCCGGGCGGGATTTCGGGGGGCGGCTCGGAGATGGAGCGATTGGGCTGGGAGGCTTGGGCCGCGGCGCGGGCCTCGGCGGCGAGGAGGTCGCTGACGGTGGGCTTGCCGAGGGGCTCGCCCTTCATGAGCTTGCGGACCTCGTCGGCGGAGAGGGTCTCGTACTTGATGAGGGCCTCGGCGACGGCGACGACCTTGTCCCAGTTGGCCTCGAGCATGGTGCGGGCCTCGGTGTAGGCCTCGTCGACGATGCGCTTGATCTCCTCGTCGATGAGGCGGGCGGTCTCGTCGGAGTATTCCTTCTCGGGGACGAACTGCTCGCGGGTGTCGACGCCGGCGTAGCGGATGAAGCCGAGCTTCTCGCTCATGCCCCACTCAAGGACCATGGCGCGGGCGAAGGCGGTGACCTGGGCGATGTCGGACATGGCGCCGCTGGAGGCGTCGCCCATGGCCTTCTCCTCGGCGATGCGACCGCCGCAGGCCATGCGCATGGTGGCCTTGAGCCACTTGACGCCGTAGCCGTAGCGGTCCTTCTCGGGGAGGGAGAAGGTGACGCCGCCCATGTTGCCGCGCGGGATGATGGTGACCTTGTGGAGCGGGTCGGCGTCGGGGAGGAGGATCTGGAGGACGGCGTGGCCGGCCTCGTGGTAGGCGGTGAGCTTGTTCTCTTCCTTCTCGCGGATGCGGCTCTTGCGCGAGCGGCCCCAGCGGACCTTGTCGCGGGCCTCCTCGAGGTCTTCCTGCTCGACGAAGTCCTTGTTGTGGAGCGTCGCGGCGATGGCGGCCTCGTTGATGATGGCGGCGAGATCCGCGCCGGAGAAGCCGGGGGTGGCGCGGGCGACGCGCTCCATGTCGACGTCCGGGCCCATCTTCACCTTCTTGGAGTGCACGCGAAGGATCTCGACGCGGCCCTTGACGTCCGGGCGCGGGACGACGATCTGGCGGTCGAAGCGGCCGGGGCGGGTGAGGGCGGGGTCGAGGACGTCGGCGCGGTTGGTGGCCGCGATGACGATGACGCCGTCGGCGGAGTTGAAGCCGTCCATCTCGACGAGGATGGCGTTGAGGGTCTGCTCGCGCTCGTCGTGGCCTCCGTGCGAGAAGCCGCCGCCGCGGCGACGGCCGACGGCATCGATCTCATCCAGGAAGATGATGCAGGGAGAGGATTCCTTGGCCTGCTTGAAGAGGTCGCGGACGCGGGATGCGCCGACGCCGACGAACATCTCGACGAAGTCGGAGCCGCTGATGCTGAAGAAGGGGACGTCGGCCTCGCCGGCGATGGCCTTGGCGAGGAGGGTCTTGCCGCAGCCGGGCTCGCCGATGAGCAGGACGCCGCGGGGGATGCGGCCGCCGAGCTTCATGAAGCGCTTGGGGTTCTTGAGGAACTCGATGATCTCTGTGACCTCGTCCTTGGCCTCCTCGATGCCCGCGACGTCCTGGAAGGTGACGGAGACGGCCTCCTTGTTGAGGGTGCGGTGGCGCGACTTGCCGAAGGTGCCGAGCATTCCACTGCCGCCGCCGGTGGCGTTGCGCAGGCCGCGGGAGATGAGCATCCAGAGGAGCGCGAGGATGCCGACGATGAATACGGACTGGATGAGGAAGGTGCGCCACATGGGTGTGGCGGTGTCCTTAAAGTTGTGGCCGGTGAGGGTGTCGACTTCCTTGAGATAGAACTCGCGACTGCTGGCGGTGGGGTTAAAGCGGAAGTAGACGGGGATGGGCTGGCCGTTGCCCTGGTTCTGCTTGGCGTAGACACCGTCGTCGCGGACCTCGACCTCGCGGAGCTGCTGGGTGTCCCAGAGGGTGCGGAACTCGGCCCAACTGTCGAGGGGCTTGGCCTGGACGGAGAGATTGGAGAGGATGAGGAAGAGCATCGCGGCGAAGGTGACCGCGAGGACCAGGCCGAACAGGCCGCGGCTGGGGCGAAGGTTGGCGGGGCCGCCCTTGTTGGGCCCGTTGCCGCCGCCATTTTGGCCGTTGTCGCCGCCGCCGCTTCCTCCCTGATTCTTGGGAGGAGATTTCCGGTCCTGGCCGTTGTCGGCGAGGAGACGGCCGATTGGCCGCTCGATCTGGTGTGTGGAACGCATGGTGTTCATGGTGAATGCTCGGGTCCGCGAGGAGAGCAGACCCGGGTGTTGTACGAGGGCACTGGGCCCGCCGGTTCAGCCCGGCATGATTTGGGCCGCGTGGTGCGGTGCGAAAATCATGCCAATCCGGGGGGATATCGGCCGGGGGAAGGTTAGCCCTTGGCGAGGGGAGGAGATTGTGGGCAGATTGCCGGCCGCGGTCACTCGTCCAGAAGGACTCGCCGGAGGGAGACCAGGTCGAGCACGAAGCCGGGAACGGCCTGGCTGCGGAAGGAGCGTGCGGGGACGGCGACCTCGACGAGGCGATCGGCCTTGCGGCGCAGGCAGGAGAAGGGTCGCTTGGCGGCGGGGTCGATGATCCAGTATTCGTCGACGCCGAAGCGCTCGTAGTCGGTCTTCTTGGTGCCGAGGTCGCGGCGTTTGGTGCCGGGGGAGAGGATTTCGAGGACCATCTCGGGAACGACGTGGACGCGGGGGGTGCGGCGCGTCATTCGTGACTTGCTGATGAACAAGGCGTCGGGCTGGTACACGTGCAGTGGACCAAAGCGCACGTCCATTTCGCAAAGTACGCGGCCGATGGGATGATCGTCGAGAAACACGCCGAGTTGTTTGATGATCTCGCACAGAACGGCCTGATGCTCAGAGTTCGGGCTTGGGGCCATCACCACGACTCCATCGATGACTTCGTAGTGGAAGCCGTCGTCCTCGAGACGTTCGTACTCGTCGGCGGACATCCGCATGCCGGCGTAAAGCGGCTCGGGCGTTGGGATGTCGCGGCGGTCGTCCATGATGGGAGAATCATAGGACCGGAGGCCGAGCTACCAGCTTGAGCGCATCTCCGCGACGATGTCGTGGGCCATGCGCTGGATGGCGGCGTGCTGGCCTTTTTCGAGGCGTTCGTTGGCGGGGCTGGCTGGGACGAAGGCCTCGGAGGCGATGAAGTTGCGGCGGGAGACGATCGTCTTGCCGGTGCGGGCGTCCTTCCAATCGAAGTCGACGGAGAGTTCGACGGAGAGTTCCTGGGGCATGCCGGTGAAGGGGCCGGTGGAGAGACGGCGCAGACGCGAGTCGGAGAGGGTTCCCGAGAGCGTGGTGTTGGCCCCGCTGCCCTCGGGGACGACGCGCCACGGAGTCTTGGCCTGGATCTCCTTGATGATGGCGTCGGTAAGCTCGACCTCGAGGCCGTGGGCGTAGGTGGGGTTGGCGAAGATCGGGACGGCGACGGTGCGGACGGTCGCGTCGTGCGAGGAGGTGAAGGCGTAGCCCTGGGTGGGGTCGGCCGCGCAGCCCGTGAGCAGCAGGAGCGACATGGCCGCGGAGAGACCGAGCGACGAAGTAATGGAAGACGACCGTCTCATGGCTGCTTGGGCTCGCTGGGGGGAGTGGACGCCGGGGGCGTGGAAGGAGCAGTGGTGCCGGTGGTGGGAGGCTCGGAGGGCTTGGGCGCGACCGGAGGTTCGGTCACGGGGGAAGTCGGTGGAACGTTGGGCTTGCGGCGGTGGAGCTCGACCGGCGGGGGACGGGTGTCGGAGCTCTTGGAGCCCTTTTCGGCCTCGGCTTTCGCGTCGGCGTCGATGTCCTTGCCCTCGACCTTGGACCCGACTGCGCCGGCCTCGAAGTCGGCGTCCTTCTTCACGGTGCCCGCGGGCGCGGGGAGCGCGACCGACCAGCCCTTGGACTGGATGAGGTCGAGCGCTTCCTGGGCGGCCGTGGTCTTGGGATGGTCTCGCACGAGGCGGCGGAGAATGAGGCGGGCGGAGACGTCGTCGCTGCGCTTGAGGTACCACTTGCCGTTCTCGAGCATGGCCTGCCCGGCGGACTCGTCGAGGCGCGTGGCGAGGCCGTCGTCGAGGCCGGCCTTCTCCGCGTCGGAGGGGTAGCGCATCGCGTAGCGATTGGTGAGAATCTTCGCGTCGATGAGCGAGGAGCCGTCGTACTTGGGGCCCTTGAAGCGGGCGATGGTGGCGTAGATGCGGCGCTGCATGGCGCGCTGGACGTACTGGGACTTGGGATAGTTTTCGACGAAGAGGTCGTAGGCCTCGACGGCGAGCTGGAGCTCGTGCTCGCGGTAGTAGTAGTCGGCGAGCTCGATGCCCGCGCGCTCGGCCAGGCGCGAGCCGGGCATGCGCTCCTGCACGCGGATGAGGAGCTCCTCTCCGATGTCGCTGGTGGCGAGACATCGCACGCCGAGGAACTTGCGGCGCAGGCCGCCGAGATAACGCACGCCGATGTCGAGCTCGCGCTCGACGGCGGTGATGAAGGCGGGGCTGGCCGTGAACTCCTTGATGGCGCGCTCGTAGTCGTAGAGCGCCTCGTACTCGTCGCCGGAGGCGGTGAGAGCATCGCCGCGGACGACGAGGGCGTCGGCGAGGAGCGGGTTGCGGGTGCGGTCGTTGCGCTCGATGAAGGGATCGACAAGGCTCTGGGCGTCGCCGGGGCGATCTTCGGCGAGGGCCTTGCGGGCCTCGGCGATGAGGGCCTCGTCGGTGCCGGCCCTGGGGGCGCCGGTCTGGACCCAGTTGCCGGAGGCGTCGAGGCGGTACTCGGGGGATGGGGGAGCGGGAGTCTGGGCGAGCGCGCGCGGCGCGAGGGCGAGCGTGCAGATGCCGCCCGAGAGCGCGATGAGCGTGAGGAATCGGCCGGGCCGGTTGAGCATGGACTGAGGATACCAAGTGGGGGGCATTGGGGTATTTCGGCGACCCGGGTGCCGCGGGCCCGCAAATGGGGTTGGCGGGCGCATCCGACACCCCCTGTTTTCGGCGCGGCGGTCAGCGGGCGAGAGCGGGGTGTTCCGGGCGCGGGCGGAACTCGGCGGCCAGGCGCTTGGCGTCGGCGATCTGGGATTCGGAGAGCTCTTTGGCCGCGGCGTCGAGGGTGCGCTTGGAGAGGTCCGCGCCGCCGTCGAAGGCGAGAGTGGCCCACATGTACGCCTTGGCGGGGTCTTTGGCGACGCCCTCGCCTGAGAGGAGGGCGCGGCCGACGTTGGCCTGCGAGGCGACGTGGCCCTGACCGGCGGCGCGCTGGAACCAGCGGAACGCGGCGGCGGGATCGCGGGGAGGGCCATCCATGACGCGCATCTTGCAGACGCCCATCTGGAACTGGGCGGGGGCGTAGCCGGACTCGGCCGCGGCCGTCCACCAGCGGACGGCTTCCTTCATGTCCTTGACGCCGCCGGGGGTGCCGAGGCCCTGCGAAAGGGCGAGGCCGAGGGAGAGTTGGGCTTCGGGAAGGCCGGACTGTGCGGCCTCGCGGTAGAGGGCGAGTGCGCGGGGGCGGTCGATGATGATGCCGCGGCCGGAGAGGAGGAGATCGGCGAGGCGGGCTTTGCCGAGCGGGTCGTTGCGGTCGGCGGCCTTGGTGAACCAGACGGCCGCGTTGGCCTCGTCGATGCCCGCCCCGGAGCCGTCGCCGGCGACGAGGCGATCGCCGAGGGCGATGAAGTCGGTGGTGGAGGCGGAGGGACGCTCGGCGGCGGCGCGGAGGTCGGCGAGGGAGTGGGGAACCGGGGCGCTGGCGGCGGTGGGGGGCGTGGGTGGATTGGTGGCTTCGGCGCGCACGGAGTCATGTGTTGCGCAGCCGTGGAGGACGGCGCAGAAGACGATGGCGCAAATGGTGGTCGCGGCGGCGCGGGCGTTCATGGATCGAATGCTACCGCATCCGCGGGATTCGCTCGCCCCCCAAGAGGAACCGGCTCATCCCGGGCGTGGTCAGCATCCGCCAAACCAGGCCGTGAGGTATCCGAAGATGTCGGCGATGGCGAGGTGTCCGTCGCCGTCGAAATCGGAGGCGGGCGTGCCGAGGAACCAGTCGTGGAGGAAGTCGAAGATGTCCTGGATGGTGAGGTTGCCGCTGTGGTTGTAGTCGGCGGGGCACTCGGTGCCGACGTAGAGCGTGGTGTCGTCGAGGTTGATCCAGCCGACGTTCTCGCCCCAGACGAAGCCGCGGAATCGCTGGGCGAAGCTGTCGAAGCGGGCGGGGTTCGGGGGTGTGGCCTCTGCGCCGCCGTGGAAGTTGACCCATCCGGCGTTCTCGCTCCAGGCGAATCCCGAGAGATTGCCGGCAGGGTCGACGTTGACGCCGTAATCGGTGTCGTTGGTATTGGCGTATTGCTGGTTCGCGGCGGGGATGGAGAGCGGGTCGTGGCCGAGGCTCATCCAGCCGGTGTTCTCCCACCAGACGTAGCCGGCGAGGCAGGTGGAGGTGACGCGGACGCGGCCGGGGGTGCTTGCGCTCGCGCTCCAGCCCCAGTTGAGCCATCCGCAGTTTTCGCTCCAGGCGAAGGCGTGGGTGGAATCGATTTTGAGGCCGGGGCCGACCTGGGCGAGCGCACGCGGAGCGAGGGCGCCGCAGGCGGTGAGCAGGATGGCGAGGATGATGAGCTTGAGGTTCATCGTGGCTCCGTGCAGAGCGGATCGTGTCTGCTTTAGGAGATGATGAAGTTGGAAAGCACATGAGAAGAGGCCAACTCATTGCTTCCTCCGCCGGTGATGTTCACGAGCGGACCGAAGGAAGAGGTCCCTGCGATGAAGGGCTCGGCGCCAATGGGCACGCGGAGGTGGTTGCAGGTGCACATGACGCGGGCGGCGGCCGCGGCGACGACGCCGGCCGCGATTCCGCCGACGCTGGCGGAGACGTGGTTGTCGTCGACGGAGCAGAAGTGGCCGGAGGACTGCACGCTGATGGCGACGCGGCAGTTGGTGAGTTCGTTCTCCTCGACGGAGGTGTGCTCGCCCGTGACGAGGATTGCCCCGCCCATCCCAGCAGTGGAGTCCGGGCCGCCGGTGCAGGCGGAGAGCTTGTTGCAGGAGACGCAGCAGGCGGAGCCGACGGAGATACCCTGGCCGCGGACGACGGTGCAATCCTCGACGGAGCAGTTGTCCGGGGCGACGATGTCCATGGAGTCGTCGCGGCTTGCGCTGCGGGAGCGGCGGACGCAGGAGCCGTCGCCGCAGCGGTAGGAGCCGCCGCCGGTGGGAGCGCGGCCGCCGCCGGAGACGTCGCAGTCCTCGATCAGGGAGGACCGGCCGACGCTGATGGCGATACCGATGATGTTGCGACACTCGGTTTCGGTGACGCAGGAGCCGTCGGCGCAGCGGACGCAGTCGCCGGTGTGGCTGGAGATGGCGACCTCCTCGACGCAGGCGCCCGCGCCGCAGGTGATGGCCACGCCGGTGCAGGCGCGGCACTCGACGTCGCAGACGGCGGCGTTGTCGAGGACGGTGATGCAGTCGCCTTCATGGGTGTGGAAGGAGACATCTTCGATGCATGCGCCGGTGCGGGCTTGGATGCCGTGGCCGGTGCAGGAGGCGAACTGCATGTCGCTGAGCGAGCAATGGTCGTCGCAGAAGATGCAGTCGCCGTAGACGGTGGTGTGGGTGGCGTCTTCGGCGGTGCAGCGGACGCCGAGGACGCAGAAATATTGTCCCAACGGGCATGTACACACGCGACCCTCGACGCCCTTGCTTGAGCAGCTCGCGCCGAGGGTGATCAGGCCGGTGGGGCTTCCGCCCGGGGTGCCGGAGACCGTGAGGGTGCACCCGACCAGGGCGAGGTCTTCAACGCAGCAGGAATCGCGGCAGACGCAGGCCTGGCCGCTGCAACTGGTCCAGCGGACGTCGCTGATGGAGGAGCTGTCGCGGACCTGCAGGGCGCACCCGTCGCAGGAGGAGACGGCGACGTCGTCGATCTCGCAGCCGTCGCGGCAGCGAATCATGGCGCCGGGAGACGCGCTGCCGTCGGCGTGGAATCCGGCGGGGCAGGTGCAGTGGCGGAAGCTGAAGTCGGAGAAGTAGCAGTCGTCGCAATCGTCGCAGTCGATAGGGCAGCCGCGCCAGTCGCGGACGGCGCAGTCGTACATCTCGATGTCGGCGCGGCCGGAGGCTCGGACGCAGGAGGAGGGCGGGGAGGCGGCGTTGCCGGAGCCGACGAACGCGAAGCCCTGGCAGTCGAGATCGACGCCGTCGCACTCGATGCTCACGCAGCAGGCGACGCCGGGCGCCTGATCGATGTTCTCGGTCATGCAGTACGCGCCGGGGACTGTGATCCGGAAGAGGCAGTCGGAGCCCGGTGGTTGGGCACAGGCGGCCAGCGGCGTCCGCGGCTCGGAGACGCCCTGGTCCGTGCGGGCGACCTTCTTCTCGATGGCGTTGAGCGTGAGCTTGGCTTCGCTCGTCTTGGCAGAGATCTCCGAGAGGGAAGAGCCGGTGGGAGTGATCGGGCCCGCAGGGGGCGAGAGTTGGCCGGCCTTGGCGAAGTTGGCGATGGCGGCGACACCCGCGACCCCGGCGAGGCCGAGCAGGATGCGGCGGTCCATCGAAGGGGATGGCTCGGTGGCGTCCGCGGCGGGTTGGTGCGAAGGGAGAAGGGGCGCAGGGTCACACGAGCGCGCGGCCTCGGGGTTCGACGACATGGTTCACTCTCCTCGCGGGCGGTCCGCGGCGGTGCGATTCGCACCCCGTTCGGAACGATCCCACCATACCACGGGGAACCACTGGGTGCAAGCAAGAGTCGAGCGAATCCCGGAGGCGGGGCGCGCTGTGCGGGATGACCCGCGGATCGGCGTGGTATCGGGCCTAGCAGCCTGCGAACCAGGCGTTCAGGAAATCGAAAATGTCCTGGACTTCGAGTGCGCCGTTGGCGTTGAAATCGGCTCGGAGATCGCTGGCAAACCAGGCGTTGAGGAAGTCGAAGATGTCCTGCACGGAGAGCCCGCCGCCGTTGAAGTCGGCGAGGCACACGCGAACGACGAAGGCGGCGGGGGCGTTGGTAAGCGTTTCGGTGTTGATCTTTCCGGAGAAGTAGACGCTGAGCGCGCTGCCGGTGCGTTCGCTGATGCCAAGGCCCGCCTGCGTGATAAACCCGCCCTGGCCGATGTCGGCGATGGTGGCGGTCGCGTCCGGGACGCCGTCGCCGTCGATGTCGACGTTCTGGCCGACGCGGGCGATGACGCGCCGGTTGAGCATGACGGCCCTGGCGTTTGTGAACATGTCGCCGGCCGTGCCGAACCAGGCGATGTCGCCGGCGGAGTTGAGCCGAACGTCGGAGATGGTGCCGGTGATGAAGAACCCGTCGACGGTATCGCCCTCGCGAACCCAGATGCGGCCATCGCGCACGAGCACATTGCCAATGCCGGAGTTGGTGCGGGCCGAGACTGCCCAGCGGCCGCTGTTGTTGACGGCACAGGAGGCGGCGATGGTCGCCGCGCCGGAGGGCTGGGCCCAGGAGTCGCCGATCCCGCCAGCGCTGCCGGGGATCACGACGCCCTCGCGGAAGAGCGCGGTGTCGCCCGCGGTGCCAAGGGTGATGGGAACGCCGTCGAGGGTGAGGAGCTTGTCGGACGCGGCCGCTGCGTTGAGGGTCACGGGCATGATGTAGTGCTGGCCGTTTGGCGAGAGTCCCCACGCAAAGAGCATCGAGCTGGTATCGCTGATGGGTTCGGCGACGCCGGAGAGGCTCTGGCCCGCGACAAGGACAACGGACGCCGCGGCGGGCGGAAGTTGCCTGATGAGTGCGCGGCGCTGCGAGGTTGTCGAAGTGGTGCTGGTGGTGAGGCCGGCGACAAACCAGCCCTCGCCGGTCTGCGCGGCGATGAGCGGCGAGCTGGCGAAGGCCCAGCGCTCGTTGGCGGGAACAAAGGCGGGGAAGACGAGCGAGGCGGGGCAGAACTCGCCCTTGATGGAGAGCGGTGTGTTGTCGAGCCAGACGGAGTCGAGGTTGGTGGAGGTTCCGGAGGTCACCGGCGGGCTGTAGCAGAGCTGGCCCGAGTTGCCAAGGCCGAAGATGGATTCCCAGTTGAGTCCGGACTCGAGCGTGTACGCGCCGATGGTCGAGCCGCTGGTGCGGAGAATCGATCCTGTGGTGGCGGTGGGGCTGCCCCAGATGTGGACGAGCGAGTTTGCTCCGTCGGTGGAGGTCACGAGGAACGCGAACCCGCCGACGGTGTTGGTGGTGCCACCCTGAACGTCGGAGACGGTTCGCCCCGGCGAGAGCGCGTCGCCCTGCTTGAGGATCGCACGGGTCACGGACTGGGCGAAAACGAGATTGGTCGAGGACAGAGCGGCCAAGGCCGAGAGAACGGGAACGATCGGTCGCATGTGGTGCCCTTCGCTGAGGCGAACGTCATTGAATCAGAGGGTGCGGAGGCAAGTATGCGCACGAATCCTCCGGCGGGCATGGCCGAACCCACCGGGCACGGCAAAAAGCACGGCCCGGGGCGTGCGGTTGGGAAATATGAGGGTGATCCACGAGGAAAAGCGATCAGTCTCTGGAGGAAGAAAGATGGCAAAGCGAACCGGGTGCATTAAACTGCGTCTGAGCGAAATGCATGGGGACGGGGAAATAGGGCGGCCGAGAGGTCGCAGAGCGAGAGAGAGACACCATGAAGCTGATTGGTATGTGCGTGCTGGGCGTGATGGGGGCGGCCTCCGCGATCTCGAGTGGGGCAATCCTCGTGGATTACAACTCGTTGGGCCAGTCGGCGGCGGCGGCATCGTGGCCGACGAACGTCGTTGACGCCAACCTGACCGGGAACCCGGTGACACGCGGCGCGGGGATCGTGGCGGAGTCCACGGGCTCGAACCGGTTCGGGGCCACGGGCTTTGACCTTGGCGCAACGCTGGACACGAGCAACAACGACTACTTCAAGTTTGGGTTCAATGTGCCGGCCGGCAACAGCGCGACGGTGACGGACCTTCGCTTCGTGCTCGCTCGAACGGGCTCGTCAACGGTTGGGCCGCAGAGCGCCCAGTGCTATTACACAACGGACGCGGGCGCGACGCTGACGGCCATCGGCTCGACGATCACCGTGGGCACGGGGCTGGGCGTGTCGACGTTCGCCGGGCTCAATATCTCGGTCGCCTCCGGGCAGACGATCGAGTTCCGCATCTACGGTTGGAACGCGGGGAGCGCGGCCGGGGCGATGAGAATGCTCGACGACAACGTGACGACGGATCCGAAGGCGGTCCAGGTGCTGGGAAGCACCACGCCCGCGCCTGGGGCGGCGGCGCTGGTGGCCATGGGGGGCCTGATGGCGGGGCGTCGCCGCCGCCGGTCGTAAGCGATCGAACATCGAGTGCCACAATGACAACGGCCGCCCTTCGGGCGGCCGTTGTTTGTTCTGGACTTGGAGGGAGACGGAATCAGGCCTTCTTGGCGGGGGCCGCCTTCTTCACGTCCTCGCGGGGCTTCTTGCTGGCCTTCTTGGGGGCCTCTTCCTCGGCGGCGGCCTTCTTCTCGGCCTTGGGCTCGGCGGGCTTGTCGGCCTTGGCCTCGGCGGCCTCGGGCTTGTCGGCCTTCTTGAGCTTGTCGCGCCAATCGCCGCCGCGGTCCTTCTTGTCGCCGCCCGGCTTCTTCTCGATGAGGTTGCCCTCCATGTCGAAGTCGAGGTCGGGCTTCTCGTCCTTGGCGAGGACGCGGTCGGGCTTGATGTGGAGCTTGATGGTGGTCTCGAGCTCGGTCTCGTACTTGATGTGGATGTCGTAGTTGTCGACGCGCTTGATGGCGTGGGAGAGGCGGACGTCGCGGGCGCGGACGCCGTAGCCGGCCTTGACGAGGGCCGAGGCGATCTCCTGCTGGGTGACGCCGCCGTAGAGGATGCCCTGATCGTTGCAGGAGCGCTCGAGGGTGAGCTCGAAGCCCTGGAGCTTGTTGATGGTCTCGGCGCGGACCTTGCGCTCCTGGGCCACGGCGGCCTGGGCCTCGGCGCGCTTCACCATGAGGGACTTGATGAGCTCCTCGCTGGGGGTGGTGGCGACGTTGTTGGGCAGGAGGAAGTTGCGGGCGTAGCCGGTGCGGACCTTCACGACATCGCCGACGATGCCGAGGTTCTCGACGGACTCGGTGAGCAACAGTTCGATGGTCTTGGCCATGATTCGGTGTCCTTCGCCCTTTGGGCGGAGTTAGGAGCGGGAGGCCTTACGCGGAGTGCGTGTGGGCCGACCGCCCCAGCAGGAATGGGGAGAAGAGGGTAGGCGGGGAGGGGTTTGGGGGCCAGTTTGGGCCGATTTGGGGGTATTGGGGGGACTCAGCAGCCCCGGAGCCAGGCGTTGAGGAAATCGAAGATGTCCAGGATGTCGAGGCCGTTTGCGTTGTTGAAGTTGGCCCTCGGATCGCCAGCGTACCACGCATCGATGAACGTGAAGATGTCGAGACCATCCACTTGACCGTTGCACGTGAAGTCCGCCGCACAGGTCGCCCATTGTGAGCAGGGGAAGGAATACTCCCACGTGTCCTGATAGAAGTCGCTTCCGTTGTAACCTCCGGTGCAGACCACTTTTCCCCTCGCAGCGTCAAAGGCCATTGTCGCGTTGAATCGCGCGGCCGGGCCTGAGGCGCTGCTGCGCCTCCAAGAGGTTCCGTTGTATTCCCAGGTATCGGCAAGGCCCGGGACGCCGATTGGATTGGCGCTACCCACGAGCACGGTCACTCTTCGAGCGGCGTCATACGCCATACCGAAGTCGGCGATGATCGGCGGTCCTGCCACCAGGCGCCGTGTCCACAAAGTTCCGTTCCATTCCCATGTCTCGCCCGTCGTGATATTTACACCACCGCCTCCGTACAACACGGTGACTCCGCGTGAGGAGTCGTAGATCATTCTGTGTCCCGATCGTGCCGACGGACCCGGCACGTTTCGCTGCGTCCAGGACGTGCCGTTGAACTCCCAGGTGTCCTGCAAGTCAGCAACTCCGGATGCCGATCTGCCGCCGAAGAGCAGGGTTACGCCGCGGCCGGAATCAAAGACCATTGCGTGGAACAACCTTGGGGGAGGACCCTGCTGGGCCACCTGGGCCCAAGACGAACCATCCCAGGTCCATGTCTCGGACCCAACACCGGCCTGGTTCGAGCCCCCAAAGAGGACCGAGCGATGGCGGACGGAGTCATACGCCATGGCGGCGAACGCGCGGCCGACCGGTCCGACGACTTGTCGATCGGTCCATCGCGCGCCGTCCCATTCGCGGGTGTCCGCCAGGGAAGGTCCGATTTCCGCCCCCCATCCACCGAAGAGCACGAGCTTCCCACGATCGGAGTCGTACGCCATCGCCGCGGCCTTGCGTGGGCTCGGAGGGCTCTCGGCTTCACGGGTCCAAGAAGTTCCATCGGTTGTCCACAAATCGCCCGTAGTACCGGTCGGTCCCAAGCCGCCGAACACAACGGTTCTGTTTCGTGAGGTGTCGTAGGTCATTCCGAAGGAGGTGCGACCCCCAGCGCCGGCAGGTCCAGCCGCGTGCCATGTCGCTCCGTTCCATTCCCACACGTCGGATCGTTGAGTGGAGTCAGAGTAGCTGCGGCCTCCGTAGTACACACACACGCCCCGCGCTGCATCGAACGTGAGTCCGGCACCGCTGCGGGGCCAAGGAGATGTGCCGGTCTGGGGCTGTCGCTGTTGCCAAGCGGCACCATCCCACTCCCACACGTCGTTCTGGTCCACGCTCAAGACACTTCCGCCCACGAGAACCACGACTCCACGCGATGAGTCGTAAGCCATCACATGTCCCGATCGTCCTGAGGGGCCTGTGACAAATCGCTGCGTCCACACGCTCCCATTCCATTCCCAAGTCTCGTTCTGAGCAGTCCCCGCGCCAAACAGCAGCGTGACGGCGCGGGCCGCGTCGTACACCATTCCACCCCCTGTGACCCTGAACGAAGGGCCAACCGTCGCCTTGCGGACCCACGCGACGCCGTCCCATTCCCATGTCTGGACCGGTGGCGCGAAAAGCGACACACCGCCACAAAGTACGACAACGCCGCGTGCGGAGTCGTACGCCATCGTGCCGAAGAACCCTGTTGGAGGCCCTTGTACGTTTGCTGCCGCCCAGCGAACTCCGTCCCATTCCCACGTTTCTGCCCGCTGCGGAACGCCATTCGACGACTCCGATCCTCCGAAGAGCACGTACCGGCCGCGCCGTGAGTCGTAGACCATCACCTGGCCCGCTCGCGCGGTCGGATAGCCCTGGCTCCACACCGGTTGCTGCGCGTGAGCCGAAGAGCCGCCACCACACCACGCCGCGGCTAGTACGGAGGCCCACCACGCGAGTGCGCCGAAAGTGGTATTGAAAATGGCGAAGCGCCGGTTAGCGGTCATGAGCGAGCCTAAGACGGCCTTTTCGCCCCTTACTCAGTTCGCGAGTGGAGCTACTGGGTTCATTCTATTTGGGTTTTTGTTGCCGACGGGATTCGAAAGGGAGCTTCTATCGATCGGGTTTCTGCGGCTGTTTGGGTAGGGGACATTGCCGGGAAGGGCGATGGCGCGGCGGGTTCAGCAGCCCTGAAACCACGCGTTGAGGAAGTCGAAGATGTCCTGCACCTCAAGGCCGTTGATGCCATTGAAGTCGGCGTCGGGGGAGGCGGCGAGCCAGGCGTTGATGAAGTCGAAGATGTCCGTCACTTCGAGCGCTGAAGAGCAGTTGAAGTCGGCGGGGCACGTCGGGCGGGTGGTCCATTGGCCGAAGTTGACGGAGGTTTGTCCCTGCACCGAAAGGAACGAGCCGCCGAGGAGGAGTTCGCCGGTGGGGAGGGAGAGCGCGGTGTACGCGGCGGCGTTGAGATCGGCGCCGATGCCGTTGCCGAACGTGCCCCACTGGTGAGTGGTGGGGTTGTAGCGGGCGATGCCGCGGCAGTTTGGGGCTCCGGGCGTGAGGAACGCGCCGGCCATGGCGAGGCTGCCATCGGGGAGCGGGGCCATCGCGAGGACGGGGTTGGTGAGTGCTCCGCCGTCGAGAACGGCGGACCAGGTGCCCGCCGCGGCGGAGTAGCGGACGAGCGTTGAGCCGCCGAGGGCGGGCTGGGCGAGGCCCATGAGGATGTCGCCGCCGGGGAGTGGAGCGAGAGAGATGAAGGTGTTGGGGCCGCCGGTCCAGTTGATGCCGGAAAAGGTGCGCGCCGTGGGGTTGTAGCGCGCGACGGTGGTGCCCGAGACGATCACGCTGCCATCGGGCATGTTGATGAGCGCGGAGAGTTCGCCGGAGGAAAATGGGATGGTGCTCGAGACGCGCCAGGTGTTGGTCGCGGGGTTGTAGAGGGCGATGTTGTTTCCGGGGACGCCGCCGGCGAGTTGGAAGACGCCGGAGACGAGGAGTTCGCCGGAGGGAAGCTGCAGGATCGCGTCGACCTTGGACGCGCTGCCGGTGATCCCCGACCCGAGCGCCGACCATGTACCGGAGGCGGGCGTGAAGCGGGCGATGTTGCTGGCGGCGGTGGTGACGCCGACGGTGGAGAACTGTCCGCCGATGATGATGTCGCCGCTCGGGAGCGGGGCGATGGCGTAGACCGGGCCGTTTGTGCCGCCGGCGACGGGGGCCCATGCGCGAGTGGCGGGCGTGAATCGAGCGAGGCGACTCGCGGCGATGCCGCCGATGGTCTGGAACGTACCGCCGACGAAAACGTCGCCGCTGGGGAGTGGGGCGAAGGTCCAGATCGCGCCGTTCATCTGGGTGGCGTTGTAGCCGGGCAGCCAGCGTCCGACGCACTGGGCGTGCGCCGCGGCCGGGAAGACCGTGGCGGCCGCGCAGGCCAACAGGAGCGTGCGGAGGCGATTGAACACAGGTCACCTTGGAAGCGGCGTTCGGCCGAATCGGCGTGGCGCTGCATCAGAACGGGATGTCTTCTTCCTGGATGGGCTCGTAGCCCTCGCTGGAGGCGGGGGGCTGGGCGGCGCGGCCTGCGCCGGCCCCGGCGGGCGCGGAGGACTGGGAGCGGGTTTGGACGGAGGGGGAACCGCCGGGACCGCCGCCGGGCCCGCCCTTTGAGTCGACGAACTGGAAGTTCTCGACGACGACCTTGAGCTTGGAGCGGTTGGAGCCGTCGGTCTTGTCCTTCCAGGTGTCGAGCTTGAGGCGGCCTTCGATGAAGATGGGCTTGCCCTTGCTCATGAACTTGACGATGGTTTCCGCGGTTTTCCCGAAGGCGTCGCAATCGACGAACGTGACCTCTTCGCGCATCTCATTGGTGTTCTGGTCGCGCCACTTGCGGTTCACGGCGAGGCCGATCTGCAGGACCGCCATGTTGGATGGCGTGTGGCGCAGCTCGAGGTCGCGGGTGATGTTGCCCATGAGGAGGACTTTGTTGTAGTTGGCCATGCGGGGTCTCCGTTTCTTGTTCGGATGATATTCGTATGTGGACGGGGACGCAAGGGGATTCTGAGGCAAGCGACAAGGCGGGGGGGCGGGGGGGAATGAAAAACCCCGGCGTGGAGCCGGGGCTTGTGTGAGCGTTCGTGCACCGACGTTCGGCACGACCTTCGCGGAGGAGCCGCGAAGGTCGTGGCACGGATCAGATTTCCTCGTCCAACTCGTCCACGGCCGCGGGAACAGGGGTGGGCTCGGTGACGGGCATGGCGGGCTGGGAGGCGCGAAGCTTGGCTTCGGTCTCGAGACCCTTGGGATCGTCGGCGGCCTTCATCTCGTCGACGGTGAGGTGGTCGGCGCGGGTGATGAGGACGCGGAGGATGCCCTCGGAGAGGTTGCAGGCGCGTTCGATCTCGACCATGCGCTCGGCGGGGGCGGAGAAGAAGGCGAGGAGGTAGACGCCGCGCTTCTGCTTCTTGATCTCGTAGGCGAGGCGACGCTCGTCCCACTTGCGGAGGGCGAGGATGGAGGCGCCGTGCTTCTCCATGAGCTGGCGGACGTGGGCGACGGCCGCGGTGAAATCGGCGGCCTGGGCCTGGCTCAGGAGGAACATGGCTTCGTAGTTGTACGTGCGCTTCTCGGGCATTGGGGGAACCTTTCGATTGCTGATTTCAGATTGAGAGTTCAGATTTGAGTACGGGGGAGGGGGGAAAGAACGCTTCGACGATTAACCCGCTGCCGGGGCCGGCGGCGGGGTTGGCTTTGTGTTGTGCTTGTTCATGGCGATGTCGATCCCGCTGGTGATGAAGGTCTCGCAGGCGTCGGCGGCCTTGTCGAGCGCGGGCTCGATGAGGGCCGTCTGCTCCGGCGTGAAGCGGCCGAGGACGTAGTCGTGCTGCACCATCTGCGGGGGCTTGGTGTCCACGCCGATGCGAAGCCTCGGGTAGTCGGGAGAAGAGAGGGCTCGCTCCACATCGATGAGGCCGTTGTGCCCGCCGGCCGAGCCGGAGGGACGCAGGCGGATCGTGCCGCAGGGAAGCGCGGTGTCGTCGACGAGGATGAGAAGATCGTTCTTGAAATCGAGCTTGTAGAACCCGATGGCCTCGGCGACCGCGCGGCCGGAGAGGTTCATGAACGTTGTGGGCTTGAGGAGGATGCACCGCTCGGACTTGATAACCGCTTCGGTGCAGACTCCGGAGAACCGTCCCTTGGGGGTCGCTCCCATCGCCCAGCGCTTGGCGAGACGGTCCACAGCCATGAAGCCCGCGTTGTGGCGGGTCTTGTCGTACTGGGGACCGGGGTTGCCGAGGCCGACGATGAGCTTCATGGGAGAAGTGACGGAGTGATCGAGTGACGAAGTGACGGAGTGGGGACGTGATGCCCGGTGCGCCGAAGGCCGAGCCGAGGCACGATGGTGTCGTGCCCCGGCCCGAGTCCTGTTGGACGCATCGTGGCTCATGCTTACTTCTTGGCTCCGGCGGCGGGCTTGGCGGCGGGAGCCGCTGCGCCCTTGGCTCCGGCGGCCGGGGCAGCGCCCTTGGCCGGGGCTGCGCCCTTGGCGGGAGCGGCACCGGGCTTGGCGGCCGCGCCTTCCTCGCCCTCGGCCTTCTTGGCGGTGAGGACCTCGGGCTCGGTGCCATCGGCGGCGACGGTGGTCTCTTCGGCGATCTTGAGCTCAACGCCGAGGACGATCTGGGCGACGACGGCGTGGGAGTCGGTGACGAGCTTCATGCCCTCGACGGGGAGCTTGACCTTGCCAGCGGTGATGGTCTGGCCCATGTCGAGCTCGGAGATGTTGACCTCGAGGTGGTCGGGAATGTCGCGCACCTTGCACTCGATCTCGATCTCGGTGGCGGGGTGCATGAGGATGGCGCCGGCCTGCTTCATGCCGATTGGCTCGCCGATGAGCGTGATATGGACCTTGGTGTGGATGCGCTCGTCGAGGGTCACGCGGGCGAAGTCGGCGTGGACGATGTTGTTGCCGAGGTAGTCGAACTGCACGTCCTTGAGCAGGACCATGTCGTCGCCCTTGCCGCCGGGGATGTCGATGCGGAAGACCTTCTCGCCCTTGTTGAAGTGGCTGAGGGACTCCTTGGCGTCGATGGCGATGGCGACGGGCTCGAGCTTGTGGCCGTAGACGACGGCGGGGAGCTTGCCCTGCTTGCGATAGCGGTCGGAATAGCGGGAACCGACGCGGTCGCGAAGAGAGGCCTTGAGGAGGGGGGATTTCTCGTGCATGGGGGGACTCCAAATAGCAAAGTGCAAATAGCGGCAAATCAGAACTTCGGTTCGGATCGTGTGTTTCGGGGGAGGGGGAGGGGGGGAGGGGGGTTAGCGTTTGGCTCCGGCGGTCTTTCGGAAGAGGGCGGAGACGGACATGTTGTGGTGGATGCGGTGGATGGCCTCGCCAAGCATCTTGGCGACGCAGAGCTCGACGTAGCGGTCCTTGATGGGGTCGAGGCGCTGGCCGCCGGGGATGGTGTTGGTGCAGACGATGCGGGTGATGGGGCTGCCGCTGAGGCGCTCCATGGCGAGGCCGACCATGACGGGGTGGGAGGCGGCGGCGATGACGCGGGCCGCGCCCTTTTCGAGGACGAGCTTGGAGGCCTCGACGATGGTTCCGGCGGTGGTGATCATGTCGTCGTACATGAGCACGGTCTTGTTCTTGACGTTGCCGATGATGGCGTCGGTGCGGACCTCGGAGCCGGAGACGCGGCGCTTGTGGATGATGGCGAGCTCGCCGCCGAGGAGGTTCGCGAACGATTCGGAGACCTTGACGTTGCCGACGTCCGGGGAGACGAGGCAAAGGTCCTTGAGCTCGTCGCGGATGGACATGAAATAGTCGAAGAAGACGGGCGTGGCGGAGAGATGGTCGACCGGGATGTCGAAGAAGCCCTGGAGCTGGGCGGCGTGGAGGTCGATGGAGACGAGGCGGTCGGCGCCGGCCTTGGTGATGAGGTTGGCGACGAGCTTGGCGGTGATGGGGACGCGGCCCTCGTCCTTGCGGTCCTGGCGGGCGTAGCCGAAGTAGGGCACCACGCAGGTGACGCGCCGGGCCGAAGCACGCTTCAGGCAGTCGATGAAGACGAGCAGCTCCATCAGGTTGTCGTTGACGGGCGTGCAGGTGGAGAGGACGACGTAGCAGTCGCGTCCGCGGACGTCCTCGTCGAGCTTGACGATGATCTCGCCGTCGGGGAAGACTTCGGTGCGGGCGGCGCCGAGGGGCATGTCGAGGTGGTCGCACATGCGGCGTGCGAGCTCGGTGCCGGAGCGGCCGGCGAAGATCTTGAGATGGTTCGCGTCCTCGCGGCTCATGATCTGGCCCCCATGGAGTGCGTGCTCGGGCTCGCGCCCGAGCCTCTGTTGCGGCTTTGATAGATCGCGTCGACCTCGGCGAGCTGGTCGGGCGTGTTGATGCTCAGCACATCCTCGGGCGGAACGGAGGCGACGACCTCGACGGTCTTCCGCTGGGAGAGGAGGACGGCGGGGACGTCGGTGATGTAGTACTCGCCACTCTGCGGGTTGCGGTTGACGAACTCGAGCGAGGAGAAGAGCTCTTTGGCGTCGAAGCAGTAGTAAGAGGGGTTGACCTCGTTGATCGCGCGCTGCTCGGGCGTGGCGTCCTTGTGCTCGACGATGGCCGCAAACTTGCCCGCCGCGTCGCGGACAATGCGGCCGTAGCCGGTGGGGTCGGCGATCTTGCTGGTGGCGAGGGTGGCCGCGGCCTTGGCGTTGCGATGGCGGGCGAGGAGGTCGCGCAGGGTTTCGGCGCGGATAAGCGGGCCGTCGCCGGCGAGGACGAAGATGTCGTTGCCGGGGGTGCTCTTCTCGGCGATGAAGTGGTTCTCCACGCAGCGGACGGCGTGGCCGGTGCCGAGTTGCTCGGGCTGGAGGCCGAACTCGATGGTGTGGTTGGGGCCGTAGTTGGCCGCGATGGCCTCGCGGACGAGTTCCTGGCGGTGGCCGATGACGAGGACGATGCGTGTGCATCCTGCCGCGCGGCAGGCGTCGATGACGGCGCACACCATCGGGCGCGGCGGGTTGCCGACCGGGTGGAGGACCTTGGGCAGATCGGAGTTCATCCGCTTGCCCATGCCGGCGGCCATGATGATTGCGGAGAGGGAAGGCATCGAGGGATCAAGGCATCGAGTGGGAGAATCGAGAAGCAGGGCGACCTGGATTCGAACCAGGACAAACAGAACCAAAATCTGCTGTGCTACCGTTACACCATCGCCCTGTGAGTTGCGATGTTGGGCCGCGCGTGGGGGTGGGATTTACGTGCGGCGGGGGCCTCCGACAGACAAACGGACCACAAGACGCGGTCCGGTCTCAGCGTTCCCCGTCGTTGGGGGGCTGAAGCGGAGGCCGCGGCGACGGTGCCGAGTGGAGAGGATGAATCCTCACGCTCACCGGCCAGAAGGCCGGTGCCACAGGGCCGGAACTTGGACCTCCCGTAGCCGCGCCTCGCCCGTGGGGGCGGAAACGTGTGGAGAGGCCCTTGGCCGCGCCTCGGCTGGAGTTTGAAGTCCAGCGTCCGTCGCGGCCGGTTCCGAAGGGCCAATAGTAGGGCTGGATGAGGCGGAATCAAACATCAACAGACGGGGGCCGAACAGCGACCGGAAGTCGGGTTGATCCGGGCGAACTATCGGTGTTTCTGGCCAAATGCGGGCCGGGGCAGGGTCGGATCGTGGAGGTGCTGCGGCGGATGGTGCGGCGGAACGCGCCAGGGGCGAGCGAGGGGATTCGGTTCAACTGTCTGTGCTTCTTTGCGCCCGGGAAGCACTTCGGGGCGATCGGCGGGAACATCTGCATGATCGAGGCGAAGGAGGCGGGTGTGCGGTTGTCGTTCATCCATGGCGCGGCATTGGATGACCCCTCCATGGTGCTGCGAGGGGCGGGCAAGCACAAGCGGTATGTGGAGATTCGCACCGCGGGTGAGGCGAGTGCGGGCGAGGTGGCGGCGCTGGTTCGGTGCGCGGCCGCGCGTGCTACTCGGGCGAAGAAGCGGGCGGCTGGTCGCCCTGCTCGGCCTCGCGGATCATGGTCTCGCTGATGACGTCGTAGCAGGTGGCGAGGAGGCCGGTGATGGGGAACTTCGCGCCGGCGAAGGGCGTGGGGCCGACGCGCCGGAGGAGCGGGTGGCTGACCTCGGGCGGGGCGATGGGCATGTCGAGGGACTCGAGGGCGTCGGGCTCGTCGGCCGTCCAGAAGTTGGCGAGGGTCTGGTCGAGCGGGACGGAGGTGGTGGCGACGCCCGCGACGTGGGGCGTGTAGACAGGAACGGCTCCGGCGGCGGTGCGCTGGAGGCCCTGCAGGGCGCGGGCCTGGCGAAGACGCTCGAGCAGGTCCTGCTCGGGCATGCCGCGCAGCATGAAGACGGTCATCGGATTCGCGCCGAGCTTGTCGGCGACGAGGTACATGAGACAGCAGACGTGCTTGCACCAGGGAATGCCGGTCTTGCTGGGCTTCTTGCGCGGCGCTGGCTCGCGGGCCTCGGCGGCGGCGAGCGATGGATCACCGGGGCCAAAGTCGTGGGGCTTGCCGGTGAAGACGTCGCACTCGCAGGAGACGCTCAGGTCGGCCGCGCCGGTGGGGAAGAGCGCGAGGCCGGCGGGGGCGAAGAGGTCCTCGATATTGGGCGGGAGCTCGCCGGCGAGGAGCGCGGCGGCGTACTTGGCCTGGCTCGACATCGCGGCGCAGACCTTTTCCCACTGTTCGGGGGTGAAGGTCGGCAGGCGAACGCTGGTCTTGTAGGCCTGCGGCATGCGGCCCTGCACGCGCGCGGATATGAGGCCGGGCTTGACCTCGATGGAACGCGTTTGACCGGCGCGGGCGTACTCAAGGCCTTCGGCGAGCTGTTCGCCGGGGGCGAGTTGTTCAACGGGACGCATCCAGCGGGCCGAGGCCCACGTCCAGCCGCCTTGCGGCGCGGGCTGCTCGTCGGCGGTGGCGACATCGGAATTGGGAACAATCGGTTCGGGCGCGACGACCTCGCCGGGGGTGAGCGATGGCGGGCGCGACTGGAGGCGGTAGCCGCCGATGACGCGGCGCGGGTGGAGCGTGGGCCGGCTGATGCGCTTGTCGAAGCGGGGCTGCCCGCCCATGCTGCCCATGCCGGCGCGGGACTGGTAGCCGCTGGGCGCGGGAGCCTTCGGTGCAGAGCCGGCGCCGGGCGCGGCGGGCGTGGTCGGGGGGGCCGGGGAGGCGGGGGGTGTGGGGCCGAGGGGCTTTGGCGGGATGGAACTCATGGTGTGACCAAAGCCTCCTGAGCGCCGCCGGAGGCGAGTGCGTCGAGATCGTCATCGTCGGTCTCGACGGCGTCGGCGCGAAGGGTGAGCAGGTCGCGGAGCTGGTTGGTGGAGAGCTCGGTGAGCCAGGACTCGCCGTGGCCGATGATCTGGTCGGCAAGGTCGGTCTTTTCCTGGATCATCTGGTCGATGCGCTCCTCGAGCGTTCCGGAGACGACGAACTTGTGGACCTGCACGGTGCGGGTCTGGCCGATGCGGTAGGCGCGGTCGGTGGCCTGGCTCTCGACGGCGGGATTCCACCAGCGGTCAAAGTGGAAGACGTGGTTGGCCGCGGTGAGATTGAGGCCGACGCCGCCGGCCTTGAGCGAGAGGATGAGCACGGGGGGTGTTGCGCCCGAGACGTTGCCCGCGCGCGTCTTGCTCATGCGGGCCTTGTCGCCCTGGAACTCGGCGATGATCTGCGTGCGCTGGGCCGCGGGTGTTCCGCCGTGGAGAAGGAGCACGTCGCGGTCGAGCGTCTGTCGGAGCATCGTCGCCAGCAGGTGGGACATCTGGCGGAACTGGGTGAAGACGAGGGCCTTGTCGCCCGCGGCGACAACCTCCTGGAGCATCTCGACGAGTCGCTGGCACTTGCCCGAGCGTGCCGCGGCAATGGGCGCGGCGTGCGCCGCGTTGCCCTCGGCCCCGAACTCCTTGAGGAAGTGGGCGGGGTGGTTGCAGATCTGCTTGAGCTTGATGAGCCCGGCGAGGACCAGGCCGCGGCGCTGGATGCCCTCGGCACGCTCGGCGGCGGAGAGCATGTCGGCGACGCAGGTCTGGTACAGACCGGCCTGCTCCGGGGTGAGGTAGCAGTACTCCTTGCTCTCGACCTTCTCGGGGAGATCGGTGATGACGGTCGGGTCGGTCTTGAGGCGGCGGAGGACGAAGGGCTGGACGAGGCCGCGGAGCTGGACGCCGCGGTGCTTGTCGTGATAGCGCTCGATGGGGACGGCGAAGCGCGAGCGGAACTCGCCGGCGGGGCCGAGGTAGCCGGGGTTCAGGAAGTCCATGATGGACCAGAGCTCGATGAGGCGGTTCTCGAGCGGGGTGCCGGTGAGTGCGAAGCGGCGCGGCGAGGGAATGGCGTGGATGGCGCGGGTCTGCTTGGCCGTGGGGTTCTTGATGTTCTGGGCCTCGTCGAGGACGATGCGGCCCCAGGTGACGTTGGAGAGGTGCTCGCGGTCGCGGTGGGCGAGGGCGTAGGTGGTAATCACCATGTCGGAGTTGCGGGCGTTCTCGACGAGCTTCTCGCCGGAGAGCCGGTCCAGGCCGTGGTGGACGAGCACGCGGAGCGAGGGCGTGAAGCGCTTGGCCTCGTGGACCCAGTTGGAGACGACGGACATGGGGACGATGAGGAGTGTCGGGGGGACCGAGTGGGCCGCCGATGACGCGGCCTCGCCCGTGGTCTGGGGGACGGCCCCGGCGGCGAGCTGCGAGCGCTCGTGGGCGAGCAGCGCGAGGAGCTGGATGGTCTTTCCGAGGCCCATGTCGTCGGCGAGGCAGGCGCCGAGGCCGAGCTTGTCGAGGAAGGCGAGCCAGGAGAGGCCCTTGAGCTGGTAGGCGCGGAGCGTGCCGACGAAGCCGAGCGGGGCCTCGATCATCGGCATCTTGATGGAGGACTTGGGATCACCGCCGAAGACGGCGTCGACCCAGCCCGTTGCGTCCATGCCGAGAATGGGCACGCCGGTGTCGCGGGTGTCGCTGGCGTAGGCGAGGCGCAGGGCGCGCCCGACTTCCATCTTGCCGCCGGGATTCTCGCGAATGAAGCGGATCGCGGCCTTGACGTCCTCGGGGCGGATCTCGACCCAGCGGCCGTTGAGGCGAACGAGGGGCGAGTGCTGGGCGGCGAGCTTCTCGAACTGCTCGAGGGTGAGGTTGGTGTCGCCGACGGCGATCTGCCAGCGATAGGAGACGAGGCTCGAAAGGCCGAGCTGCGGGGTGCTTGCGCCGCCCGCGCCGCTTGCGCCTCCGGCCGCTCCGATGGTGGAGAGGTCGACGTCCTCGCTCTGGACCAGGAGGCGAGCGCCGAGGCGGACGGTGGGGGAGTCCCACCAGTCGGGGGCGACGACGCCGAAGCCCTGCTCGAGCATGATGGGGCGGAACTCGCGGAGGAACTTGTAGGCGTCGGAGGTGGTGAGCTCGAGCTCGGTGGGCTCGGCCTCTTCGAGGACCTTTTCGAGGCGCTTGTAGAGGCGGGCCGCGCGGCCGAGTTCGCTGAGGAGCAGTTCCTGGGGCTGCTCGATGCGCTGGCCCTCGACGCTGGCCGCGCCGGGGGGAAGGAGCCAGATGTCTGCGGCGTCGGCGACGACGGAGGGCTCGACGACGTTCTGGAGATGAAGGGACAGCGTCCAGCGGACCTTGTCGCCCGGAGCGCTGAGATCAGCGGCGACGCCTGGAACGTCGAGGGGCTCAGAGAGCTTGAGCAGGAGCCGCCAGGCCGCGCCGGAGCCGCGCTCTTCGAGGCCGCCGATCCAGCGGCGAACGCCCTTGATGAGGTCGTTGCGCGGGCCGGGACGGGCGTCGACGTCGGCTCCCTCGCCGAGCAGGCCCGAGAGCCAGGCGACGTGGAGATCGGCCTGCGGGTCGCGCCCGTCGATGGCTTCGGGCATGGCGTCGCGGACGAGGACGCGCCGGCAGAGGGCGTCGCCGGTGCGCAGCAGGAAGTCGTCGAGCACGGCCCAGCCGTCGTGGTTGAAGGCGTCGGCCGCGGCGCGGGCGGAGGGGGGCATCGCGCCCTGCAGGCGGGCGAGACGCGCGGCGGTGGCCTCGTCGGCGAGCCAGGGTTGCCAGACGCCGCCGATGGCGCCCGAAGGCTCCTGCTGGATCATCGGGACGAAGCGCTGCTGGGAGAGAAGATGGCGGACGAAGCGCGAGGCCGCGGCGAAGAAGCGAAGAGATTCGCCGGCGATGATGTGTGTGGTCGAGGTGGCGCGCGGAGCCGAGCCGAGGTCCATGGAGGCGACGGCGTCCTCGATCGCGTCGAGCACGGCCGGGGCGTCGGCTGCGGAGACGACGATGGTGGGAACGGTGAACTTGACGGCGGCGGGAGGGGCGACGGGCGCGTGGGTTTCGGCCGCGGGCTCGACGGGCGCGAGGGATTCGCTGTCGTCGGAATCGTCCTCGGCCTCGATGGCGACCTGGCCGTGGGAGTGGGCGATGTGGGGGCTGGGAAGAGGCTGGGAATCGTGCGCGGGAAGCACGAGGGTGAGCGTGCCGGTCTGGATCGGTCGATCGCCGAAGAGTGGCGAGAGAGACTCGCGGAGGCGGTCGTGGGGCGCGGCGAAGGCGTGGGGGAAGGGCGGCTCTTTGGCGGTGGTCGGCGTGGGGCGGGCGAGGCCGTCCTCGGCCCAGATGTGGAGCGCGCCGATGCGCGGTCCGGCGGGGCCCGACGCGGCGGCGCTCTCGCTGGACCACTGCGCGTGGAGGACCAGGAGGGACATCGAGGTTGACGGTGCGCTGGCGGAACTCACGCGGGCGATCCCCCCGGGAATGTGCGTGGGCCAAAGGCCCGAAGAGCGAGGTGAATGAGGGCGGTGGGAATCGAACCCACGACCTGCGGATTAAAAGTCCGTTGCTCTACCAACTGAGCTACGCCCTCGAATGGTTCGAACGACCGTCCGGAGCGGGGTGCTCAAAACAGTGCGCCGAGCGCAAGGGTAGGGCGAGACTTCGTGGGTTTCCGGTGGCTTTGGAGTGTGCTCGATGAGAAAACCAAAGCGCCGCCACGGAGTGGCGGGCCACCCGGGGCGGGGTACCCAAGAAAAAAGGCCCGGGCGAGTGCCCGGGCCTTGGGGTGCAAGAGAGCGAGAGCGGATCAGGCCGGCGAGCCGAGGGTGCCCAGGGCCGTGCCGAGCGAGCCGAAGCCGCCGCCGAGGAAGCCGTCGTAGTGGCCCATGAAGGCGACGACCGGGACGGCCGAGGCGACGCGAACGCCGTAGAAGGAGCCGACGCCGGGGACCGTGCCGGGGCTCGCGTGGACGCCGGTGACGAAGTCGAAGACGTTGTAGTTGGCCGTGGCGCGAGCGGGGACGGTGCGGCGGAAGACCTCGGAGGTGCCATCGTTGTAGTTGATGGCGATCTCGATGGTCTGGTCGGTGACTGACGGGTTGAAGACGCGCAGATATTCCTTCACGAGGTTGCCCGAAGCGGGGCGGAAGCCGTCGCCGAAGAGCCACTGCGTGGCGGCCGTGGACGTGAGCGTGAAGCCGCTGGAGCCGACGGAGGTCTGGTTGGGGAGGCTGACGGTGACAGGGAGCGTGGAGTCGTAGAGCACCGAGTAGGCCTGGCCGACGGGGAAGCCCACGAGCGAGGAGACGCTGAAGCCGCCGGAGGACTTGGCCGGCACGACCAGCGTGCGGCGGTAGGAGCTGGAGTTGGCGAACGCGAAGGTGAAGGTCACCGTCGCGGGCGTGGTGTTGGTGTTGAGCACGCGGACGGATTCGTTTGTCGCGGCGAGGCCGACCTGGCCCTGCGCGGTGCCGCCGGTGGTGGACCCGGCCGACGGGAGGCCCGTGGTGCCGTAGCCGTTGCCCGCGCCGATGTCGTAGTGCGTGAGGGCGGCGACGATGGGCTGCTCGGAATCAAGCCGCGCGGCGAAGGTGCCGCTCGGGATGTTCAGATCGCTCATGGACCAGCCGCCGCGGCGACCGGCCTCGACGTTCTGGGTGAACGTCTGGGCGACCTGTCCGGAGGAACCGAAGAAGGTCAGGGTGACCTTCGTGGTGACGGTGGTGGGGTTGACGAAGACGATGACGTCGGCCTGAGTGGCGCTCTTCTGGACCTGGGCAAAGGTCCAGGTGGTGGACTGGGTGGAGATCGCGGAGACGCCGGTGGTGATGCCGAAGTCGTAGTGGCTGAACTCGGCGCCGATGGGGGCGCTGGAGCGGACCTCGAGGGCGTAGGGGGTGTTCTTGAACACGCCCGGGCGGCCTGAGATGAGGCTCTGCACGCGCCCGGGGAGTCCGCCGCCGGGCGACGTGCCCGCGGCGTAGTTGGCGGGATTGGTCAGCGTGATGCCGCCGCGGCTGCCCGCGGGGATGACGCCGCCGGTCTCGTCGGTGGCGCTGTCGTAGAGGACCTCGGAGACGGGGAGCGAGTAGACGCCGCTCTTCTCGTAGTGGGCGATGACGACGACGCGGACGGGCGTGGAGCCGGCGTTGATGATCGGGAGGAAGGAGTTGGCGCGGTTGTTGGCGTAGCCCTCGGGGTAGTAGAGCGAGAAGGGCAGCGTGGCGCCGTCGAGCGAGCCGGACTTGGGATCGGGCACGAGGTGGCCCGAGCCGGTGCCGGCGTCGACCTGATCGAACTGGCCGGTGACCTGGCTCGTTGAGGAGCCGACAAAGAGGAAGTAGCGGAAGGTAATCGTCTGCGTGGGGCCGAGGATGCCGAGGTTGAAGGCCACGGACATGTCGGCCTGTCCGGCCGCGCCGAGGTCGGCCATCGAGGTGTCGGGGTCGACGGGCGAGGCGAGAAGCGCGAAGGGGTCGCGGGCGACGCCGGGGGCCGTGAAGCCGGTGACGACGTTGTACGGGCCCGCGGCCGCGCCGAGGCCGATGGTGTAGTTCGAACCGCCGGAGGCGAACGAGGACGTCGCCAGGCGCATCGAGCCGTTCTTGACATTGTTGAGCGTGAGGCCCTGCGTGAGCGGGTCGATCACGGGCAGGTTGAGGCCCTGGCGGGCGCCGACGCCCTCGAGCCAGGCGACGTTGTTCATCACCAGCGTGGTGCGGTTGGTGAGGGAGACGTCGATGGCCATGAACTGGTCGTTCACACCGAAGGAGATGGAGCGACGCACGCCCAGGCCGCGGTACACGCCGGAGGCGACGACGCGCCGGTTGGCGTAGTCGCTCTCGTTGGAGACGGCCATGGGCAGATCGGTCTGCGACCGGTCGCCGGTGTTGCGGACGACGAAGCCGTCGAACACCGCGCCGAAGTAGGACGAGATGTTGCCGCCGTTGAGCAGATAGTCGAGGCCGTCGAGGCTGACGCCTTTGGTGTTGGTGCCGGTGGGGAGGCCGATGGCGCCGTTGGAGTTGACGCCGACGGCGAGGCGCGTGCCGGAGAGGACCTGCGGGCCCTCGGAGATGCCGCCCGCGACGGAGATCGTCAGCGTGTAGTTGCCGGTGGCGTCGCTGGTGCTGCCCGAGCCGCCATTGGCCGGGTTGTAGTTGTCATTGCCCAGATCGCCGGGGTTGGCGGAGTTGGAACCGCCGGAGACGCCGACGTAGTACGTGCCCGCGCTGGCGACGACGAAGTTCACGAGGTTGGTCGACACGCCGTGGCGGCGGTCGGCGCGGATCTCGTTGCCGGTGGCATCGAAGAGGCGAAGGACGGTCTTGACGGAGCCGGAGGTGACGGTGGTGCTGGCGGTGATGGTGGTGCCGGCTCCGGCGACGAAGCGGAACAGGTCAACGTCGCGGAGGCCGAAGGCGCCGTCGCCGACGAAGGCCTCGAACGTGGCCGCGCCGCTGGTGTCGATGCCGGTGTCGGTGGCCAGGAGCGTGGTGTCGTTGAGCTCGTAGGGGCCGGTGATGTCGTTGATGTGGGTGAAGGTGATGGACCAGGCGTCAAGCGTGCCCGAGTCGAGCGGCTTGAGGTCCTGGATGCGGAGGGTCCAGATGCCCTGCGCCGAGCGGTTCTTGAACGGCGTGAGGGCCTGCTCGGGGCGGAAGGTGCCGGTGAAGGGGGCCGCGCCGGCGGAGATGGCCGTGGTGCCGTCGTCGGAGAAGACGGTGTTGGTGAGGTTGTGGCCCGCGCCGCCGCGGCGGTTGAAGAGGGTGATGGCCTCGCCGCCCGGGCCCGTGATGGTGATGAGCAGGTCGGAGTCGAAGGTGTGGGTGATGCTCAGGCTGATGGACAGATCGGTGATGGATCGACCGTCGGTGACGTTGATGGTGCTGGTGACATCGCCGAGCACGGGAATGGTCGCGGGGGCGGTGCCGTTGCGGGTGATGACCTGCGGGCCGCTGGTGGCGACGGAGACGTCGAGGGCGTACACGCCCGAGGAACCGCTGGCGGTGCGCCCGGTCTCGGTGTCGGGGAGGTAGGCGGTGTTGGGGAAGGCGCTGACGGCGATGTAGAAATCGCCCGCGCCGCCGACGAAGACCTGGAGCTTGGAGTCGAGGCCGTCGAAGTTGTCGTTCTTGGCGATCTCGGCGCCGCCGCTGTCGAAGATGCGGATGTAGGAGTCGAGGCCGGAATAGACCGGCAGCGAGCGGGCCCGGACGGCCAGCGAGATGAGCGAGGGGCCGGAGACGTAGACCTTGAAGATGTCCACGTCGGTGCTGGGGTTCACGCCGTCGCCGATGAACAGATCATTCAGCGTGAGCGTGCCGCCGGGGCCGAGGATGAGCGGCGCGGCGGTCTGGCGGGTGTCGTTGGGCTCGTAGGGGCCGCGGAAGGAGATGACGTTGAAGTCGTAGACCTCGTCGTTGCCCTGCAGGGCGTCGCCGTTGAGGAAGTTGCCGCCCGAGTCGCGGAAGTGGTCGGCGCGGAGGGTGAGGCGATAGAGGTCGCGGGCGAGGGGCGCGGCGAAGGTGATGGTGAGGTGGTTGCCGCCGGTGGCGAAGGGGAAGGATTGCCCGTTGAGGGTGACCTGCGAGGACAGGATCGGCACATCGATCTCGGAGCCGTTGAAGGTGCTCGCGCCGTTGGCGCGCTTGAGGGTGAGGTTGAGCGAGATGGTGGAGGAGAGGAACGAGGGATCGATGTCGCCGGAGAACACCACGTCGATCGACGTCACGTTGGCCGACTGGGTGCCGGGAGAAATGGTGGTGACAAAGAGGCCCTGCGTGCGCGAGGCGCGGACGGCCTTGAACGCGTTCACGCGGCCGCCGGTGACGGTGATGCCGGCGAGGAACGGATCGGGATCGACGCTCGAGAGCAGGCCGGCCTTGAGCTGCTCCTTGGTGGCAAACTGGTTGACGCTCGCCATGAGGGCGACGACGCCCGCGGTGTAGGGGCAGGCGAAGGAGGTGCCGTCGATGTACTGGTAGCCGCCGCCGGTGGCGGTGGTCCACACACGGACGCCGGGGGCGCCGAGGTCAACGGTGGTGTGGCCGAAGTTGGAGAAGGTTGCGAGCTGGTCCTTGTTGTCGGTGGCGGCGACGGAGATGATGAAGGGGTTGTCGTAGGAGGCGGGATAGGCGCGGAGGGCGCTGTCGTTGTCGTTGGTGTCGTTGCCGGCGGCGGCGACGAAGATCATGCCCGCGTCGGTGTAGGTCTGGATGGCGATGCGCTCGGCGTCGTTGAAGTTCTGCGAGCCCTCGTTCTGGAGCGAGCCGTAGGAGTTGGAGCTCACGACGATGTTCACGCCGCGGCGCTTGAGCATCGTGCAGTAGTCAAGGGCGTTGATGATGGCGGAGGTGGGGGCGAGGCCGTTGTCGGGGAAGATCTTGCAGGCGATCATGCTCACCTGCCAGTTGACGCCGGTGACGCCGAGGGCGTTGTTGCCGACGGCGCCGACGCACCCGGCGACGGCGGTGCCGTGGCCCTGCGTGGCGGGATCGTCGGGGTTGTTGTCGCCGTTGCCCTGGCCGTCGCCCACGAAGTCCCAGCCGTAGACGTCGTCGACGAATCCGTCACCGTCGTCGTCGTTGTTGTTGCCGGGGATCTCGCCCGGATTGTTCCAGAGGTTGGCGCGAAGGTCCGGGTGCGTGAGGTTGATGCCGGTGTCGAGAATCGCGACGACGACCTGGCGAGAGCCGGTGGTGATGTCCCACGCCTGCGGGCCGCTCATGTCGGCGCCGGGGGTGCCGTTGCCGCTCGAGTCGGCGGCCTGGCCGATGTTGCGGAGCGGCCACTGCTGGGCGAACGTCGCGTCGTTGGGCAGGCGCGACGGAGCGCGGAGCAGGTCGGGCTCGACATTGTGCAGGAAGCCGAACTGCAGCTTGGCGGCGGAGACGGCGGCCTCGGAAATGGCCCCGGCCGTCTGGATGCGGGCGAAGCGTCCGAGCGCGGAGGTCTGCACCTGCAGGGGCGTCACACCAAGGGCGGTGGCGACCTGGCGGGCCCGAGCATCGGCCTGGGCCTGCGATTGCTCGCCGGCGAAGCTGATGATCCACGAACCTCGCGACCAGTTGGCCACGGTCGAGCCGTGCCAAGTCAGGGGCGAGCCGTTGAAGTCACGGGCCGTCGAGCCAACGGCGCCGTCGAGCATCGTGCGCGGCTCGAGGTGTTCCATCCCCCCGCCCTCGGCGAACGAGGTGTGAGAGATCTTCGCGCCCGACGACTTTCGCTTGTTCATCCGCATTGCACGGCTCCGAACGCTGTTGCGAGTTGTGATCCGACCGACCCCGCTCCCGAACGCGACCGACGACACAGCCGCGCGACGCGACCACACCGTGGGCGCATCGTGCACCTGTTCCCCACGCGGCCGGAGCCCGCCCGGCGGTGCCGGCGAGGCCAAAAGCGGCCGAATCGATCCCGGACAGTACCCGCCCGGAACCAACCAGAATACCCCATCCCACCCGAAATCCAAGCGTCTGTCAAATCGGGGCTTGGGCGAACCGGGCGTCCTGAACAACTTGCCGCTTCGGATGCCACGAATGGGCCGCAGGGATGTAGACTCCGATCCTGTTCCGCTGGCCCTACCGGTTCCCCCACGAATCACTTTCGCTGAAGGATTCCCATGCGTTCATCTCCGTGTGCTGCGCTTCGCCTCGGTGTGTGCTCAGTCGTCTTGGCTGCGGGGTGCGATGCCTCGCCGCGGCCGATGACCGTGGATGAAGAACCATTGACCGGTTCGGTGGTGGCCGGGACGGATGAGTCGTCCGGGGTTGGGTATCCCCAGTACCCCTCGCTGAGCCCCGATGGGTCGATCGTGGTGTATGCGTGGGCCGGGGACCTGTGGGCCGCTCCGGCGGAGGGCGGACCGAGCAGTCGGCTGACAGTGCATCCGGCGGAAGAGCGGCGGTCGGCGTTTTCCCCGGACGGGACGATGCTGGCCTTTGAGTCCAACCGGGACGGGGCCCGCAACATCTATGTCATGCCAGTGTCGAAGGCCGTCGGGGGAGGGTTAGTCGCGGGGGCTGCGCGGCGGATCACGGCCTCGGATAAGCCCCAAGTTCTGGGGGGGTTCTCGGCGGACGGGAAGGCGATCTATTTCAGCGCGATGCTCGAGCCGTCTATTTACAAGACGACGCGGATGTATCGGGTGGAGTTGAACGGACCGGCAGACGTCGCGGCGGTGGGGGGCGTGTCGGGCGGGCCGGTGACGATGGTGAGTTCGGCGTTCGGCATGTTCGCGCGACCGACGAACGACGGCGCGGGGCTGGTGCTGGCACGCGGGTACTGCCCGCCCGAGCGGCCGAAGTACCGGGGCTCGGGCCAAAACGACGTGTGGCGCATGTCGCTGGCGGATGGAAAGTTCACCGCGCTGACGACCAACCCCGCCAACGACTTTGATCCGAGCGCTCTGCCGGATGGTTCGACACTGTTCATCTCGTCGCGGGATGGGCAGAACAACGTGTGGCGTGTGGGGCCGGGCGGCGAGTCGGAGGGGGCGGCGATCCAGTTGACGTCGTTCCAGCCGACGAAGGAGCAGCTCTCGATCGGCGCGGGCGTGCGCGACCTGGCGGTGAGCGCAAACGGGAAGGTGGCGGTGTTCTGCGTGTGGGACCGGCTGTATCGGCTGGACCTGAGCGACTCGAAGGCCGCGCCGACGCCGGTAGCGCTCGTGGCGCAGGCGGACGGGATCTCGCTGGACGTGCAGCGGATGTCGCTGGACAAGGAGATCAACGAGACGGCGCTGTCTCCGGACGGGAAGACGCTGGCGGTGGTGGCGCGCGGGGAGATCTTCGTGCGCAACACTGCGGAGAACTATCCGACGCGCCGCGTGACGACGACGACGGGCCGCGAGCGCGACATCGCGTGGTCGGCCGATGGGCGCGTGCTGTACTTCGCGTCGGACGACGCGGGGCTGGCCAGCGCGGTGGGGGGGGCCGGGGAGACGCATCTGGGCAAGTACTCGGTGTACCAGGCGGTGGTGGAACTCGCCCGCGAGGACATCCTGCCCTCCAAGCCCGAGGAGAAGAAGGAAGAGCCCGCGGCGAAGAAGGATGATGCGGAGAAGAAGAAGGATGAGGGTGGTGGGGAGAAGAAGGATGAAGCCAAGTCCGACGAGAAGAAGGACGATGCGCCGGCCAAGCCCAAGGTGAAGAAGCCCGACTACGGCAAGCGGTGGTCGGAAGCGCTGCGGTTCCGGATTGAACCGGTGGTAACCGATGCGCAGGACATTCGGCATCCGACGCCCTCGCCGGATGCGAAGTGCCTGCTGGTGTCGCGCGGGCGGGGCGATCTGGTGCTCGTGGAGCTGCAGGGCATGAAGCAGCGGGTGCTCTTCGAGGGGTGGAACGATCCGAACGTGCAGTGGGCGGCCGACTCGCGCCACATCGTGTACGCGGTGGAGGATCTGGACTTCAACTCGGACATCTGGTTGATGGACACGGGCGGGTTTGACTCGTTCGCGGCCGACTCCTCGTTCAAGGGCTCGCCGGCGGTGAACCTGACGCGACACCCCGACGACGACGGCTCGCCGCGGCTGAGCGCGGATGGGAAGGTGCTCACGTTCCTCTCGCAGCGCGGCGAGCAGAGCGACCAGGTGGACGTCTACCAGGTGTACCTCGACAAGGAGCTCGAGGGGATGACGTCCTACGAGCGCGAGGACTACTTCAAGAAGGCGGGCGAGGCCGCGGCGAAGCGGAAGCCCGCCGAGACGCCGTCGTGGATTCCGGTACCGAAGTCTCTCGTGAAGGACGAGAAGAAGGAAGAGCCGAAGGCCGATGAGGCGAAGAAGGATGACGCCAAGCCCGCCGATGCGAAGCCGAGGGCGCCGAAGAAGGCGGAGCCGCTGAAGTTCGACGCCGAGGATGCGTACCTGCGCATCCGGCGGATCACCTCGAGCGCGGGGAACAAGGGCAACCTTGAGGCCACGCCGGGCGCGGATCGGATCATCTTCATGGGCGTGTTCGAGGGCGAGGGTCCGGCCGCGCCGGGCGGGACGCTGGTGAGCGTGGACTACAAGGGCGGGGACCGCAAGACGATTGCGCCGGGGCCGCTCGGCGGCGTGTCGGTGTCGCTGACGGGAGACAAGGTGGTGTTCGTGAAGTCCGGGACGGTGAGCAGCGCGCCGCCCAAGGGCGGGAAGGTCGATGGGCTGCCGATCGATGCGCCGGTGGCGATCGACATCGAGCAGCAGCAGCGGCAGAAGTTCCTCGAGGCGTCGCGGACGTTCGGGCAGACGTTCTATCACCCGACGATGAAGGGGCTGGACTGGGAGGGCCTGACGAAGCGGTACCTTTCGCTGGCCGCGAAGACGCGGACGAGCGAGGAGTTCAACCGCGTGACGCAGACGCTCTTCGGCGAGGTGGAGGGATCGCACACGGGGATCTCGGGCGGCGGCGGATTCAGCGGCGGCAACCCGGGCACGGGGTATCTGGGCGTGCGCGTGAAGCCGGTGGCGGGCGGGTATGAGGTGCTCAAGGTGACGCCGGACTCGCCGGCGTCGTTGAAGCAGTCGCGGATCAACGTGGGCGATGTGATCGTGGCGGTGGATTCCAAGCGGCTCGCGCCCGACGAAGCGTCGATGCCCGCGCTGGACCTGGATGCGTCGCTGATGGGGCGGGCGGGGCGCGAGACGCTGGTGGAGGTGCGCCGGGCGGCCCGTGCGGAGGCCGCGGTGGGCGCGGGGGCTCAGACCCCGAGCCCGTTCGTGGTCATCACGCCCGTGAGCGGCGCGGCGTGGACGGGGCTGAAGTACGACGAAGAGGTGGCCGAGCGCCGGGCCCTGACGGAGAAGCTCTCGAACGGGCGCATCGGGTATCTGCACATCAAGGCCATGAGCGGGCCGGAGGTGCGCGAGTTTGAGCGCGACCTGTTCGCGGCGGGGAGCGGCAAGGATGCGCTGGTCATCGACGTGCGCGACAACGGGGGCGGCTCGACGGCGGACATTCTGCTGTCGTCGCTGACGGCGCCGGCCCACGCGTACACGGTGCCGCGCGGCGCGGACCCGGCGAAGGTGCCGCACGACTCGTACCCGCGTGATCGGCGGCTGATCTACGGCTGGACGCGGCCGATCGATGTGCTGATCAACGAGCACTCGTTCTCCAACGCGGAGATCTTCGCGCACGCGATCAAGACGACCAAGCGCGGGCGCTTGGTGGGCACGGCGACGTTCGGCGGGGTGATCTCGACGGGCGCGTTCACGCTCATCGACGGGACGACGGTGCGGCAGCCCTTCCGCGGGTGGTACCTGCCCGATGGGTCGGACATGGAGAACAACGGAGCGAAGCCGGATGTGGATGTGCCGCAGGTGCCGAGCGATGAGGCGAGCGGGAAGGATGCGCAGCTTGAGGCCGCTGTCGCGGATTTGATGAAGCAGATCGGGAAGTAGCGGGACGATGAACGGGTTTCTGGAGCCCAAGAACATCCGCGAGTTTCCCGAGTGGATGAATGATGCCACGCGGAAAGAAGTCCTGCACGAAGGGATGAATCGACGCTCGGCGAACGCCATGTTTGGTTTCTGGGTTCTTGCGTTCATCACGCCGACGGTCGTTTGGGGTGTGCTCTGGTGGCTTGCCCCGACCTGGTGGTGGCTCGCGCGAGCCGGGGTGTTCGTGGCGTTGACGACTTTGCTCGAATGGCCGCTGCTGGAGTGGCAGAAGACGATTTTTCTGCGGTCGGTTCGCGGGGTGTTGCGAGAGCGAGGGATGAACATCTGTTCGGTGTGCGGGTATTCGCTTGAAGGGTTGGATGGTGCTGGGCGTTGCCCGGAGTGTGGGAGTGAAGTTGCGAGCATGCCGCCGGTCGGACCGACGGTGTACGGAGTTGTTTCTCGCGACGGCAAGGTCCAGTGTTCCAAGTGTGGCTACGACCTTGATGGTCTATCGAATCCGAAGCGGTGCCCGGAGTGCGGCGGCAACATCTCTGGTGCGCAAACACCCGCATCGCGAGCCGAACCGATCTAAACGTGTTCGGCCATCGGCGGGACTCAGCGGCGCTCCCGCAGAGTGGATGCGGCCGTGCCTTGCGACCCCTCGGGCGGCGGGGGGTGCCAAAGGAGTTCGCCGAAGGCGTTCCTCCTTGGGCCTTTGATGCTCCATGCCGGCGCAGAGATGCCCCCTCCACGGCCTTCGACTTTGCATCGACGCCCGTGATCGCTCTCCGGACGCCCTTTCGCGCGGCGCCGCCTGCCGTTCATGCGCCATCTACGCTCGGAATCTCCCCGCCAACGGCCGCCCGCGCGGCATCGACGGGCGTTTTCGGCGGACGAACCGCCGTGTTTTCAGGTCCGACGGGCGTTATTCGAGCAATCGCGGCGGGTGGGCTCAAGCGGGCGGCGGTGGGGGCCGATGCTCGGGGCCATGGCCGAGAACATGCCCAGAACGACGGCGGAGTTCATCTCGTGGTCGCGCGTGCACGCGGAGGTGTGGCAGCAGGACCCTGCGGCGATCGGGCTCACGCCCGCGCAGGCGGCGCAGTTCGCCGCGCTGAGCGATGAACTGGCGGAGGCGGATCGGGCCGCCAGCGAGGCGCGGCAGGCGAGCATCGATGCGACCAAGCGGCTGCACGATGCGCTGGCGCGGACGCGGGCCACGGGCGGCTCGTTCATCGGGCTCATCAAGGCCCACGCGATGATCACTGGGGACCGGGGCGTGTACGCGCAGAGCGGCGTGAGCCCGGTGGCCGCCCAGAGCACGCTGCCGCCTCCGGTGGCGCCCGGGTCGTTCACCTCACGCTTCAACCCGGATGGCTCGCTCACCATCAAGTGGACCGCGCGTCAGCCGGTGGGCGTGACGGATGTGACGTACGTCGTGATGCGGCGGCTGGTCGGGGAGACCGAGTTCACGCTGGTGGGGATCGAGGGGAAGAACAAGGCGTTCACCGATCGCACGCTCCCCGTGGGCGTGGCGGGCGTGGAGTACATGGTGACGGCCAAGCGCGGCGACATCACCGGGGGGATGAGCCCGGTGTACTTTGTGCAGGTTGGGACGGTGGGTGGGAGAACGATCGACAAGAGTGCGGCCGGGGTCGTCGTGCCCGTCAAGATCGCAGCGTGAATGGCCCGGATGTGCAGGGGGCCCGGCCCCCTGCAACCCCGGCAAAGCCAGAGCATGTCCCAACTCCGCAGTTGAGCCGTGCTTGTGCCGCGCAGGCGTACCTGTATACTCCGCCTCATGGGTTTTATCTCAAGAATCTTCGGAGGTTCGGACAAGGGTGCATCGCCTCCTCCGCCGCGAACACCCACGGAGATTGCGGTGCTGGCGCTGGCGATGAAGAACGAGCCAGCCATTCTGGACGGGCTGGCCAAGGGGATCCCCATCGATGTGAACGACCTGTCCGCGGGAATGCCGATGCTGTCCATCGCCATTCACCATGACATGGACAAGGCGGCTGCGGCGATCCTCGACCGCAAGCCGAACGTCAACCTGGGGGACACGCACGCGGGCATGACGCCTCTGCATGTCGCCGTCACGAAGGGCAAGGTACAACTTGTGCGTCGGCTCCTACTTGCGGGGGCGGATGTCAACAAGCCGTTCGGAAAGCCGGGCGGGCCTCAATGGGTGGCCCTGTCTACGGCCGTCAAGCAACGGAACCTCGAGATGGTCCGTGTGCTGCTGGAGGGTGGCGCAAAGGCTGATTGCGACATGAGCGCGGATGCGCCCGATCCGGCGGACCGAGGTCAATCGCCGCTGACACGGGCAGCGTGCAAGGGCGATCTGGAACTCATGCGACTGCTCATCAAGCATGGGGCGAACGTGAACCATTGGCCCGCGTCCACCATGTCGCCGCTCATGAACGCGGCATGGGTCGGTCAGGCCGAGGCCGCGAAACTGCTCGTCGAGAGCGGGGCGGTCATCGAGTTGCAGAGCATGAAGTTCAAGACCAACGCCTACGAGATCGCGAAGAACCGGGGCTACGAGGAGCTAGCGCGTTTCTTGAGATCGCGGTCGAAGGTGTTGCAGGATGCTTATCCGGGGTGATGGTGGGCGGTGATGCGGGCCTGTCACTTGCGAGGGCTTGGCTTGTCGGGCTTCACGGCCGCTGGAGGCACGTCGGGCGCCTTGGGCAGGTGCTTGAGTTGTTCGAGGACGTTGTCGGGGATGGGTGAGTCGGGGATCGGGTCGAGGTCCTTGGGCTTTTCGGGCTTCTGGGCTTTGTCGCCCTTGGGCTTCTTGTTCTCGCCCATCGCGGGCTCGCCGTATTTGTCTTTCGCGGATGCGAAGGTCGCTTCGAGGGCCTTGGCGTCGCCCTCGGCGAGGAAATAGGCGTTGTGCATGGTGCCCCAGGTGCCGTCGCCGTGGGCCTTGGTGAGGCACTTCATGGAGTCGAGGCTGGTGCCGAGCCAGAGGCGGTAGAGGGCGAGCTTGGGTTTCTCTTTGTCCTTGCCCGCGAAGTTCTCGAGGAAGGAGTTGAGGCCGCCGCCGATGGTGGAGACGCTGTTGGGCGTCGGCTTGGTGGGGGGGTCGCCGTTGGGGTTGTTGATCGTCGCGCTGTGGACCCAGGTGTTCTTCGTGCGGTCGAAGATGTAGTAGAGGGTGTCGGTGGTGTTGGGCTTGTCGGCGGGGCCGGGTTGCTTGTGGACGTAGAACTGGACCGTCTCGTTGAGATTCCAGTTCCAGATCATGTGGGTGTGGCCGCCCTCGCCCTCGCCGCCGAAGCGGTTATGGATGGTCTTGGGGTCGGCGGCGGTGGTGGTGGGATGGAGCGTGGGGGAGGTGTCCCAGATGGAGAAGATGGTGCGGCGCTCGGTGTCGGAGTTGTGCTGGATGCCGCAGTAGCCGCCGGCGGGCTCGCCGGGGTGCCAGTTGGCTCCGCAGTAGTAGATGTGCGGGGCGGTGGCGAGGACGGTGATCTCGCCGTAGAGGTCGGTGGCGTTCTTCTCGCCGTTGAGATTCCACCAGAGGTGCTGGGCGTGGGTGGTGGTGGCGAGCGCAGCGGAAGCAACGAAGGTGAGGATTGCGAGGACGGTGGGGAGTTTGGGCATGGTCGAGTGTCCTTGCGCCATCGCACTACCTTCCGGAGGAACCGGAAGGTCCTGGCACGTTTGAGAGTGTGCGGAGGATGAGGTCGGCGTGGCGTTGGGTGGCGCCTTGCTGGGCGGCGATGGCGGCCGCGCCTTGGGTGGCGAGTTTCTGGCGGTGGGCGGGATTGGCGAGCAGGTCGCGGAGTTCGGCGGGGAGCTTGTCGGCCTCGGTGATGACGATCGCGCCGCTGGCGGCGAAGGTCTGGACGATGGACTCGAAGTTGTGATAGCGCGGGCCGAGGATGGTGGCCTTGCCGAGGGCGATGGGCTCGATGGGGTCGGAGCCGCCGAGGGTGCCGAAGGTGCGGCCGATGATGGCGAGATCGGCGAGGGCGTAGGCGGCGCGGAGTTCGCCGATGGTGTCGAGCAAGAACCGGGATGAGGAGTGAGGGGATGATGAATGAGGGGATTGGGAGCGGCGGGTGCAGTTGGTTGGTCCGCCGAGGGCCGCGAAGGCTCTTTCGTAGTGCTCGGGTTTGCGTGGGGCGCAGAGGAGTTGGGTGCCCTCGGGACAGGCCTCGTGGAGCAGTGCTTCTTCGCAGTCGAAGCCGGTGCGGGAGCGCCAGGGGCCTTCGATGGGGGCTGTTGAGCCCGCGACGATGAGGGGCTTGGTGCGGTCGATGCCAAGGGATTGGGCGAGCTGGTCGGCTTGGCGTTGGAGGTCGGGAGGGATGGGGTTTGTCTGAGGAGCGTGTGATTCGGTTGCAGTGGGCGTCACGCTGCCCGGGCTTGCGCCCGGGCCTCTGTTTAGGGCGTCCCACTTCATGGAGCCGGTGATGGTGAGGCGGTCGCTGGGGACGCCCATCGCCGTGAAGCGCTGGGCGTAGTCGGAATCTTGGGCCGCGGCGAAAGTGAGCGAGGAAAAGGTCCGCTTGAAGAACGGGCGGAGGAGGCGATAGCCACGGAAGGAGCGGGCAGAGAGTCGGCCGTTGATGACGCCGATGGGGATGTTCCGTTCACGGCAGGCGCGCACAAAGTTGGGCCAGACCTCAAGCTCGACGAGCGCCACAAGATCGGGCTCGGTCGCGGCGAGGAAGCGGTGGACGGCGGGCGAGAAATCAAGGCAGAAGCGGACGACGTGGACGCCGGGCTGGTGGGCGAAGAGCTCGGTGGCGCGCTTCAGGCCGGTATCTGTCATGGCCGAGACGACGACCTCGAGGCCGCGCTCTCGCAACATGGGGACGAGGCCGCGGAGCGTGTTGACCTCGCCAACGGAGACGGCGTGCAGCAGCACGCGGCGTGTGCCGGGCTCCTTGGCGGGGAGGCGGTCGATGTGGCCGAAACGCTCGCGCCAACCCGAGCGCGTCTTGCGTGCCCACCACGGGGCGGTGATCACGGCCGCGGGGAGGTAGAGGGCGTCGAGAAGAGTCATTCGAAGTGGGAGAGCGGAGGGCGGAGCGGACGGGGTGGGCGGGTTCCGCTGCGTGGGCTTGCGCCCACGCCTCTGTATGAATGGGCAGGCAGGGACTCGAACCCTGAACCTATCGCGTGTAAAGCGAACGCTCTAGCCAATTGAGCTACCCGCCCGGGGCAGGGGGATGGTAGGGGCGAGAACTCGCGGTTTGTGGGGCATGGCCGAACGGCAGGCACCCTCGGGCGAAGAACCTGAGGATGGAGCGGCGTCGGGCGCGGTGCCCGGCGCGGCGGTGTTTCCTTGCGCGGTGCCCGCATGATCATGCCACTACAATCGCCCCCACCACACACCCGGAGCGCCGATCCCTTGGCATCGAAGGCCAACTCTCAACGCAACCCGAACACCAGCGCGGGATCGTCGCGGCCGGGGTCTGCCGGGGCCGCGGGCAAGGCTGGCTTGGGCGGGGCGAAGGTGGTGGGCGTCGGCATGACGATGCGCCTGCCGCGGTGGGCGTACGCCGTGGGGCTGCTGGCGATCCTGGTGGCGGTGTTTGGGTCGGGCGCGCTGGTGGCCAAGCACGTGTTCAACATCCCGCTTCCGGGGTGCGGAGGAGGCGTGGTGCGCGGGGGCGTGCAGGGGGCGACGTTCGGCGCGCCGGAGGCGGAGTCGGCGTGTGCCGCGCTGGAAGCGCACCCGATGGGGAGCGTGGGCGGGATGTGGAAGGCGATTCGGACGGGCGGGCACGCGGACAAGATCACGGTTCTTGAGGCGTGGTGGCCGACGAGCTTCCTCGGGTTTACGTACTTCGCGGCGGGGCTGGCGGCGTGGTTCGTCGTGGGGGTTCGGGGTCGGCGGATTCCCGCATCGATCCCGTGGATCGTTCGCTTCGGCGCGCTGGCCAGCCTTGTGTTCATCGGGATCATCCTTGCGACGGGCAAGTTCTGCCCGTACTGCATCACGGCGCACGCCGGAAACCTCGCACTCTTGCTCACTCTGGAGATTGGCATGATGAAGGCTCGCGGATTGTCGGTCGGTGGCGTGTTCGATCGCTCGTGGACGCCGGTGGTGGCCGCGCTGGCCATCTTCGGGGTGACCTCGGGCGTGCTGGGCGCGGCGGAGATCAACCGGCTCGAGAAGCTCAAGGAGGACGATCGCGCGGCGGCGGCGGAGGCGGCGCGGAAGCTGGGCGAGCAGATGAAGGCGCAGGCGGCCGCGGCCCCGGAGGAGAAGAAGCCGTGGGGCCCGGAGGGGTGCCGCGGGCGGTGGCTGCTGGGTCCGAAGGAGTCGTCGATCCGCGTGGTGCTGCTGACCGACTTCCAGTGCCCCGATTGCCGCATGTTCGAGGGCATGGCGATGCAGTCGATGGAGAAGTACAAGGACAAGATGTCCATCAGCATCGTGCACTTCCCGATGTGCCTCGGGTGCAACCCGCACGTGTCGAAGACGATGCACGAGAACGCCTGCCGCGCCGCGTGCGCGGCGGAGGCCGCGGCCATGATCGCCGGCTCGAAGGCGGAGCTCGAGGGCCAGGACCGTTGGACGGCGGCCAACGACATGTTCTGGAAGATGGCCAAGTGGCTGTTCGAGATCAAGGGCGACTTCACGGACGATGTGCTCAAGGCGAAGCTGCCGAGCATGGGCATCACCGACATCGACCAGTTCATGAAGATCATGAACGGGCCGGCGACCTTGAAGCTGGTGCAGAATGATGCGAACTGGGGCGAGGCGCTCGGGCTGTACTACACGCCGATGATGTTTGTCAACGGCGTGGAGGTGCGCGGGTGGCTGACGCGTCCGGCGGTGCTGACGGACATGATCGACGCGGCGGCGGCGGCCAACGGGCCCGCGGTTGATGCGCGGAACGACCAGCCGCCGCTGGCGGCGACGAAGTTCTTTGAGGACTGGCAGAAGTCGCCGGTAATGGACATTCCCGCTCCCGCGGCGGACCACGTGAAGACGTCGACGGTGGCGGGGCCGAAGGTGAACGTCACGGTGTTCGGCGATTTCAACGAGCCGAACTGCAAGAAGATCGACGCGATGCTCAAGGGGTGGATGGCGACCAAGCCCATCTCCTACTCGTGGCGGCACTTCCCATTCGACAACACGTGCAACCCGGCCGTGCCGAAGGCGATGTTCCCGAACGGGTGCGCTGCGGCCAAGGCCGCGGAGGCCGCGGCGATCGTCGGCGGGGCCGAGGGGTACTGGAACATGCACGACATTCTGTTCCAGAAGTCGGAGAGCCTGACGCCGAACCTGATTTCAATGGCTGGGGGGGTCATCGGTCTGGACCAGGCGAAGTTCGATGCCGAGCTTCAGAAGGGCATGGCGGCCAAACTGGTGCAGGACGATGCGATCCTCGGCCAGCGGATGGGCTTCCGGGCGATTCCGGCGATCTATGTCAACGGAAAGCTGGTGGAACGCTGGAGCCGCAACGAGAACGACAACGTGCTCGAGCGCGTGATCGATTACGCCGCCAAGCATCCCGAGGAGAACGCCAAGCCGGCGGGCAAGTGAGCCGCTGAGCTTCCAAGAGCAGCCGGTCCGCGGAGCGTTCGGAGGCGCACAGACTCGTCTGTGTACCCTCCGTGAGCACCGTGGGCCGGCTGTGTTCGTTTCCGGCCCGCTGGTGCGCGAGGGCGCCGTTCATGCACGCGGTTCGGGTGACAGTCATCTGCGATGAGTGCGTGCGGATCGAGTACGCGCCGTTCGGGCCCGGCGGAGAGCCGGGGCGGTTCTGCGACTTTCCCTCGCTGTTCGCGATCCACGGGCCCGCGGGCGATGAGCCGCGCGTGCCGGAGATGGGGCTCCAGACGCGCGTGTACACCACGTCGGCCGAGGCGGGGAGCACGCCGATCCGCGTGCGGACGCGCCGGATGAACCTTGAGTATGTCCCCGACGGGCGGCCACCGCACGCGGGAAACATGCACGCGGTGATCGAGCACCCATCGCCGCCCGCCGGGGTGGAAAAACGCGGCGAAAAGGTCGTATGGACGCCGGGTGCGGCGAACCGGTTCAATCTCGGCGGGACGCTCTCGACGCTCGACGGGCTGCGCGGTGCCTATCCGCTGGGGGAGGGGCTGCTGGCACGCGACGGGTGGCATGTGGTGGACGACTCGCGCCGGCACGTGCTGGTGGACGGGTGGGCGGCCACGCGAGAGAGCCAGGGGCTGGGGCCGAACACGGACTGGTATCTCTTTGGGTATGGCGAGGATTACGCGAGCGCGTTGAACGCCATGACGATTATCGCGGGGCGGGTGCCGATGCCGCGCCGGTGCACGCTTGGATCGTGGTACTCGCGGTACTGGCCGTACACGTCCGACGAGTTCCGCGGGATCGTGGATGAGTTTGAGCTGCACGGATTCGGATTGGATGTGCTGGTGCTGGACATGGACTGGCACAAGCCGGGGTGGACAGGGTGGTCGTGGAATCGGGAGTTGATTCCGGATCCTGAGGACCTCATCGCGTGGCTGCACTCGCGCGGCCTGGCGGTGACGCTGAATCTGCATCCGGCCGACGGGGTCGGCCCGCACGAGGATCGATACGCGGCGTTCATGCGGGCGATCGGGCGGGAGGCTGATGGGCGCACGGTGCCGTTTGATGCTGGAGATCGGAGGTACATGCGGGCGCTGTTCGATCAGGTGCATTGGCCGCTCGAAGTGGGAGGTGGGAAGTGGAAGGGCGGAAGTGAAGGCGAGAAGGCCGACGCGCGTTCGGGTGTTGATTTCTGGTGGGTGGATTGGCAGCAGGACAAGTTTGTGCGGTCGATTCCGGGGCTGACGAACCTGCGGTGGTTGAATCACCTTTACTTTGAGCACACGAAGCGTGGGGGGAGCGACGCGCACGGTGGCGCGGCGGGTCGATCGCGGCGCGGCGTGTCGTTCTCGCGATGGGCCGCGGATGATCCGAACCCGGATGCTGACTCGGGGACGGAATGGGGGCATCCGACCACCGGCGGGTGGGGAGACCATCGGTATCCGATCCACTTTTCGGGCGATGCGCACACGGGCTGGAAAATGCTCGAGTTCCAGGTGCCGTTCACGGCGACGGCGGGAAACATCGGGTGTTTCTTCTGGTCGCACGATATTGGCGGCCACTTCGGGCCGCGGCTGGAGGAAGCGACGACACGGTGGGTTCAGTTCGGGGCGTTGTCGGCCGCGCTGAGGTTGCACTCGGCGCGGACGGCGTCGCTGGATCGTCGGCCGTGGACCTACGAGGAGCGGTACTGCGCGGCGATGCGGCAGGCGTTCGAGCGGCGAGCGGCGCTGATGCCGTACGTGTATTCGAGTGTGCGGGCGTGCAACGAAGCGGCAGCGCCTCTGCTGCGGCCGATGTATCTCGGCTGGCCGCGCGAGGAGCGGGCGTATCGGTCGCCGGGGCAGTACATGCTCGGGCCCGACGTGCTGGTGGCGCCGATCGTGACGGCGGGGATGGGCGAGCGGTGCGTGGCTATGCAGCGCGTGTGGTTTCCGCCGACCGGTGGTGCTGGGGATAACCGGCGCGCAAGCTGGCACGATCTCGAGACGGGCGAGCGGCACGAAGGCGGGACGACGGCCATTGTGTCGGCCGACATCGCGCACGTGCCGGTGTTCGTGCGCGCGGGTGCGATTGTGCCGATGCGTCCGCCTACGCGCCGGATGGCAAGCGACCCGCTGACGCGATTGGTGCTGCGGGGCTTCCCGGGGGCGGATGGAGATAGGGCGGCGGGCGAGTTGTACGAGGACGACGGCGAATCGCTCGACCACGAGCGAGGCCGATGCGCGCGCACACCGCTGGGGGCCCGCTGGGCGCGGACGCGTTCCGCACTGGGTGGCCCGGAGCCGGTCGTGCTGGAGGCCACGGTGGGGCCCACGACCGGTGAGTTCGATGGCCAGCCAAGCGAGCGGGCGATCGAGTTGCACATGGGCGGTGTGCACAGGGTGGTGTCCGCCCGCTGCGGGAGCGTCGATCTGCCGGTGAGCGCCGGGGCGGGGATGGCGGTGATCGAGATCGGAACTCGAAGCATCCGCGAAGAGGTGCGGGTTCGGATCGTGCTCGAGGCCGAGGACTCGCGGCTGGTGGCCTTCCATGCGCGCCAGGCGAATCTCGTCGCGGCGATGGATGATCGGCGTGCCGTTCAGGTGGGAGGCGTTCACCTGCGCGAAGCGGTGATCGCGGCCTGCCGCGCGGATGCGGGCGGTGGGGCGGGTGCCGGTGACGTTGAGCGCCGGAACCGGCTGCTGGCCATCGGGGCGGGGATCGGGGCCATGGTGGAGGATGGAGAACTCCGCGTGATCGACTCGCTCGGGTGGATCGATAGCGGCCGGGCCCAGGTCGAGTTCGTGGACAGGCTAGGTGAACAGGAGACGACGATCGGGAACGCCTCGTGCGTGCTGGGCGCGACCGGCGACCGGGCTCGCGATGGGGCGGTGGCTCTGCCTCGCGCGGCGGCGGCTCATCCGACTGTTGGTTTGCGAGCATCGCGTCTGGCGAGGGTGCGATTCGCGATCGACGCAGCGCCGATAGTCGTCGAGGCGGTCGTGCACACCGCGATGGCGCCGCTGACCGAGTTCATCGCAGTCGGGCCGTTTGCGTGGGACTGGCGGACGCCCATCGGCGAGGCGGTGTTCGGTCCGGAGCAAGGACCGATCGATCCCGCCGCGGCCTACACAGGGCGGGACGGGGCCCGTGTGGAATGGCGTCCCGCGATGCGCGGCCCGAAGTGGGATGTTGATCTGCGGTCAACGCTCCAGACAAAGGGCGGGCTGGCCTACGCCGCGACGACGCTGATCGCGGCCCGCGACGGCGAGGCCACGGTGCACCTTGAGTGCGGCGACAAGCTCGAGGCGTTTGTCAACGGCGTGAAGGTGATCACGCTCGACGATCACGGCGCGCACGCCGCCGTCGACCAGTTCGTGCGGGTGTGCCTCCGGGCGGGGCCCAACGCGCTGCTCATCAAGACCACCGACGGCGGGGGCGGATGGGGATTCACGGCGAGCGTGGAGGCCGATCGCGCAGTATTACACGAGCGGCCGCGCGGGGCCGGGTTCATGCCGATCGTTGGGTAGACGGACCGCAGGGGTCCGTCGGCTTACTTGCCGTCGGTGACGCTGCCGGCATTGGCGGCGGGCGCGTCGCTCGGCTTGGCCTTGAGGTTCTTGGGCGGATGGCTGGGCTGGTTGAGCTGCGCGGTGTGCTCCTTGTCCGCGTCAACGTTGTTGGTAGTGAACCACCAATACCCGGCGCCGCTGATGGCGATGGCGAGGAGCGCCATGCACATGTAGAAGCCGGCGTGCGATCCGCATTTTGGGCAGTTCTCGGCCATAGGTGCCTCCTTCGAGAGAGGTGGTCCTGATCGGTCCGTCCACCCCACCCCCTTTGGGGAATCGGGCGGGCCCACGTTGAGGATACCAGAAATTCCGGCGCGCCAAGGGGCTTACGGCCGGATTTCCACGGTTGAACGCGTTGTCCACACCCCGGTTTGGCGGTCTATGACGCCGACCAACCCCGCTTCGGCCCAGATAAGGGCTCTCTGGTTGAAGTCCCGGGCAAGTCCCAGCGTGGTTTCCCGCGAGCAGCCGGTGAGCAGGAGACTCTCTTCCACCCAGTCTCCCGCTCGGCTTCGACCCCAGGCTGGGGAGGAACTGATGCCCGCCCGGTCGAGCGCGCCGAGAAGGTCGGCGTGGCGGCGGCGGTTGTCGCGCTCGTTGAGCGGGCGCGACATCGGGTTCCATGCCGTGAGGATCGCCCACGGATGCGGAACACCGGCGAGCGCACGAGAGCCGGCGGCGAAACGGGAGGACGCGAAGGTGAACTCGGCACGCCGACCATCCACGATCGCGCCGTACACGGCGCGGAGGTCCACGGCGCGAAGGAGTGGTGGCTCCATGGGCGAGCATAGAGCCCGGGCGCGGTGCGATGCGCCGAACGCCACGACTACGATGAAGCGATGTCCGTCAACAGCAATGGCGTGCCGGAGGGAGTTCCGCACGCGTCCGTCCCCAATCCGGTTGTGTCCGGTGCGCCCGCACCGATGTCGGCGCGTTCCAGCAAGGCCCGGTATCGCGCGTATCTGCGCCGCCGGGGCGAGGAGCGTGCGGGGCCGAAGACCTCGGCGGGGTTGACGGGGCCGGACGGTCGGCCGCTGGCGGACCTTGATCCCAACTCGCCGCGCCGGACGCGACGGAACCGGTCGTTCTGGGTGCTGCTGCGCGAGTTCTGGGAGATGATCGAGGGGCACCGGGTGACCGTGGGGTTGTGCATCGGCACGGTGACGATCGCGGCGCTGGTAACGCTGGCCGCGCCGGCGAGCACGAAGGTGGCGATCGACTACATTCTCCACGACCCGCCCAAGCCGATTCCCGCGTGGGCTCCCGAGTGGGTGCGGGGGCTGACGCGGATGGAGTTGTTGTGGGCGCTGGGCGGGGCGCTGATGTCGCTGACGGTGATCGCGGTGAGCACGGGGATCTGGGGGCGGTATCAGATGACACGCATGACGCAGATCATGCGGGCGTCGGTACGGAGGCGGGTGTTCAACCACACGGTGCGGCTGCCGCTGCACCGGGTGTACGAGCTCAAGAGCGGCGGCGCGGCGAGCATCCTGCGCGAGGACGCGGGGCAGGCCGCGGATCTGCTCTTCAGTTTGATGTACAACCCGTGGCGGGCGGTGGTGATGCTGCTGGGGGCGATGATCATCATCGGGTTCACCGACTGGCACCTGCTGGTGGGGGCGCTGGCGCTCCTTCCCGCGGCGTACTTCACGCAGCGGGCGTGGATCGGGCGGATCCGGCCGCTGTTCCGGGAGGTGCGAAACACGCGGACGATGATCGATGCGCACGCGACGGAGGCGTTCGGGGGGATGCGCGTGGTGCGCGGGTTCGTGCGGCAGCGGGCCGAGGCGGCGCGGTTCATCCGCAACAACCACCTCATGGCGCGCGAGGAACTGCTGGCGTGGTGGTGGAGCCGCGCCATCGAGATCGTGTGGCAGATCCTGCTGCCGGCGGGGAGCGTGGCGGTGCTGATCTATTGCGGGAACCGGGTGCTGAGCGGGACGATGACGCTGGGCGACGTGATGATGTTCTCGTCGTACCTGATTCTGCTGCTCTCTCCACTGGAGAGCCTGAGCGCGAGCGCGACAGGGATCCAGGCGGAGCTGGCCTCGCTGGATCGCATCTTGGATCTGCTCGGGGAGCCGACGGAGTTTGAGGAGAAAGTGGGAGGTGGAAAGGCGAAGGTAGGAAGTGCCGAGCCTTCGGCATCCGACATCCGACATCGCCCATCCGATATCACCATTCAGAACCTGTCCTTCAAGTATCCGAAGGGACAGGACTGGGTGCTTCGCGATGTGAATCTTGAGGTGCCCGCGGGCTCGACAGTGGCGCTGGTGGGGCCTTCGGGGGCGGGGAAGACGACGCTGTGCAACCTGGTGGCGCGGTTCTACGACGCGACGGAGGGAGCGATCCGCCTGGGCGGGAGGGACATCCGCGAGATCCCGGTGGATGAGTATCGCTCGCTGCTGGGCATCGTGGAGCAGGATGTGTTCCTCTTCGACGGAACGATCCGCGAGAACATCGGGTATGCCCGCCGCGGCGTGTCGATGGACGAGATTCGCGCGGCCGCTCGGGCGGCAAACGCGGATGGGTTTATTGAGAAGCTCGAGCGCGGGTATGAGACACTCATCGGCGAGCGGGGCGTGCGGCTCTCGGGCGGACAGAAGCAGCGGATCGCAATCGCGCGGGCGATCCTGGCGCGGCCGCGGATTCTGATTCTGGATGAGGCGACCAGCAACCTGGACAGCGAGAGCGAGGCGTTGATCCAGGAATCGCTGGGCGTGCTGATGGGAAGGGGCGCGAAGTCGGAGGTGGGAAGTGGGAGGGCGGAGGTGGAGCCGCCGACTTCGTTTGTGATCGCGCACCGGTTGAGCACGATCCGGAACGCGGATCTGATCGTGGTGATCGATCACGGGCGGATCATCGAGCGCGGGACACACTCGGAGCTGATCGCGCAGCACGGGCGGTATTGGCAGATGCTGGAACGGCAGATGACGCGCCCGGAGGATCAGGCGGCGGCTGCGCGGGAGGCTATCGGGCGGTGAGGGCGGGGGGGGTCAGCCGACGTCGCCGAGGCCGAGCCACTTGCCGTGGAGCTTCATCATGCGTTTGCGGACGAGGTCCTCGCCGGGTCCGCGGAGCTCGGGCGAGCGGTTGATCCACGCCGCGGCGTCGCGGCGGGCCATGGCGAGGAGTTCGCGATCGCGGGCGAAATCGGCGACGCGGAACGGGGGCGCGCCGGCCTGGCGCATGCCGAAGACCTCGCCCGGGCCGCGCAGCTCGAGGTCTTTCTCGGCGAGGACGAACCCGTCCGTGGTGGCGGCCATGGCCTCGAGGCGCGCCGCGGCGTCGGGGGTGATGGGCTCGCCGAGGAGGACGCAGAGGGGTGTGTGGGATTTGCCCGTGCCGCGGCCGATGCGGCCGCGGAGCTGGTGGAGTTGGGCGAGGCCGAAGCGGTCGGCGTGCTCGATGACCATGGCGTTGGCGTTGGGGACGTCGACGCCGACCTCAATAACGGTGGTGGCGACGAGGGCATCGATCTGGCCGCTGCGAAAGCGGGCCATGATGGCTTCACGGGTGTCGCGCTTGAGGCGGCCGTGCATGGCGGCGAGGCGCTTGCCTTGAAACTCATGGGCTTCGAGGCGTGCCATGACGGTGCGGAGGTCGTTGAGTTCGGCGTCGCCACCTTCATTGGCGGTCGAGGCGCCGGAGTCGATAAGGGGGACGACGATGTAGGCCTGTTCGCCCGCATCGAGGCGGGTGCGGATGTACTGATACACCTCACCGGAGCGGGCAGGATCGACAACACGTGTGGCGATGGGCGTGCGCCCGGGCGGAAGCTCGTCGATGATGGAGACGTCGAGATCGCCAAGAAGCGTGAGGGCCAGCGTGCGCGGGATGGGCGTGGCCGTCATGACGATGATGTGCGGCGCCACGGGCTTGGAATCGAAGTTCACCACTGAGGGCACAGAGGGCACTGAGGAAGGCGGGGGAGACTGGGATTGAGGCAAAGGGCCCTGCCTCGTGCCTCTCTCTGTGCTCTCGGTGCTCTCAGTGGTGCCACTGCCTTTGGATCGGAGCGAGGCCCGCTGATGCACACCGAAGCGGTGTTGTTCGTCGATGACGGCGACGGCGAGCGACTCAAAGCGGACGCCCTCGGTGAGGAGAGCATGGGTGCCGATAAGGATGTCAATCTGTCCCGAGGCGAGGCGGGCGCGGATGTCGGCCTTCTCGGACTCGGAGAGGGCGCCAATGAGAAGCTCGACCCTGACGCTCGAGCCTTCGAGCATCTTTGAGATGGACGTGAAGTGCTGCTCGGCAAGAAGCTCGGTGGGGGCCATGAGCGCGGCCTGTTGCCTGTTCGCAACGGCCACGAGCATGGCGTAGAGCGCGACGACGGTTTTGCCGCTCCCGACGTCGCCCTGGATCAGGCGGTTGCCGGCTTCGTCGGATTGCAGGTCGGCGGTGATCTCCTTGATGACACGCTCTTGTGCGCCGGTGAGCGCAAAGGGAAAACGCTCGCGGATGCGTCGGTCGATCGCCTCGGTGCATTGCAGGCGCGGGGCGCGAACCGTGCGCCGGAGCTGGGCGCGGCGGAGGAAGACGCCGAGCTGGAGCATGAGCAGCTCGTCGTAGGCGAGCCGGCGCGTGGCCTCTCGGGCGTCGGCGAGGGACTCGGGCTGGTGGGCCATGCGGTAGGCCGCGGCGAGCTCGGGGAGCGAGCGCTGTTTGCGATACTCGGGGGAGAGGTGATCAGGAATCTGAGCGAGCGCGGCGTCGAGGACCGTGCCGACGGCCTTCTCGATCTGCTGTGAATTGATCGCCTCGCTGGCGGGGTACACGGGGCGGATGCGGGCCTCGCGGGCCTGCGGCTCGCCGGAGGGAATGGAACCGTCGTCGGTGCCCGGAACGGCCTCGGCCTCGCCCTCGGCGTTGAGGATTTCGAGGCGTGGGTTGGCCATTTGCAGGCCGGGCCCGTGGCGCTTGGCGGTGCCCTGCACGCGCAGGCGCAGGCCGGGGTAGACCTGGTTCTTGAGGAAAGTCATGTTGAACCAGACGAGGTCGAGGCGGCCGGTGTCGTCGACGAGGACGACTTCAAAGCGAGGCCGTTTGCCGTGGCGGACGATGCGGGTGGCGGTGACCTCGCCGCGTGCGGAGGCGATGGTGCCGGGTACGATCTGGGAGATGGTGGCCTCGGCCTCCTGCCGCTCGTAACGCATGGGAAGGTGGCGGATGAGGTCGGCGACGGTGTGGACGTCGAGGCGGGCGAGGGCGTCGGCGCGGTCTTTGCGCAGGCCGCGGACGGCGGGGAGGGGGGTGGTGAGGGAGGTGGGCGCTGCTGCATCGGCCATCGGATGCTCACGATAAGCGCTTTCCGACTGCGATACCCTTGGAGGACTGCGAGATCAAGAACTTCCATGATCGCTCAGGAACTTGGTAATCCCAGAGAGCCGATCCAGGCCGACGTGCCGTGCGCGAATTGTGGGTATGTTCTCCGGGGACTCGCTGGGGACTCGGTTTGCCCGGAGTGTGCTCATCCCATCGCGGATTCGGTGGCTGTCGCGCAGCGTCCGGTTATGCCCGCGTGGCTCGTGTTCTCGAGGATGACCCACGTCTTCTGGTGCATGTTCTTCGTGATGGGTGCGTTTGTTGAGCCCGCGCCTCTTGCTGCACGAAGCTGGTACACGGAGTGGGCGTGCTTTGGCGCGATCGGCGTGGTGTCTGGAGTTTGGCTTTCGCGTCGGAGCGAGCCCTTCGGGAAGAGTCGCCTTCCCATGGTGGGAGCGGTCATTCAGGCGGGATTGCCGCTCATCGTTTTGGGCCCTTGGGCCGTTCGATCCATCGTGGCGTGGATCGTGAAATAGTGATGTGAGCGGCGGAGCCTGCCGAGCGCACCACGGGCACGCGAGCTGCCCGTGCCACCCGATCGGGAAGACCCGATCAGGCGTTGGGGGGCTGGTGCTCGCGATTGGTCGGGTCGATCTCGCGGAGGTAGGCCCAGGAGTAGATGCCTGTGTCGTGGCCGTCGCTGAAGCTGAGCTTGATCGCGTAGTTGCCGACCATCTCCGCGCCGAGGGCGGTGAGGGGGCCCTGGGTGGCCTTGGCGGCCGAGGCGGGGAGGACGGTGAGGGGGTTGCGGGCCTGCTCTTCGCGGAGTTGCTTCATCTCGGCGGAGGGGGACATACGGCGGAGGTAGGGGATGGAGTAGTAGGACGTTGTGCCGTCGGACCACTCGATGGTGAGGCCGCGGTCGAGCTTGAGGTCGAGTTTGGCGGGGCGGACCATGTGGGCGGGTGCAAAGGGGTGAGTGCCGAGATTGGGCACGGTGGGTACGGGCGGTGGTGCGAGTTGAGGGATGGTGCCGGTGCGCCCGGCACGGGCAGGGATGCCCGTGCTACGGTAGGTCGATGAGCACACCTCTTGCCGCGTTTTCGGATCGGCTCGCTTCGGCGATGGATGCGAAGGGCACGGTGGCGTGCGTGGGAATTGATCCGGTCGTTGAGAAGTTCCCGGCGGATTTCAAGCCGGCGAATCCGGCGGATCATGGGGCATCGGGGAACGCCATCCGGCGGTTCTGCGATGGGGTGATCGATGCGGTTGCGCCGCTGGCGCCCATCGTGAAGTTTCAGTCGGCGTGCTTTGAGCGGTATGGGGAGCATGGGCTCAGCGCGCTTCGGCACTCGATCATCCATGCGAGACAGGCGGGGCTGCTGGTGCTGCTCGACGCCAAGCGGGGCGACATTGGGATTTCGGCGGAGCACTACGCCGCGGCCGCGTTCGATGGGCCCGCCGCGGCCGATGCCCTCACATGCAGCGGCTACCTTGGGCCGGACACGATCGAGCCGCTGATCCGGCCCGGGCGAGGCCTGTTCGTGCTGGTGCGGACGTCGAATCCGGGATCGGATGCGTTCCAGTCGCTGCCCCTCGCGGATGGTCGGAGCATCGCGGGGGCGATGGCGGACATGGTGACGGCGCTCGGGAAGGCCCGCCGCGGCCAGTGCGGGCTTTCGGATGTCGGGGCGGTGGTGGGGGCGACCAAGAGTGCTGAGGCCGCCGCGCTTCGGCAGCGAATGCCCGATGCGATGTTCCTGATCCCGGGCTACGGGGCGCAGGGCGGGACGCTTGCGGACATTCGGCCCGCGCTGCGGAGCGCGCGGCGGAGTGGTGCGCCGTCGAGCCTGGGCGTGCTGGTGACGGCGAGCCGGTCGGTGATCTATCCGGAGCTGCCCAAGGGCGCGGCGAGCGCGAACTGGCGATTGGCGGTGGCCGCGGCGGGACGGAAGTTGGTGGAGGAGTTGAGGGAGTTGAAGTGATCGGACGTTGAACAGAGGCCCGGGCGCAAGCCCGGGCAGCGTGTCTCGAATCGAAGCGCAGGGATACTCGCTGCATGGGCTTGCGCCCATGCCTCCGTTGGGAGCAAAAATGAAAGCCCCACCGGTTTTATCCGATGGGGCTTCGTTGTTCACGGCGGCCGTCTCACTCTCCCGCACAGGCGGGGCGCAATTTCCTGGCGCGTTCACACGTACACGGCCGTCGTGGTTTGATTGGTGCGGCGATCCTGTGCTCGCCGGTGGAATGTTCGATTTCTCCGCAGGGTCTCCGAGTGACTCCGCTCTCGCCGAGCGGCCCCTGTTCCCCCGAAACGCCGAGCAACCTGTCGCATACCCAACCAACGAGACCCGGTTCGAGTCTCTGGAAATGACAAAGCCGCATCCGGAACGATTACCCTCTCGGACGGCTCCCTCACCTCAAGTTGTCCTGGTGCTCCGGGCGGAGTGAGATGCTCGCCGGAACAAAGCGAATATACCCGATGACCCCACTACCGCAAGCGGATTCGGGGAACATTGCACGCGTTTTCTGCGTATCCGGGCCACCCTTGGCCTTTCCCAGACTGCCTAGTCCCGCGAGATGACCAGAACCGACATGGGGAAGGGGAGATGCATCCAGGGATCGAGGCATCCAGGCATCGAGTGAAAAACCCCGGCGTGGGCCGGGGTTCGTTGATTCGTTTCACTTGATGCCTCATGCCTCGATGCCTTCAGCTTCGATGCCGTCCGCATCACATCGGCTTCTTCTCGATCGTCAGGTCGTAGATGCTCAGGAGCTTCTCCTTGTCGAAGATCATCTCCTGGCGCGACATGCCGACGATGTCGTACTCGGTGGTGAGCTCGATCGCGTCGACGGGGCAGGCTTCCTCGCACATGCCGCAGTAGATGCAGCGGAGCTCGTCGATCTCGAACTTGGCCGGGTACTTCTCGCGGTCGTCCCACGGGCTCTCGGCCGCGGTGATGTGGATGCAGTTGGCGGGGCAGAGCGTGGGGCACATCATGCAGGCGACGCACTTGACGCGCCCGCGCTCGTCGCGGTTGAGGCGGTGCACGCCGCGGAAGTTGCTGGGCTCAAATCCGCTGACCTCGGGCGCGAAGTCCTCGCGGCGGACCTCCGGGTACTGCATGGTGCGGTTGGTGCGGCCGGCGCCGAAAGAGGTGACGAAGTGGCGCAGCGTTGTGCCGAAGCCCTTGATGACCTCCGGGAGGTATGTGGCCTCCGTGCGGGTCATCACCGGGGGTTCCATCACGACCAGATCTTCGGGCTTGATCGACATGGGGCGAGTATATCGGGGCGTAGTGCAGAGTGCTGAGTGCGGAGTGCAGGGTTTGGGGTGGTTTTCGGGGAGTTTGCTTGGGGGGCCCACCCCACCCATAATCACCCCAATGGCCAAGCGCCGCACACCTCCGCTCTTCGAGGTCCTCAGCGGACCCGCCCTCGAAGTTCGGCTTCCCGTCTCGGGCGGTTCCTCGTCCAGCGCGGCGGCGGAGGGGACGCGCCAGTGGAACCCCGTCGGGATCATCTCGATCATCTTCGCGGTGGTGCTGGTGGTGGGCTTCGGGATCTGGTTCGTGGCCTACCAGCTCGGCCAGAACAAGCAGCAGGCAATCCAGAAGGAGCAGATCAGCAACTATCTGGATAAGGTCTCGCCCGCGCCGACGACCGTGATTCCCACCGTTCCCACGCCGCCCGTTGCGAACGCGCCGGGACTGGGAACTGGGGTTGGAGTCGCGACCGAGGGGCCGCCCGGGCCCGATGTCGGCATCCCCGCAGCGGCTCCTTCGAGCGACCCGCGCCGGGCCGGGAACAACTACCTGCACATCGTGACGCTGTCGTGGAAAGAGGCGGATCGGGCGGTGGCGTACCTTGAAAAGAACGGGATTCCGGCCGCGGCCATGCCCTCCGGGCCCGCCAAGGCGGTTGACCCTTCGGAAGCGCGAGCCAAGAATCTCCCCCATTTGGTCTTCGCTCTGGAGGCCATCCCGTCGGATCAGTATCGATCAACCGAGCGCAAGCGACAGGAGTTGGTCGAGCGGGTTCGCCGGATCGGGAAGAAGTGGCAGAGCGAAGAAAAAGGCCCGAGCGATTTCGGGGAACCCGGCTGGGTGAAGTTCAAGTAGCCCGCGGGACAGGAGTCAGTGTCATGAGCATGGATCGATCCCTGAAGGTCAAGGCGGGCATGGCGGGCGTTCGCAGCGTTCACACGCGTGCGGAGCGCATCGACAAGATGAAGACCGACAAGAAGTTCGACGACAACAAGTCGAGCCCGATCGGTCTGCCCAAGACGCGCACGATCAAGAAGTAACTCGGGCACTCGCGCGGGATCCTTTGCACATACGGAAATCGTCCCACCTGGGAATACACTCGGGCATGGACGTCGCACGCCTGATCTCCGAACGCGCCCGCTCGATCGACGCCTCCGGCATCCGGCGCGTCTTCGACCTTGGCGCGAAGTTGAAGGACCCAATCAACCTGTCCATCGGGCAGCCGGACTTTCCGGTGCCCGATTCGATCAAGCGGGCGGCGATCGAGCACATCGAGGGCAATGCCAACGGGTACACCGTGACGCAGGGCATCGCGCCGCTGCGCAACCGGCTGGCGCGCCACTTGACCGACGACGTCGGATGGAACGTCGATCCGCGCCCGGCCTCGGAGGCGGACCACGAGCGCCCGGGCGTGCTGGTGACGGGGGGCACTTCGGGCGGGCTCCTGCTCTCGTTCCTGGCGCTGATGAACCCGGGCGATGAGGCGATCATCCCGGATCCGTACTTCGTGATGTACCCGCACCTGTGCCGGATGGTGGGCGCGGTGCCGGTGATGTGCGACACGTACCCGGATTGCCAGATGACGGCGGCGCGGGTGGAGCCGCTCATCACGCCGCGCACGAAGCTGGTGCTGCTCAACACGCCGGGCAATCCGTCGGGAACCGTGGCGAACCAGAAGCAGTGCGAGGAACTGTTGGAACTGTGCCGCCGGAAGGGCGTGCTGCTGGTCTCGGATGAGATCTACGACGAGTTCACGTACTCCGATGCTCGCGTGGTTTCGGCGGTGGGCGACAAGACGCCGCGCTGCCCGAGCCCGGCCCGCGCGCTGGAGAGCGAGCGGGACGTGCTGCTGCTGCGCGGCTTCGGCAAGACGTACGGGATGACGGGCTGGCGCATGGGCTACGCGGCCGGGCCGCGCCGGATCATCGAGGAAATGACCAAGCTCCAGCAGTACACGTTTGTGTGCGCCCCGGCTCCGCTGCAGTGGGGGGCCGCGGCCGCGCTGGACGTGAACATGTCCGGGCACATCGCCGAGTATCAGAAGCGTCGCGACATGGTCGTGAATCGGCTGCGCGAGGTGACGGAGGTGGCCACGCCGGGCGGCGCGTTCTACGCGTTTCCCAAGGTGCCCGAGCGGCTCGGACTGACGGCCAGCAAGTTCATCGAGAAGTGTCTTGAGAAGAGCGTTCTGGTGATCCCGGGCAACGTGTTCTCGAAGCGTGACACGCACTTCCGGCTGTCGTACGCGACGAGCGAGAAGAACCTGGAGCGCGGGCTGGAGGCGCTGGTGGGGTTGATGAAGGGGTGAATCAGTCGAGATTCTGCGGCGGGACGGTTGCGAAGTAGGGCATGGAGATGATGCCGCGCACTGGGGTGGTGTAGGCCGCGCCGTGAATAGGTCCGGAGACGCGTCGCTCGCACTGATACCCCATCACCGGCACGCTCCACCCGCCCCACGGGGCCACGAGCATCGTGTCCACGGCCACGGCGCGGCAGCGGATTACGGCCGCGTCGTCCTTGGGATAGTTCGGGTCGTAGATGCGAAACTCGACGGCATGCGAGGCCGCGTCTCGCGAGACGGCGTAGGCCAGCACCTGATGGTTCTCCCACGGTGAGCCTGCGCGGGCGGTGGAGTCTCTGTTGCCGGGGTGGCGGTTGAAGACGAGGCCGATGACAGCCGGTCGTCCGGCGTCGAGCGACGATGCGAGGTCGTCGATTTCGGCGATGCTGAGGCGGCGCGTGCCCGCTGGCCCATCGTCGGCGAGGCTCATCCAGCGGCCGAAAGTGCCGGCGAGGGACATGCCCGGGCCGACCGAGGTGATCTGGCGTTTCTGGATGTAGTCGTAGAGCGGCTCGCCGCGCGTGGGCTGGGTGGTGCGAGTGGGGGGCGTGCGGCCTGCGAGGAAGAAGTCGGCTGCGGCGAACGACATTCCGCCGCAGAGTCCGAAGGTGGAGGGGGCGCCGAGTCTCCGCCCGATCCCCTCACCGATCGCGCCGAGGCCGCCGGGGATGGGCGTGCCCTCAAAGTGGTTGACGAAGGCGAAGCCGTTGGCGGAGGGGCGAAAGTCGTGGATGTTGGGAGGCACCGGGGCGGTGGCGTTGTCGCCGGTCGCGCCGACAACCATGCCCATCGCCCCGAGAAACGCCGCCATGCACGCCGATGGTTGCATCGTCAGATCGTATGCGGGAGGCGAAGGGCGCACGCAGAGGTGCACAGAGGTTGCGCCGGGGTTCGCAGAGAAATACAGGGAAGGCGGGGGAGGCAAGACGAGGGAATGATGCTGTCACCATCATCCTCTCCTCCCCTCCGCGAACCTCTGTGCGACGCCTGTGTACCCCTGCGTGCGCCATCTCGCCTAGGCCCTCTGCCGGGTACCCTTGCCCATGCCACTCACCCGCGACCAACTGGCGATCCGTGCATCGAAGGAACTCCGCGACGGCTTCATCGTGAACCTCGGCATCGGCATGCCGACGCTCGTGGCCAACTACATCCCGGCGGGGATGGATGTGTGGCTGCAATCCGAGAACGGACTGCTGGGGATCGGGCCGTTTCCGAAGGATGCGGATGTGGATGCGGACCTGATCAACGCGGGAAAGCAGACGATCACGGCCCGGAAGGGATCGGCGTATTTCTCGTCGAGCGACTCGTTCGCGATGATTCGCGGCGGGCACATCGACATGTGCATCCTCGGGGCGATGCAGGTGTCGCAGCACGGCGACATCGCCAACTGGATGATCCCGGGGAAAATGGTGAAGGGAATGGGCGGGGCGATGGACCTCGTCGCGGGTGTGAAGAAGGTTGTGGTGGTGATGGAGCACACGGCCAAGGACGGGACGCACAAGTTCGTGAAGGACTGCTCGCTGCCGCTGACGGGGCAGAAGTGCGTGAACATGCTGATCACGGACTTGGCGGTGTTTGTGTTCGACGAGGGGGCGGGAAAGTTCCGGTTGACGGAGCTTGCGCCGGGTGTGACGATGGACGAGGTGAAGCAGAAGACTGGGGCGGAGTATCTGGTGGGGGACAGCGTGGGCACGATCGCGGTGTGATCCGGGGAACGCATGCGAAGTCTGCTCCTGCTCAGCAGCGCGGCACTGTACTGGCTGCTGTTCATGGCCATCCACGAATCAGGTCACATCCTGGCGGCGTTCCTCACGGGCGGCCATGTCACTCACATCGTGCTCCATCCGTTGGCATTGAGTCGGACGGATGTGTCTCCGAATCCACATCCGATGGCCGTGTGCTGGACCGGGCCACTTTGGGGAGCGGTCGCGCCGCTCGTGCTGTGGGCGATATGGCGAGCGGTCGCCACGAGCGGGCAAAAGTGGCTTCAGGGATTGGCTGGATTCTGTCTCATTGCCAATGGTGCATATCTGGCGTCTGGGATCGGGTGGCCTGCGGGTGACACCGACGACCTTCTGCGCATGGGCGTGCGAGTGTGGTGGTTGCCTGTGGTGGGCGTGCCGCTCACGGGTGTGGGGCTGGTGTTTCTGCATCGTTTGGGGCCTCGCTTGGGGACCGGCCAAATGTCCGCCACAGCGATTCGCGGCGCGCTGATCGGTACTGTGCTCGGGCTGATGGGCGTGTCGGCGATCATGGTTGTGTGCGGCGCGCGTGCGTGAGGGCGCCGCAGGGGGGGGGACACGATGGCTGGGGCGAATTTCGGGGTGGGAGGGGGGAGAGAATCTCCAACTGCTTCGACGATGCGACTTCGCGCCCCCTGTTTGGGCTGGTTTTCCGGGATGCCATGCCTGTGGTGTGCCACAGGTTTGCGGTGCGGCGTGCGGCGATGGCTGGACGAACATAAAGGAGAAGTACATCCTCAATAAAGACAGCGGCCATTCTCGGACGCGATCGGCCGGCTCGTCGCCGGCGCGTCCGTTCTCTCCGGTCGCTGAATGAGGAGACACAAGTCATGCGAACCCGAATGGCCCTCGGAGCACTCGCGGTGTGCGCGGCGGCAGGCGTGTGCACCCCGGCGATGGGCGTGATCGTTCTGAACAACGGCGATTCGACCAACCTGGCGGGATTGCTGTCGCCCAACAGCGATCACAAGTTCCAGGTCGGCGACAAGCTTTTCACGCTCGAGTCGTACACGTCGTCGCAGTTCAACTCCGCGCAGTTTTCCGTCGTTGGGTTTGTCGCGGGCGGTCCGCTTCCGCTGCCGAACATCGGCTTTGACGTCATCGGCCCCTTCGGCGACGGCTCGCCGGGCGACCTGGGCGTGCACGAGATGAACATCCAGTACACGGTGGAGATCGCGCCGGCAGCGTTGCTGCAGAATCCGCTGCTGAAGATCAAGGACACGGTGTTGACGTTCAACGGCTCGGCGAGCGGGGATGGCTCGTACACGCGCGTGGACGAATCGGTGTTTGACTTCTTCGGCAACGTGCTGCTGGGCACGCCCGCGGTGTATGCCATCGCCGGCCCGCCCCCGTCGAGCCTCATGCAGTCCCCGCTTGAGTTCCTCCCGGGTTACACCAAGCTCGAGATCAACAAGGACATGAAGTTCTTCGCCGCCCACGTCAACGATGCGGCGACGATGTCGTTTGTCCGTCAGGAGTTCAGCCAGATTCCTGCGCCGGGCGCGCTGGCCATCGTTGGCCTTGGCGTGCTCTCACTCGGACGACGGCGGCGTTGAACGTTTGCAACGGGTGTGAACCTGAATACCGGGCGGATCGTCCAACCGAGACGATCCGCCCTTTGTCCTTCAGGGGGAACCACCGGGCTTTTGCCGGGGCCACGAGCCGCGCGGCGGCGCGGGTATGCTCAACCAGTGCTCGGGCGCGCTTGCCTCACACTGTTTGGTGAAAGGGCATCACGATGCTTCCCGGCTCTTCGCTCCTCAAGCCGCGTGATTCGGATTTGGCCGGTTCGACGTTCGCCGAGATACTCGACGGCGTTTCGCGGCGGCTGGTGATGAACGGCCTCCGCGGCGAGGATGCCGGGTTGCTGGTGGTGATGTCGGGGTTCTTTCCCGGGGTGTTCGCCGCGGCATACACGCGGGAGGGGCGCTACATCTGGGTCTGTCCGGCGTTCCGTGCGACGACGGGCATCGCCCCCGAGTCCGTGATGGGCCGACTGGTCGACGAGATGTTCCCGGCCGAATGGTGCCAGGAGCGTCTGGACGTGATCGCCCGGGCGATCGACCGGCGCGAGCTTGTCCCCACTGTCGAAGTGTTTCGCGGCCGCCGGATGGAGGGCGCGGTACTGCCGGTGATGGACGCCGGGCCGGCGCCCGCGGCTGTGTACATCGGGCGGTTCGGGCTCTCGACGCCGCAGGAGGCCGGGGGCGGTGCGGAGCCTTCGGGCCCGCCTCCGCAGCTCATGATGGAGGCGGACTGGGGGCCGCTCAGCACGCTGTCGCGGCGCGAGCTTGAGGTGCTTCGGTACATCGCCCGCGGGCTGGACAACGCGGAGATCGCGGCCGTGATCCACCGCACCAAGCGAGCGGTGGAGTGGCACATCAGCAACCTGTATGTTGCGTTGAACTGCGCACGTCGCACGGATCTGTTCCGCTTCGGCGTGTTCGCCGGGTTGACGGAGATCGATGATGAACACTGGATCGCGATGGTCGCGCGGGTGCGCGATGGGCGCGAGCACGAGCGGAGCGACGCGACCGGATCCGGAACCGACGAGATCAGGCTTGGAGGCTGAGCGTCGGTCGCTGGGCGCCCGCGACGGCGGTGGCTGGGGCGGCGAGGGTTGAGCCGCGCTCCGAGGCCATCTTCTGGATCGCCAGCCGCCAGGTCTCAACCTCGTACTCGAGCAGTTCGGCGGCCTTGTCGGCCTTCTCGACGTCCTTCTCGAAGGAGGCGTCGACGAGGAGCTTGAAGATGAACGCGTACAGGCCCTGCACCTTGGACTTCAGGTCGGCCTCGGTGTCGGGGCGGATGGCGGTCATGAGCTCGACGACGATGTCGCGGGCGCGGCTGAAACCGGTGTAGATCCCCTCATGGTCCTTGGCGACCAGCGCATCGCGTCCCTGACGCGTGAACCGGACGGCCCCCTCCAGAAGCATCAGGCGAAGCTGCTCGGGGCTTGAGGTCATCACCCGCGTGCGAAGGTACGCGTTGGGCGTGGAGGCCGGAGAGGAAGACGTGTGGGAGTTCGCGGTTTCGGACATGGCGAGAGGGTCATCGGTCCGAGAAGAACGCGGCTTGAGTGCCGCGCGGCCGGGAACCGGGTCGGCAGGAATGGCCGTCCGATAACGGGGGGATCCGCCGGGAACTCGGGGGGATCAGGCGGAGAGGGAAGAGATGCGCCCGATCGACGACTGCTGGGATTGCAGCTTGGCGAGCGTGGATTCCATCGCGGCGAACTGGTTCTGCAGCAGGGTCTGCTTGGCGGCCAGGCGGGTGTCGTAGTCGGCGATGCGGTCGTTGCCGGCCTTGATCTGATCGTCGAGGCTCTTCTTGCGGCTGGTGAGGATGCCGCTGACGGAGTCGATGTAGCGATCCGCGAGGTTGCCGATGCGCTCGAGCACGCCGAGCTTGGTGTACGTTGGCGTTGTGTTGGTGTTGTTGACCGTCGCGCCCGGCACGTTGGGAATGTCCACGGTGCTCGGTGGGGTCGTCTGATCAAACGCGCTGAAGACCTCGGCGACGGCGGAAGGGTCTGTCTGGAGCGCGTTGCGCAGTTTGGTGGCGTCGATCGCGATCGTCCCGTCGCGGCTGACGCTCAGGCCGACCTGCGCGAGCACGCGGTATCGCCCGCCGAGGCCCAGGCCCGCACCCTGCACCACGGAGAACAGGTCGCTCTGCAGGCTCAGGGCCGTGGAGTCGCCCAGCAGCGTGCCGCCCTTCTGGGTGGCGGCGTCGTAGGCGGTCTGGTCCTTGAGCTTGCTTGAGAGGTTGTTGAAGGCCGTGACGAAATCCTGGATGGCGGTGACGGTGGAGTCGGTGTCGGCCGAAACCGTGAGCGTGACGGGGGTGGAACTCGCGCCCTTGATGTCGGCGCTCAGGCCATCGATGACGCCGTCGATGGTGTTCGAGGCGCGCTTCACGAGGATCGCCCGCGCCGGATCGTCCGACCCGTAGAACACGCGTGAGTCGCTCCCCTGCGAGACCAGCGAGAGGCCAAGGTCGATGCCCGTGGTCTCGGTTTGGAAGCGACCGGTGTCGCCGGCGTACTTCGAGGTGAGCTTGAGCCGGAAAGGCGCGCCCGACGAACCGTCGGTGACGACCGAGGCCGAGACCCCCGCGTTGGCGGAGTTGATCTTCTGCACAACCTGGTCGAGCGTATCGGAGGCCGCGACCGACACAACCTCGCGGAACGAGCCGTCGATGGAGTTGGCCGAACCGGTGCCGCTGGCGGTGCCGGTGAGGTTGAGGGCCTTGGCCACGGCGCCGATGCTGTCGGTGATGGTGATCTTCTGCTCGCTGCCGGTGTAGGCGGGGTCCTTCTCGACGATGATGCCGTTTCCGGCATCGTTGATGCGGGCCTGGATTCCCAGGCCCAGGCCGCCGCGGATCTGCGTGAGCAGGTCGCCGACCGTCTTGACGCTGTCGGTGATGTTGACGGTCTTGCTCTGGCCGTCGGCGCCGACGATCTTGAACGACCCGACACCCACGCCACGTCCGCCGTTGAGGCTCGCCAGCGTGGTGCTCTCGGCGACGTACTGGCGGTTGAGGCGCTGCGAGGTGACCGTGGAGGAGGCGACGCCGAAGGTGAACACACCAAGTTCGGCCGAGGCCCCGCCGCCGAGCACGAGGTTGCCGGTCCCCGAAGTGGTGTCGGTGAGCACGATGGACGTGCCGTTGGCGTCGAGCGCGGCGGTCACCTTGCCGCCGGTCGCGGTGTTGATGGAGTTCAGATAGTCGCTCACCGAGCCGGTGATGTCGGCGTTGAACGTGAATGCGGAGCCGTCGCGGGCGGTGATCGCAAAGTCGGCGTGGGTCAGCCCGCGTCCGCCGTTGAGCGTCTTCAGCAGGCGGCTGTTGAGGCCGGAGAGGAGGGCGCCGCCGGAGGCGGTGGTGCCGGTGTAGGTGGCGGCGGCGGTGGGGCCGATGCCCGTGGTCAAGCCGAGGTCGGTTCCGGCACCGCTGTTGTCGGTGACGACGAGGTTCCCCGTTCCACCGGTATTGTCCACAAGCTGGATGCCCGAGCCGCTGGGGTTGACGGCGACGGTGATCTTGCCGCCGGTCTGGGCGGCCACGCGGGCCTTGAGCTGGGCGATGGTGGTGGGGGCCGAGTCCTTGGTGGTGGTCGGCGTGGTGGACGGGGCGACGGGTGGGACGGTGGTGATGATGTCGCCGAGGAACACGTTGAGTTGCGTGCCGTCCTTGGCGGTGACTTTGAAGTCGTAGGCGCCGGAGCCGGACTGGCTGGTGATGCGGACGCCGTTGCCGTCGTTGAGGGACTGCAGGGTGGTGTTGTCGCCGAGATAGGAGATCGTCGAGCCCGTCAGCGTGGCCGCCGAGACGCTCTGCTCGATGCCGAGGCTCGCGGCGGTGGTGTACCCGGCCGCGCTGCGCACGGCGAGGGTTCCCGCGCCGCCCGAAGTGTCGGTGAGCACGATCTTGCCGCCGCTGACGCTCGCGGTGACCTTGGCGTCGATGTTGTCGTTGAAGGCGCTGAGCACCTCGCCGACGGTCGCGGCCCGGGACAGGTCGATGGTGGTGGAGGTTCCGGCCCGATTGGTGACGATGATCTTGCCGCGCGACACGCCCGCCCCGCCGTTGAGGGAGCTCAGCTGCACGTCGGCGTCGAGCCGGGCCTGGCTGGATTCGAGCGTCACCGAGGTGAGCCCGAGGCCGGAGGTGTTGCGGTCCACGAATCCGCGCGAGAGCGACTGGGCCGTGCTCACGGTGCGGTCGACGAGGAAGGAGTAGTTGCCCGCCGGGGTGCCCGCGCGGGTGGTCCCGGTCAGCACGTCGGCGTTGGACGAGGTGACGGAGGTGGAATCGAAGATCCTGTTCAGGCGGAGCTTCTGGGCCGCGGACTTGAGCGCGCCGATGCGGCTGTTGAGGTCGAGGTACGCCGCCTGGCGCGACTGGAGCGCGAGCACCTGTTGCTTGACCAGCGTCTGCGGGCGGGCCTCGATCTGGAGCAACTGCTGGATGATCTGGCCAGTGTTGATGCCGCTGATAAGTCCAGTGCTCGAAGAGATCCCGCTCATGGTCCGCTCCAATCAGTAACCCGCACGCACCGAACTGGCCGACCGAACCGGCTTACGCGGCCCGACGTCGCCCCGCCGCCCTCGGCACCCGCTTCCCACCCGCCCCCGACGGTCGGGCGGCGCACAGCCGCAGACAGGGCCGATCCCACCCGCGCCGCCGAAGGCTCAGCACATCCATCGCCCACCCGCTGAGCACCTTCTGGAACATGGATCGGGCGTTCATCAGCGACTCTCGTGGGCTTCCGGGCACCGCCGCAAATGTGGTGCCGGGTGTGACGGAAGTGGGCTTCGCGGGCTGAATCGTCATGGTCGTCTCCGACCCGCGTCGTCCGGATAATCGGCTTTGTGAGGAGCCTGTCTGGAATCCGGAGCGCGGGGTAGTTGGGGGTGCAGTCCGGCAGATCGACGCGATCACCACGGCACTTGTCTGGACCTTGGCGGGAGATTCGACGAATCTGCGGGCAATCCACCCAATCCGGTGGGTCTGGGGACGTGTGAGAACCCGAACCCCTCGTCCGGGCGTATCTAGTGGGAAGGTGTGGCTCCAACTCGGATGTCCCGCCGATATTCGAGTCCCCGGCATCGCCGCGTCGCGATCCGGCAAGTACTTCCCATGAACGAGCTGTCTCTCAAAAAGCCCGTCGGGCTTGGCCTCGCGATCGTGTGCGCGGCTGTCGCGCTCAGCGCGCTGGCCGGTGCCCCGCTGGCCCTCATGGCCGAGAAGCCTCTCTACTTCCTGCTGGGGTTTGAGGTCGTCATCCTCATCGCCTCGGTGTTCGGCGTGCTGGCGGCGGTGGGGCGATTCGCCGAGGGGCCGGGGCTGACGCTTCTGTGCGTCGCGGCGATTGTCGCGATCGGCTCACTGCTGGGCGATCAGACGGCCAAACTCTCCAACCTGCTCTCGGGGCCGGTGGTGGTGCAGGTTCGTCGGGCCCAGGTTGAGTGGGATATCACGTTGTTCCTCGCGCTCAGGTCCTCCGCGGCCGCTGTGATTGGGGCCGGGGCCGGGTGGGTCGTGCTTTCTCGACGTCCGAAGGAGTCGGCCGCGAGCCTGGTTCGCGGCATCGGGTCGGCGGTGGCGCTGGTCGTGATCGTGGGCGGGGCGTGGGCGCTTCGCGGCTCGATCGCGAAGCTGGGGCCGTTTGTCGCGACGCTGGCGGCGCTGGCGATCGGCGTGATCGCCCTCGGGCTCTTCGCCGCGGCCGTGCACTTCGTCATCCGAGCCTTTGAGTTCGGGCGCGTTCGCGACGGGGCCGCGGCGACGACCGACAAGGCCGCCAAGACGGCCTGAAGAGCATCAATGATCTGTCGATGAGGTGCCCCCGTCCGTTGCCGCTTCGCCCGGCGCGGCCACCGGCAATCGAATCGTGAACAGGGCTCCGCCCGGCGGATTGGGCCGATTGACGACCTCAATCCGGCCGCCGTGCAGATCGACAATCGTCTTGGCGATGTTCAGCCCCAGGCCGGTGCCGCGGTATCCCACGGCACGGTCGGCCCGCTTGGCGAATCGATCGAACATGCGGTCGACGAACCCGGGAGGCACGCCCGGGCCGTGGTCGGCGACCTCGACGGACACGGTGTGATCGTGGATGGAGACGCCGATGTCCACGGGCTGGCCGCGCTCGGACACGCCGATCGCGTTTCGCAGCAGGTTGTCGATGGCGACGCGCAGGAGGTGTCCGTCGCCGCGGACCATGGGCTCGGCATGATGATGCGCAAGGTGGGCCTCGTCGAGATCGGCCAGGCGGAGTCGCACGGGCACGCCGAGCTGGTCGGCGTAGAGGGAGTTGTGCTTCACCGAGTCGAGGGCGGTGTCGTAGATCGAGACGGATGAGTCGGAGCGGCCGCGTTTGCCCTCGCCGAAGCGGGCCATGGCGAGGAACGTTTCGACGAGGCTGCCGAGGCGGCGCATCTCCTCTTCGACGCTCTGGGTAAACGCCAGGAGCTGCTCCGGGTCGGCGTGGCGGGAGAGGTCTTGCGTCTCGGCGTTTCCGGCGCCGGGGTCGTTCCGGGCGCGGCCGCTCCGGAGGACCTGGGCCTCGGCGAGCAGCGAGGCGATGGGCGTCTTGAGCTCGTGCGAGACGTTGGAGATGAAGTACTCCTGGCTGCGAAACGCGCTGGCGAGGCGTTTGAGCATCGCGTCCACGGCCGCGCCCATCTGCCCAATCTCGTCGTCGCCGGTGAGGGGCGTGGGAAGCTCGCGGGGCTCGTCGAGGCGAGTGGGGGAGACCCGCTCGACCTCGCGCGTGACGCGCTCAATACGGCGCGACGCGCGCCCGGCGACGATCCACCCGGCGATGCCCGCGCCGATGATCCCGACGAGGAGGCCGGCCCCGAGAATGCGCCCCATGACCGATGTGAAGCGGTCGGCAAGTTCCAGCGAGGCGCCGAAGTCGAGTTGGTACGAGATGCCCTCCACCGTGTGGATCGTCATCGAGGCCGATCGGAAGCGAATGGGCGCGACCGTGTCGTCCTCGTCCGACGGCGCCTGCAGACGCTGGGTCGCGAACAGCAGACGTTCCGGCGCGTCGGGCGAGGCGGGCGCGGCGATGTCGAGCGCTGGGTCGCGATCCGGCCAGCGGGCGATGGTCTCGCCCTGCACCGATCGCGCCCGCATCACCAGCGGCAGGAGCGGCGCGTTGGGTTGGGACTGGAGCTCGAACGACGCCTGCTCGAGGGCGGGCGGCCATGTCGGATCGGCCTCGAGCGAGCGCCGCAGGCGGACGGCGGCGTCGGTCAGCGCGCGATCGATACTGTCAACGACGATGATCTGGCGCCCGAGCACGAACACGACGGCGACCGCGATCTGGATGCCGGCGGTCCACAGAAGGAACGCGAGGGTCAGGCGGTAGCGAAGGGTTTTCCGCAGGGCGAACACGCGGGATCGTATCGAAGTGGGAAGTGGAAGGGAAAGGCAGTCCCAACAACCCAATTCCGATCTCCGACTTCCGCCGTCCGACATTCACCCGGGGTTCTTGTCGGAGAACATGTACCCCGTGCCGACAACCGTGTGGATGAGCGGGGCCGGGAAGCCGCGGTCGATCTTGCGGCGAAGCATCGAGACATACACGTCGATCACGTTTGAACTCGGATCGAAGTTCATATCCCACACCTGCTCGCCGATCTGGGCTCGCGAGAGAACGGTGCCCGCCTTGCGCATGAAGAACTCGAGGAGCGCGAACTCTTTGTTCGTCAGCGCGATGACCTGACCGGCCCGCTTGGCCGTGCGCTTGGTCAGGTCGAGCTCGAGGTCGGCGTAGCGGAGCGTGGTCGCATCGCCCACCGCGCCGCGGCGCATCAGGGCCCGAAGCCGCGAGAGGAGCTCGTCGAGCTCGAAGGGCTTGGTGAGATAGTCGTCCGCGCCCGCGTCGAGTCCGGTCACCTTTTCGCGCGTGGACGACAGCGCACTGAGGATCAGGATCGGGGCGCGGATGCCCGTCTTGCGGAGCGAGCGGCAGACCTCAAGCCCGTCGCGATCCGGTAGCATCAGGTCGAGAATCACCAAGTCGTACGCCACGCTCGCGGCCTGCTTCTCGCCGGCAGCGGCGGTGAGGGCGGCGTCGACGGCGTAGCCGTGCTCGCGCAGGCCGCGGACGAGCGAGTCGACCAGTTTGGCATTGTCCTCAACAAGCAGCACCCGGGCCTCAGACTTTTCCGATCGAGGCCGCGCGGTCGCGGCGGGGGCGGAGTCGACGCTTGGTGGCGCTTCGGTGGGAACGCGCACCTTGGGCGTGGCCCGCTGGCCCGAGGGAGGTATATGTCCAGAAACGGGGTATCCGCTCATGTCCAACTCCGTGTTCACGAGACGTTCGGGCCCCAGATGACCGCAGAACGCGGGCGCGAGACCCCTTCATCTTTCGCAGCCCACACGTTAGACGGTTCCACCCATCCGCAGATTGCATGAACATCCGCTTACGCGGAGAGAAAAACCAAATGTCTGTCTCCAAAGAAAAACCCTGCCTCGCGGCAGGGCTTGAAGGGCATCTATTTGAGGATGCGATGCTCGAAGATCAGCACCCGGCGAACCAGGCGTTGAGATAATCGAAGATGTCCTGCACCGACAGGCCGCCGCCGTTGAAGTCGGCGGTGCAGTTGCCGGCAAACCAGGTGTTGAGGAACGCGAAGATGTCGGCGACGGCCAGGTTTCCGCTGCCGTCGAAGTCGGCCGGGCACGCGAGGGCGTAGTCCTGCGCATCGACGATGCCGTCGCCGTTGATATCGCCGCCGGCCCAGCCGACGTTGGTCTGCCCGAGGTGAGCCGTGATGATGGCCCGGTCCGCGGCCGACACGACGCCGTCGAGGTTCACATCACCGATTCGGGTGCCGAGGATCGAGAGGATCTCTTCCACGTCGGCGCGATTGACCCGAAGGTCGCCGTTGATATCGGCCGAAAGGTCGAAGCTGGCGGCCTGCGAGAGCACGTTCCAGTCGGCGCTGAGGCCGTCGGTCCACGGGTGCACGATGCCCACCGCCCGCATCTGGGCATAGACGTAGTCGATGTCGTAGCCGTTGATGACCCCGTCGGCGCCGACGGGGGCCGCGCCGGGTGCGATGCGTCCGGTGAGGCCGTAGACATCCGCGCGAGAGTCGCCGGGGTTGTAGGTGGCGGAGCAGCCCGGCTTGGTGGTGCCAAAGAAGTTGCCGCCGAAGGCGGTGTCGACGGCGATGAAGCCGGCCTTGCGATCGACCTTGCCGGAGGCGTTGAGGGCGAGGCCGTCGGCCCAGTAGCGCACGTCGGCGGTCGTGAAGGAGCCGTCCCCGTTGCCGTCGCCGAGGATCTCGATCACGGCCTGCTGGCCCGAGCCGGGGCCGGTGAGGCCGTCGGGAGCGTTCCAAGTGGGCCCGCCGTTCCGCTGCCGCCACGCGGCGATCATGTCCGGTGCGTCGGCGAGAGAGCGAACGCCGTCCCCGTTGAAGTCATAGGCGATGGTGTTGCGGGCGTTGAGGTTGCCGGCGTAGCCCACGACGGTGCCGGCCTGGTTGATGTAGTTCACGCCGTTGGCGACACCATCGGAGTATGTGATGCCCGTGGTGCGGGTGGGGACTTTGCCGGTCGCGCTGGCATTGAAGGCTGTGTAGCGGGCGTTGGTGAAGACAGTGTTGTTGGCGACGGTGAAGTTGTACGCGTCGATGTCGAAGGGCGTGTAGGGATTGTGGGCCGCGTCGTTGGTCACGCGGCTGTTGGGATCGTGCGAGCCGGTGGGGCGATACACGTCGGCGATATTGCCGACCGCGGAGATGAGGATGAAGTTGGTGGCGAGGAACTCGCCCGGCGAGGCGATGGCGGTGGTGGGGGGCGTGGTGGCGTTGAAGGCGACGACGCTCTGGTAGATGTTGTTGACGTAATGGGCGGCCTCGGTGTTGACCAGGCGGGGATTGCCGGCATGGGCAGCGTCTCCGCCGGTCCCGCACCCAACGGGCTCGGCGAGGGAATCGCCGATGGTGGCGGCCACGGCCTGGCCCGCGATGGCCCAGTGCGCGGCGTCGTTGGCGAGCAGGTTGCCGAGCGTGGGACGCTGGTAGGTGGCAGGAGCGCCGGCGAAGGCGTCGTTCTGGGTGCTGATGATCTCCAGGGCGCAGTTGCCGGTGCCGTCGTTGACGAGCCATGAGTTGGGTGCGGAGCCGGAGACGCCGGTCTCGGCGCCGGCGTATCCGACGGCGAGCCGGTGGTTGCGGACGGCGTTGAGCATCAGGCCCGTCGAGCCCTTGTTGGTGGGCTGGAAGTTGGGACCGATGAGCGAGGTGGCGTTGTCAACGGTCTCGATGCCGAGGTTGTCGCCGACGCCGAACGATGGGTCGGCGCCGATGCTGTTCATGAAACCGTTGCGCGTGCCCGAGCCGACGTCACGCGTGCAGGCGACGAGGTTCTCGCCGCTCTGGGTGCGACCGGTCGTCCAGATCCACTGCATCTCGGTCATCTTGAGCTGCCGGATGCCGGTGCCGAGGTTGGTGATGGGGGCGATCGGGGCGAGGGTCAGCGGGATGTCGAAAATCGTCACGTCTGGCGCGATCGGTGTTGTGCGGAGCGGATCGCTCGCAAGGTTGCGCGTGCCGAGCGATGGGAGGGTGTTGGCGGCCCTGTCTCTCAGGGGGGCGGCGGGCATGGGGATGGCCGAGCCGTCCTTGTTGCGGGAGCGGACGTTGTTCGCGCCGTACCCCGCATCAAGAGGCTTGCGCGTTGGCGCGGCCTTGCCCGTCTTGGCGTAGCCCCACGTGGCGGGGACGTCGAGGTACGCCACGTCGATGGTCACGCCGCCGGACCAGGGCGTGACCGTCGGCGTGGGATTGGACCAGTTGACCAGCGCGCGATTGGTGCCGCTGGTGGCCGCGCGAT